>CAJUSZ010000005.1 GCA_910589425.1 uncultured Muribaculaceae bacterium | reverse complement strand
TAAGCACCAAACAATTATAAAATCATTAATTTTTAAGTGACGAAGTCAGGAAAAAAGCCCGACTTCTATATTTCAGGAGGTTGGGCAAGAGGGGTTGAGCAAGAGTCTTTATGGTTTAGCGGACAGTAATAATAGATTAAAGTCGGCTTAGTTCGATGGAAACAAATATATGAAAGGCGCGCCGATTTCAGCATCGGCACGCCCTTCCGGGGTTGCAGTTGATTATTTTAAGTATTATTTAGCCATGATCTTATGGGATCCGCTGGCATCGATTAGAATGTATACCGTAGAAGGAAGCAATTCTATTCTGCGGTTGCTGTCGGCATTGACAAGGTGTCCGTCCGTAGTGTAGACTCTCACACCGTCTGATACAGTCAGTATGTTGCCGTCGATGTCCCACTTGGAATCCGCGTCTATCATATTTGCCGCTACATTACCTCTGTATTCCGCCTTGAAGCCACGGAGGCGTACGGTTGCGGAGCTTCCGCAGTCGGGCAGAATGGAGAAATAGTGCAGTCCGTCAGTCTCAGGGATCACGTCGATTTCAGTCTTCTGGGCGCCTGTTTTGCAACGTCCTATCTCTTTGAACTCCGACGGGAGATCGCAGGCCGCATCATATACAGCTATCGATGCCCCATCCTTGAGAGGAGTGGTTTCGTCGAGCGGAAGCAGCTCAGTGTCGAGAGTGATCTTGTAGATATTGCCAGCCTTAAGGAGCAGGGCAGGAGCCTGAAGCCAGCTTGTGGTGTAGTCTATCTCGTTGGCCTGGAATTCAAGTGCTTCGAGATATGATCCTTTATCGTCCGATTGGAGATTCCACTGCTGTGCCTGCATTCTGAGAGGATGGTAGTGTTGCCATTCTGATTCACGGTTTGCGAAGTCGGCTTCGTAGATCTTGTTGTTGGCGTCGATTGTAGCCAGTGCTTCAGGTTTTTCAATCTTCACATTGTCGATGGCAAGATTGCCTTCTGTACCGGCTTTCTTGAGATGAATTCCGAGGAAATAGTAACCATCTTTGTCGACGGTGAACTCAGTCATCTCCTTGCGGGCTTTCTTTTCATGGGCTGTTCCGTTGACAACACTGAAGATGGTCTTGTCAAGATCCTTGATGTCGGGTGATGATCCGAGGAGGAAATCGAATGTCTGCTGATATTTCTCGTCGGTCTGTCCCTGAGTAGTGCGCCAGAAGAAGCTGAATTGGTAAGTTCCTGCCGGGATACACACGCGGTTAAGCACTACCAGATCGCCCTCGGACTGGTTATAGCATCGTCCGCCGTGTGAGAGCGAATATATTCCTGCATAGGGGTTGATGCCGGCTATGCCCCATTTCTGACCCGGTTTGTCGAAAATGTAACCGTGCAGATGATCGCTGAATTCCATATCCCAGAGGGCAGGTATCTGCATTGTGGGCAGTTTTTCCGGACCGAGTGTCTGGAATGAGTTGTTTTTGGAGTCCGCATCGTTCTCTGCGATAACTGCTACGGCAATAGTGTAGATTCCTTCGCGGGTGAAGTCAAGTTTTTTGTTGAATGTGTATTCAAAATCGGCTCCCGGTGCTGCGGTCAGCGAAGCGTTTTCTTCCACGTAAGCTACTTGTTCGTTCTTGCCGTTGGTCGAGATATAGGCTGCATATCCCACCTTGCATCCGTTCATCGCGTTACGGCCGAAATTGTGGCCTTTGATGGTAACAGAGGATGACTCAAGATCGTAGGCGGCTTTAAGTTCGGTAGACAATGCTGCGCCTGTTACTGCTATTTCCTCAGTCTGGTCGAGTCTGACATCATCGATGAGAAGACTTTGTTTTCCTTCGTCGGCAAGGAACGCGATGTGATATCTTCCAGCCTCGGTAATGTCTACCAGAACGGATGCATAGTCCACTGAGACTGATCCCGCAGCTTTGTCAATAAGCAGTCTGCCGTTTTCCTTGATGTCTGATGGATCTGTGGATTTTGTGAGATATGCCTTCACATGGGCTGTGCCGGCATTGCCTCCTGAACCGTAGTAGAACGAAAGGCGTCCTTTGTAACCGGCCGGGAGAGTGATTGCCGGAGTGATTGCCCAGTCGTCATGGTTGCTGGCAAATGTAACAGGCAGGGCAAGCAGATGTTCGCCGTCAAACTGATATTGGTTGTTGACTATCCACTTTGAATTGTCGTTGTTTTCGTTGATGATTGTCCATAAGGCATTCTCATTATCATCTTCGAAGCTGTCTCTCCACGGAGTGGACTTGGGATCATAGGCTACGATCTGGGCTGTGAGCAGATTGTTGAAGATGTTGAAGTCGCCTGTGGCATTGGCGTTTGCCGTAAGCTTGTGGGTTCCAGCCTTGAATGTCAATTCAGTCGGGAACTCGATTGTTGCTGTCGCACCCGCGTCGATCGATGGTATGGTGCCGGAAAGTTCATGACCGTTGTCATCCTTGAGCGTTACAGCTACTTCGGTCGCGGCAGCTGCACCCTCGTTGGTAACATCCACTGAAATTTTTCGGGCATCACCGGCTACCACAGGATCTATGGGATAGATGCGTTTTACGGCTACGTCAGGTACTTGATCGGTTTTTTCGATCTGCAATGAAGTAAGCCTGAACTGTGAGTTCTGGTCTGCGCCGGCGATCTTTATAGCCAACAGTTTCTCGGCAGGTTCCTTGACATTGATAAACAGATATCCGCTGTTGTCGCCTGTCTTGATTGCAGTTTCTCCGGCCAGTTCAGTGAACTCGGAGTCTCTGTCGGAAAGATACACCTGGAACTTTGCATCGCCTGTGGTAAGATTGCCATCGAAGCTGACCTTGATTATCCCCTCGGTCAAAGGGAATGACTGTGCGGGATAAAGGAATGCGGTTTTCTGATAGTTTGTGTAGATCCATGATTCAAAGTTCTGGAAATACATCCATCCGTCGGGTTGGCGTATAGTGCCTGAAGCCGTGCTTATCATCTGGAGCGATGCGGCCTCTCCGGAGGCTAATGTGAAGGGGAGAGGAGCAGCAGGATAGAGATAGACGCCTGCTTGGAGTGTGTTGTTGACTGTGTTAAGTTCGCCCTCTGATTCCGCAGAGATGGTTATTGTGTTGTCTCCGGCAGCCGGAAGGATACATGGGGACTGGAATGTGTGTACGATTGTGTCGCCAGTGTTGACTGTGCGGTTGAGTACTTCCTCCACTATTTCTCCGGTGGCGTTGGTCGTAGATGCCTGGGCACGCAAGGTTATCATGGAAGCTGGCGCACCGTAGTTCACGAATGTAACAGTGGGTTTCTGTTCCTTTATGGTGCCGCTGATGAATCCGTCTGTGGATATTACCGCAATATCGGAAACAGCCGAACCGACAAGGTGTAGGTTGTCGATGTAAAGGGTATTGGCTACAAAGTTTTTGATAGGAGCCTGCTGATAGTTGCGGATAGCCAGCCGGATCTGTTTCCCTTTATACTTGGACAGATCAATATTGACCGACTGCCACTTGTTCAGTCCCATCGGGATGGAGGAATAGATTGTGTCTGTAAAAGCTTCCGTGTCGGTTGATCCGGTGGGGGAAACGTATATCTCGAACCTGGATTTCAGAGTGTCGTCTCCTGATACGAGCGGGGTGATGTTGCAGGCCATGTTGTTTGACAACATGAACGAGAGCCATGTGCTGCCGTCTTCGATTGCGAACACAGGCGATACTATCCTGTTGTCGGGGGCGATTTTGCCGGTGATGTTAAATCCATGGCCACCTGTTGCGGATTTCAGGCAGTAGATCCCGCCATTTTCAGGGACTGGAATATTTTTCGGGAACTGTGCTGCCTCGTCGGCATATTTTGTCACAGTCCAGCTGAATTTGGCTTCGTCGGCGTTGGTCGCTGTCCAGCCGGAACCTTCGAGAGTGCCGGACTCGAATCCCTCCGGGAATGGAGAGGCGGCATTGCCTGCGATAAAGGCAGCGGCTGCTGAAGCCATGAGTAAAAATCTTTTCATTTTTATTATGTGTTGGTGAAGTTTTCTACGGCAAATTTATATAATCCAAAAGTAACTGACAAATAATCAGGTATCATACGTGTGCGATATTCGGAAAACCGTACAAGCGCTAAATGTTGTTGCCTGATTGCGCACGTTTCTTGAATTCAGATGGGGTCAATCCGGTGAATTGCTTGAAAGCCCCGACAAAAGTGCTTCGTGAACGGAATCCTACACTATTGGCTATTGCCTCTATCGTATACATAGCGTATTCGCCTCCGTCGAGCATGCGGCGTGCTGCTTCCTTGATGCGGAATTCGTTAATGAAGTTATTGAAGTTGCAGCCGTATGTGTCATTGATTATCTGTGAGAGATATTTGGCGTTGCAGCCGGCGAGTTCGGCCATGCGGGCTACTGTGAAATCGGGGGTATATATGGCGTCTGAGGTCGAGGTGATTTCGTTGACGTTGTTTATGATGCGCTCGCGTTCCTCTCCCTGCACTTTGAATGATGGCTGGGCTGTGATTTTGTTTTCCGCGCTGACTTTGGCCTGCATCTGTCTGTAGAGGGAGTCGTAGGCATCTTTAAGTTTTGCGTTTTTTGAAAAGTATACCCATAAAGCTGCTCCTACAGCGACGATCAGCAGACAAAGCAGGATTATCAGGATTCCCTGACGATGGTGTCTCTCTTTCATAAGAGCCAGTTCCTCGTCGGCTTTGCGTATGTCAGCAAGAAACCGCAGTTCGTCGAGTTTCTGTATCTGTTTGCTTCCCAACAGGATCTCTTTGAGCCGAAGATATTCGTCATGCGCCTCGAGGCTTTCTTCGGCATCTCCTTTTCGTTCGAGTATCTCATACAGTAGTTTCGTGGCCTCCATCTCGCCGTCTTTGATCGAGTGGGATCTGGCGAAATCACGTGCCTCGACGGCAGCCACGGCGGCGCTGTCGAGCATGTCGGCCCGGTTGAGGATGTCAGCCTTTATGTTGCGCCCGATGTATGCAAGACGTCGGTATTCCGCTTTCTGAGGAAGGATCTTAAGCGCGGAGTCGATTATCCCTACGGAGAGAAAAGCATCTTCATGGGACGTAATGGCCTTATACATTGATATGGCGAATTTCCTGCGGTGGTTATCTTTTTTGCACGGAAGCCGAGACATTATTTTCCATAAAGAGCGCACTGAGTCGAAGTCCTGCGTGAGATGGCTGACAGTCAGTAAGTTTACAAAAGCTCTGTCTGCTGCGTCAATTCTGCCTGCCGCGACAGCCTCCATATATCCTCTGGAATAGAATATCACGGACTGACGGTATAGTTCGGGAGAGGCACCCTGATCGGCCATGACCTGAAGCATACCTCCCATCGATATGTCCACATCGGATTTGTCGATGTTTTCCTTTTCACATATTTCCGATGCCTGCTGAAGTGATTCGTAAGCCTTAGGATAGTCGAAAAGATAGGAGAAGTAAACGAGCCATTTACCAATGGCGGCTTTGACTGTCAGTTCCTTGTCGCTCTTGGAAAGTTCCGGCGAATATCGCGAGGCTGCAAGTGAGAAATACACGAGGGCAGAGTCGGCGAAGTTTTCTTTCTGAAGCCATTTCTCTCCTTTCACGATCAGTTGCCGGGTATCGGTGTTTACAAGATCATGGTATTGTTTTGACGGTTGGGCAAACGGAAACGCCGATATGGCGGCAATCATGATGACTGCAGCCATTATGTATATCTTTTTTCGGTTTGGCAGGATATTATGTCGGTACGTGTGTCTGCTCATATTGTATCTGACAAATCTATTGGTTTGTCGAAAGGGTGCCATTCGATTTTGTATCCGCGCCTTTCCATTCCCCGGAACCATGTCATCTGCCGTTTTGCAAACTGATGAATTGCGGTTTCGAGGGATTTCACCATCTCGTCATATCCGATTTCTCCGATTAAATGGAGTGTCATGAACTTGTACTCCAATCCGTAATATATTAGATCCTCGGGTTTTAGACCTTTGTTGAGAAGTGTCTCCACTTCGTGAAGCATACCATTGCTGAGGCGCTCGTGCAGTCGCATTGATATTCGCTGCCGCCGTAATTCCCGGGGGATCTCGATTCCTATTATGCGGGTGTTGACCGGCGTTGCCTTTGATTTGTCTGCAAGTCGGGCTTCCTCGGGATGGGTTGCGTAGTATTGGCAGATCTCTATTGCCCTGATGGCTCTCTTTTCTGTATCGACATCGGTGATGTTGTGGAGCCGTTTCATCGAGGACAGGATCTCAGTCAGTTCACGAAGTGATTTCCCTGACAGGTCTTTCCGCAGATCCGGATTGGCCGGGACGTCCGGCAGTGATATTCCAGAGATCGCAGCCTCGACATACATTCCCGAACCTCCGCAAAGCAACGGGATCTTTCCTTTACGGCTTATATCGGCAAACGCTTTCCTGAAATCCTTAATATACCGGTGAAGGTTGTATTTCTCTCCGGCGTCGCATATATCGATGAGGTGATATGGAATCTCTCCGTATTCATCGAGATCTTTTCCGGTGCCTATGGTCATGCCGCGATACACTTGACGGCTGTCGGCACTGATAATCTCAGTGCCCATAGTCCGGGCAAGTTCCACGGCATGGCGTGTCTTTCCCGATGCAGTAGGCCCTACAATGGCTATCATCTCTATAGCCATTGGTTCTCCTTATGCTTGTTATTCATCCGTCCTGTGAGCTTTCTCCACCACCGTTTGATTCTGAAAAACGGTGTGTCTGAATTGAACATCGACACCCGGATCCATTTGTCATCCTGAAAATCGAGATTGGAATTCCTGACATCGACCAGCGTGAATCTGGGATTGTAGCTTTTCAGCCTGCTTTTCCTGAATCCCTCCTCGTTGAATATCTTCTCTGTCAGGATGATTGTGGCAAGGCGGGTGGTGTCGGATACGGAAAGCGATGCAAGTCGTTTGTGATTGGTGGCGTAGATGTGCTGTATGACATCATAGTCCATCCATTCTCCGTCGGTGCGCAGTTTTGGCAGCGATCCGTCCGGCTCAGGCTCGATAAAGTAGAAATATCTGAGCAGACTTGAGTTTCGCAAAACGGGGTTTCTACGTCCGAAGAAAAACTTTAATTCTCCGTCGTTCACACCAGTCATCTGTCCGATGATCCGCTTCACTTCCGGCATAGTCATGCCGTTGACGGATCGGCGTGTCTGGAAAGGAGTGTCAATAACCTCGTTGCCAGATAGTTCATCTTCTACAGCATGGGGATCGACGTAGACGTTGTTGCCACAGACTACATAATACCTCACGTAAGTCTGCGCTCCCATGTCGGCGATTTCCTCCTCGCTTATGATCTCGTTGTTCTCTTTAAGATCAAGGTACAGATTGTAGTATCTGAACATGAAATAGAACTCATCAAGAATGAAAGTGATCACGTTGAGCCAAGTGAAGACATACCAGTCCCGGGCGTTGGCGTTGATCTTTATGTAGAATAAAAGATAATATAGCCATATAGCCGTAGACAGCAGTCCGAACATAAGCATCAGATTGCGCAGCTGAAGATATGACTCGTGGGTGAATATATTGCCGAGCCGTCCCTGATCCGTAGACGCTGATCCGCCGATTCTGCACTCGACACAAATCCTCAGCTTCTTGCGGCGCATATAAAGAATTGTAATGCAAAAGAAGCATATCGGATTCAGTAGCAGCGAAGGAATAAACGGGTCTGTGAAGAAAACGAACTCTCCCGATAATGGAATCAGATGCCACAAAGCCATAAGATTCATTATGATCGTTATGAACGAGTAGGAGATAAGGCACACGAAAATCGAGTAGGGAAGAAGAGCGCATGTATTCCCTGTGTTCTTGCGTATTCCGTAGAGTGTCGTGTATAGGTAAGCCGCACATGCAAGCGACGCCAGAGGAGAGCAGATGGGAGGAAGCAGTTTCGATAGAGTCATCATGACGATGAGCAGCAGCAATGACATGGAAAGGTTTTTCCACATCATGTAGAGCTGCACGGTGCTTATCTTCTTCAATGACTTCATCTTACCGATATATGCTTTTTAATCAGAGATTCTGCGAGAGGAACTGGGATATTTTTCTGAAGAGCATGGTTCGTGCGTTGCACATAGGCAGTGAATGCTCGAATCCGGTATATGCCATCATGTCGAACAGTGTTCCCTCGGAGTTCAGCTTTGACGTGTATTTAAGTGTGTTGTAGAAGTGTACGTTGTCATCGCTTGTGCCGGACATTATGAGCAGTTTGGATTTGAGGTTTTTCGTGCGTGCGAGAGCGGAAGCCTCGTTGTAGCCAGCCTCGTTCTGCTGTGGGGTCAGCATGAAGCGTTCCGTGTAGATTGAGTCATACAACCGCCAGTCGGTAACCGGAGCCATTGATATTCCCACCTTGAATGGGGAATTTTCAGCCGTAAGCTCCATAAGGGTCATGTAGCCTCCATAGCTCCAGCCGAAGCATCCGGTTCTGGCGCTGTCGATGTATGGTAGCGATGCGAAATAGCGGGCACCGGCCAGTTGGTCCTGGGTCTCGTAGCGTCCGAGGTGTTTATAGACGGAATAGGCCCATTGGCGAGATCTGTTGCCTGTTCCCCTGCCGTCTACGCAGGCGATGATGTAGCCTTGGGAGGCAAGATAATATACACCCTCCATGCTCCATTTGTCGAGTACCTGCTGCGAATCCGGTCCGTTGTACTGGTAAGTAAGGAGCGGATATTTTTTTGAAGGGTCGAAGTCCGCGGGCTTTATGATATAAGCGTTCATTTCCTCACCCTCGTCGTTCTTCACTTTCAGCAATTCTTTTTTTGGAGCAGATGCATATTTGGCAGCGTATTGCCCGTTCAGCTCAAGATCTGAGATTTTGGAACCTTTTGTGTTCCAAAGTGTATATTGAGGAGGAGTGGTGGCGTTGCTGTATGTGCGGACGTAATATGAGAAATCCGTGCTGAACGACGCGGATTCAAAACCGGTCTGATCGTGCAGCAGGGTGAATTTGCCATTGCGTTCCACCTTGGCTACATTGCGGCAGACTGCGCCGAGACTTGTGCATTGCACGTATGCAGTCTGACGGCTGTCGATGCCGTAGAAAGCAGTTATGTTGAAGTCTCCTTTTGTCAAGGCTCCGAGAGGGTCTCCTGTGTATGAATATTTGTAAAGATGTCTGTAGCCTGAACGCTCGCTTCCGATTACAAAATAGTCGTTTTCGTAGCTTACCATCTGGTATGCATCCGGTGAGAGCCAAGCCTCTGACCGTTCGGTGAGAATAGCTTTGGCCACGGTAGAGGCCGGATTCACATCATAGAGTGTAAGCTCGTTCTGATCCCGGTTGAGAACCATCGCCATGACTCTGTCAGAAGCAAATTCCACGGATGGAATATAGTCGGTTTCTTTGAGCGGAAGATCCATCTTTTTGGTAACCCTGTTGTTAAGATCATACGAATGCAGGGATACAATCGAATTAGGATAACCGGCAAGAGGATATTTGTAGCGGTATTGTGCCGGGTAAAGATCTTCCTCGGGATTCTCGTCGCAATAGCTCCGATAGTTGTCAAATGAGTATGTCGGAACTTTCGACTCATCGAATCGGACAAATACCAGACGGTTGTCATCAGGACTCCATCTCATGGTATTTGTTACGCCAAATTCCTCTTCGTAGCCCCAGTCGGGGGTGCCGTATACGATTGAATTGATTTTTCCGTCGTCAGTGATCTGGTTGTCTGTCCCGTAGTCGAGGTTGGAGATGAAGATGTTATTGTCCCGGGTATATGCTACCATCCTGCCGTCGTGGGAAAGCACCGCTCCCCGCTGGGCACCCTTGTCGGAAACACGCTTGAGGGTGGAGCGCATCACGTCATATACATAATATTCGGCTGTGAAGCTGTGGCGGTAAATTTTCTTCACGTTGTTCCAAAGCAGGATTTTCTTTTCGTTCGAGGAGATCGAATATCCGTCGAACGATTCAATCTTCACGTCGCCCTTGACTGAGGATAAGGAGAACAATTCTCCTGTTTTCTTCCCGCTTTTGTAGCTGAAAATCTCAATGGCGGATTTATCGGTGGATATGGCCGCGTATGACACGCCGTCGGATAACGGGCGCATGTCCCGGATCGATGCCGGTGCGACGACCGCCGGATCGCAGTAATCTTCCGGAGAGAGATTTGCGGCGTGTATTGCCTGTGCGGACATGAGAGCGGAGGTGATTGCTATGAGATATTTTGATGTCATTTGGTTAGGGAAGAATCTATGGTGGTGATTGATGTTTTTTAGTAGTGTTTAGCTTCCGGTTGTGTCATTACAATGCCGGAAGCTAAACTTATATATCCTTTATCATTTAAGATGCGTTCAGTATGAACGGGCGAAAACTACCCGTTGTGCCGATGGCTTGCCTGTAACCATGCATTTTCCGGGTGTGGTGTCTCCGTCAAAGGGTATGCAACGGATTGTGGCTTTGGTTTCCTCCTTGATTTTTTCTTCTGTTTCCGGAGTTCCGTCCCAATGGGCGAGAATGAAACCTCCTTCTTCGATTTTTTCCTTGAATTCTTCGTAGGAGTCTACCGTATAAGTCATTTTTTCTCTGAATGAGAGGGCTTTCTTGAAAAGGTTGCTCTGTATGTCTGAGAGCAGGCGTTCTATTTCATCCTCGATTCCGCTGAATCCGACAGTTTCCTTTTCAAGCGTGTCGCGACGCATTATCTCTACGGTGCCGTTTTCAAGATCCCTTGCGCCGATCGCGAGTCTGACGGGAACACCCTTGACCTCATAGTCGGCAAACTTGAATCCGGGACGTCTGTTGTCTGCGTCATCATATCGGACACTTATGCCGCGTCTGCGCAATTCTTCGAGAAGCGGTTCGACGCGCTGTGAGATTGCCTGAAGCTGGTCGTTGTCTTTATAGATCGGGACAATCACTACCTGAATCGGAGCCAATTTCGGAGGAAGCACCAGCCCGTTGTCATCGCTATGTGTCATAATCAACGCTCCCATAAGGCGTGTGGAGACGCCCCATGATGTAGCCCAGACGTATTCCGGTTTATTCTCTTTGTTCATGAACGTAACGTCGAATGCTTTCGCGAAGTTCTGACCGAGGAAATGGGATGTGCCCGACTGAAGGGCTTTGCCATCCTGCATCATGGCTTCAATCGTGAATGTGTCGATTGCTCCGGCGAAGCGCTCATTGGCTGATTTCACACCCTGCAACACTGGCACAGCCATGTAATCCTGGGCAAATGTGGCATAGACATTCAACATTTTGCGTGCCTCGGTCTCTGCCTCTTCCCGCGTGGCGTGTGCGGTATGTCCTTCCTGCCAGAGAAATTCAGCTGTGCGCAGGAACATTCTTGTGCGCATTTCCCATCTGAATACATTTGCCCACTGGTTTACAAGAATAGGGAGATCCCTGTATGAGTGGATCCAGTTCTTGTATGTGTTCCAGATGATCGTCTCAGATGTGGGGCGGATGATAAGTTCCTCCTCCAGTCTTGCGGCGGGATCGACCACAACGCCGTTGCCTTCCGGATCATTTTTCAGCCTGTAGTGGGTTACTACGGCGCATTCTTTAGCGAAACCTTCCACATGGTCGGCCTCTCTGCTGAGAAATGATTTCGGGATCAGAAGAGGGAAATAAGCGTTCTGATGGCCGGTGGCCTTAAACATATCGTCAAGCTGACGTTGCATTTTTTCCCAGATGGCATATCCGTATGGCTTTATCACCATGCATCCTCTGACTGCCGACTGCTCGGCAAGATCAGCTTTGATTACAAGTTCATTATACCATTGGGAGTAGTTGTCTGATCGTTTGGTGAAGTTTTTAAGTTCTTTAGCCATTGCTGTTATGACGGCGTTTATGGTTCGTTAAAAAGATTCTTTAATTGACCGCATCATCGTATGCGGTCGACTGAAGCCAGCAATTTCTGATCTCTGCTGATGTAGCACCATGCGAGCCAAAGGGCTATCGCGGCAATGACCGGGGCTGACATTACTGAATAATTGAATGAGGCTTCTCCGTTTTCAATCACATTCGAGCCGAGGATTACGGCCACGCAGAAATCCGCCATGGCGAAAAGGATCGAAACCGCAGTTACCCGCTTCTGAAGTCTGAGATTCTTATAGAGGAATATTGCTGTCAGCGGAAAAGCTATGCAAAGGAGCGAGAGGATGAAGAAATACCAAGTGTGCTGGAACCATCCTGAAGGAGCGCCATCCGTAGGGATGCCTTCGTAATGGTAGCCGAGTGAGGATAATGACAAAGTCTCGGTGGGAGTTGCGATCTGGCATACTGTACAGAATGTGAAGCATGCCATTACTGCTGCTGCTATGAGAAGCATTACAGATTGCCAACGTTGGATTTGCATAGTTTCTGTAATAATTTGATTTATGTCTTGTAACAATTGTATGCGCTTGATAGTCAGACTCAGGTTATGAGTCTGACCTGAATTGACGCATACTCAGGTGCAAAATTAATAAAAAAGCTTAAAAGAGAAGCTAAATTTGGCACGTTATTTGTTGTATCATCGTCATATTTTATACTTTCTCTCCAGTGATTAGAAATTCCAGAACAATGAAATATACATCCCGCGACCATTCTGAAACAGACCAATTGATTGCACGCCGGTCTTTGCGACGTGTATTCAAGAAGTTGAAGGAAATTTCGGCCGAGTGTTCAAGTGAAGTTAAAGCGGAGATCAGCGCCGCTGAATCTACCTACAGGTATTTGCTGCACTATCTGGCCGAGGGCTATGCCGATCCATCGCGAGAGGATCAGCTGCAGTCTTTGCGTTACAGCCTGAGACGTGTGAACGACAGAATTTTCGTAGAGGCAAATATGGCTGATTCCACGCTCGACTGGTTTGCCACGCTGAGACTCTCGTTGATGAATGGAAGATCTCTGAAAGAGATGGTGGAAAAATATATGGCAGTGGCTGAACCTTTGCGCGACCTTTACTCTCTGGGAGTCCGTAATGATGACTCCGAGCGTATGCAGACGCAAGCAGACAATCTTTTGGCAGATATTTTTGACAAAGTAAACGTCTCATACCGGTTGTCGGGTGAGGACCGTAAGTTTATGGGAGAAGTCATGTCTGATCCGGAAAGTCCGGTTCACCTGAAGCGCCATCTGCTTTCCGCCACTGTTATGTCGATCATGAGATTCTATGACGACATGAAGCTTGATTTCATGGCGGATATAGCGGAAAGTGAGGATGCGGGAGAAGAGATGAGAGCTATTGCATTGACTGGCATTATCTTGACTTTCAGCCGTCATCCGCTTGAAGCCGCGGCATTCGGAAACATCAAGTTGCGGATTGAACTTTGGAAAGACAATGACCGTATGGCCGCCGATTTGCGGAAGGTTGCCTCCGAGTTGATACGGACCATAGATACGGATACGGTCAGGCGAAAGATGAACGAAGAAGTCATTCCTAAGCTGATGAAACTCGGCCCAGATATTGTAAAGCGTATGCGGGATGCGTCGGCTGATTCCGATGTGGGCGCGATTGAGGATAACCCCGAGTGGGCCGGACTGATGGAGCAATCCGGACTCCGGGAAAAACTGGAGGAACTCAGCGAGATGCAGAGTGAGGGGGCTGATCTGATGATGGCCGCTTTTTCCAATCTGAAGAGTTTCCCGTTTTTCAGGCGGGCTGCCAACTGGTTTCTCGCGTTCGACAGCAATCACAGCGCTCTCGGAGCTTTCCGCAGGCTTCAGACTCCTGTCTTTGATTCGATATTCGCGACCGACATGGTGATGTGTGATTCGGATAAGTATTCATTTGCGTTGTCGCTCGACAGAATGCCTGAGAGCCGATTGAATATGATGACGGCCTCTTTATCCCAGCAATTTGACCAACTCCGTATGGCTCAGGAGGGATCTGTGCCGACATCGGCTGATGCTGATGTAGTGGTCCATGCGCGTAGATTTATACGAGGGTTGTATAGATATGAAAAACTTTTCAAGGACAACGGCAAGGATCTGGACTGCTTTGAGAATGCCATTGTTTTTACTGAGCTTGGTGCGTTGTGGAAAGCCATTGAAAGTAAAGATGCCGCACGTCTGGCAGGAGAATTCTATTTCTCAAGGAAGATATTCAGCGCGGCGCTGGCGCTCCTGTCTGCCGCCGCCGCCGATACCGAGAAATTGCTCCTTGAGCAGATTGGCTATTGCCATGAGCATTTGGGAAATCAGGACATGGCTGTCGAGTCCTATACACGGGCTTTATTGATTGACCCGAAAAGCGTCTGGCTGCGTAAGCGTCTGGCTCATTGCTATCTGTCTGGTCCGGCTGCCGATTATGCGAAAGCGGAGGAGATCTATATGTCGCTTCTCGGGCAGGATCCCGAGAATGAGAAGCTGATGATGCTTGCTGCGAAAGCATGTATATATAATTCCGATTATAAGAAAGCACTTGGAATCCTCTATAAACTGAATTATCTATATCCGGATAATCGCCAGGCCGACCGCCTCGCGGCCAGATGTGAGATGATGACCGGAGATTTTGAGAAGAGCCGGGGGATCTATGCCCGTTTATTGTTGACCGATCCTGTGGCTGATGATTATTTCAATATCGGAAAACTGAGTCTGCTTGAAAACAAGATCAAGGAGTCCGCAGGATATTTCAAGGAGGGTGTGCGTGCAGGCGGAGCAGCCGGACTGAAGAAAGCACTCGATCAGGATATGCATTTTCTTGAGAATCACGGTATATCCAGACAGGTTATACTACTGCTTACCGACAAGCTTCTCTATGACCTTGAAGAGTAGGCGAGCGCGTGAAAACAATAACCATGCTTTGGAAAGCGTTTTAAACAAATGGATGAATCGTTCGGTCTGAAGTCAGATGGATTGGTACGCATGGAAAAACTTGCAGAATCAATCACACGTCAGTCTGTTGTCTTGTGCGGAATAAGCGGAAGCGGCAAGACCACTTTAGCCAAAATGCTTGAACATAGAGGATACCATCGTCTGTCGATGGATGCATGTGTGAGGCAAATGTATGGCGAAACGTTTATGTCTTGTTCTGCGGAGAGGCAGAGGGAGCTTACCGCCAAAGCTGAAAAAGAACTTGCAGAAAGACTGAAGATGCTTCTCAAGGAAGGGAAACGGGTGGTGATCGACGGATGCTTATGTAAAAAATCAAAACGGGATCTCTTTCGGGATGCGTCATTGGCCGTCGGGGTGAATCCGATGCTTGTGTATGTCCATGCCCCGTTTGAAGACAGCCTTGCGAGGCTGTCAAAACGGACCGGACAGTCAGAAGATGACATCCCGGTGGAAGAGGAAATGCTCAGGCGCTTTTTCAAAGGATTCGAGAAACCCTGTCCTGATGAGGATGCGCATGTTTTTGAGAATCCGGACTGACGTTTGCGGCGATTCTGTAAAAATAATTCAGAAAATAAATTGGATAATAAAAATATAAGCATAAAAGGTGCCCGTGTCAATAACCTTAAGAATGTAGACATCGAGTTTCCTCTGAATAAATTCACTGTTGTGACTGGTGTCAGTGGCTCGGGAAAATCGTCTCTGGCTTTCGATACATTGTATGCTGAAGGGCAACGCAGATATGTCGAGAGCCTGTCGTCATACGCGAGACAGTTTCTCGGCAGAATGTCAAAACCTGAATGCGATTATATAAAGGGGTTGCCTCCGGCCATAGCCATTGAGCAAAAAGTAAACACCCGCAATCCGCGAAGCACGGTGGGAACTGCTACTGAAGTCTACGACTATTTGAGAATGCTCTATGCAAGGCTTGGACGGACGTATGCTCCGGTGAGCGGTCAGTTGGTGAAGAGGCATGAGATCTCGGATATAGTTGAAACCGTGTGTTCATATCCTGAAGGGACAAGAATCGCGGTAATGACAGCTATATATGTTCCTGACGGCCGGACATTCGACCAGCATCTCGAGATACTTATGAAGGAGGGTTTCTCCAGGCTCGAAAGAGATGGAGAATTTATTGATATACAGGAAATACTCGATAGCGGTAAGCCAGCATCCGCGGAATACTACAATCTATTGATTGACCGTCTTAGCGTAGATACAGGCAAAGACGAGATCAGCAGGCTCACGGATTCCGTCGAGACGGCTTATTATGAAGGCCGGCAGGAATGTCTGATAAAAGCGTGGACTCCCGATGGGATAAAGGAACACCACTTCTCCAAAAAATTCACAGCCGATGGCATTGACTTCAGAGAGCCGTCGGATCTGATGTTTAACTTCAATAATCCGTATGGTGCATGTCCGACATGTGAAGGATTTGGTAAAGTACTTGGTATCAGTGAGGATCTTGTAATTCCTGATAAAAGCCGGTCGGTTTATCAGGACGCGGTCCAATGTTGGCGGGGAGAAAAAATGGGGGAGTGGAAAAAGGAACTTATCCATCTTGCTCCGGAATATGGATTCCCCATCCATCGCCCATATATAGAACTGACAGAGGATGAGCGCGATTTCCTGTGGCATGGAAAAGGGAAATGGCACGGGATAGACGGTTTCTTCCGCTGGGTTGACGAGAACCAGTACAAAATACAGTACCGTGTGCTAAAGGCACGCTATCGGGGAAAGACCGAGTGTCCGGATTGCCATGGAAGCCGTCTGCGGCATGATGTGGATTATGTCAAGGTCGGGGGAAAGACCATAACCGAATTGGTCAGAATGCCGGTCGGGGAACTCAACAGGTGGTTTAAGAACCTGAGCCTGTCCGAGACCGAATCTATCATAGGGAAAAGACTGCTGACTGAACTTCGTTCCCGTCTCGGATTTCTGGAAGAGGTGGGGCTGTCATATCTGACGTTGGATCGGCTGTCGGCCACTTTGTCCGGCGGAGAGAGCCAGCGCATAAACCTTGCCACGAGCCTCGGTTCGTCTCTTGTAGGTTCACTTTACATACTCGATGAACCCTCGATCGGATTGCATTCACGCGACACGCAGCGTCTCATATCTGTCTTGCGCAGGCTTCAGAAGATAGGCAATACGGTGGTTGTGGTGGAACACGACGAGGAGATAATGCAGGCAGCCGACGAGATTGTCGACATAGGTCCTGACGCCGGTCGTCTCGGAGGAGAGATAGTGTTTCAGGGGAAAGTGGACAGTGCAGTCTGCGGCAGCGGTTTGCACAGCAGATCCTATACGGTTGACTATCTATGCGGTAAGCGTGAGATTGCCTACAATCCTTTGCGCAGGAGTTGGAAAAAATTCATCGAAGTAAAAGGAGCAATGGCCAACAATCTCAAGAATATCGATGTGAAATTTCCGCTCGGTGTCATGACTGTGGTTTCAGGTGTAAGCGGATCAGGCAAATCCACACTTGTCAGGGAAGTGTTTTACAGAGCCTTGATGCGTAAACTCGGGGAGGCGGATGAGGCTCCCGGAACACACAGGGATCTTTCCGGGGATATAGAGAGTGTGAAGGCGGTGGAGTTCGTGGATCAGAATCCGATAGGAGTCTCATCCCGAAGCAATCCGGCTACATATCTGAAGGCATACGACGAGATCCGCAGACTGTTTGCCGATCAGCAGCTTTCCAAGCAGATGGGTTTCAGCCCGACATTTTTCTCGTTCAATTCTGATGGAGGTCGGTGTGAGGAGTGCAAGGGAGAGGGGACAATCAACATTCCGATGCAGTTCATGGCCGACATAAGGGTGGAATGTGAGGTTTGTGGCGGAAAAAGGTTCAAGAAGGAGATTCTCGATGTGGAATTCAGAGGTAGGAACATCTATGATATGCTGGAGATGACTGTCTCGGAAGCGATATCGTTTCTCTCAGAAAGCGGAGGGGCGCAGGAGAAAAGGATAATAAAGCGCCTGAAACCGCTTGTGGATGTAGGACTTGGATACATAAAGCTCGGGCAATCGTCATCGACTCTTTCCGGAGGTGAGAACCAAAGGGTCAAACTTGCCTATTTCTTAAGTCAGGAGAAACAGGGACATACGGTGTTTATATTCGATGAGCCGACAACAGGGCTGCATTTCCACGACATATCCACGTTGCTCAAGTCTTTGAATGAACTTGTCGATAAAGGAAACACAGTGATCATAATCGAGCATAACATGGATGTGATAAAATCAGCGGATCATGTAATCGACATCGGTCCCGAAGGAGGGGATGCCGGCGGTTTTGTAGTGGCGGAGGGAACTCCGGAGCAAGTGGCCGCTTGCGAGCGATCGTACACCGCACAATATCTCAGACCAAAACTTACAGCTGGAAAATGAAAATAGCAGGGGTAATAGCGACTATCGTGATAAGTTTAATGGCGTCGTGCGTGTCGGACACCTCAAATGTACGGCATGATGATGCACGCCGTCTGTTCAGAGAGTCAGTCAGATTGTTGAATTCATATTGCGACAGCATGCGCACCGCTTCTGACTCCGCATCTATAAGGCGTATAGAAGATGAATGCCGCGACAGGCTCATGAGGCTGAATATGGACATGCCTGCTGAAACGGACATGTATCTTACCGAGGGAGAGAATGATACGCTCTATATACTTACGAAAAATTTTGTAATCATAAGAAACCGTCAGCTGAAAAAGGCGTTGCCGTCAACGGTCGGATCAGACAGCATATCCGGAAACTGATCTATCCGAATTGTTCTGTTTCAACAGAAAATCGTTTCAAGACGATTTCCTGTTTTTCAGCATTCCATGATAACGGAGACAGAATTTGATGCTGCAGGCCAAGTATAGGATTGCAAATGCGAGACTCCACCATTTCACGCTCCCATCCGCCAGTCTGATTGCCCGGTCGATGACACAACCGGCTGATAGAATTGACAGCGTTAGCCAGACATTACGTTTAATTTGATTACTCAGCATAAGTTATTTGAACAATTCGCAGAATCCCAGCTTGTTAAACTTATAATACATCTCAATGCGCTCCGGCGTGTCGTTTTCGAGCAACAGCAGGAGTTCTCTGGCAAATTCAAGCGTAGCCGATCCGTTGGCAGTGACAATTTTCTTGTCTGCAACAGCTTGTCTCTGCTGGTAACTTTCTGCATTGGTATAGCTTTCGCCACCCCACAGCTTCAGTTGGTCAATCCCGTTGCCTGTATGGTTGATGTCGTTCAGGAATCCACATTTTGCCATAAATGAAGCGGCATTGCATATAGCCCCGACGATCTTACCTTCCGCTATTGCTCTTGCCACAATTGGCTCAACCTTGTCGGAAATGGAGTTTCCCCACCCGAAGCCGCCAATCAACACGATCGCCTTATAATCGGCAGGCATTGTGTCGAATGAATAATCCGGCAACAGACTGAAACCTCCGATTGATTTTACAGGCTCCATTGTGGGGGCGACAATCCTGTTGACATATTTGGGATTCTCCTTCAAGGCATACTCATCAGAGGCTATTGCCTGTGCAAGATACACCATCTCATGCTCTGCAAAATCTGGCAGCAGAATATATAAGATCTCGTTATTCATATTGATTTTCGTTGCTACTTATCGGAAAAGATTTATCCTAATGCAAAGTTAGCAAAAAGTGGATATTTTTACAAATGTAAACTTTTCCGCTGAAATATGCTTTTTTTATTACACAGGGTAAAAAATTTTGTTAACTTTACGTATCTATTGCCATCAGATAAATTGGCGCAAAATGGGCACAAGCCTAAAAGGCAGTGCATGATTTTAGATGGGGATATGTGCATTCTGCCTGTCATGGTGTTTGGATTTTGACCTCGTTTGATGGCGCCCGCTACGAAATCATGGAGTGAACATTGTTAGTTAAAGTTTGGTGGTGGTTAGGTTTTTATCGCACCATTACTAATGATGAAATATGAACGGAATTTTCGGATTCTGTTGTGCAAATGTTGTGCAAATATTACAAAGCAAAATCGCAACCAACTGTTATTAAGTTGATTGCGATTTTGCTTTGTTGCCTTGGAAGGACTCGAACCCTCACAGACGGAACCAGAATCCGGAGTGCTACCATTACACCACAAGGCAATGTTTCTGTCTATTCCCGGCTTGCCTTTGGGCTTGCCGTGTCTCTTTTGACGATGCAAAATTAGTAATTCTTCGCGAACTGGCCAAATATTTCGGCGATTTTTTTGACTGAAAAATTTAATTTAATTGATATTCAGTTTGTTAATTTCGCTGTATTGTGGTGGATATTTAGTTAACTCTGATAAAAACGTCCCGCTTTAATGTCAAAATCATATAAAGCGGGACGTTTTGTGATGATATGTTTCTCAATCGGCGAGAGTGTCGAAGTTGAGAGCGGCTATCTTCAGGTTGTGATTGCGGATGAACGACAGAATGTTGTCGCGTTCCTCGCTCTGCGGAACGTCTTCTTCTATCCGTTTCAAGGCGTTGAACGGAGACGTGTTGCATTGGTAGATGTGTCGGTAGCATTTGGCAATGTCGTCGATACGCTCTTCCGGCATCTTCTGGTTTCTCAGTATAAATGCGTTGACACTGTAATAGCTTATCGGGTTGTGGGCCATGACAGTGTATGGCGGAACGTGGCTGTTGACGCGGCATCCACCTTTGATCAGAACCCATTGTCCTATCTCGCACCGTTCGTGGACGAGTGCGTTTGATGACAGGATCGTGCAGTCGCCTATTTTGCAGTCGCCTGCTATTTTGACTGCGTTGCCGATCACGCATCGGTTGCCTATCTCGGAGTCGTGGCCTATGTGGGTCTGGGCCATGATGAAGTTGCCGTTGCCGATTTTTGTGGCTGATTCAGGACGTATACCGCGGTTGATGATCACGTGTTCCCTGATTTTATTGTCATCGCCGATTATGACTTCTGTCTTTTCGCCTTTCCATCTGAAGTCCTGTGGTTCGGCAGCAATGATGGCACCTTCGTAGATTGTGTTGTTTTTGCCTATTCTTGCTCCTGGCAGGATGCTTGCGTGCGGGCGGATGTGGCATCCATCTCCGATAACTGTGTCTTCATCGATGAAAGCGAATGCTTCGATTCTTACGTCATTCCCGATCTTGGCAGCCGGGTTTACGAAAGCGAGTGGGCTGATGTGAGTCATAGTTATGTGCTTTAGGTGTTGTGTTGTAAGGAATTGTTTTGAATGATGACAGGAGGATTTTATCCTGGAAAGACTTTAATCCTCCTGTCCTGGTTGGTATCTGCGTGGAATGTGAACGGCTTATGTCAGCGTCCGCCTCCTACGGCCTGGTAGAGTTGAATAAGCGCGGTGGCTCTTGAGTGCCAGCAAGCGAGGCTTGATAGCTGTGCCTGGAGCAGGGATGAGCGCGCTGTCAGCACTTCAAGGTAGGTTGTGCCTCGTTTGTATTGCAGCAGCTCCTGCGTGTATTCAACCGATTTCTCAAGCTGGTCGATCTGCTGGAGTATATATTCGTGCTTCTGACTGTTTTTCTCAAGTTTGACAAGAGCGTCGCTCACTTCCGCAGAGGCATTGAGGACGGAGTATTCAAAATTATTGAGAGCCTGCTGTTGCTGAGCTTTCGCAGCCTGAAGGGCGGCTATGTTCTGGCCTCTTGAGAAAAGAGGTGCTACAAGCGATCCAGCCAGCTGCACGAACCATTTCCCGGGATTGGTTATGAACGAACCGAGAAGATTAGTGAATCCCCCGTTGGAGGAAATGCTGAGGCTCGGGTAAAAGTTTGCTCTGGCGGAGTTGGTGGCGTAATAAGCCACTGCGAAAGCCCGTTCGGCTGCTTTTACATCGGGCCGGGCTGCAAGATAGCTCACCGGTATGCCTTTTGTAAGGTCTGTCGGAAGGTCGAATGTCAGCTGCGACGTTACTTCCCATTTCTGCGGGTATGTGTTGAGCAGAAGCGAGAGAGTGTTCTGTGTCAGATGTATCTGTTGTTCGAGATCCGGGATGCTGGAGAGCAGATTGAAGTAGTTTGCCCGGCTTTGGACAACTGCCGCTTCATCCACATAGGCCGCCTCTTTCATCAGTTCCATGGATTCAACCTGCTCTTTCCATATTTCAGCTGTACGTCTGGTAAGGTCGAGCTGCTGGTTCAGAAGCACGAGGGAGTAATACACATTGGCAACTCCACATACGATCTGGGACTGGGCTGCCTGTCTGTATGCCTCCATTTGTTCGACTCCAACCTGCGCTCCGCGTTTGCGGTTAAGGATCTTTCCGAAAGCGTCTATTTCCCAGTTCAAGGCCAGCGGTATCTGGTATGTCCAGCTCATCTGCGAGTGGTCGTAGCTTGCTCCGGCGCCATTGATGTTGAGCGCGGCGGAGGGGAAATAGCTCAGTTTGGCGCCTTTGAGCTGTGCCCTGGCGATCTCTATATTGAGACGTGCGTTTTCGAGATCCTTGTTGTTTTCAATGGCGAGTCTGATCAGGCTCTGGAGCTGCGGGTCGGTGAACACCCGCTCCCAACCGAGGTATGGGAGCGAGGTGCTGTCTGCGACCTCTGCCGATGCCTTGGCGTAGTCGGCCACGATGGCGCTGTCTGCCGTAGGCATCTCATATTTCTTGTATATGTTGCAGCTGCCGAGCATAAGGATGAGGGCTGCTGCCATGGATGTTTTTACGATACGGTTCATTGGGGATGATTATTCGTGTTTGATACCATATTGCTCAAGTTCGGATGATATTCCGGAATTGTCTTTGTCTTCCCATTTGATAGGCGATATTTTCTCCTGTAGTTTCTGGAAAGCCACAAAAAGTGCAGGAACGACGAGTACCTGGAGTATCATGCCTATCAACATGCCGCCGATGGCTCCGGTTCCGAGTGCATGGTTGCCGTTTGCGCCTGCTCCGTGAGCGAACATCATCGGGAGCAGACCGATGATCATGGCCAGTGATGTCATAAGAATCGGGCGTAGACGTGCTTCGGCACCCTGGATGGCAGCCTGGACTATGCTCATGCCGGTCTTTCGTCTTTCAAGGGCAAATTCCACGATAAGAATCGCGTTTTTGGCCAATAGACCTATAAGCATGATCAGCGCGATCTGGAGGTAGATGTTGTTGTCAATGCCCATGAAGCGAGCGAATATGAATGTGCCCATGAGGCCGAAAGGCACGGAGAGAATCACGGCCCATGGAAGCATGTAGCTTTCATATTGCGCAGACAGAAGCAGGTAGACGAACAGAAGCACGAGTCCGAATATGTAGCCTGTGTTGCCGCTTCCGGTAGAGGCTTCCTCACGGGTAAGGCCTGAGTATTCGTAGCCGAATCCAACCGGCAGAGTCTGCGCAGCCACTTCTTCAATGGCCGCGATGGCATCACCGGATGATACTCCTGGAGCGGGAGAGCCGGTTACGGAGATGCTTGTGAACATATTGAATCGGTTGATCACGTCAGGACCGTATACGCGTTTAAGGCTGACGAAGTTGTCGATCGGAGCCATTGTAGCTCCGTTGCGTACTTTTACCTGTTTGAGTGTTTCGGGCGATACGCGGGCTTCCGGGTCGGCCTGCATCATCACGCGGTAAAGCTTTCCGAAGCGGTTGAAGTTGGAGATATACATACCTCCGTAATAGCCTTGCAGAGCCGTGAGGATGGCATTCTGGGTCAGCCCCGCCTGTTTCACCTTGGCGACGTCTATCTCAACAAGATACTGGGGGAAAGTCGGGTTGAAGGTAGAATAGGCCATCGAGATCTCAGGGCGTGCATTCAGTGCGCCGATAAACCGCTGGTAGATATTGAAGAAGTTGTCGATGCTTCCTCCTGTTTTGTCCTGAAGCTTGATCTCGAAGCCGTTGGTTACGGAGTAACCGCTGATCATCGGAGGCTTGAAGAACATGATTCGGGCATCTTTGATCGCACCGCATTTCTGATAAAGCATTCCGAGAACTGCGTCGGCAGTCTGGTTGTCTCCTGTGCGCTGGCTCCAGTGGCGGAGCTTGATGATGAATGAACCGTAGGTGTTGCCCTGTCCTCCGACAAAAGAGTAACCGGTGATGGCTGTGCGGAATTCGATCTCAGGTATTGTGGCGGCTATGCTGTCTACCTGATCCATTATCCGTTTGGTCTTTTCTTTTGCAGTGGCGGGAGGCATGTCTACGACGCCCATTATGGTGCCTGTGTCTTCGTCAGGCACGAGCGAGGTCGCCGTGGTGTTCATCAGCAGAACGAGTACGGCGATAGATGCCGCTACAAATCCGAAGCTTATCCATTTATGGCTGACGAAGAATTCAGTCCATTTCTTATAGTTAGCCAAAAGCTTGTTGAACACGTTGTTGAAGCTATCGAGGAATCGCTTGGAAATCATGCCTACAAGAGCCAGGACTGCTGTTGCCACAGCGATCACGCTGAGAGTTACGTTCTCGAATGAATACCATCCAAGCACAAGGAACACCACTGCTGCTATGATGAGGATCATGGTAACGATGGGAGGGAACGAGGGAAGCAGACGTTTCTTGTAAGTTTGCTTTACAGCCTCGCCTGCTGCCGAGTAGGCGTCAGCCATGCGCTCTTTAAGGCCTGCGTCGCTTTTATGCGGTTTGAGGAATATGGCGCAAAGGGCAGGGGAAAGGGTCAGAGCGTTGATCGCCGAAAGACCGATTGCCATAGCCATGGTCAGACCGAACTGGCGATAGAAAATGCCGGATGTTCCGCCCATGAATGACACGGGGATGAACACGAGCATCATTACGAGTGTGATCGAAACGATAGCTCCTGAGATCTCGTTCATGGCGTCGATGGAAGCGCGGCGGGCCGACTGGTAGCCTTGGTCAAGCTTGGCGTGGACCGCCTCGACCACCACTATGGCGTCGTCCACCACGATGGCGATTGCGAGTACGAGAGCCGAGAGAGTAAGGAGGTTTATCGAGAATCCGAAGATATTCAGCAGGAAGAATGTTCCGACGAGAGCCACCGGAATTGCGATCATCGGGATGATGGTGGAACGGAAGTCCTGAAGGAATATGAACACTACAAGGAACACAAGCACGAATGCCTCGATAAGGGTTTTGATCACCTCGTCGATCGACGCATAAAGGAAGTCGTTGACATTCATTGAGGTTGTTATGCGTATTCCTTTCGGAGCCTCTTTCTGGAAGCGCTCTATCTCTTTCTGGATATCGTTTACAACCTGGGTCGCGTTTGAACCGGCAGCCTGGAAGATGATGGCCGAACAGCCGATATGTCCGTTGGTTGTTGATTCGAAGCCGTATGTCAGACGTCCGAGTTCCACGTCGGCCACATCCTTCAGACGGAGAATCTCGCCGTCGGCTGTAGCCCGGATGATAATGTCTTCAAACTCTTTCTCGTCGGCGAGACGGCCTTTATAGCGCATCACATACTGGAAGCTCTGGTTTCCGCTTTCGCCGAACTGACCCGGAGCGGCCTCGATGTTCTGTTCGGCAAGTGCCGCAGAGACATCTGTCGGCATCAGACCGTACTGAGCCATTACATCTGGTTTCAGCCATATACGCATTGAGTAGTCGGCACCCATTACCATGGCGTCTCCGACGCCGGTGATTCGTTTTATGACAGGAACGATGTTGATGGCCATGTAGTTCTCGATGAACTCTTCGGAGTACTGATCGTCTTCGCTGAATATGTTGAGAACAACGAGCATCGATGACTGTCTCTTCTGGGTGATGACACCGACCTGATTCACCTCCGAGGGGAGGAAGCTCGCGGCTTTGGCTACTCGGTTCTGCACGTCGACGGCTGCCATGTCAGGATCCGTACCCTGTTTGAAGTAGACAGATATTTCAGCCGATCCGTTGTTTGAAGCGGACGACATCATGTATTCCATGCCCTCTGCTCCGTTGATCTGTTCCTCAAGAGGCGCGATCACGGAGTTAAGCACACTTTCCGCATTCGCACCGGTATATGTTGTGGACACGCGGATTGTAGGTGGTGCTATGTCCGGATATTGCTCGACCGGCAGGGAAGTGATTCCGAGCAGACCGAAAATCACGATGAAAATCGAGATCACGGTCGACAGCACCGGGCGTTTTATAAATGTTGAAAGATTCATCTCGTTTGTTTAAAGTTGAATTTAGCAGTAGAGAATGTATTCTCTATGCGGAATCTTATTTCTTGGGTTTGATTTGCATCCCGTCTTTTACAGAGATGCCCACGCCCTCTACTACAACCTTGTCGCCCGGTTTCAGACCTCCGGTTACGATAAAGTTCTGTCCGTCGTTGTTTTCAGATATCTGGATAGGGGTGGAATGTACTTTGCTTGAATCGCCCACTACATAACAGAACTTCATGTCCTGCACCTCGTAGGTGGCCTTCTGCGGGATAAGGATTGCGTTCCGCTGCATGGATGGGATGAGTACCTGTCCGGTGTTTCCTGATCTCAGCAGACCGTCGGGATTGGGGAAGATGGCTTTTGCTGTAGCGCTGCCGGTGGTCGGGTCGAGTACCCCTGAAATGGAGATGATCTTTCCCTGACGTCCATATCGTTCCCCGTTGGCAAGGAGCAAGGTTACCGGCGGCAGTGTTTTCATAGCTTCGGACATGGAGATCTTGCCGTCCTGTGTGAGTCCGTATATTTCTTTTTCGTTCAGGGAGAAATATGCCTCGATGTCTCCGTTGTTGGAAAGTATGGTGAGGAGCGTCTGAGGCGACACGAGGGCGCCTTCCTTGAAATCGATCGTTCCCACCACGCCGGATGTCGGAGCTGTAACTACGGAATAGGAAAGGTTCTTTCGAGCCGAGACAAGCTGTGCGTTAGCCTGGTTGAGCTGGGCTTTGGCTGCATTCAGTGCGTCGACTGTGGTCTGATATGCTGACGCGCTTATTATGTTTTTTTCAAGAAGGATCTTGTTGTTGTCAGCATTGGTTTTTGCAGTGTTGACGTTGGCCTGGGCCACTGCGATAGCGGCCTTGGCTGCGTCAACCTGGGCCTGAAGCTGCACCTGGTCGATTGTGAAGAGTACTTGCCCGGCGCTGACGCGCTGGCCTTCCTGAACGTTCACTTTTGTGAGGAATCCAGAAATCTGCGGACGGATCTCCACGTCATTTTTTCCATGAAGAGTGGCAGGGTAGCCAGTCTCAAGACTTGCGTCTTCTTCTCCTACAGTGATTACAGCCAGTTCGGGCACCTCCTGTTGCTGAGCCTGACCATCCTGCTTCGAAGAGCAGGAGATCAGCATGGCGCTGCCGGTGAGTACACCAATCGCGAGATAAATGTTGGGTTGAATTTTCATATATAATAGTTTGTTTAAAGTCAGTCTTACGTAGAATCCGATATTCATGAGATCCTGCCGATCTCCGATAATATTAGATTTAACTGTGCAAAATTAGTTTAAATATGAGATTTGGGAAAAGATGTTGTCTGTAATAGGTGATATCGAACAATTTTGCCGAAATCTGGAAACTAATTTCCGAAAAACAGTTTTTTATATTCTGCAAGATTTCCCTTCCTGCCTGATGGCAGGAGGGGGAAACCTGTCTGACGGTTGATTCAGAAGAATGTCTGTGTGATGGAAACTTTATTTATTGAATGGAGGAGGGGTGCCGTCATCGTCGGATTCGCTATCTTGCTGTTTTGCCGGAGATGGCTGTCTGGTTTTCGTGTTTCCGGGTATCGGTAAACTGTCCGGATTGTTTTGTCCGGAGTCGTTTTTAATACGGTTTTCTTCTTCTTTCTTATTGATTTCTATTATTTCGTCCGTGCGGGATTTCCATTTGCGTGGTCCGAGAATTTTCTGGACATCATCATGGAAAATTACTTCATTCTTCACAAGCATATCCCGGATTGCATTATGCTGCGAGCTATATTGGCGAAGTATGTCTTTCGCGCGTTCGTATTGTTCATTGACAATTCTGGTTACCTCTTTGTCGATGAGTTCAGCAGTCTCTTCGGAATATGGTTTGGAGAAGCCGTAGTCCTGTCCGGTCGAGTCGTTGAAGTTTATGTTGGGGAGTTTGTTGCTCATGCCATAGACCATCACGAGAGAACGGGCTATCTTGGTGCATTTCTCGAGATCATCGCTTGCTCCGGTGCCGATCTGGCCTGTGAAAAGGTCTTCCGCAGCTCTTCCTGCAAGCAGTCCGCACATGGTGTCAAGCAGAGCCTGAGTCGGGATTATCTGTCGTGCGTCAGGAGCATACCATGCTGCGCCGAGGGCTCTCCCGCGGGGCACGATAGTAACCTTTACCAAAGGATTGCCATACTGGAGCATCCACGTAACAGTGGCATGACCGGCCTCGTGTGTGGCGATAGAGAATTTTTCGTCGTCTGTGATGATCCTCGATCTTTTTTCAAGTCCTCCGACAATGCGGTCGATAGCGGCCATGAAATCATTCCATTCCACTTCGAGCTTGTTGTTGCGGGCTGCTATAAGCGCTGCTTCATTACAAACGTTGGCTATGTCTGCTCCTGAGAATCCCTGGGTCTGACGGGCGAGCTGTTCCACGTCAATGTTAGCGCTCACCTTGATGTTGCGCAGGTGTACGTTGAAAATCTCCATGCGGTCCGTGAGTTCCGGAAGATCCACGTAAATCTGGCGGTCAAACCGTCCGGGACGCAGAAGGGCTTTGTCGAGCATATCGGCACGGTTTGTGGCGGCAAGAATGATAACACCGTTGTTTGATCCGAAGCCGTCCATTTCTGTCAGCATCTGGTTGAGGGTATTCTCTCTCTCGTCATTGCTGCCCATATTGGGGTTCTTTCCTCTGGCCCGTCCCACAGCATCGATCTCGTCGATAAACACTATGCAGGGAGCTTTGTCTTTGGCTTGTTTGAAAAGATCCCTGACGCGCGCGGCTCCGACTCCGACAAACATCTCGACGAAGTCTGAACCCGACATGGACAGGAACGGTACGTTCGCTTCTCCGGCCACAGCTTTGGCAAGCAGGGTCTTACCTGTTCCCGGAGGGCCTACGAGAAGCGCACCTTTGGGAATTTTGGCTCCGAGTTCGGTGTAGCGTTGCGGGTTTTTAAGGAACTCCACAATCTCCTCGATCTCGACTTTCGCCTCGGCAAGGCCTGCCACATCCTTGAAAGTTACGTTTGTGCCCTTATCTTTGTCGAACACGGTGGCTTTCGATTTCCCTACATTGAAAATCCCGCCTCCACCTCCGGGGCCGCCAGACATTTTTTTGGATATGAAATACCATCCGAGGAAGATAAGAAGAATCGGTCCGAACGCCCAGAATATGCGCATCAGATCCGAACCTTTCTCATAATTCACGGTAATGGCAGGCTTTCCCTGGGCTGCCAATGCGGCGTTCCATGAATCGATTTTTTCCTGCACTTTATCCGTGGATGGTATAGTGGTCTCTATCTTGCGTTGTCCTTCAAATCCGGGCTGCATGTCGAATTTCAGCCGTTTTGCCCCGGCTTCAGTGAGGAATCCGTCGGCTTCGCCGCTGGAGTAATTGACTACGATCTTTTCAATATCGCCGGCCATGGCTGTTTTTTCAAATTCAGTCCAGTTGACTTCGCGTGTCTGGTCGTTGTTTTGAAAATAATACAGGCCGACGAGCGCAAGTCCGATCATTGCGTACATCCAGTACATGTTCAGCATCGGCCGGCGGGCAGGCTTGCGGTTTGGGGTTTTATTTGAGGGGAACATAAAATGCTGTGTTGGAGTGGGTGGGGAAATATTTTATCGCCAGAGTCAATCTATATCGGGGATTTCGGTCATGGCCGCATCTCCCCATAGTTCTTCGAGATTGTAGCGCTGTCTTTCTTCGGGGAGAAAGACATGGACCATTGTCTCTCCGTAGTCAATTACGATCCACTGACTGTTGCGGTATCCATCGTAGTTGTATGGCTTTCGTCCGGTGTGTTTCTGTATTGACTCCCTGATGTTGTCGGCGATTGCAGCCACTTGCGAGGGGGACCGCCCTTCGCAGATGACAAAACTTCCAGTGGAAGCCATCTCTATTCCGGAAAGATCCACTACGGTTATGCGTTTTCCTTTCTTATCCTGGATGCTCTCAATGATGAGAGGATTGATATCTTGTCTGCTGTTCAGCATTCTTTATAGAAATATAGTGTGCGTTGTCAGAGTTGATATTTTGGTCAAGACCTGAATCATCTGACAATCCTAAAGTATAACAATCGCGGCGGGAAATCTTCCCGGGAAACAGGTAAAAATTATATACCGGTTTCCGCCCGGAGCGCGAAATTACTAAAATTCAGCGACACGGCAAAAAATATTTTATCCGTTAGTGATGAGTTGCATCTCGCATTCCACACAGTTGAACCGCAGGATATAATTGTTTGTGCCATCGGAGAGTGTAAGCGGCATCGCCGGTGTATGGGAATGCTGGGGTGAAGAGGCGTTTTTGCATTTTCCAGTGAGGCAATTCCCGAGTTCCCTCAATATGCAGTGGCGTGTGGTCATCACAGTCTTTCCGGTGTAATGCTTACGGTCTTTGCTGCATTCAAGGGCTGACTCGATTGTTTTGACGCCGTGTGTTTTATAAAAATCCCGGGCTTTTGAATTTGCGATATTATCTCTGAAGTCAAGCCGGTTGTCAGGAAAACTGGATTCCTTCTTCTCTATATGCCGGTAATCGAAACCGTAGCAGGCTTCGTTGGCGCGGTCGAGGGCTTCTGTCAGTTCTCTTTTTAGCCCCGACAACCGTGAGGCGGGGATAAAATCGTTTTCAGTCAGACTGGAAGTGAATGAATCCAACCGGTATATCGTATCGCCAAGTTTAGAGAGCAGAAGTCTGTGGTCCTGTGGAGTGCGTGCTTTCTCTACGGAATATCCAAGTGGTATGCGGACGCTCATTCCCCGTTCGTCGGTGGCTGAAATCCCGTTGTTGTCAATGGAGATATTCACGCCGATTTTTCTTATAGCCGATGGTTTGGACAGTTGCTGCTGGAAGCGGAGGTCGGAAGTGCGATGTAGCAAAACGTCTGCAGGCACCCTTTTGCCATTGCTGCCGACTACAGTTCCGTTGATCACATCATTGACAAGAGTGCCGCGGAACTCACCGTTCTTTCCAAACCAGCTTATGCCGTCGCCATTGTTGAGTTTCGACAAGTCGTGGATCGGTTCACCCATGGATTTGGGTGAAAGAGGGTTATAGAGTGAGCTGTCTGGTTTTCTGCCGTCAATGAAGTAATGGGTGAAGCCTCGGTTGAAACTTTTGAAAGGATCGGGTTCGAATGAAAGTTGGGATCTGCCGCACGATGCCCGTTTGTATTTTTCCGGGTGGTTGGCAATGAGAGCGTCGAGCCTGTTTCTGTAAAAGGCGGTTACGTTTTTCACGTATGCTGCATCTTTCAGCCGGCCTTCAATTTTGAATGATGACGCGCCTGCTTCGGCAAGTTCGGCAAGTCTGTCTGAGAGATTGAAATCCTTTAAGGAAAGAAGATGCTTGTCTTTGGCAAGGATTTTTCCGTTGGCGTCTCTGAGTGTGTAGGGGAGACGGCATAGCTGTGCGCATTCTCCGCGGTTTGCGCTTCTTCCGCATGCTGCCTGCGACGCATGGCATCGGCCGCTGTAGCTCACGCATAAGGCTCCATGCACAAACACTTCCAGAGGGATGCTTACTTTATCGGCGATATTGTGTATCTCGCGAAGTGTGAGTTCCCGGGCAAGCACAGCCTGGGAAAACCCGACATTTTCCAAAAAACGGACTTTTTCAGGAGTTCTGTTGTCGCATTGGGTGCTTGCGTGGAGTGCTATAGGCGGGATGTCGAGCCTGAGAATGCCCATGTCCTGCACAATGATCGCGTCGGTGCCGCACCGGTAAAGGTCTGTGATAAGGCGTTCCACCGAGCGTAGTTCATTCTCATAGACAATGGTATTTACCGTAACGTAGACTTTTGCCCTGAATTGGTGTGCAAAGTCAATTGTGCGGCGAATGTCATCGAGTGAGTTACCCGCCGATTTCCGTGCCCCATGTGAGGCCGCTCCCATGTATACGGCATCTGCGCCATGAAGAATAGCCTCTCTGGCTATGAGCGCGTCTTTTGCCGGGGCTAAAAGTTCAAGATTCCTCATCTTTTCAGAATTCAAGAGCGAGTCGGACATTGAATTGTCTTCGGGTGAGATAATTGGGTACTGCATATTGGATGTTGTTGACATCTGTTACCCAATAATATGAACTTACGTTGGCTATGTCAAACAGGTTGAACACATCGAACCCGAGTACAATGCTTTTGAAATGCCTCCAGAAGTTGTAGGGACGGACTCCGTCGGTGGGGGCACCGACGAACTGGTAGCTCAGTCCTATGTCCACACGCTTGTATGCCGGAGCCCTGAACCACGACTGATCCCGGCTGATGCGCGGGGCTGTCATAGTCAAACCGTCGGAAAAGACTCCGCGTAGTGAGAACTTAAGTTTAGGGAATTTAGGGAAATAGTCTGTGAAGTAGAGGGCCACTGAATATCGTTGGTCGGAGGGAAGGGGCACTTTCTTGCCATTGAGCGTCTGGCTTGTGTTCATCAGAGAGAAAGTCAGCCATGAATCGGAACCTGGCACAAACTGTCCGAAGAGCTTGAAGTCGAGTCCCATGATGTGGCCTTTGGAATCATTTTTACCGGAATACGTTACTTTCAGATTGTCGTATTCGTATGAGATCAGATTGCTGAGTGCCTTGAAGTAAGCCTCGCCTGTGAGCTTGAACGGACGGTTGAACATCCGGAATTCATAGTCGGCGCCGAAAATGAACTGCATGCTTCGGGGCGATTTTATGTTGTGGTTCAATTGTACCACGGAGTTGCCGTAATCGTCTGTGACAGCTTCGCGGTATTCTTTGTAGAACGGACTCTGATAATACAGACCGACAGCCACACGGTAGTTCCATCGGTTGAAATTCAGAGGGGATATCGAAAGGTTTACCCGTGGAGAGACGAGAAATTCCTTATTCATGGACCAATAAGAGAACCTGATGCCTCCGTTCAGAGTAAGATACGCAGCTTTTGTTGTCAGATACAATGCGTCTTCTGCAAAAAAAGCTATGCGGGAATTTGAAATGTCTTGTCTTGATGCAAGATTGTATATCAGATGCACTCCGGGAGGAGTGGTAGGAAGAGAGTATCCGGCGGAATCTCTCCACTCCCATTCCTTTGTGCGGTCGCGGAAATTTTCATGCTGGAATGTGAAGCCATAGGAAATATGGTTGTTGCGGACCACGGTTCTTCCTTTGAGAGCGAGCTGTATAACTGAAGCTCTGAGCCGGTTGCGCGAATGCTCCATATATTTCCCGACTCCGAGTTCTCCGCCGATGGCGTCGTCGCCGCCTGTCCCGGCCTGGTTGAGCCAGTATTCGCCCGATATGTCGTAGCTCACAAGCTCGTTTGTAAGGAATCCAGCCAGCGACAGCGCAAAAGAAGTGGCTCGGTTAAGTCTGTAAGATGCTGTCAACGCTCCGAGATATGTCTCGAATTTGTCTTTCTCCTGTCCGTCGAAATATACTTTGAATTGCTTGACATCGGAGGTCGTCCCGAAACTTGTCGTGCGGTCGGCCGGTTTGAAATTGTAGTGATTCAGGGATATATTCCCAAGAAAATTTATTTCAAACCTGTCGGAGGGCTTGAATGTCATGTTTGTCTGATAATCAAAGTAGAGAGGATCGTATTCCCCTCTTGTCTCAAGCGACGAGAGGATGGAGTTATTTTTTTTGAGACGGACTCCGTGCAGTTGGTTGAATTTATTGCAGTTCTGTCCGAACGTCAGCGAACCTCCCATTAGAGATCCGGAGACCGCCACTTCGAGGGCTTCAGGCTCGCGATATGTTATGTCGAGAACTGAAGACATCTTGTCTGCGTATCTTGCCGGGAACCCACCGGTGGAAAAGTTAAGGCTGCCCACCATGTCGGGGTTTATGATTGAAAGGCCTTCCTGCTGTCCGCTGCGGACAAGCTGCGGACGATATATTTCTGTGCCGTTGATATAGACGGAGTTTTCGTCGAAAGATCCACCGCGCACGCTGTATTGCGAACTCATCTCGTTAGATGAATTCACTCCGGCCATTGTTGAGATCATGGCTTCCACGGATCCTCCGGAAATGTCAGGGGAGAGTTTGAACGATTCGGTGTCCATGCTCTGCATTCCGTTGATATTCTTGCGGAATCCTATCACTTCTACATTCTGCAATTCCACATCGTCGGGATACAGTCTCACGTTCAGTGTCAGCTCTCCCTTTGGCTTTACAAGCTGATGGGTAACTGTTTTGAATCCGATGCATGAGAATACAACCTTCAGGGTGTCGGATTCGGCAACGGTGAGATTGTAGATGCCTTTGAGATCGGTGTTTGTCCCGATAGCGGTTCCTGCAATTTTAACGGTGGCGAATTCCACAGGCTTATCCTCGTTGTCGATCACTTTGCCGGAGATTCTTACGTTGTCGGCAAATGCGGAGAGAACCGTGGCCAGGGCCATGGTCAGAAGTATGATGTTGCGCTTGAAGTTCATCAATTACTAAACGTCCGTGTATTGCTATTATTGTGGCGGTGATTTCTATGAGGAAAGATGCGCTTCCCGTGAAAAGGAAAGCGCATCTTTCATAAAACTTTATTCAGATGGAATAGGGACTGGATCAGTCTTCATCCATTGGATGCAAAATCATTCTTCCTGCTGTGTGGCCTCGTATTCTTTCAGCAGTTTCTCCTGCACATCGCCTGGAACGAGTTCATAGTTGGCGAATTTCATAGTGAAGGAACTGCGGCCACCGGTGATTGACGAAAGGGATGTGGAGTATGAGGCCATCTCTTTCAGAGGAACCTTGGCACTGAGTTTCTCAAGTCCGTTTTCGGAATTCATGCCCATGATTATGGCTCTGCGTCCCTGAAGGTCGCTCATTACGTCGCCCATCACGTCGCCTGGTGTCAGAACATCTACATCATAGACCGGCTCAAGGATTTTCGGATTGGCATTGCGGAAAGCCTCTGAGAACGCATTGCGTCCGGCAAGACGGAAGGATATTTCGTTGGAATCAACAGGGTGCATCTTTCCGTCGTAGATCATCACCCGGACATCGCGTGCGTATGACCCGGTGAGTGGGCCTTGTTCCATTCTGTCCATCAGTCCTTTGACGATCGCAGGGATAAACCGTGCGTCGATAGCTCCGCCTACGATGCAGTTATATACGATGAGTTTGCCTCCCCATTCGAGCGGGATCTCCTGTTTGTCGCGTACATTGAGCTTAAACTCCTGATTGCCGAATTTGTAGGTGTCGGGTTCAGGCATTCCCTCTGTATAGGGTTCTATTATTAGATGCACCTCGCCGAACTGACCTGATCCGCCGGATTGCTTTTTGTGGCGATAGTCGGCGCGGGCAGCTTTTGTGATGGTCTCACGATAAGGAATTTTCTGTTCGATGAACTCCACCGGGAGCTTCTCATTGTTTTCTATTCTCCATTTCAGGGTGCGCAGATGGAATTCTCCCTGTCCTTTCACGAGAGTCTGTTTCAGCTCCTTGCTCTGCTCTACAATCCATGTGGGATCTTCCTCGTGCATACGGGTCAGTATGCCTGCGAGCTTTTCGGCATCGCTTTCTGTTACCGGACGTATTGCGCGGGTGTATTTGGGATCCGGATATTTGATAAAATCGAATTGCCATTCAATCCCTTTCTGATTCAGTGTGTTGCCGGTGCGTACGTCTTTGAGCTTGACAGCAGCGCCGATGTCGCCCGCACGCAGTTCTTCGATTGGGTTACGGATCTGGCCACATACGGTAAACATCTGGGCTATGCGTTCTTTTCCTCCGCGTGTGGCGTTGTCGAGGTCATCTCCGGATTTAAGAGTGCCGCTCATCACCTTGAAATAGCTGACCTCACCGATATGTGGCTCCACTGATGTCTTGAAGAAGAAAATGGAGAGCGGACCGTTGCTGTCGGGTTTGATCTCCTCGCCGGAAATGGTGTGCGGAGCAGGCATGTCGTCTACGAACGGACATACATTGCCGAGGAATTCCATCATGCGGCGCACGCCCATGTCTTTAAGGGCACTGACCACAAACACAGGCAGGATTGAACGGTCGATCAGACCTTTGCGTATGCCTTCACGCATTTCGTCCTCTGTGAGATGACCTTGTTCAAAGTATTTGTCCATCAGGGTCTCGTCGTTTTCCGCAGCTGCTTCGACCAATGCATTGTGAAGCTCTTTGGCGCGTTCCATCTGATCCTCGGGTATTTCTGAAATGACCGGAGTGCCGCCTTCAGGTCCCCATTCATATTTCTTCATGAGAAGCACGTCGATCATGGCGTTGAATCCCGGCCCTGTCTGGAGCGGATACTGGATGATGGTGAGCTTGGGTCCGAATGTGTCGCGCATCTGCTCGATCACATTTTCAAAATCAGCTTTCTCTCCATCGATCTGGTTGAGGGCGAACATGACGGGCTTCTTCAGGGTTTCGGTAACACGGAAAATGTTCTGTGTGCCGACTTCCACTCCGTTTTCGGCGTCAATTACGATTACGCCGGTGTCGCACACTCCGAGCGCTGTGTAGGCGTTGCCTACAAAGTCGTCCGCGCCGGGACAGTCGATCACATTAAGTTTCTTCCCGTTGAATTCTGCATTGAATACAGTAGAGAATACTGAGTAGCCATATTCTTTCTCCACAGGGAAATAGTCAGACACTGTGTTGCCTGCATCGATGGTTCCGCGACGTTTTATAACTCCACACTCGAAGAGCATTGACTCGGCGAGTGTGGTTTTCCCTGCGCCCTTTGATCCGAGAAGAGCGATGTTTTTGATTTCTTTTGTATCGTAAATCTTCATTACGCAAACTTTTTAGTGATTGTGTTAATCAGGTTTGTTGAGTTTTTCGTACGGGTACTTAAGAGAATACCTTTCTGAAATCGGCTGCAATTTACTAAAAATAAATGATACTTCCAAATATATGGCGATTTTTTATAATAATTTATCATACGCTGGAGGGCCATGTCTCTTTGCTGCTGCTGATTGCGGTTATTTTGGGATGAAATGACTATCTTTGCATGTTATGAGCGGAATCTATATTCATATTCCATTTTGCAGAAGCAAGTGTGGATATTGCGCTTTCTACAGCAGGGTCGGCGCCGAATCGTCATTAAAGGATTTTCTGGTTGCATTGGAGAAAGAATTCTCTTCGCGGCAACATGAGCTGATCTCTCCTGTCAATACCATATATATAGGGGGAGGAACCCCGTCGCTTCTCCCGGCAGAAGCTATTATGCGGATTGCTGCGATGCTGGAGCCATTTTTCTCGGAAGACCTGAAGGAATTTACAATTGAGGTGAATCCTGATGACGTGTCGGATCAAAAGATCGGGCTTTGGAAATCGATCGGGGTGAATCGTGTAAGTATGGGTGTGCAGTCGTTTGTTGACAGGGAGCTTTCTATTATCGGCAGAAGACATGACTCATCCCAGGCACGACGCGCCGTAGAAAAGCTTACCGAAAATTTCAGTAATGTCTCGCTGGATCTGATTTTCGGACTTCCCTCCCAGTCGTATGAAAGCTGGAAATATTCTGTTGATTCAGCGTTGGGATTCAAGCCGCAGCACATTTCGGCATACAGCCTTACATTCGAGGAGCGGACGCGGTTCAGCCATTTGCTGCGGGCGGGCGAGATTGCGGAAGCTGACGAGGATCTTTCTGAAAATATGTTCAGTTATCTGAACAACCGGCTTGCGGATGAAGGCTATCTACATTATGAGATCTCAAATTTTGCTCTTCCGGGTTTCCATTCAGTCCACAATTCATCTTATTGGAAAGGAATACCATATCTCGGGCTTGGGCCAGGAGCGTCGAGTTATGACGGCCGGTTCACAAGGCGCAGCAATCCCGGTGATCTGAAAAAATATGTAGGCCACTTCAAAGCAGGATCAGGCACACCGTTTTATACGGAAGAGACGCTCGGTATCGATGAATTGCAGGAGGAATATATACTCACCCGGCTACGGACGGCAAAGGGAATATCGATTGATGAATTTTCGTCTGCGTTCGGGGCGGAAGCGGCTTCGCGTCTCGCTTTTGAGGCCCTAAAACTCGTGTCTTCCGGAAATATTGTTGTTGGCGACGGAAAGATCCGTCTTACGGAGGCAGGGTTTCTTGTCTCAGACAGTGTGATTGTGTCGCTGTTGTGATAACGGCGGGATGCCGTTATTTGCTCCATTTGGCATAAATCTGCACCCCTTTCTTTTTAGCCTTTGCTATATCATCCGGATTCTTCGGGTCAATCCCGTATTTTTCAAGAGATGGGATTCTGACTCTTGTGCCGGGTCGTATGCGGTCCGGGTGTCCGAGGATGCTTTTGTTCTCTTCATATATGTAAGGCCACAGATGGTAGTTCCCATAATGTTCTTTTGCCATTGTGGTCAGATATCGGGTCTTTGTGATTGTGTCGTAGACCGGATCATTGTTCAGGGCTGCGGGCTCATCCGATGGCTCGGTCGGAACGCTGATTGATTCGGATTGCCGCGATTCAACCGCTTTGGTATCGACCGGTTCGGTGACGGCTTGCTGTACGGGGGCGGTTTTTCCTTTTTCAGCGGAATCTGTATGATGGATGGGTTCTGGTTTTGTGAGCTGATATTCAATGATCATGTAGGTGGCGGTGAAAGCCAGAATACATACGATTATGCCGGTCAGGAGTCCGAGCAGAAATCCTTTCAGGAATCTGTGCGGGCGTAGGCACGAGTTTGTCTGTGCTATTATTGTAGCGGTTTGATCGGCGGAGTCCTGTGCTGTGTCATTGTTTATCTTTTCAGAAGTAGTTTCAGGATTGAAGTTTACTTCATCGGTATCCGCCGCAACAATGGGGATATCCCGATTTTTATCGACTTCTTCTTCCGGTTCACTTTCTTCTGTGTCGTTTACGAATATATAGGAAGAATCTTCAATTTCCTTTTGTCCTGGAGATTGGATCTGGTCGGGAATATCCTGCGAGTCAATCTCGTCGATTTCTGGCTCACTTTCTGTAAACTCAGCCTGAACAGCTGCCGGCTCTTCCTCCGGGAGGATAGAAGGAAAGGATTCGTCGGCGATCGAGTCGCTCTCCTGATCGGAAAGTTCGATAGCTTCAAATGCCTCGAAAGGGGCGTTGACAGCCTGGGCGAGTTCATTGGCCGGAACGAAAGAGATTTTTTTGTGAGGAGGTATCTCGAAATTCTCACCGCTGACTACGTTGACACTTTTTCTTGCCTCTACCTCGGTGATCTTGAATGTGCCGAATCCCTTGATTTTTACGGATTCACCTGAAATCAGAGTCTCGGAGACGGTGGATGCATACTGGCGGAGGAATTTTTCACAAAGCTTGCTGTCGAGCGATGTGCGTAGGGATAGAAGGGCCGCAAGTTCCGTGAACGTGATTTTATTGTTCATTTGTCTGTGGTTCAGAATTGAGTTTCTGTTTCAGGATTGCCGAAGGTTTGAATGACAGGGTGATTTTGGGAGGGACAAGCAGTCGCTTGCCGGATGCCGGATGGATGGCTATGCGCTCCATCCTTTTGCGCGGCTCAAAGGTGCCGAACGAGGGTAGGGCGACACTATCTGATTCCGAGCATTTCTCGGATAAAATGTCTCTGAATGCGTCGATTAGCTGGCTCACCGTCTCCTTGGGAGCATCGATGCGTTCGCTGACAATATCAATGAAGGATTTCCTGTCCATGTCTCAATCACACTAATTCACTGCGAATATAGCAAAAAAACGTGGAATAAATCTCAAACTCGGTTTAAAATGTGAATGCTGTGTTCGGAAGCAGCCGTTTTTTTATCATTGTCCATAAACCGTATTTCGCAATATTGAGTTATCTTTGCAGTGAAAAATGGATGATTTAATGCACGGCAAAGACAATATTGGATTTCTTTTTGATCTCGACGGAGTGATCATCGACAGCGAGCGACGATACACTGAGATATGGTCGGAGATAAATGTACATTTTCCTACTGGCGTCGAGGGATTTGAACGGAAAATAAAAGGTACGACACTTTCGAATATCCTGTCTACATATTTTCATGAATCCGATTGGAAGGCGATTGTCAGGATGCTTGATGAAAAGGAGCAGTCGATGGTCTATGATTATTGTCCCGGAGCCTCTGAGCTTCTTGACAAGATCGGTTCGGCCGGTCTGCGTGCAGCGTTGGTTACAAGCAGCAATGAGAAGAAACTGGCACATCTACACAAGGAACTTCCAGGGGTGCTTTCCCGGTTTGATGTTGTAGTCGACTCCGGCATGGTCTGCAGATCCAAGCCTGATCCGGAGGGCTATCTGAAAGGTGCCCGTCTGATCGGTGTGTCTCCATCAAGATGCGCGGTTTTTGAGGATTCCGTGCAAGGAGTCAAAGCCGGTCAGGCAGCCGGAGCGTTTGTGGTCGGTGTGGCAGGCACAATGGATGTGTCGGATCTTTATCCATATTCCGATATTATCGTGAACTCGCTGGAAGAGGTGGATTTCAACCGGATTTGTGCAATTCTTGAATCAAGAAGTATTTGACATGGCTGTTACAGAGATGTCCAATATTCCCCTGGCCGAGCGCCTCAGACCGACGACGCTTGAAGATTACATAGGTCAGCGCCATCTGGTAGGGGAAGATGGCGTTGTGCGGAAGATGATTGAGTCCGGAAGAGTCAATTCATTCATTCTCTGGGGGCCTCCCGGGGTGGGAAAGACGACTTTGGCAAGGATCATAGCCAATGCTGCCGAGGCTTCTTTTTTTACACTGTCGGCTGTTACATCAGGAGTGAAGGATGTAAGGGAGATACTTGACCGGTGTGAGCAGGAATCGCGAAGTGTGTTCTCAACCGCACGCCCGATATTGTTTATTGATGAAATCCACAGATTCAATAAGTCGCAGCAGGATTCATTGCTGGGCGCGGTCGAGAAAGGAACTGTAACACTTATCGGCGCAACGACGGAGAATCCGTCGTTCGAGGTCATAAGACCGTTGCTATCCCGGGCGCAGGTCTACACGCTTAAACCGCTTGAAAAGGAGGATATGGAGATTCTTCTTGCGCGGGCGTTGTCAACCGATGAGATTCTCCGTTCCCGCGATGTGGATGTGCGGGAGACTTCAGCTCTTTTCAGGTATGCCGGTGGAGATGCGCGCAAACTTCTTAATATCCTTGATCTGATAGAACAGGCCACTCCCCGCGAAAAACCTGTCGTGATTACCGATTCGCTTGTGGCTCAGTCCCTTCAGGAGAATCCCCTTGCCTATGACCGCAATGGCGAGATGCATTATGACATAATATCGGCGTTTATCAAATCTATCCGGGGAAGCGATCCAGATGCGGCTGTCTATTGGCTTGCACGCATGGTGGCCGGCGGGGAGGATCCTAAGTTCATTGCCAGAAGGCTTGTGATTCTTGCTGCGGAAGATATAGGACTCGCTAATCCGAACGCTCTGCTTCTCGCCAACGCAACGTTCGATGCGCTCGGAAAGATAGGGTGGCCGGAAGGACGGATCATATTGTCGGAATGCGCGATATATCTCGCCACGTCGCCCAAGAGTAATTCCAGCTATATTGCCATAGATGCGGCGTTGGGAGAAGTGGGCCAATCAGGAAATCTGCCTGTCCCGCTTCATTTGCGTAATGCTCCGACTAAGCTGATGAAGGATCTCGGTTATCATGACGGGTACGAATATGCACATGATTATGCGAACCATTTCTCGTCGCAGCGATATCTTCCGGATGGACTGAATGGAAAAAATTTCTGGAAAGCAGGGGATAATCCTGCTGAGAGCCAAATGCAGCAGAGGATGGATTTCTTGCGTAACGGAGTGAAGAAATAATATAAAGATGAAGACATTGAGATCGCTTTATAAAAAGAGTTTTGGTTGCGAATGCAGGTCTGTCAGCAGACTGCCGCAGGCGGGAGGAGATCGTGTCTATTACAGACTTGATGGTGATGCTGGATCGGCAATTGGTGTCTATGGACCGGATAGGAGGGAGAACGAATCGTTTCTTGGGCTGACGGAGGTGTTTTCATCTTCAGGTCTGCCTGTGCCTGCTGTTTATGGAAGTGAACTGGAATCGGGACATTATCTGATTGAAGATCTGGGGGAGACTCCTTTGTTGCACCTGCTTCAAAAAGGCAACGGGTTCGACATGGCAAAGGAATGTATGCGGATTCTCCCGTCTTTCCAGACAATCGACAGGAACAGATGGGACAAGTGCGTTATGACTCCCGGATTCAGCAGACGTCAGGCAATGTGGGATCTGAACTATTTCAAGTATGAATATCTCAAACCGTCAGGTAAATGTTTTGATGAAAACTTGCTTGAAAACGATTTTGAGAGGTTTGCAGACCAGCTTTCAGGGATTCCCGATAGCCTGTGCGGATTCATGTATCGCGATTTTCAAAGCCGCAATGTAATGGTCAAGGATTCCTGTCCTTATTTCATCGATTATCAGGGAGGACGCTGGGGTCCGTGTATATATGATGCCGTATCATTTCTTTGGCAGGCAAAAGCTGGATTTTCAGATGCCGGGAGAGAGGAATTGCTGAATTTGTATTCATCGGAGTTTTCCAGATTACGTGGCATTCCCGCTGATATGATTCTGGCAAATGTAACGCGATATGCGCTTTTCCGCACGTTGCAGGTACTTGGTGCGTATGGCTTCCGCGGTCTTGTGGAGAGGCGCGCGCATTTTATTGAAAGCATTCCTCAGGCACTTCTGAATCTCGGAGGTCTTCTTGAGAATGGTGCGGCCGATGCATATCCTGAGTTGAAGCGTGTATGTTCTGATCTTGTGTCTGACGGAAGGTTTGAGAAGCGTGAAAACGATGGCCGCCTTACAGTGAGTGTGTTCAGTTTCTCATACAAGAAAGGCTATCCTGAAGATTACAGCGGTAACGGAGGCGGTTTTATGTTTGATTGCCGAGCGATGCATAATCCTGGGAGATATGACGATTACAAACATCTCACCGGCCGAGATCTTCCGGTGGTTGAGTTTCTTGAACAGCGTGGTGAGGTGCAGCCATTTCTTGCGGGTGTCGGGGCGCTTGTCGATCCTGCTGTGGAAAGATACCGCAGCAGGGGATTCACAGGCTTGCAGATAGGTTTCGGATGTACCGGAGGGCAGCATAGGTCGGTCTATTGTGCCGAATCCACAGCCAGAAGGCTCGCGTCGGTTTTTCCTGATGTGATTGTCAGGCTCATTCATCGGGAGCAAGGGATAGAAGAGATTTTTAATAAAGACATACGCATATAGTTAATGAAAGCAATGATTCTGGCAGCAGGTCTTGGGACGCGGCTGCGCCCCTGGACACTGGCTCATCCCAAGGCATTGGTGCCGGTAGGTGGAATACCGATGCTTGAACGGGTTATACTCAGTTTGCGCAGTCAGGGATTTGATCATCTGGTGGTCAATATCCATCATTTCGGCAATCAGATTCTGGAATTTCTTTCAAGCAAGGATTTCGGTGTAAGGATCGATGTAAGCGATGAGAGAGAGCAGCTTCTTGACACCGGAGGAGGAATTGTCAAAGCCGGAAAGTTCTTGTGTGAGGATGACGAGCCTTTCCTCATACATAATGTGGACATACTGTCGGACGCCGATCTCGGATCGCTGATGCGGACTCATTCTGAGTCCGAGGCGGAAGCGACTCTGCTGACAAGTGTAAGAGAGTCATCCCGAAAACTGCTTGTTAATGCAGACGGCCATCTCGCGGGTTGGAAGAATATTTCGACATTGGAGACCCGACCGTCGGGCATTACTCCGGATGATTATGATAAAGAAGTGGCTTTCAGTGGCATCCATGTCATGTCTCCGTCTATCGTTGAAAAAATGGCATTAATCAATGACAAAAGCCCTTTTCCGATAATGGATTATTATCTGAATAATGTCGGGAAAGATGACATAAGATGTCAGATAATGGATTTTCGTCTCATAGACATAGGAAAACCCGAAACACTCGAAATTGCAAATTCATTATTCTGATGGTCGTGTTTTTACGTAGGATACGGTTGGTCAGTCTATGCGCGGCTGTATTGCCGTTGCTGATATTATGGTCGTGTGGCTTGGCGAGAAAAGCTACGCATGTGCGGCCTTCGTCGGCGGACTATGTGAAAGAGATAGAATCGGCTTACCATCTCGACAGACAACAGCGTATGATCATAGAGGAGGCATACTCATGGCTTGGAACACCTTATGCGTATGCTATGCAGGACAAAGGTGAAGGAACGGATTGTTCGGGGATGGTCATGGCCGTCTACCGGGATGTGGCGGGATGCCTATTGCCACGCAATTCCGCCAAGCAGGCTGAGTTTTGCGAGAGGATAGAGGAGAAAGATGCCCGTATAGGAGACCTTGTGTTTTTTGCCACAGGAAAGGATCCTGAAAAAATATCCCACGTGGGCATTATTGTGGATCCCGACAATTTCATACACGCCTCTACAACGAAAGGAGTTGTGGTCTCCAAGTTTCACACGCCATACTATACGGCCAGGCTCAAGATGTACGGTCGGGTGCCGAAACATAAATCCGGCCGCGACTGATGTTGGAAGTGGCCGGATTATAGTTTCGTCAGAAATGAGTATCAGAGAAATTTCTTCTCTTTGAGGAGCTGGAGAAATTTTGCTGAAAATTCCTCATTCATGGCTTTGGGATAGCGCACATCTGTGAATACTTGCGCAAGGGACTGTTTGCCATTTTCCTCCACATATTTTGAGTTTGCCGGGAATTTATCTTTTGCTTCGTATAGCCTGAGAATATCATCGTCTGAGAATTCCGGATAGCGGCCGAATGTGCAGACAGCCTCCAGAGGCAGTCTTTCTGTTTCCTCGGCTTCTCCTGCCGGCCATCCTATGGCTAAGCATGCTACGGGAACCACCATTTCGGGTAGTCCGAGAAGCTCGGAAATTTTATCGGCATTATATGTGGCGGTGCCAAGATAGCACGTGCCCAATCCTTTCATTTCAGCAATTGTAGTGATCTGCTGTGCAAGGATTGTAGCGTCGAGCATGGCTGATGTAAACGACAGGAAGTTTTCATAGCCGGGATCCGCATTGCTGAGCCGGCACCATCTTGCGAAGCGATTGAAATCAGCGCATACCGTTATTATCGCTTTTGCATTCTTTGAAGCAGGCTGATTGAAGTGCAGTGGTCTCAGTTTCATAAGCATCTCCTCTTGGTCGCAGACCAATACGGAGTAAAGTTGCATGTTGCCCGTTGTCGGAGCGCGCATGGCAAGCCTGATTATGTCGGATATTACTTCTCTTGACACAGGCTTTTCGTCAAACGTCCTGTAACTGTGTCGTTCGGCAAAGTACTTGTCAAAGTTTTGATTTTCCATTTATTCAAGATATTTCCGCGAAGTTAATAATAAACGTCGAAACAGACAAGATGCGTACTGTCTGAAAGCGTGGCTTACGCATCAAAAGATCGGGACTTGTGACGTGAATCCATTGATCCTGTCTCTCTCATCGCATTCTACGTCATACAAAAAAATAAATCCTGAGAAAAACTCAGGATTTATTAAGTGGAGCATACCAGACTCGAACTGGTCACCTCTTGACTGCCAGTCAAACGCTCTAGCCAGATGAGCTAATGCCCCTTGATGATCTGTAGCGGGACCGAGAATTGAACTCGGGACCTCCGGGTTATGAATCCGACGCTCTAACCGACTGAGCTATCCCGCCTTTTAGCAAACAATCTAATTGTTTCCCTTTTGCGAGTGCAAAGTTACATCTATTTTTTCAACTGACCAAATTTTTCGCCCGATATTTTTGAAAAAATGCTGATAAGAGTTTCCGAGTTTCCAGATCCGAGTTTCCTGGGTAAGGTGTGTAATGGCCTTTCTTTAATTCTCTGTATATGAAAGCATGCGGCGTGCGGGGTGAAATTGAACCTCTTAAGCCTTTTGAGAAGTTTGTTCAGCGTTTACATGCCATGAGGATGCGGTTATAAAAACGTTAATTATCAACGGTGGTTAGATTAAATAATCTGTGAAAAACAGATGACAATATCGTGAACGAAAGACTTCTTCATTTTATCTTGAAGCTATGGCGTGCGTGTAGAGTCTGCCTACATGTATGTTGCCATACCATAAAATGTATTGGACTGGTGTTCGCAGCTTGTGAATTTTCCGGGTATAAAAAAATCAGGCATCCTTTGTAGACAGGATGCCTGATTCAAGTAAGTATTATTTATCAGATTACTGATTGGCGAGACGGAATGTAACCGGAAGGTTGAAGTAGGAGCGAACGGCTACACCGTTGTTCTTACCTGGTTGCCATCTCGGCATTTTCTTCACAACGCGTATTGCCTCGCGGTCGAGATCTTTGTCGACACCTTTGGCAATCTTCACATTTGCGATTGATCCATCTTTCTCAACGACGAAGTTTACAACAACGCGTCCCTGAATGTCGTTCTGCTGGGCAGCCTCAGGATAGCGGATGTTGTTGTTGAGCCATTTCATCAGGGCGGGCTGTCCACCGGGGAATTCCGCAGGCTGTTCTACAGCTACGAAAATCTGTTCCTCTTTCGGTTTCACTACCTCAGGTTCCGGTTCTTTGACAACAACCTGCTCCTGAACAGCCTTGAATTTGTCGGCATCGTCGGCACCCTCCTGGTTGACAACGCCGCGGGCGGTGTTGTCTTCCTTCTGGGTTTCCATGTCCATCACCTCGTTTTTGACCTTATCGGCGTCTACGATGGCGATCTGTGTAACCTGTACGGTGGCAAGTACTTCTTCGGGGACAACCACTTCGGGTTGCTCGAATTTCTGCTCTTCCACCTCTTCCTCTTCTGGAGTCTCGTCCACCTGCTCAAGGATAGCCTGGCTCATTTTCTCCGCTTTTTCCTTGGCTTCGAGCGCTGCTTTTTCAGCCTGATAATCGGAATATTTGGAATATCCGAAGATCATGAACATAACAACGACAAGGCCAATGAGCGTATAGATGACAGCCATATTATGACGGCGGTCGCTCTTCGCGCGGAGTTCGTATGCGCCGAATTCCTTGTTCTTATTGGCGAAAACTATATCGCGCCAAGCTTTTGATGTCAGATCTACATTTCTTTTAGCCATGATTTCTGTTTGTCTTAAAGGTTAATAAATCTGTATCAATTGCCGTGGTGGCGGTTCTGATAGTCAATGAGCATGAGCGAATCGATCTTCTCCATGTTGTCTATCTGATACTTGGAGATAGAATTGATCTGCATTTCGTCGAGGATTTCCACAAGTGCGCCGTAAGATGCTTCCGGAGTGGACTTGATGATCACAACAGGCTTTTTGAGTTTCTCGTCCTTGCGGACCTCTTTTGCCAGCTGGTCATATTTAGCCTGATCGATCTTGCCTTCCCTGAACTGCTTTTTCAGCTCCTCGATCTTCTTCAGCACTTCCTTATTGCGGTCCTGAATTATTTTACGGATGCCGCGTGCCTGGGGAATGCCTGAAGCGTTGACCTCATCGGTGAGGAACTCGGCTTTCTGAAGATTGTTGTTGCTGGCGAGGTTTGCAGGGTTGGAGGGATCTTCTCCGTTGAGAGGCTTGCCATCGAAATAGTAAACCTCGTTGATCACTTTACCGTTCACTGTATCGGGCACCATGCTTCCTGTCTTACGCTTTGCATCGATGATGATGGTGATAGCGTCGTCTGCTGAAGCCTGGCTCATGTTCTCGACATTGTCCACTTTCTCGTTTGAGGGGAGTGCAATGTTGAGAGTCTGGGACTTGATCATGGTCGTACAAAGCATGAAGAATGTGATAAGCAACATGTTCATGTCAACCATAGGTGTGAAGTCCACACGTATCGTCATTTTTTTCTGGTGGTTCTTGCCTTTGCCGCCACCATTGTCTTGCTGAACTTCTGCCATTGTTATTCTCCTGCTTTAAGTGCTGTCAATAAAGTGAACTTGTTCATGTGGATCGTCTGAAGGTTGTCCATCACGCGGTGCATTGTGCCGTAGTTGGTATTGACGTCCGCTTTGATAGCCACTCCCGTGCCGTCTTTGATTCCCTGTGCAAGGGTTTCATTGTCGGTCTGGCGGAGAGCCTTCATCCACATCTGGAACTCGTTGGGGCGGGCCTCGTCCTTATTGTCGTCGATAGGGATACCGGTGATCTGAGAGGGATCCTCGCTTTCTCCCATCAGCCATTTGTCTGCCTGGGTGGAAGTCGTCGAGTTGCCTGCAAGATCAAGGAATTTCCCCATCTGGGCGAGAGGCACGCCAAACGCGCCGAGTTTGCTGAAAGTAACCTTCTGCTGAGGAGTGAACTCCACTTTGTTCTTATGCGACTCATTGTAAATCTCGCTTACTTTGTCAAGCAACGCCATGCGCATTTTCTCGTTGGACCATTTTGCGGATGTGTCGTTGTTCATCGTAAGCCAGACCTTTCCCTCGGGACTGACAAGAATCTGCACGTAGTTTGTCTCCTGCACCTTTTCTTCCGAAACGGAGGGCGGTGTGATAACTGTGGCGGGTTCTTTGGCGAGGAATGTGGAAGTCAACATGAAGAAGGTAAGCAGCAGCACGGTCACGTCACTCATCGCCGTCATGTCGATGAATGTGGATTTTCTTGCAATTTTTACTCTTCCCATATTAGCTATTAACTTAATTCGGTTTGTTAGAAATTATTTTGCTGTTAGCTCTTAATCTGGCCTGTGGCAAATTAGTGAGTTGCAGCGAAAGTTGCTACGATTGAGAAACCGATTTCGTCGATAGCGTAGGTGAGGTTGTCGATTTTGTTGGTGAAGAAGTTGTATGAGATTACAGCGAATGCACCAGTTGCGATACCAAAGGCAGTGTTCACAAGTGCCTCGGAGATACCGGTGGAGAGTTCGGTTGAGTCAGGTGAGCCGGAAGCGGCGAGAGCCTGGAATGATTTGATCATACCCATTACGGTTCCGAGAAGACCGACAAGTGTACCGAGTGTGGTGAGAGTTGCCACGATGGGGAGGTTCTGGGAGAGAGAAGGCATCTCGAGCGCTGTGGCTTCTTCAACCTCGTTGCGGAGAGTGGTGAGTTTCTGCTCTTTGCTGAGAACAGTGTTCTGATCCATCTCTTTATATTTAACGAGTGTGTTGTAGACTACAGATGCTACAGAGCCTTTCTGCTTGCGGCAGCGGTCCATAGCTGCGTCGATGCGGTTGGCAGCGAGGTCAGCCTTGATGTCAGCGACGAACTTAGTTGTGTTGCCTTTGCCGGAAGCGGAGCTGATTGCGATCCAACGTTCGATGGAAAGTACGATCACGGTGAGAAGCAGGGTCATCAGAATAGGCACGATGAAACCGCCTTTGTAGACTGTGCCGGCGAGGTTGAGGGGATGGTTGGCTGTGTCGCCGCCTTCGAAGTTGCCGGAGTAGCCCATTCCGAAGAGGTAGATGCAAACGCCGCAGATTGCACAGGCGATAATCACAAGGAATGCGTTGCGGATGCCGCGAACATTGCTGATTTTCTCCTCTTTCTTGATTCTTGCAGCAGCAGGCTTCGGTGCCTGGGGCTTTGGATTCTGAGTGTCCATAATGTGTCTGTTTGTGTTGTTTGTTTGTTTAAAATTATATTTTTTCAGTTTTTCTTCCGAGTTAGATTTGGCAGGCATTGGTGTTGAATCCCGCATTTTCGGTGTCGGAAATGTCTTGACCCGGACGGCCTGACTTTTCGTATGCCTCAATATCGCCTGCCTGAAAATATTTTCTGATTTGACTGTCTGTTTTCAAAACCGTTCAGTTTCTGCCAGAACCAATATGGATACATTGGACTCAATCTAATCATAAAACGTGAAAAAGAACTCTTTCTTATATCCAGTTTGTTTTGCCATTTTTGATTTTCAGATATCTAAGTGTGCCTTTGTGCCGGACATGCTGCCGATACCGCAGCCAGATTTTTCTGTCTGGATGCGGTTGTCAATTGTCAGAACTCTAATTGCCAATCGTTTAAAGTTTGCGGTATTGGGTTGCTCACGCGCATTGGCTTGTCACTTGGGTTGAAAATCAATTTTGACAATGCAAAATTACAATTTATTTTGAAAAAGTCAACATTTAAGAGGCTATTTTTTAACAGAATTTTTAGAGCCCTCCCATTTATATGTTGTGCAGCAGTTTTTTTGAAGTGTCCCCTGTTTATCATGGGGTGGCCTGTCGATGGATTGGGTATATATTTGAATATCTATTAAATGTGGGCGTCCCGTCAGTTATTGAAACCGTCAGGACGCCCATGTTGTCTATCTTTGATAAGGATTGGGTTATTTTTCTCCTTTTATAGCAGCAATGCCGGGAAGAGTTTTTCCTTCTATTGCTTCGAGAAGCGCTCCGCCTCCGGTGCTGACATAGGATACGCTGTCGGAGAGTCCGAATTTATTCACACATGCCACGCTGTCTCCTCCGCCTACAAGAGAGAAGGCTCCCTTTGCCGTGGCTTCAGCTATCGCATCCGCGATTGCGCGCGATCCTTTGTCGAAATTTTCGAACTCGAATACTCCAGCCGGGCCGTTCCAAAGTATAGTCTTGGCCGGAAGAATGACGTCTCTGAACTGGATAGATGAATCCGGGCCGGCATCCAATCCCATCCATCCTTCAGGGATTTCCATGGCGGAGCAGATCTGTGTCTTGGCGTCGTTGGAGAATGAGTCGGCTGCCACGCAATCTGATCCAAGCACAAGGTTGACACCTTTCTCTTTGGCCTTTTTCATGATATCGAGCGCGAGATCGAGCTTGTCTTCCTCGCAGATCGAGTTGCCGATGTTGCCACCCTGTGCCTTGGCAAATGTATAGGTCATGCCTCCGCAGAGGATGAGGTTGTCAACCTTGTCCATCAGGTTCTCGATAATGCCGATTTTGGTAGACACTTTCGATCCTCCCATAATAGCGGTGAAGGGACGCTTGATATCCTTGAGGATGTTGTCTACGGCCTGGACTTCCTTTTCCATGAGGAAACCGAGCATTTTGTCCTGCTGGTCGAAATAATCGGCTATGACAGCTGTCGACGCATGTTTGCGGTGGGCGGTTCCGAACGCGTCGTTCACGTATACGTCCGCGTATGATGCGAGAATCTTTGCGAATTCTTTCTGGCGCGCTTTCATCTCTTTTGCAGCCTCGGCATACGCCGGATCGGCTTTGTCAATGCCGACAGGCTTGCCTTCCTCCTCCGGATAGAAACGCAGGTTTTCAAGCAGAAGCACTTCTCCGGGTTTCAAATCCTTTGCCGCGTCCTGGGCTTTGGCGCAGTCCGGGGCAAATATGACATCGCGACCGAGAGCCTTTGCCACAGCATCCTTTATCTGAAGCAGCGAAAGTTTCGGATTGACTTTGCCTTTGGGTTTTCCCATGTGGGACATAAGAATCAGGCTTCCGCCATCATCAAGTATTTTTTTCAGTGTAGGCAGTGCGCCGCGGATACGTGTGTCGTCCGTGATGTTTCCATTCTCGTCAAGGGGAACATTGAAGTCCACTCTTACTATAGCTTTCTTTCCTGCGAAGTTGTAATTCTCGATTTTAGCCATGTTGATATGTTTACAAAATTTTGAAATTTCTGTCAGATTCTTGATGATGCAAAGTTACAACAATTCTCCCATGCATCCAAGTGGATGCCGGGAGAATGAACGATTTGACGTTATATTGTTAACGAACGATTCTGTTTTATTCATTTACAGGCTGAGTGCGATAAGAAGCGATCCCTTTCCATACGATAGCGGCTATCACAGCGCCGGCGAGAGGCCCGACGACCATGATCCAGAAATCAGGCCATGCGTTTGGTCCGAAAATCGCCGGTCCGAAAGAGCGTGCTGGATTGACAGAGCAATTGTCCACGGGTATCCCCACAATGTTGACCAGACCCAGCGCAAGACCTATGGCCGCGCCGGCAGCCGAAGAATTGCCGTATTTGGATGTTGCTCCAAGCACAACAAATACAAAGAAGAAAGTGAGCAGGCATTCCGACAGGAGCGCCATCTGCCACGTTGCTCCGGGCTGAAGCACATTTGTGGCGAGCCATGATGTCTTTCCTGTGTAGCCGATGCCCTCGGTGATTCCTCCAAACTGATAGATGCCGTCGAGTCCGAACAGCCCGAAGTCCATCAGCCAGAAAAGAAACGCCGCTCCCACGGCTGCTCCGAGTAGCTGGGCGATGATATATCCGCACAGATCCTTGCCGGAGAAATTCTTGTCAGTTAGATAGACTCCCAGAGACACGGCCGGATTGACGTGGCAACCTGAAATCCCTCCGATTGTATAGCACAATGCAAGAAGAACAAGCCCGAAGCAGAGGCCGATTCCAAGCACCCCGATTTTCGGTCCGGCAAGCACAGCGCTTCCGCAGGCGAGCAGGATAAGGAACATTGTGCCGAAAAATTCAGCTAAATATTTTTTCATAATAACAAATTTAAGAATTGTTTTAGTTTTTAAACGCTTGATCCACCATGATTTGTTCACTCCGTCAGGAGTTTTTTCGGATAATGACATATTGATAATGGAGTTGCGCACGTTGTAGTTTTGTAACCATATTTTATAAAAACCGAAGATACAGTCATGAATACCCGTCAGATTACTTCCGGCATCGTTTATGCCGGTGTAAACGACCGCACAACTGACCGTTTTGAGTCTTTATGGCCGCTTCCTTATGGTGTCAGTTACAATTCCTATGTTGTAAGGGACCAGAAGACGGCTCTGATCGACACCGTTGAACTGGGTGAGGCCAACGTCTTGTTTGAACATCTTGACATGATCCTTGAGGGAAAAACGTTGGATTTTCTGATTGTCAACCACATGGAACCGGATCACAGCGGATCGATCCCATTGCTTGCATCGCGTTACCCTCAGATGAAGATTGTAGGCAACCGGCAGACAATATCGATGATAGGTGGTTTTTACCACATTGTGGATCCCGACCGGTTTGTCGAGGTGGCTGATGGCGATTCCATATCGCTCGGGTCGATTTCTCTAAAGTTTTTTCTAACTCCAATGGTGCATTGGCCCGAAACCATGATGACGTATGTGCCGGAGAGGAAAGTCATATTCACAGGAGACGCTCTCGGCACATTCGGCGCGCTTAACGGCGGAGTGGTGGACTATGAAATGGAAACAGACATCTATTTGTGCGAGGCATATAGATATTACAGCAACATTGTCGGCAAATACGGACGTTTTGTAGAGCGGGCAATGAAAAAGGTTCTTCCGCTTGATATCAAATATGTTTGTCCTACCCACGGACCGGTGTGGCACGACAGATTGCAGGATATCATGGATATATATTCCCGTCTTAGCCAAAATATATCCGAGCCTGGCACGACAATAGTCTATGCCTCGATGTATGGCAACACTGAAGCGGTAGCCGAGGCTATTGCAATGGCCCTGGCAGAGAGAGGCGAGAGGCATATACGTGTGCTGAACGCAGGAAAGGAGAATCTCAGTTATCTTATTTCCGAAGCATTCAGGTATGATGGCCTTATAGTGGGAGCGCCCACGTATTCGATGACGCTTTTCCCGGCTGTGGATTCGTTCATGAAGGCGATGCAGACAAGGGAGATAAAAGGAAAGACTCTGGCTCTTTTCGGTTCGTTCACGTGGGCATCGGCAGCGTTGAAAGAGGAGCAGAGATATGCCGAGCAGATGAAGCTTCCGGTGGTGGCCTCGTTGGACGTCAAGCAATCTCTCGATTCAGATATGCGCAGGGAGGTTGAGAAGTTTGCCAAGGATTTTGTCGAGGCATTGAGGGCTGCCCGTTCCGGGGCAAGCCAATAAAGGGAATTCTGTGTCAGGGCATGTTGTCCCGAAGTAAAAAATGGAACACGAAAACAGATCGCCGGATATGATGGAAACCCATCCGCTTGAGCCATTCTTCCCAAGGGGGGCGAAAATATTGATGTGCGGCACTTTTCCCCCGTCGAAAAAGCGCTGGTCGATGGATTTCTACTATCCTAACTTTATAAATGACATGTGGCGGATTTTCGGATTGGTATATTTTAATGACAAAGACCATTTCGTAGATGCTGCTCACAAGACATTCCATCTTGCCGAACTCAAGAGTTTCCTTATCTCAAAAGGTATCGCCTTGAGCGACACCGGACGCGAGATAGTCAGGGAAAAGGGGAATGCAGCCGATAAACATCTGTCTATAAAGAGTCATATCGATCTGAAGTCTGTGCTTGTCGAGCTGCCCGAATGCAGGGATGTGGCTACCACCGGAGAGAAAGCAGCTTCCGTCGTTGCAGCCATCACCGGAACCGCGATACCGCCTACCGGCCAGTATATGGAATGCGAACTGCTTCTTTCCGACGGATCTACGCGCAGCTTCAGGCATTGGCGGATGCCGTCGAGTTCAAGGGCATATCCTTTGAGTATTGATAAGAAAGCTGAGATGTATTCCAGACTGCTCCTTTCAGACAGCGCCGTCTCGGCAAACTGAATTCTGTAGGCAGACTTCATTTTGTGTTATAATTACCGGGGACTGTGGAAATAACACCACAGTCCCCGGTAATCTAAGTCTCCGCAAGCTCTTAAAACTTCGAGATAATATCCTCGAGATCTGCTGCTGAATGCACGCCGCTCTGGCGCCACAGCAGTTCCCCTTTTTTGAATATCATCAGAGTGGGCACAGATTTCACATTGTAGGCATCGGCAAGCTGTTGGTTCCTGTCGATGTCGATAGTGATTATTCTTGCCTTGTCGCCTATTTTCCCATGAAGTTCCTCAAGAATGGGATGCATCATTTTGCATGGCCCGCACCATGTGGCAAAGAAGTCGATGAGTACAGGCTTCTCTGAATTTATAATATCTTCAAATTTTTCCATGAATCTGTTTTGTGTTTAAAAATTCGTTTATAGAACAAACATATTCGCGTGTCGGAAAGTTTTCCGGCACGCGAATTAATATAAAAAACGTTAGAACGTTTCAGGCATCCGCTGATGGTCAGAGAAGCTGAATGGATCGTGCGATGAACTGTTTCATGGCTTCGCCTTTCAACAGGTTTGCCCGCAGAAGCGCAAGATCTATGATCTGAAGAACAACGGGCTGAGTTGAAGCATATTCCGCTATCTTCTTTTCGTTGCCGGCTCTCAGATCCGCAACTTTCTTCTCATTTTCCGAGATCTTGTTTTTCTCGTCGTCTGTGGATTCTTTCTTTTCTCTCAGGCTGGTGATTTCCTTGTTGAGATTTTCGATTTCCTCAAAGTCCGGTTCAACGTCAGGCCTTAGTTCTTCAACAGCCTTGTCAATCACAGATCTGACAGCTTTCTGGGCTGTGTTCACCACGAGGGAATAGTTGTCGGGCAATTGTGCGTAGAATCCTCCGCCGGGTTGCATGGAAGCCATGTCTTTCATGCGTCTCATGTATTCATTCTGCACAATTGTGGCTGGATCGGAAGACCCCGGGACATTCTCGAAGCTGACTATAAACTGAGCGTTATCGTCGTGAGGAATCCGACTGCGGAACAGAGAAGATGCTATTTCGGTCTCGAAAGGAGTCAGTCCGGTTTCGGTCTGATCCTCTTTGGCTATCAGGCGTTCGGGAATGTCGGAATCCACACGCACGAAACGTGTTTTCTCAAGTTTGCTTTCAAGCAGACCCACAAGATGCTGGTCGAGCTGGCCGTCCATGATCAGGACATCATAACCTTTCTCCCTGGCAGCCTCGATATAAGAGAACTGGGATGTTTTGTCAGTGGCGTAAAGGCATATCAGTTCGCCTGATTTGTCAGTCTGTGAAGATTCTGTCAGTTTCCGGTACTCGTCGAGTGTGAAGTATTCTCCCTGACTGTTCTTAAGGAGGAAGAATTTTTTTGCAGAGTCGTAGAATTTTTCATCAGTGAGCATTCCGTAGACTATGAAGACCTCGATGTCGTCCCATTTCTGTTCGTATGCCTTGCGGTCTGATGTGAACATCTTGTCAAGTTTCTCAGCTACTTTTTTGGATATGTAAGACGAGATCTTCTTGACCTGGGAATCAGCCTGGAGATAGCTCCTGCTGACATTGAGCGGAATGTCGGGCGAGTCGATCACACCCTGCATGAGCATCATGAACTCGGGAACAACCCCTTCAACCTGATCGGTTACGTAAACCTGATTGCAGTAGAGCTGGATTCTGTTGCGCTGAAGATCAATGTTGCTCTTTATTTTCGGGAAATAAAGTATGCCGGTCAATGTAAAAGGATAGTCGACGTTGAGGTGGATCCAGAACATCGGGTCTTCCTGTCCTGGCATCAGCTCATGATAGAAGCGGAGATAATCCTCGTCTGTCAGATCCGCCGGTTTCTTTGTCCAGAGAGGTTCTGTGGCATTTACAATCTTGTCTTTGTCCGAATCCACATATTTCCCGTCTTTCCACTCCTGTTCCTTGCCGGATATGACAGGAACAGGCAGGAAACGGCAATATTTTTTGAGCAGGGTGTCAATGCGTGCCTGCTCAAGGAACTCCTTGCTGTCGTTGTCTATGAAAAGGATTATTTCTGTTCCTCTGTCGGCTTTATCGATCTCTTTCATCTCATATTCAGGCGATCCGTCGCATGTCCATTCCACCGCTTTTGCGCCCTCTTTGTAAGACAGTGATCTGATCACTACCTTTTCAGATACCATGAAAGCAGAATAGAATCCGAGACCGAAGTGGCCGATTATGCTGTTTGCCGTATCTTTATATTTGGCAAGGAATTCCTCTGCTCCGGAAAAGGCTATCTGGTTGATATATTTGTCGATGTCTGCTGCATCCATTCCTATGCCCCGGTCGCTGACGGTGAGCGTCCCGGCTTCTTTGTCGATGCTGACCCTGACGTCGAGCGTCCCGAGTTCACCTTTGAAATCACCGAAAGCGGACAGCGTCTTCAGTTTCTGTGTGGCATCGATGGCATTGCTGACCAGTTCGCGCAGAAATATTTCATGGTCGCTGTAGAGAAACTTTTTTATGACGGGGAATATGTTCTCTGTTGTAACCCCGATTTTTCCTGTTGCCATATATCGGTTTTATTAAGTTTTCAGAATAATGTAAATAATGTAAATGATAAACAAATCAAAAAGTGTGCCAATTTCAGCTGCTATAACAAACAGGAATATAAAAAATGCTTTGCGCGGGTGTGTAAAAAATATTAATGAAAGTGTAAAAAACAGAAACTTCGGGATTAAACAGGCTCTGAATCTGAAGTTGGCACGCGAATTGCATTCCGTAGAAAACAAAGGCAACTCCAAAAGCATTCTATTAACGCATTCCATTTGGGAGAATGTCAATAAAACAAGAAATTAACAAGACACAATAAATAAATGAGAAACGACTTTTCACAGCAGTTCAACGGTGTGCTTGAACAGGCTCAGGCTGAAGCAGACAAATTCGGATCCCCGATGATTGTCTCCGAGCATTTCATGCTCGGCGCGTTGAGAGACCGCAATGGCACGGTAGTGAAAATTCTTCACCAGATCAATGTCAACGTGGACCAGATGATCTCCGACATTGAGGAATATCTGTCCGAACACAAGCCTTCCGGCGAAGCCACCACTCTTTTTGAGAAGCAATACAGGATAGCTCTTTCGGCAGTGCGCCATCTGCAGCTTGCCACATCCGAGGCACGCAAACTGAATGCCCACAGCATCCAGGGAGAGCATCTTCTTTTGGCTCTCATACACGACAGCCGTTCGATGGACAGTGAATTTCTGCGTTCGATGAAAGAGCGATACCTTAATTTCGACATATCTATCCAGTTCCCGGGGCAAGAGGCACCGCGTCCTGCCTCCGAATTGCAGCAGGACGAAGATGACGATGACGACATGCCTCCATCCTCAGGGCAGAAGAAGCAGAGCTTCTTTTCAAAAGGTCAGGGACGTGGCTCCAAACAACCGTCATCCGACACACCGGCACTCGACAAATTCGGATATGATATGACTAAGGCTGCCGCCGAAGGACGTCTTGATCCTGTGGTAGGCCGAGAAAATGAGATTGAGCGGCTTGCACAGATACTATCCCGCCGTAAGAAAAACAATCCTGTGCTTATCGGTGAGCCAGGCGTAGGTAAGTCGGCGATTGTTGAAGGTCTTGCGCTGAGGATAATCCAGCGCAAGGTGAGCCGTGTCCTTTTCGGCAAGCGCGTTGTAGGTCTTGACATGGCCGGGATGGTGGCCGGCACCAAATACCGTGGCCAGTTCGAGGAGCGGATCAAGGCCGTACTCGATGAACTCAGTAAGAATCCGGACATCATACTTTTCATTGATGAGATCCATACTATTGTCGGTGCGGGAGGAGCCCCCGGCTCGATGGATGCCGCCAATATGCTCAAGCCCGCGCTTGCTAGGGGGGAGATCCAGTGCATAGGGGCGACTACGCTCGACGAATACCGGCAGAATATAGAGAAAGACGGAGCGCTTGAGCGACGTTTCCAGAAAGTGATGGTCGAACCTACCACTCCGGAAGAGACGTTGGAGATCCTGCGTATGGTCAAGGACAAATATGAGAATCATCATAATGTGAACTATACCGACGAGGCGCTCAAGGCATGTGTCTCGCTCACCGACCGCTATGTGAGCGACCGTAATTTCCCCGATAAAGCGCTCGATGCACTCGATGAGGCCGGATCGCGTGTCCATATAACCAATATCCAGGTGCCAGAGGAGATCGAGAAACTGGAAAAGGAGATAGACCGAACTAATGAGGAGAAACTCGACGCGGTGAAAGCCCAGAATTTTGAGCTTGCCATACATCTCAGAAACAAAGGCGAGGATGAGCGCAGGCGCCTTGAGGTTCTCAAAAAGGAATGGGAAGATAAGCTCGACGGCGATCGCCGTGAGGTGGACGAGGAAAAAGTGGCCGAGGTGGTGGCCATGATGACCGGAGTGCCCGCGCAGAGAATAGCCCAGGCTGAGGGGACACGTCTTCTCAAGATGGGGGAGTCGCTTGCCGGATCGGTGATCGGCCAGGATGACGCTATCAAGAAAACAGTAAAGGCAATCCAGCGTAACAGAATAGGACTGAAAGATCCCAACAAGCCTATCGGCACTTTCATGTTTCTCGGCCCTACGGGTGTCGGCAAGACCCTGCTCGCAAAGAAACTCGCGGAATACCTTTTTGATTCGTCTGATGCCCTCGTGAGAATGGATATGAGCGAGTTCATGGAGAAATTCACCGTGAGCCGTCTTGTCGGTGCGCCTCCGGGATACGTCGGATATGAGGAGGGAGGACAGCTCACGGAGAAAGTGAGAAGACATCCTTACAGTGTGGTTCTTCTTGATGAGATAGAGAAAGCCCATCCCGATGTGTTCAATCTGCTGCTTCAGGTGATGGATGAGGGACGGCTTACAGATTCATTCGGACGTAAGATCGATTTCAAGAATACGATCCTGATCATGACGAGCAATATCGGATCCCGTCAGCTCAAGGATTTCGGCTCCGGTGTCGGTTTCAATACCGGAGGAAATCCCAAGGATATGGCGCACGGAGTAATCTCCAAGGCTCTCAACAAAGCGTTCTCTCCTGAATTCCTCAACAGGGTGGACGACATAATAATGTTCGATCAGCTTGAACGGGAGGATATATTCAGGATAATCGATATCGAACTGAAGGATTTCTTCGGTCGCGTCAGCAGATTGGGCTTCAATCTCAATCTAACCGATGAAGCCAGATCTTTCATAGCCAACAAGGGTTATGACAAGAATTTCGGAGCGCGGCCTCTCAAGAGGGCGATTCAGAAATATCTTGAGGATGAGCTTGCGGAGATGATGCTTCGACTTAATGCCGAAGGTAAGATCGGAGGGATAATAGACGTGAGCTATAAGGATGGAGAGGAAACCCTGACGCTTGTCTATCGTGATCCTGACAGCGGCGCAGGGGAAGATTCCAGTGAATCCGCTGCCGAAACTGATTCATAAAGTAAAATAAGAGTATGGAAAGATCGGCGATCTTTCCATACTCTGTCGCATTATAATGAAAAGGATCGGGATAATAAGCGACACACACGGATATTGGGATGACCGTTACACCAGGCATTTTTCTGACTGTGACGAGATCTGGCATGCCGGCGATGTGGGCGATTACTCCATCATCGGGCGATTGTCGGAGATATGCCGGGTCAGGGCTGTGTGCGGTAACATAGACCACGGCGAGACAAGGCGCAAGCTCAGGGAGACGGAGATCTTCGATTGCGAACAGGTCCGGGTGCTTCTGACTCACGTGGGCGGTTATCCCGGCAAATGGGCCAGAGGGCTTGAACGTCTGTTGAAGGATTATGAAATCAGACTTGCGGTAGACGGACATTCCCATATATTGAAAATAATGTATGACCAAGGGCTTGGCATTCTAAGTGTGAATCCCGGCGCGGCAGGCCTGCAAGGATGGCATAGCGTCAGGACGTTGGTCAAACTGACTGTCGACGGGGCAGAAATGCGCGACTGCGAGGTGATTGAACTCGGCCGACATAAGCATAAATAACAAGAGAGATTGAGATGAATAAAGAATTGAGAGAAAAAATTGCAGAAGCAGTGGCAGATTTTGCCGTAAACGACGGGGCATATTCAGATAACTCCATGATAGAGATCGATCCGGCCACGCTCGCTGTGGAAGTTGTCGACGAGGAGACGGACGACACCAAAGACTATTATGATCTGATGGATTTTGTGGAAGCCGATCCTTCAGCGCCAGGCCGGTGGATCCCTTTTGAAGATGCGATCGACGAGGTGGCGTCGTCCTACGGGAAGTGAAAGCCAACGGTTTCAAACCATTGCAAAGTTTCACGTTATTAAAGATAAATTATCCTTTTCTCCTTTGGCTAAAAGGAAAATAATAGCTAATTTTGCAGAGTGTTTGACCGGCGTTTTTTCGCCGGAGTCAGAATCGAAATAAATACCCAAAATATAAACATAAATAAAGGAAATTATTATGTCGAAAGTAACAGTTGTCGGCGCCGGTAACGTAGGCGCCACCGCAGCCAATGTGATCGCTCTGCGCGAAGTGGCCGACGAAGTTGTAATGATTGACATCAAAGAGGGTGTGTCCGAAGGCAAAGCCATGGACATGATGCAGACTGCAAACCTTCTTGACATGAACACCCGCATCAAGGGTGTAACCAATGACTATGAGGCTACTGCAGACAGTGATGTTGTAGTGATCACGTCCGGTATACCCCGCAAACCCGGTATGACCCGAGAGGAGCTTATCGGTGTGAATGCCGGCATCGTGAAGCAGGTAACTGAAAGCGTACTCAAATATAGCCCCAACGCTATCATCGTATGCGTTTCCAACCCGATGGACACAATGACCTATCTTATCCACAAGATATCCGGTCTTCCCAAAAACCGTATCATCGGCATGGGTGGCGCGCTCGATAGCTCACGTTTCAAATATTATCTTTCCCAGGCTCTCAACGCCAACCCCAATGAGGTTGAGGGCTTCGTGATCGGTGGTCATGGCGACACCACTATGATCCCCATGAAGCGTTTTGCTGCTCTTCGCGGCATCCCCGCCACAACTCTGCTTGACGAGGCCACACTCGACAAGGTTGTCGCTGACACAATGGTAGGCGGCGCAACTCTCACCAAGCTCCTCGGCACATCCGCATGGTATGCTCCGGGTGCGGCAACAGCTGAGGTTGTTGAGGCTATCATCCACGACCAGAAGTGCATCATCCCTTGCTCTGCGCTTGTTGAGGGTGAATACGGCGAGACCGGTCTCTGCATCGGTGTTCCCTGTCTGCTCGGCAAAGGTGGCATAGAGAAGATCATCGAGCTTGATCTCAACGACGAGGAGAAGGAACTCTTTGCAAAGAGCGCCGCTGCCGTTCGCAAGACCAACGAGGCACTTCCCTGCTGATCTGCCGTCGATAAGCAGCAGACATGATAACAAGGTTCGGAAAGATGGGATTCTTTCCGGACCTTTTTCTGATGTTGTATAATCATGATTGGTGGACAATCAGGAAAAATATGTAATTTTGCATCCTGAATAGGTGATCTATTATTAATGTAAGGTATGATGAAGACTACTTTGCTCACAATATTGTTGCTTGTTGTCTCAAATATATTCATGACAGTGGCCTGGTATGGCCACCTGAAATTGCATGATCTCGGGATTATGAAGAACTGGCCTCTTTTTGCAGTGATACTGCTGTCATGGGGAGTGGCTTTGTTGGAATACTGTTTCATGATTCCGGCAAATAAAATGGGATTCAGCGGAAATGGGGGGCCGTTTACACTCATGCAGCTGAAAGTGATTCAGGAAGTGATAACTCTGACCGTGTTCACGCTCATAGCTATGTTTTTCTTTTCAGGAGAGAAGTTGCACTGGAACCATATCGCGGCCTTTGTCTGTCTCGTCGGAGCTGTGTGGTTCGTATTCATGCCTGCAAAATGATTCGCTATGGAAAATTTTAAGATAATGTTCGCTCCGGTGCAAGGGCATACGGATGCCGCCTACCGGAATATGCATGCGAGAATGTGCGGGGGCGCAGACATATATTTCACACCGTTTATACGCATTGAGAAAGGAAGTGTGAGAAAACGTGATCTTACGGATCTCTATGCCAGCCTTTCCGAAGGAAATCATACCGTGGCGCAGGTGATATTCAAGAATACCGACGAATTGAAATGTCTGCTTGACACGCTTGTGTCAGAAGGGGTAGGTGAGATCGACCTCAACATGGGGTGTCCTTTCCCGCTCCAGACGGCGAGAGGACGGGGCGCGGCTACGATCGGCAACCGCACGCTGGCCGAGGATGTCGCGAAACTTTTGCAGGATTATCCTGATGTTAAGTTTTCGATGAAGATCAGGCTCGGAATGGAGAATGGACAGGAATGGAAGGAGTCGCTTGAGGCGGTGAATTCAATGCCTTTGAGGTGGCTTACTGTGCATCCCCGTTTCGCAAGACAGCAATATGGTGGTACACCGGATCTTGACGCTTTTTCCGAGATTGCCGAGGCTACGGTTCACCCGCTCGTATACAACGGGGATCTTCTGACTCCGGCTGATATCGATTCAATCAGAGACAGATTCCCCTCCCTGCACGGGGTAATGATAGGAAGGGGATTGCTCGGTCGTCCGTCTCTGGCTCGGGAATACAGTTCGGGAGCAGAACTTCCAAAAAATCAGAGAGTAGCGGAGATGAAAGCTTTCCACGATGCTCTGTTCGAGGGCTATTCATCTGTGCTTTGCGGCGATGCGCAGATATTGTGCAAGATAAAGCCGTTTTGGGAATATGCGGAGAATGAGATAGGCCGGAAACCTTGGAAAGCGATAAGAAAGGCTTCTACAATGCCTAAGTATCTCACAGCCTTGGCAGGGATCGAGTAAATCAGATCAATATTTATAAAAAATCACGTGGGCTACATTCTGGAAAGGATGTAGCCCGCGTGATAAAATTCTATTAAGTATGGTCAAACAGCCGAACGGATCACACCGCGGTTGGAGTTGACCACAAAGTCTACGATCTCATCGCGGAAACTTGACTGAGGCAGAGTCTGCAATATAAGTTTCACAGCATTGGTTACATTGAGGTCGCTGAGATAAAGGAGCCGGTATACATCGGCGATTTTCTGAATGTCGTCTTGGGAAAATCCGTTACGATGGAGGCCTATTGTGTTAAGCCCAACGTATGATATCGGTTCTCTTGCTGCTTTTACATAAGGGGGGATGTCTTTATTGACCAGCGCGCCACCCTGAAGCATGATGTTTTTCCCGAGGTGGCAGAACTGATGCACGAGACTTCCTCCGCCGATCACGGCGAAATCATCGATCTGAACCTCTCCTGCCAGCTGGGTGGCGTTTGAAATGATTACTCTGTTCCCGACTTTGCAGTCGTGGGCTATGTGGGTGTAGGCCATTATCAGACAGTTTTGACCTACGGAAGTCTCTCCTTTCGCTGCAGTTCCCCTGTTGACAGTGGTGCATTCCCTGAGTGTGGTTCCGTCGCCGATATAGGCAAAAGTTTTTTCCCCTTTGAATTTGAGATCCTGGGGCACTGCCGAGATCACCGCTCCGGGAAAGATTGTAACGCCGCTTCCTATGCGGGCTCCGGGGAATATCGTTACATTCCCGTGTATCACAGTGTTGTCCCCGATCTGGACATCGTCGTGGATGGTGGAGAAATTCCCTATTTTTACATTATTTCCGATCGAGGCTCCGGGATGGACATCGATGTATCTATTGTTGAACATATTGATTGGCTGATTATTTGTTCTTTATGATCTGAGCCATAAACTCCGCCTCACAGGCTATTTTCTCGCCTACGAATGCGTAGCCTTTGACTACGGCACATCCGCGGCGGATTTCTGTCATAAGCTGGACGTGAAGAAGCAGTGTGTTTCCTGGCACTACTTTCTGGCGGAATTTGACGTTGTCGATCTTGAGGAAATATGTGGAGTATTTTTCAGGTTCTTCAAGGAAGTTGAGTACGAGGACTCCGGCTGCCTGTGCCATAGCCTCGACCTGAAGCACACCGGGCATCACAGGCTCCTGAGGGAAATGACCGGGGAAGAAAGGCTCGTTTACCGTTACGTTCTTGACTGCGACAGCGTGCTTGCGGTCAAGCTCGATCACTTTGTCGATCAGCAGGAACGGATAGCGGTGGGGGATAAGTTTTCTTATTCCGTTGATGTCGATGACAGGCTCTGTGTTAGGATTGTAGACCGGAGACTGCACTTCTGTGTGTTTCACGGCCTTGCGAAGCATGCGGGTGAATTTGTTATTGATGGAATGCCCGGGTCTTTCGGCCACTACACGTCCTTTGAGAGGACGGCCGATAAGAGCCATGTCGCCGATCACGTCCATCAGCTTGTGGCGTGCGGGTTCATTGTCCCATTTGAGCGGAGCCGGATTGATATATCCGAGTTTGTCGAGTCTCATGTGGGGAACGCCCATCAGGTCGCATATCTTGTTTATATTCTCCTGTGGTATCTCCTTGTCGTATATCACGATTGCATTGTCGAGATCCCCGCCGCGTATGAGTCCGCAGTTCATGAGCTGTTCGATCTCACGTACAAAAACGAATGTGCGTGCGCTTGCCACTTCCGTGTGGAAATCGGCGAGATCATCGAGCATAGCGAACTGGTTGGGGATGACGGATGAATTATACTCCACCATCGCTTCGACGCTGAAGTTGTCATCCGGATAAATAGTGATGACCGATCCCGTCTCCTCGTCGCGGACACGTATTTTCTCTTTGATGATATAGAAATCCTTGTCTGCCTCCTGCTCTTTTATGCCTGCACGTTCGATTTCCTCTGCATAAATTTTTGCGCTGCCGTCGAGGATCGGCATTTCCGGAGCGTTCACGTCGATCAGGCAGTTGTCTATCCCTGCTGCATACAGAGCCGCGAGCGCGTGTTCCACGGTGCTGACCACAACATCGTTTTTACCAAGCACAGTACCACGCCTCGTATCCACAACGTTCTCTGCGAGAGCGTCGATTACGGGGCTGTCCGGAAGATCGACCCGACGGAATTTGTAGCCGTGGTTGTCGGGTGCCGGATTGAACACTGCTGTGATTTCAAGTCCTGTGTGAAGACCTTTCCCTTTTACTGAAAAAGGAACCTGAAGGGTCTGTTGATTCATATTATTAGGTAGGTTTTTAGTTTCTATATAATTATGCCCGATTCGAGCAGTGGTTTTTAATCTTTTTTGTCGAAGAGGGTGTGCAATTTGCGTATAAGAACCGCATTGCGTGCGAAGTCGCGGGCGTTCACCGCAGGATATCCCATCAGTCGTTGTTTGTCGGATACATTCTTATGGATTCCGGACTGCGCTCCGATCTCGTTATAGTTGCCTATGCGTATGTGTCCTGCCACTCCGACCTGTCCTCCAAGCATATTCCAGTCTCCGATCTTTGTGGAACCGGCCACTCCGGACTGGGAGGCGAAGACATTGTTTTCTCCGATCTCCACGTTGTGGGCTATCTGTATAAGATTGTCGAGTTTTGTGCCTTGTCCTATTTTTGTTGAGCCGAATGTGGCGCGGTCGATTGTTGTGTTGGCTCCGATCTCGACATTGTCGGCAATTTCCACAATTCCTGTCTGGGGTATCTTGTCATATCCGTGGGGAGTGGGAGCGAATCCGAATCCGTCGGCTCCGATCACAGCGCCTGCATGGATCACACAATGGGCTCCGATCCTGCATCCTGAATAGATTTTGCATCCGGCGTAGAGGATCGTGCCTTCTCCGATATGCACGTTCTCACCTACGTAGACCTGCGGATATATAAGTGCGCCATTGGAGATTCTGGAATTTTTCCCGATATATGCGAAAGCCCCTACATAACAATCGTCGGGAATGTCGACTCCGTCGGCGATGTAGGCGGGGGACTCTATGCCGCGGGGCTTTGGCTTGCGGCTTTCTATCAGTCTGAGCAGATCGGCTATCGTGGCGTAAGGGTCGTCAACGCGTATGAGTGTCGTCTCTATCGGATATTCGGGTGCGAGATCTTTCCTGACAAGGACAGCGGATGCTTTTGTCGTATAGAGAAAGTGGGTGTATTTGGGATTTGCAAGAAAAGTGAGGCTCCCGGGTCCCGCTTCCTCAATCTTTCCGAAAGATGACAACGCAACGTTGCCGTCGCCCTCCACTTGACCGTTGACCAATTTGGCCAGCTCTATAGCTGTAAGTTCCATCTATTGGGTTTGAAATTTTCCGCAAATATCGGAATAATTTGTGGAATAGCCATGCAATGAATGTAGAAAATGGAGTTGCGGATCGCTCTATTCCTATTTTAATTGTAAATTCTTGATAAATCCGAAAAAAATGTCTAAATTTGCGCGAAATTTAGTTGGCTCGTGCATTGGATTATAATGTGGTTCTTTCGATATGGAAAAACCGTGGGGACAACTGGATTTGCAGAATACAACAATATCAATTAAAACAAGCAATAAGATGGAAATTTCACACATCGAACACATCGGCATCGCCGTTCCGAATCTGGAAGAGGCTATCAAGTATTACGAAACAGTCCTCGGCCTCAAGTGCTATAAGCAGGAAGTTGTTGAGGACCAGAAGGTAACAACCGCTTTCTTTAAAGTGGGCGATACCAAGATCGAACTTCTTGAGCCCACATGCCCCGAAAGCACCATCGCCAAATTCATCGAGAAAAACGGTGGCCGCGGCGGCATGCACCATCTCGCTTTCGCAGTGGAGGATGGAGTAGCCAATGCTCTTGCCGAGGCAGAGGAAAAAGGCATCCGTCTCATCGACAAGGCTCCCCGCGGAGGTGCCGATGGTCTGCAGATAGCTTTCCTCCATCCGAAGAGTACAGAGGCAGTGCTGACAGAACTTTGCGAAGATCCTTCCAAGAAATAATTGAAATACAATAACTCCGGCGCGGGGATTTTCCGTGCCGGAGAAATAAAAATTTATCACCCCCATTCAACTTCCCCTATCACACTCATGAGCAAGGCAGAAGAAAAAATTCAAGAGCTTATAGAGAAGCGTGCTGAAGCCCGTATCGGCGGCGGCGAGAAAGCTATTGAAAAACAGCATGCGCGCGGCAAATACACAGCCCGTGAGCGCATCGCCCAGCTTCTCGACGAAGGCAGCTTTGAAGAACTCGACATGTTCGTAACTCACCGCTGCACAAACTTCGGTCAGGACAAAAAGCATTTCCTCGGCGACGGCGTTGTAACCGGCTATGGTACAATCGACGGCCGTCTCGTATATGTATTCGCACAGGATTTCACCGTGTTCGGTGGATCGCTTTCAGAGACCATGGCGCAGAAGATCTGCAAAGTGATGGATCTCGCCATGAAGATGGGTGCGCCCGTGATTGGCCTCAATGACTCGGGCGGCGCACGAATTCAGGAAGGAATCAACGCTCTCGCAGGCTACGCCGAGATTTTCGAGCGCAACATCCTTGCCTCCGGCGTTGTGCCCCAGATCTCAGCCATCCTCGGCCCGTGTGCCGGCGGCGCTGTATATAGCCCCGCGCTGACCGACTTCACTATCATGACCAAAGGGATCTCCTACATGTTCCTCACAGGCCCGACTGTGGTAAAGACAGTTACAGGCGAGGACGTAACCCAGGAGCAGCTCGGCGGCGCTTCCGTACACTCCACCAAGAGCGGCGTTACCCATTTCGCAGCCGAAGATGGCGAAGAGGCACTCCGGATCATCCGTCAGCTTATGAGCTACATTCCTCAGAACAACCTTGAGGAGACTCCGCTTCAGGAATGCAACGATCCGATTGACCGTTATGCCGATGAACTCAACAGCATCATCCCCGACAGCGCCAAGCGCAGCTATGACATGTATGATGTCATCAAGGCTATCGTCGACAATGGTGAATTCCTCGAGGTTCAGCGCGACTATGCGAAGAATATCATCGTGGGCTTTGCCCGCATGAACGGCCAGTCGGTGGGTGTCGTAGCCAACCAGCCCAAGGTGCTTGCAGGTGTGCTTGACTCGAACGCATCGCGCAAGGGTGCCCGTTTCGTGCGTTTCTGCGATGCATTCAACATCCCCCTTGTTACGCTCGTTGACGTTCCGGGCTTCCTTCCCGGCACGGGTCAGGAGTACAACGGTGTGATTCTCCACGGTGCGAAGCTTCTCTACGCTTACGGAGAGGCAACAGTGCCCAAGGTTACGGTAACACTGCGCAAGAGCTATGGCGGCAGCCATATCGTGATGAGCTGCAAACAGCTCCGTGGCGACATGAACTACGCATGGCCCACCGCGGAGATCGCAGTAATGGGTGCCGAAGGAGCTGTAGGCGTGCTTTATGCCAAGGATCTCAAGGCCGCAGCCGATCCTGCCGCCCTCAAGAAGGAGAAGGAAGACGAATACACCAAGCTTTTCGCCAACCCCTATCAGGCTGCCAAATACGGCTATATCGACGACGTGATCGAGCCGCGCAACACACGTTTCCGCGTGATCCGCGCACTCCAGATGCTCGCGACCAAGAAAGAGACAAATCCTGCCAAGAAGCATGGCAACATACCTCTTTAAATCTCAATCAACTCTTAAACACCGCATCAAATAATGTTGAAAAAAGTTTTATTGACTGCGGCTGTCAGCATGGCCTTCATGTCGGGGTATTGCGCCCCGGCGGAAGGTTCTGCCGAGCAGCAGCCAGCCACAGAGGAAGTGGCCTCCCTGCCTGACGGACAGACCGAGGTTACCAATCCCGACTGGGTCAGCAGTACCGAAACCAATACGGTTGAGGAGAGTGGGATAGCTCACAAGATGACACAGGCCGAGAAGGCTAAGAACGCTGCTGAGAATGATTCCTGGGGTGGAGCCATAACGCTTATCGCCATGGGTATCGTGATCGGTGCGCTCGTAGTGTTGACAATTCTTTTCCTCTGTTTCGGCAAAATATCTTCCTCTCTGATGGGACGCAAAAAACTTGAATCCCACGGCATCACAAAGGAAGAAGTTGGCGATGATCATGAGGATGTGGATTCAGGAGAAGTGATCGCTGCGATTGCCCTTGCAATTTCCGAGCATCTCGACCAGCGCCACGACATAGAGGATACGATCCTTACCATCCGCCGTATGCGCAAGGCTTACTCTCCCTGGAACTCAAAAATCTACAACATGCGCGAAGTGCCCAGCCTCCGCCGCAACGCACTCAAAAAATAATCCCCTGCCACTTCCTGGATTTGCCTTACTCTTCAGCGGATGACTGCAAATCAGGATGTGGGTTCATTTCTTAAAGAATAGAAACAAAAATGAAACTTAAGGAATACAAGTATAAAATCAACGGCATCAAATTCACTGTAGGTGTCGGTGAAATCGTCAACAATCAGGTGCAGGTTGTGGTTAACGGCACTTCCTACAATGTTGAACTCGACGAGAATCAGGCTCCCAAGGCAGCAGCCATAGCCGCAGCCGTGAAGCGTCCCTCGGCCGCTCCCCGCACAGAGACCGGCGAGAAGGTTGTGAACAAACCCGCCGCAGCGGCAGGAAGCGCATCGGCTGTGAAGAGTCCTCTTCCCGGCACAATCATGAGCTTCAACGTGAATGTGGGCGATACGGTCAATGCCGGCGACACAGTTTGTGTGCTTGAAGCCATGAAGATGGAAAATGACGTTCACACTCAGAAAGGCGGAACAGTCAAGAAGATCTGCGTAGGTGTGGGCGATGCCATCCTCGAAGGCACAGACATCATGATTATCGAGTAAAGACGCAAATACGGATGCCGTCCGAAAGGACGGCAATCCATCGCGCTTACGAATCTTATTTCCAACATAATAGAACATTCTGAATCATGATACTTCTTGCCAAGTATTCTTTCGGCGACTTTCTGACCCAGACGCTAAGCTCGTTCTGGGAATTCACCGGCTTCGCTAACTGCGAATGGACGAATCTCGTCATGCTCGCCGTAGGATGCTTTTTTATTTATCTTGCCATCAAAAAGAATTTCGAGCCTCTGCTGCTTGTACCGATCGGTTTCGGTATGCTTATAGGCAACATCCCCTTCGAACCCGGAATGGAAATCGGTATCTACGAAGAGGGATCCGTGCTTAATATTCTTTATAATGGCGTGGAAAAAGGCTGGTATCCACCTCTGATCTTCCTCGGAATCGGAGCGATGACCGACTTTTCCGCTCTTCTTGCCAATCCTAAGCTGATGATTATCGGCGCATGTGCGCAGTTCGGCATCTTTGGAGCCTATATGCTTGCGCTTCTTTGCGGTTTTGATCCTCTTTCGGCAGGATGTGTGGCTATCATCGGTGGTGCCGACGGCCCGACCGCTATCTTCACCACATCGAAGCTTAATCCTGGTCTGCTTGGAGCTGTAGCCGTGTCGGCATATTCCTATATGGCGCTGATTCCGCTGATCCAGCCTCCGTTGATGCGTCTTTTCACAACGCAGAAAGAGCGTCTGATCAAGATGAAGCCTGCACGTGTGGTTTCGCAGAATGAAAAGATCATATTCCCGATTGTAGGTCTGATTCTCACATGCTTTGTGGTACCCTCAGGTCTGCCTCTGCTCGGTATGCTCTTCTTCGGTAACCTGCTGCGTGAAAGTGGCGTTACGACACGTCTTGCCAACACCGCAAGCAATGCTATGACCAATATTGTTACTATCCTTCTCGGCATGACTGTGGGCGCGTCCACACAGGCCGACAAGTTCCTGACAGTGGATACTCTTCTTATCTTCGGTCTCGGATTCTGTGCATTTGTCATTGCATCGTCGGCCGGTGTGCTTTCCGTGAAACTGTTCAATCTGTTCCTCGGCAAGGATAAGAAGATCAATCCGCTCATCGGCAATGCAGGAGTTTCGGCTGTGCCTATGGCAGCCCGTATCTCCAACAATGTCGGTCTGGAGTATGATCCGAACAACTATCTGCTGATGCATGCCATGGGCCCGAATGTGGCTGGTGTGATTGGCTCTGCTGTGGCAGCCGGTGTACTTCTCAGCTTCCTCGGCTAATATCGGATCAAAAAAAAATACAATGCCGTTAACTTGAAGGCAGACCGGAGATTCTTGGTCTGCCTTCATTTGAATATCAGTCATAAATTTCCGGATATGTCTTCAGATGTTCAGATGACAAATAAGACAAACTGTATGGTCTGAATAAAAAAATCGACTTTTCCCGGAACACTATGCCTTTTGGATTGTTATAATAATTGAAAGCATCGTCTTGCGTTCGGATACCAGTATGATTACAGATGAAGTCATAAGGGAAATCTACAAGAAATTCAAGAAACCTAACAAACGACCTGAAGACTTGAACTTGTATTATTATGTTGATCTGCTCAAAGGTCATCATGATATTGCTTTGTCTACACCAGGGGAGGTCGTGATCGGTAGCCTTGAGGAGTTCAATCCTTTCAGAAGATTTCTTGTGCGCAGCCTGACGGCGATTCTCGAATTCGACAAGATGATAGCTTTTGTTTTCCCAAATCATATATTATTCCTCGGTAAGGATGACGACAGCATCCGCGTACATATACGTCCCGAAGAGAAAAAAGGATTTCTCAGCCGTCTTTTCGGCCGCTGATACAAGCTTCCCACGGCTTAAGCTCTACTTCAGACGGTAGAGGCCACCGCATCAGGGCAATATTGATTCATCCAGCCTTTCTATCTTCATCATGCAATTGACCACAAAAATTCTTTTGATATTATTGTCTATCTTTATATCGGTAGCGACCGTGTCATGCAGCAGTTCTGCGGGCGAGGATGACGGCGGCTGCGACAGCGTAATGAGAAGTTATGTGGCGCAGGGTAAAGTGCAGTATCTCGACGGAGACTATAACTCGGCTCTTTCCACACTCCACAAAGTGCTTGCAGCTATGGAGTCCGCTCCGGGAACCGCACCCGCTCCGGGTGATCTTCAGAACACTTATCTGATGCTCGGTAACATTCATTTTGCGTTTGGCGACTATGTCAGAGCCAACAAGTATTATCTGGAAGGACTCAAGTCGGCCAGGAAATCAGGGGATTCAGGAAATGAACTTATTTTTCTGAACGATCTTGCCGTGGTGGCGTGTTTTCTCGGGAACAGGGATGACGCCATGAGATATAATGAAGAGCTGGCTCTGCTGAATGCGGCAGACTCTTTGCAGCAAAAGTATTTCCACATGATTACTTCGGCTTATATAGAGCAGACTTTCGGCAACCGCGACAGAGCCATTGTGCAGATGAAGCGGTCTCTCGGATTCATAGACCGCAACGACCTCGACCCGCTTCTCAAACTGTCTCCGCTTTCAGAAATCTCGGAATATTTCGAACAGAAGAATATGTATGACTCTGCTGTCATCTATCTTCAGGATTATGAACGTCTCGCGCTTGAACTGCGCGCCTCTGACATGGTGGCCGACAACAAACGCAAATTCATGCGCGTATATACAAAGATGGGAGACAGCGAGAATGCACTCAGGTATCAGTCTGAATATTTTGCTCACATCGATTCCGTGATGAATCCAAACCGTTTCATCAATGTCAGCAACAGATTCCATCAGGAAAGTGAATCCAGGGCCAATGCGCTCATACGCGAATTGAAGCAGACGGTAGCCAATCAGAAAATTCTGATTATCATAATAGTCTTTTTTGTGCTGTTTCTTGCCCTATGGCTCGTTTTCCGCCATAAGACAAGGGTGGCAAACATACAGCTGTTCAAGCGCAACAGGGAGATTGTAGAGATCGAGAAAAAAGTCAGGGAGATCGAGAGTTCCCGCCTGCTGCCTCATAAGGATTCAGCTGAATATGTCATGGATTCAAATGATGATCCGGAAACCGACAGCGACAGACTTGCCCACTCATCGAAACTAAAGGAGCTTTTTGTGCGCATTCAGACCGAGATGGATTCCGGCACGGCATATTGCGATCCGGAGTTCAGCCTTAACAAATTGGCTGATTCTGTCGGCTCAAACACTAAGTATGCTTCGCAGGCCATCAATGATCATGCCGGGAAGAATTTCAGGACATTTATCAATGAATACAGGATCAAGGAAGCGCGACGCAGGTTGCTTGATGTGGAAAACTACGGCAATGTAACGATGCAGTTTCTGGCTGAAAGTGTAGGATTCCTTTCCACTTCCGCATTCAACATGGCTTTCAAAAAGTTTACCGGCATGACTCCCTCGCTTTATCAGAAGCTCGGGCGGGACATAGAGAATGAATAGACAGCCGGGTTTCCAAACGATTTTACATAAAATCACATAATTTTGGTTATCAATTAATTGAATGCGTGCCAGCATTTAATATTACGCGAATTCATGAATCCGTGCAGATCGTGATGTCAGAAATTTGGATTCAATGAATTCTTTAGTGTAAATTTGCAGCAAAGCAAAACACCGGTACAGCTTGCTTCCAACTACAAATTTCTCACTAAAAAACGAGCTTATGAAAAATCGAATTTTACTGACTCTTATCTGGGTCGTAGCGTCTTTGCAAATATTCGGACAGACATCCGGATTCATATTTATCGATGTGGATGTCGCGTCGCATGTGAAACTGACAAGGGCGGGAATTGTGGTTCCTCTCATCGATGGTAAAAACAAGGTGGAATACAAGACGTGGGATCAATTGGTCATATCGCCCGTAGCCGGATACCAGATAGAAAAACCGGAGGCTTTCGACACGGATGGAAAGCCGGTTCAATCTGTATGGTGGTTGAATTCCGCGGACGATTCCTATTCCACGCAGTTCACGTCCTATAACTACGACGGCTATACATATAGAATAGTGACGAGGGAATACAAGCCGGAACTATCGACCGTTACTGTAACGATCGACAATCCGTCGGCGATTAAGAACGGAGTCTACACTGTAGGCAATGTAAGCGTGGATGCGACGGCTGGAGTCAGGAATGTCGAGTACGATCCGGAGAAAGGATCCACCATGTCGCTGACGCTTGCCAAGACTGTCGCCAAGGCGGAACTGACGCTCAACGGCAATGCGCAGGAATATGATGAGAACGCACTCGGAGAAAAAATCTTCAGTTTCTCAATAGCAAACGGCGATAAAGTTATTCTGGTAACGGAGATGGAGAAACCGGAATTCACATTGAAAATCGATGCTCCGGATCATCTGCTTGTTGCATTTCCTGATGCCGATACTGTTTTGACAGGTTTGGAAAGCGGAGCCAATGAGCTTGAATATTTCGTAGGCGATGTGCTTACGGTCAAGGCAGCGGAAGGCTACCGTATCACCGTGGCCGAAGGGCTGAAATATTCCTCATACACCAATACGTACATCTATACATTCAAAGGCGGGGAAAGTGGCAAAATATTCAATGTGGAGACAGAGGAATACAATCCTCCCATGGCGGAACTTGTAATCGAACTTGAAAAGCCTGAGTTGCTGAGCCGTGTTGTTGCAGATGTCGTAACAAACAAATTCACTGCCGGGAAAAACACTATCAAAGTCAACCTTGAAAAAGACAAATCTGTCCAGATTGTCTATAACATCAAGAGTGAAGACGAGGTTGAGGCCAAACTCGATGGGAATCCTCTTCCTGTTGACTTCACCTGGATATACTCTTCTACAATAGAGAATCTTGAACCTAAATCCTACCATATAATGATAGGGACACCGGGATGGACTCCTGTCGGTCTCGGGATAGAGATGACTCAGGCAGATAATGACAGGTTTGAGGTGTATTCAACGGATGGCCGGATGGTTTTGTCAGGCAAGGGAAATGGTTGCCTGAGCGGATTAAAGGCGGGAATATATATTATCAACGGGAAAAAAGTACAAATCACTAAATAAGAATCATGATGAATAAGAAGATTGCATCTTTCGTATTGGCGGCATTGGCCGTCAGTCCCTCGGCAGTGTTGGCGGCAGACGTCGCAGGAACAGCTCCGATGAAAGTCATTGTCAATAAGCAGGAATGCAATGATGATGACTGGACAGCATGGGAAACATGGACCACAGGTACCATTTCGTTTATAGACGGGTTCTACGGCGGCATGGGCTATACGCGGGGAATCGATGTGGAACGCCGTTTCTCGAAAGAGGAAAACAATCCCACTTGGCAGATGAAGATACTGAATTACCATAGGGCCACTCCTCGTGGAGAAGGGATAGATGAGCTGATCATCCAGTATGATCCCCGCACAAAGAAAATTTTCATTCCCACCCAGGATTTCGGTATGCGTACAGCCGTGGAAGACAAGGAGGGCGTAAAGGGTATTCCAGGTTACATAACCGGATACACCACGTTCTACCCCGATCGGGTGAGCGATCTCGAGAAGTTTGACGAGATAGAGGGTGAGATGACGATCCATACACTCGTGTACTGGGACGGACTTCTTCTTGATGACGGATCCCGCGGGAAATGGGTCGTTACGGAGTCCATGGACAAATTCAAGCTTGACGGTTTCACTGACTACAATGTTCATATCGTGGCTGACGAATGTGCCAATGATAAGAATGTCAAGGTGAAATTCGACTTCACTAACCATCCTCACGGAGTCTGCTATGAAGTAGTGTCCGGTCTGGTCAGTGATGACAAGATTGACGAAATAGCCAAAGAGAAGAAGAATCCGCTCGAATCACCGGCATCATTGGAATTCTCTCTCGATAGAGGGCTGAATACGGTGGTAGCCATATCATACGACCGTCAGGACAAGCGCTATGTCAATAAAAAGGAGATTTACTGTATGCCTGACGAAAAGGGGGGCTGGAAGGTACTCGGCGAGGGGACTTTCACAGAGGATGCCATCTCGGGTCTCGGATCCAACATGGGCGTGCCGTCCTATAAGGTAGATGTGGAGGAATCCGTCGAGAATCCAGGTATATACCGTATGGTGAATCCATATAAAGGTTTCGCAAGCCAGTTCTCCGGGCTGAGCCATCATGAGGGGCATAACCATTACGTCTATTTCGACGCCTCTATCCCGACACAGGTTATGCTCGCACAGACTGCCACAGGCGTGCGCGATGAGAAACTCGGAGATATCTATCTCACATCAAAGGGCTATGAAGAGATGATGGCAGGGAAGATGAGAATCGAATATGCCAAATACCTCGGCAAGCTGGAGCAGAATGTGATCTCTTTCCCGCAGGAAGCCATAGGGTGTAAAATCCCGGAATATGTCGACGGACATATATGGTGGACAAATACGTCGGCTTGTTTCGGTTTGCGTCTTCCTGAGACAAACGGTGTGGATGCGGCTGGAATTGATTGCGAACCGGTGGCTGAATATTTCACACTGCAGGGAATCCGCGTCGGCACTCCCGTCAAAGGTGAACTTTATATAGTTCGTCGGGGGGAGCGTACCGCCAAGGAGATCTACTGATCTATATATAGTGGAACGAAGATCGCCGCAGATGTAATGGACTTATCATCTGCGGCGATTACATATTTCATGGATTGCCGTCTTCAATCAAAGACAGCGTCCCAGTCTTTCCATACCGGATCATAACCACGGGACCGGATGGCTGCCTCCACTTCCATAGGCGACCTTCCGTCGCTCACCTCGAACTGTTCGAGTGCGTCGGGTGTGGAACAATATCCTCCAGGTTCGGTCTGGCTTCCGGCGCTCATTGATGTAACGCCAAGCGTCAGGATATTGTCGCGATAATCTGAAGCCTCCCGTGTGGAGTAGGAGATGTCCACGTCATGGTCGAACAATCTGAACGCGAAAGTTAGTTGTGCGAGTTCAGTGTCATTGATTATGCTCTTAGGCTGAAAGCCGCTTTCTGACGGGCGCATTCTCGGGAAGTTGACAGAGTAACGCGATCTCCAGTAGCGGCGTTGCAGATAGCGCAGATGGCGTGCGAGCATCACAACGTCTCCCCGCCAGTCTTCCAGCCCGAGAAGAGCGCCCATGCCGATTTTATGGACACCGGCTTCCCCCATGCGGTCAAAACCGTTGAGCCGCCAGTCGAAATGGCTTTTCATTCCCCTGGGGTGATATTTTCGGTATGCTTCCCTATGGTATGTTTCCTGAAAACATACCACTCCGTTGAGTCCTGATTTCGTCAGCCTGAAGTAGTCGGCACTACGCATGGGCTGCACCTCGATTGTGAGGTTGTGGAAATATGGGCGGCAAACTCCAAGCACTTTTTCCAGATAGTCTATCCCGCACAGGGAGGGATACTCGCCTGCGACGATCAGGAGGTTTTCAAACGGGCCGAGCTTGCGTATGGCTTTGCATTCATTCTCAACCTGCTCCATCGTCAGTGTCGTGCGTGCGAACGGATTGTCATGATTGAATCCGCAATAGACACATTTGTTGGTGCAAGCGTTGGAGACATACATAGGGATGTAGAGCGAGATGGTTTTCCCGAAGCGTTCCTGAGTGAAGCGCTGGCTGAGTGCGGCCATCTCCTCCAGATAGGGGAGCGCTGACTTTGAAATCAGCATAGCGAATTCATCGGGAGTGAGGGGCTTGACATTCCGCCGTGCTTTTGCGATCACACGTCTGACATCTGCTTCCGAAGTGTTTTCCACAAGAGCTATTGTGTCTTCCCATGAATACTGGTCAATTATGTCGGCGAAGCCATGTCCGAAGACCGCGCCGGCGTCGGGATCGCTCACCATCTTGTGTAGACGATGGGCATCCCCGGCCGTGAGGTGTTCAGTCATGCCGTTCATTTCTCGCAGGCGTCAGCAATGTTCTGGGAAATACGCATCGCGCAGAAATTCGGACCGCACATGGTGCAGAATTTGTCGTCGGAATCAGGTGCGTTTCTTCTGGATTCAAGATAGAACCGTTTTGCCTTCTCGGGATCGAGCGACAGATTGAACTGATCTTTCCATCTGAAATCGTAGCGGGCCTTGCTCAGGGCGTCGTCCCTGACCTGGGCTCCCGGGAAGCCTTTGCAAAGGTCGGCGGCATGAGCGGCGATCTTATATGTGATCACACCTTCGCGGACATCTTCGAGAGTGGGGAGTGAAAGATGCTCTTTGGGAGTAACATAGCATATCATCGATGTACCGAGACTTCCGATTATGGCCGCGCCGATGGCCGAGGTAATGTGGTCGTAGGCCGGGGCTATGTCTGTGGTGAGAGGACCGAGTGTATAGAACGGGGCCTCATGGCATGCTTTCTTCTGTCGATCCATGTTGGCGGGGATCTTGTTCATAGGCACATGCCCGGGACCTTCGATAAGAACCTGGACATCATGCTCCCATGCCTTCTCGGTGAGTTCTCCAAGTACGTCGAGTTCGAGGAACTGCGCACGGTCGTTGGCGTCGTGGATCGATCCGGGACGCATTCCGTCGCCGAGGGAAACCGCTACGTCATATTTATTGAGTATCTCGCATATCTCGTCGAAATGGGTATACAGGAAGCTTTCCTGGTTATGGATCACACACCACTGGGTCATGATGGAGCCTCCGCGGCTTACACATCCTGTGAGACGTTTGCCCACAAGGTCAGCGTGAGCCTTGAGAACTCCGGCGTGAATGGTGAAATAGTCCACGCCTTGTTCGCACTGTTCGATCAGTGTGTCGCGGTATATTTCCCAAGTCAGTTTGCTTACATCTCCGTTTACTTTCTCAAGTGCCTGATAGATAGGTACTGTTCCTACGGGAACACAGCAGTTGCGCACGATCCATTCGCGAGTCTCGTGGATATTGTCGCCTGTGGAGAGATCCATCAGCGTATCTCCGCCCCAATAGCAACTCCATACAGCTTTCGCAACTTCCTCCTCGATTCCGGAAGAAAGAGCTGAATTGCCTATATTGGTGTTGAGCTTCACTGAGAATTTTGAACCGATGATCATTGGTTCAGCCTCTGGATGGTTGATGTTGGATGCGATCACTGCGCGTCCTTCGGCTACTTCTTTGCGTACTAATTCCGGGGTGATGTAGCTGTCGATTCCAAGTACCTCATTATTAAGGTTCTCGCGGATGGCTACATATTCCATCTCAGGGGTGATGATCCCTTTGCGCGCATAGTGCATCTGGGTTACCCTGCATCCCTCTTTCGCCACACGAGGCTTATGTTGGATCGGGAACCGGAGTTTGTCGAGGCTTCTGTCGGCGAGACGTTCTCTGCCGTAGCGGCTTGTGATTTCCGGAAGTTCGACTGTGTCGCCGCGGTCGAGTTTCCATTGCATTCTGTCGCGGGGCAATCCCTTGTTTATGTCGATATCTATATCCGGATCGGTGTATGGCCCGCTTGTGTCGTAGACCACAACGGGATCGTTTGGATGCTCGATTCTTTTGCCGTCGACAATCTCGACGGTAGGATAAAGGTTTATGCGTCTCATTCCTACACGGATTTCAGGAAAAAGCGTTCCCTGTTTGTAGATCTTCTCGGAATTCGGATATGATGACACATCGATGTTTTCAATCTTCATGATATAGTGTGGTTTGTATTTTTTTATTCTTATTTGTTAAGAAAAGCTGTGAGTGGGCTTGTAGCCTGTGCGGTATTGCTTACTGATCCGAGTCCGGCATTGAAGGCTTTTCTTCCTGCTATCACTGCGAGACGGAATGCATCGGCCATTTCCACTGGATCGTCGGCGACAGCTATCGCGGTGTTGACAAGAACTGCATCAGCTCCCATTTCCATTGCTTCCGCTGCATGGGACGGTGCGCCAAGTCCTGCATCCACAATCACCGGGACGCGGCTTTGCTCGATTATGATCTCGATGAGGTCGCGGGTGATCAGTCCTTTGTTTGTGCCGATGGGTGCGGCAAGAGGCATCACAGCGGCAGATCCCGCCTCCTCAAGCAGTTTGCACAGCACCGGATCGGCCTGGATATAAGGCAATACGGTGAAACCGAGTTTAGCCAGCTCTTCAGTGGCCTTGAGAGTCTCTATCGGATCAGGCATGAGATACTTGGGATCCGGGTGAATCTCAAGTTTGATGAAGTCTGTATGGAAAATCTCACGGCTCATCTGTGCTGCGAGAACAGCCTCCGTGGCATTCCGTACGCCGGACGTGTTCGGTAGCAGCTGGACATTCTCCCTGTTGATATGAGTCAGCATTCCGTCGGTGGCTTCATTCATCATATTGACGCGCTTCATCGCAACCGTTATCATCTGTGATTGAGATGCGATCACAGCTTCCTGCATGATCTCGGGAGAGGGAAATTTCCCTGTCCCCACGAAAAGACGCGAAGTGAATTCGCGATCTCCAATCTTTAGTATATCGTTCATGATCTGAAAGTATGTTTGACGTTATTATACAAGCGCTTAAACAGCGTCTGAGGCTTTTGGCTGATATTTTGAAAGAGCTTCAAGAAAGCGGTGGGTTTCCTCGGCCATATCTTTGGCCATCGCAATGGCACCGCTGACAGCAAGTCCGTTTACCCCGGATTGCATCAGCAGGTCGATATCCTCATATCTGATTCCGCCTACAGCGACTTTTGCAATTTCTATTTCTGCCTCTTCCATTCTGGCGCAAAGCGATCTGATGCCGTCCGATCCTAATTGCGGAGCGAGGTTCTTCTTGGTCTCGGTAAACTGGAACGGACCCATTCCGAGATAATCGATGTCGAGCGAGCGGACTGCGATTATATCTTCAAAAGTATTTACGGTAACTCCAATTACCGCTGATGGTCCCAGTTCAAGTCTTGCCTTGGAAGGAAGCATGTCTGTTTTTCCAAGATGGACACCGCTTGTTTCCAACTCTTTAGCAAGATCCACTCTATCGTTGAGAATGATAAGCGCATCTTTCTCCAGACATAATGGCTTGATTTCATCCACAACTTTTCTTATTTCATCGTCTGAAGACTCTTTCATCCGGATCTGGATCCATTTGCAGCCTCCCTCAAGAACAGCCTTGACCTGTTCGACTTCACTGCGTCCGCAATGTGAATTGGTTATATATTGCAACATTTTCTTTTGTAAATTAATATATTACGAATTATACTGCTGAGGTTTTCATTGTTGTTCCAAACGTATCCGAGCATGGCGGCACCACGGAATCCCAGTTGGTGCAGCATGACAAATTTTTCTGGAACAACACCTCCTAAAGCTATAACGTTCTGGTCCTGCAATTTCTCTTTGAAGTTTTCAAGCGGGATGCCGGCTCTGTATCCCTGTTTGGAAATGCTGTCGAAAACAGGCGACAAGGTAACATACTCCATTGATCGGACGGACACCATCGCGTCTTCCACATCATGGCAACTTTTGCTGACAGAGACTGCTCTTTGTGGAATGATGGAATTCCTTGAGTTTAGCTGTATTCCGGCAAGATCGTAATTGTCCAAGAGTGCGAAATGGTCATGCAGACGCAGTTTCCGGTGGAATTTTACCGGAATCCTGTCAATCAGTTGGCTAATACGGTCGATGTCCCATTCTGGCTTGCGAATGTGCGCATAGTCAGCGGCTCCGCTTTCAATCAAAGAGGAGATAATATCAGATTCATTATCAATTGTATCTGATGATGTAATAACTATGGTCAGGAATTTCTGCCTGTTCATCCTCCGAAGGCCGCTGAAATGATCGAGACCTCATCCGCTTCTTTGATATAAGTCGAGTCCCATGTGTCAGATTTGCAAAGCCGTCCGTTGACAGCGACTGCTGTTCCCTGGGTACTTATCCCTTTGATCTGAAGAAGTTGTGAGACGGTGAGAGTGTCTTGCTGGCATATCCATGCCATTCCGTTGATATTGATGTTCATTGCATTGAATTGTATTTGTCGAGAAGAAACAGAGGCCCGTGGCCATTTCCGAAATGCAGATTCTTGCCCTCTTCGATAGCTCTGGTAACAAAATTTTTCGCATGTTTTACGGCTTCACGCAGTGTAAGTCCGAGCGCCAGGCAACTTGCTATGGCCGAAGAAAGGACGCACCCCGTGCCGTGAGTGTTGCGTGATCCAATGCGTTTGGACGTGAATGTAGTGGTTTCCTTCTCCGCGATGAGTATATCGTCGCAGTCGGTATCAGAATGCCCTCCCTTGAGAAGAATACCAGGACAATTCAATCTATCCGGCAACAGCAAAGGATTGTTGAGAATGTCTGATTTGGAAAGTCCCGAAAGGGTTATAGCTTCTGGAATATTGGGTGTTACAAGAGTGGCCAGTGGAAACAATGCGGTTTTCATTGTCTTTATCGTATCTTCCATCTTGTCCGACATGGGTGTGCCGGAAGATGAAATGAGTACGGGATCCACTACAATATTGACAAGATTGAACCGTCTGATCGCGTTTGCTACAACTTCAACTGCCTGAGGCGACGGAAGCATTCCGGTTTTTACCGCAAGAGGCTTTTCATCCGTAACGATTGCCTCAATCTGTTTTTGCAGCATGTATGGATCCACATCGCTTATGGCGATAATACCGCATGTATTCTGTGCCGTGATGCTTGATATAGCCGTAGAGGCATGCACACCGAATGCAGCGGCGGTTTTTATGTCGGCCTGAATTCCAGCTCCTGCTGAGCTGTCGGATCCGGCTATGGTAAGTATCGTGCTGTATTTTCTAATCTGGGATGTATCCATTCCACTGGTATTTGAATTGCCTTAATCTCTCTTACGGAGAGAGAAAGAATCGCAAGGCAGGTAAGTTCCTGTGAAACGGAAAGATGGACGGTTCTCCCTGTGTCGGCATTACCCGTATCAGGTTCGAAGGGTATGATCTCAGCCGTAATATTCCCGGAACCGGGAATTTCAACGGGCACCCCTGTGCTGCGAAATATGAATTGATGAGTAGTCTGTATAGGCGGCGTGTCTGATTCAGTGATCTACTCAGGATGCAAATTTACAAATAATAAATCATTCCTGCAACAACCTGTTCAGACTGTTCCCTCTTCCGGATCGCGATCCTCAGGCGGTAGGGCGGAATTGATGGCTGTGCGGCACTGGGCCATCAGTTTCCGTGTGTTGAATCCCTTTTCGTCTGGAAATATGGGTTTATGGATGGTCATGGTAATTGTGCCTGGAGTTACATTGTAGGTAGACCGGCGCATCGCTTTGAATGAGCCGTCGATTGTAATGGGAACCACCGGCAGTCTGAATTCGGCGGCAAGCATGAATGCGCCTCGCTTGAACGGGATCATCTTGCCATCCCATGTGCGGCTTCCTTCAGGGAATATGACCACGGACATACCGTTTTTCAAAGTCTGTTCCGCTTCGGCTATGGTCTCTTTTATGCTTGCCAGTTTCGAATCGTCGACAAAAACATGTCCAGCGCATTTGCAGGCGTATCCGACAAGAAAAATCTTCTCAAGCTCCTTTTTCATAAGCCATTTGAAGTTGTGGTTTAGGTAGCCGTATATGGCCCATATATCGAATGCCCCCTGATGATTGGCTACAAATACGTATGACTGATCCTTGTCTATGTTCTCCCTGCCTACTACTTTCATACGTATGCCCCATAAAGTGCATACGCATCTTGACCAATAATGCGCTGGCCAGTATCCCCACACGGAACGGCGTCCCACAGCTGCGCCAACTATCGTGGTCAATGCAGTGAGTATGGTGATTACCAATAAAATAGGTCCGGCGATGAGCCATTGGTATATTCTGAATAGATAAATCATCGTTTGTTGAGTTATTTGGTGCAAAAATACAAAAAAAAAGCGAGTCAGAGGGCTTGTTTTGGTCTGAAATGAATAGTTGTGGATCTTTGTCAGCTTCGTTGGTGGATAAAGCAATGCAGGATGTCCTTTTGGGGACACCCTGCATGGTTGGTTAAGCTTTAGATATAAGCTTATGATTATTTAGCCTCTTTGATAGTAACGGCGCGGTCAAGCGGAGCTGACTTCACACCGAAATCGGTGAGGTTGTTGCTGTCGATACGAGCGTCGAGCTGATCTTCGTTAACACCGCAGCTTACGAGGAATGCTTTCACGCCGTTCACACGGGCGTTGCGGAGACGAGTGTTGATTTCGTCATTGCCAGTGTAGTTGTCAGCCCAGCCAGTGAGGACATATTTCTTGTTGGATTCCTTCATCACGTTGGCAACAGAACGGAGAACGTTCTTTTCGCGCGGTGAGATTGTGGACTGGTTGATGGGGTAGTAGACTGTGCAAAGACCTTCGCAGTTCTCGGCAGGAGCCTGCTTCACAGGACGCTTGAGGCAGTCGTCGAGCTGCTTCTGAAGATCGGCGATCTTGTTGTCAGCGTTGGCAAGACGAGCTACGAGAGCATCACCTTCAGCATCGGTGTATTTCCATGTGGGGCATACAGCTGTAACAGGGCAGTTCCAGTCGGATTTGCCGAAGTTCACAGTGAAACCTGCGGAAATAGCGAGATCTGAGTTCATGCGGTGGAAGTCGATCAGGTTGTACTGAACGTCGATGAAGAGATCGAAGTGCTTTGAAAGCGAGAAGTTGTTCATGATGCCTACGTTGGCAAACATGATGGTGTTGTGTGCGTTGACCCACATCGGATCGCTGCTTGACTCGTAGACGCCACCGTCGTGGTTGTAGCGGCGGGCGAGAGTCCAGTATGCGCCGGCACCACCGTGGAGAACGGCGTTGTAAACGCGGTTGGGCTTGTAGCCACACCACCAGTTGGTCAGGTTGATGAGGACGTCGAATTCAGGACCGATACCCATGAATTTCTCAGGGTAGAATGTGCCGTCGATCGAACCGTCGTTCATTTTCTGATACATTGCTCCGGGATAGCATGCGCCTTTCGACATGATCCAGTTTGCACCGAAACGGAAACCGAAAGTCGGTGTAACCCATTTGCCTACGTAGAGGGCAGCGTTTGCACCCCAGCGGTTTTTAAGTTCTGCATGGATGTCGTTTTTGCCGAAGAGGATGTTGGTACCTCCCTGTGCGGTAAGGAACCAGTTATCTTTCGCGCGGTTCATGAGAAGACCCTGCGAGCAATCCTCAACGTAAGTAACTTCCTGTGCGGAAGCAGCTCCGAATGCGAGTGATGCAAGAGCTAATAATACAATTTTCTTCATAGAACAACAATATTAGTAAATATTCTTCATTTATTTTGGGTTGGCGATTCTACGGACAAGCGTAAAATCGTTGCAAAGATAATACTTTTTTTTCGTATTAACGTTCCAAACCTAAAAAATGTTTAATTTTATTTAAAATATTTGGTAGGGTATATCCAAATTTCTCATCAAGCACTTTATACGGCGCTGATGCTCCGAAACGTTTGAGGCCGAAAATCTCGTGATCTCCATGCATCAGCGGAGCGAGTGCGGCGGGAAGCCCGGCTGTAAGACCGAATGTCTTGATTCCGGAGGGGATGACCTTCTCGCGGTATTCGGCAGGCTGACGCATGAACAGACCGATCGACGGCACTGAAACCACTTGAGCCTGAATGCCATCTTTGGCCAGTTCTTCGGCTGCGTGGCAAAGGAGTGCCACTTCGCTGCCGTTTGCCACAAGGGTTATCTCCGGATTGTCTGCCTTTTTCACAATGTAGCCTCCGAATTCGGTCTGTCGGGCTTCCTTGCGGCGGTCCTCCCCTGGCAGATCCTCGAGATCCTGACGGGAGAAGATAAGCACCGTCGGGGATTCCCAGTTGTTCATGGCCAGTCGGTAAGCTTCCACAGTCTCCGCTGAGTCTGCCGGACGGATCACAAGAGCGGCCTGGTGGCCGGAAAGGTTGTCCATCTGCTCAAGCAGCCTGATCTGGGCTTCCTGCTCGATCGGCTCATGGGTAGGACCGTCTTCACCTACGCGGAACGCGTCGTGGGTGTAGATATATTTGACCGGGAGTTCCATAAGGGCGGACATGCGGATCGCCGGTTTCATATAGTCGGAGAATACGAAGAATGTACCGCAGGCTCCGATTACTCCTCCGTGGAGTGCTATTCCGTTGATCAGGCAGCCCATGGTAAGCTCTGCGACACCAGCCTGAAGGAACGCTCCGGAGAAATCCCCCTGAAGAAATGCATGGGTCTTCTTGAGGAATCCGTCGGTTTTGTCGCTGTTGGCGAGGTCGGCGGAGGATACGATCATGTTGCCGACATGCTCTGCGAGGAATCCGAGTACAGAGGCTGATGCGGCTCGGGACGCCATCCCGGGTTTGAGCGATATCTCGTCCCAGTTGAGGTCAGGCAGTCTGCGGTCTATGAAGCTTTGCAACTCGGCGGCTTTCGAGGGATTGTTTTCCGCCCAGTATCTGAAAGCTTCCTTTTTGACTTTGACGATCTGTGAAAGTTCCTTTTTCCTGTCTGCATACAATTCGGCCACATCATCCCAGATTTTCCATGGATTTTCAGGATCACCACCAAGATGTTTTACTGTGGTGTCGATGTCTGCTCCTGCTTTGGAAAGCGGCTGGCCGTGGGATGCGATTGAACCTTCAATTGAAGTTCCGTCGGCGGCTACAGCGCCTCTGGCCATTATTGTGCGCCCTATTATGAGGGTCGGCCGTTTCTGTTCCTGTTGTGCGGTTTCAAGCGCGCCAGCTATGGCGAGCGGATCAGTGCCGTCTATCTCGATCACATTCCAATTCCATGCGCGGTATTTTGCGGCGGTATCTTCGTCAGAGACCGCATCCACCATAGTAGACAGCTGTACCTTGTTGGAGTCGTAGAACATTATCAGGTTGTGTAATCCCAACGTGCCTGCTATTCTGCCGGCTCCCTGCGAAACTTCCTCCTGAATGCCTCCGTCAGATATGAAAGCGTATGTCTTGTGTTCTACAACCTCACCGAATCTGGCTGCGAGGAAACGTTCGGCGATAGCTGCTCCGACAGCCATGGCATGTCCTTGTCCGAGCGGGCCGGAAGTGTTTTCTATTCCTCGTTCCGGATCAAGCTCCGGATGGCCGGGCGTTACGCTTCCCCACTGGCGGAATTGCTGGAGTTCTTCAATGGAGAATTTTCCAGTCATGGCGAGTACGCTGTAAAGCATCGGCGACATGTGGCCTGGGTCAAGGAAGAACCGGTCGCGTGCAATCCATGTCGGATCCTCGGGGTCGTAGACGAGAAACTTGGAGAATAGCACGTTTACGAAGTCTGCGCCGCCCATGGCTCCTCCGGGATGACCGGATTTTGCCTTTTCCACCATCTCGGCAATGAGAACTCTGATGTTGTCGGCTGCGCGATTCATTAATTTTACATCCATGGTTTTTAGTCGTTCAGAATTATATATTGTATGTATTTGATAAAATTTTCAGAAAACATTCATTTCACAGTGCGTCGGGAATTTCCTCTTCCTCACCGACAGGAATGTCTGTGTTGATGTTCTTCGAGCCGCTTACCGCATAATAGAACAGGTAGGCGAGCATGAGGATCACCAGCCAGTAGGAGGCAAGATATCCGATTGAATTGGCAAGTGCATTCTGGATAAGGGGCATTACGCCTCCGCCTACCACCATCATCATGAATATTCCAGATGCCTGCGCGGTATATTTCCCAAGTCCTTCGACTGCAAGGTTAAAGATTCCACCCCACATTATGGACGTGCAGAGTCCGCACAGCACAAGGAAGAGCGCGGCTATCGGCACCTGAGCCATTGTAAATCCGTCCTCTACGGAGTAGGCTGGCATGGAGACGCGTATTGATGATGGAAGCAGTATCGCAAGCAGAATGAGAACAATCGCGGCGGCGGAAACAGTCATGAGCTGTGTCCGGCTCGATACTTTGCCGGATATGGCGGAAGAAGACAGGCGCCCTACAAGCATCAGCAGCCAGTAGATGGCGGCGACAGCTCCAGCGACAGCCGTGGCGTTCTCTGTGATTCCGGATACGGCTGAATCGGAAAGGTAGAAAATCAGGACGCCAGGAATACCGACCTCTGTGCCGACATAGAAAAATATGCCGATCACGCCGAGAACTGTATGGCGGAAATTCCAGGGGGAATGGGTGTAGGCAATCTGTCTTCCTTTTTGCGAAGAGGAATTTGGCTCAGGAATGGCGACAAACGATATTATTATGAAAGCCACGATAAACACAGCCATGGCTATCCAGAGAAGCGGGGTTACGTCGGCCATCGACGTGCCTGAAGAGACAGTGCCGATGAGCATTCCTACGAACAGAGGAGTCAGGGTGCCTGTCAAGGAGTTGAGGGAGCCTCCGAGCTGTATGAGCTGATTGCCTTTGTTGCCTCCGCCACCGAGGATGTTCAGCATCGGATTTACGACCGTGTTGAGCATGCACACGCAAAATCCGCTTATGAAAGCGCCGAGCAGATAGATCACAAAATTAAGCATCAATGGCTCTCCGTATACCAGAAACAATTCTGTGTCGGCACCTGTGATGCTCGAAAGATACTGGACAAATATACCGACCACACCGGTTGCCATGGCCACAAGAGCAGTCTTTTTGTATCCGATCCGCACAAGCATGTTGCCTGCGGGAATGCCCATGATCAGGTAGGCGAGAAAATTCATGAAGTTGCCCACCATTCCAGCCCAGGAGTAGTTGCCTTGCCAGATGGTGCCTATCGGGGCTGCAAGATTGGTTACAAACGAGATCATTGCAAAAAGGAAGAACATTGCCACTATGGCTACGGTTCTTCCGTGTCTGCTGGCTTGGGTGCGGTTGTTCATAATTTATGTTTTTATAGTTTGGAGGATATGCCTACATCAGATTGCTTGTCAGTAGTTTCTGTTGCCGAATATAGCTGTGCCGACTCTGACGAGCGTCGATCCTTCTTCAATCGCTATGGCCCAGTCTCCGCTCATGCCCATCGATATGGTGTCGAATCCACGCAGATCCGGACAGATCTGCCTGATTCTGCCGGCTGTGGCGGCTATGGCGGCGAAGTCTGCGCGGATGCGGTTCTGATCGGAGGTGTTTGAGGCCATCCCCATGACACCGTAAATGTGCGTGTTGGTAAGATTCTCAAATTTCCTTGAAGAAAAATAGTCAAGTAATTCTTCAGGGGTAAATCCGAATTTGGTTTCCTCTTCCGCCACATGGAGCTGCATGAGAACGCCTGTTGTCGTTCCGGCGCGCCTTGATTCGGAATCGATAAGATCAAGAAGCTTTTCGGAGTCAACACTCTCGATGAGAGCGGTCTTGCCGATTATCTGTCTGACTTTGTTGGTCTGGAGATGACCGATAAAATGCCATCGTATGTCTGAGGGAAGCAATGGAATTTTTTGCAGGAGTTCCTGCACCCTGCTTTCTCCGAATACCCGCTGGCCAGCCGCGTATGCTTCGGCTATCGACTCCACCGGATGGAATTTGCTGACAGCAACGAGTTCCGTTCCCTGTGGCAGCAGGGAGCGGAACTTTTCTATTTCTTCGCCTATTCTGGTCATTGATGAAAATTAGTCAATATCAATTTCAGAGTGTATTGTTAAATCAGCAACAATGTGCCCTCGGGAGGCACATTGTATTAACATAGTCAGAGTGTGGATGGTTTACCGGGAACTGCGTTAAGCGGGAAAACGTCGCATAACGGTGTCTCCGCGATAGATGCGATTTCAAAATCAGCCGCAGATCCTTTCATTCCTTCGTTGAATTGATCCAACGCATCGGAAAATGAGGATGCCTGTACCAGGATGAAGCTGGCTGATTTTTTCTCCATGCCGCTTTTCTCGTCAAGTGTGATGAAGTTCACCTTCACCATATAGTAGCGGTCTCCGTTTTCGTTGAAAAAGATCTCGGCGATCTTAGTCTTTTTTACGGCAGAGATTGAAAATTCGCCTGAGATATAGGGTTTTATAGCTTCGATAATTCGGGATTCGGCTTCTGTGAAAGATAACGCGTCTACAAGATAGGGCTCGTTGACCTTCTTGACAGCACCGTTTTCCTGCATTTTGTCGTAACGGACTTTTGTTTCAAACCAAAGTGCCATGATTAATGGGAGTTGAGTGGTTGTGGGATTAATTTTTACGGCAAATCACAGATCCGGAACCCTGGTGTGTGGCGAGGACAAGCACTTCGGCAATCTGGACATGTGCAGGGGCTTTGGCTGCATAGACTACAACATCCGCAATGTCGTCGCCGCATAACGGCTTGATCCCCTTGTATACATTGTCCGCCCTGTCTTCATCGCCATGAAAGCGCACGCGGCTGAAATCGGTCTCCACGAGTCCGGGCTTGATGTTCGTTACTCTTACTGATGTGTCGGCAAGATCGATCCGAAGTCCGTCTGTGATGGTTTTGACAGCAGCTTTTGTAGCACAATACACGTTTCCACCGGCGTAGGCTGCATCTCCGGCTACGGAGCCTATGTTGATGATATGGCCATGATCGCGTTCCACCATCCCGGGAACTACAAACCGGGTCATGTTGAGCAGCCCTTTGATGTTTGTGTCTATCATCGTGTCCCAGTCATTGAAATCCCCTTGATACTCAGGTTCAAGCCCGAGAGCCAGTCCGGCGTTGTTGACAAGAAGGTCGATTGTTTTCCATTCTTCCGGAAGTCCTTCTATGGCTTTACGGCATGATTCGCGGTCGCGGACATCGAATACCAATGTCAGGACTTCATGATTGTTTTTCCGCAGTTCATCTGCGAACCTGTCGAGCAGGTCTTTTCTGCGGGCGGTGATTATGATTCTGAAACCGGCTTCTGCAAGCTTGCGGGCTGAGGCCTGTCCGATGCCGCTTGTAGCTCCGGTTATTAATGCAGTCTGTCTCATTGTTATAAATTTACACACAAAATTATGCTTAAAATTTGTTGCAAAGATAGCGAATTTGTGTATATTTGCAAAATCAAATTGCCGGGCAGTGTGCGCTTGTGGGCGATTGTGTTAATAAAAGTCAATTATTCAATAAATTAATATAAATTACTATGGCCGGAGAACACAACATGGATTCCCGCTCCTGGCGGGAGAGGGCAAAGAGATGCGCCTCAAGTGTCTGGCTGATGTATTATGACGGGTTCAGGTCAATGACTGTCGGCCGCACATTATGGGCTATAATCCTGTTGAAGCTGTTTGTGTTCTTTGTGGTTATCAAACTTCTGTTTTTCCCTGATGTGCTGAAGCGTGATTATTCCGATGATTCGGAACGGGCTGATCATGTGCGCCGGGAACTGACCCGGAGGCGATAAGGATAATTCAAATCAAAAATTTATATATTATGAACGATTTAATGACCGTAGTCGATTGGTCGCGGTGGCAGTTTGCATTGACTGCCATATATCACTGGCTGTTTGTCCCTTTGACATTGGGATTGTCTGTGATCGTAGCCATAATGGAGACGCTCTATGTGCGAACCAAATCGGATGCCTGGCTCAAGGCTACAAAATTCTGGATGACGCTTTTTGGCATTAATTTTGCTATCGGCGTCGCCACGGGAATGATTCTCGAATTTGAATTCGGCACAAACTGGAGCAATTATTCGTGGTTTGTGGGAGATATATTCGGTGCGCCTCTTGCCATCGAGGGTATTCTCGCGTTTTTTATGGAATCCACATTCGTCGCAGTGATGTTTTTTGGCTGGGGCAGGGTGAGCAAAGGATTCCATCTCGCCGCCACGTGGCTGACTGCTTTGGGCGCGTCTATCTCGGCTCTCTGGATCCTCGTCGCCAACGCATGGATGCAATATCCTGTAGGCATGGAGTTTGATCCGGCGCAGATGCGTAATGTGATGGACGATTTCTGGGCACTGTTCTCTCCGGTTGCTGTCAATAAATTTTTCCACGCCGTCTTTTCGGGATGGGCTTTGGCCGGAGTGTTTGTGATAGGCGTGAGCAGCTGGTTTCTGATCCGCAACCGGAACAAGGAATTCGCTTTCCGCAGTCTCAAAATCGGTGCATGGACCGGCCTTGCAGGAATGCTGCTGACCATGTATACCGGAGATGGTTCAGCCGTAGAAGTTACACGTTGCCAGCCAATGAAGCTTGCGGCAATGGAAGGTCTTTACGAGGGGAGCCGTTCGCAGGGAATAGTCGCTGTCGGAATGGTCAATCCAGAAAAGAGATGGAATAACGATGAGGATGAATATCTTTTCAGTGTTGAGATTCCTTACGGATTGTCGATTCTTGCGAAACATGACCATGAGGCGTTCGTCCCTGGCATAAAGGATATCATCGAAGGGATTGAAGTCAATGAAAACGGCGACACGGTCAATACCGTCAGTTATGCTGACCGCATAGCGTCAGGCAAGCTCGCTCATGAAGCCTTGCGCGAATATGACAAGGCGAAAATTGCCGGAGATACTGCCGCGATGGCTTCGGCTCATGAAGCTCTTAAGGCTAATTACCGTTTCTTCGGATATGGATATTTCGATTCTGTTGATGAAGCCATTCCTCCTGTAGGGTTGACATTCTATTCGTTCCGGGTCATGGTCATACTCGGCAGCTATTTCCTGCTGCTGATCGTCGTGATGCTTTTCGCATCCTACAGACGCCAGTGGCTCGAGCGGTCGAAGTGGCTGCAGTGGATAGCTCTTGTTTCGGTTCCCTTTATGTGGATCTGCTCCGAGGCAGGATGGATGGTGGCCGAAGTAGGCCGGCAGCCGTGGACGGTGCAGGATCTTCTTCCGACCAAGGCAGCCATATCCGCTGTGTCGACATCGACAGTTGTAACTACATTCTGGATGTTTGCCGTCATATTCACCATTCTGCTTGTCGCGGAGGTGAGCATAATGTGCCGTCAGATCTCGAAAGGATCGAGGAAAGATCTTAATTCCTGAATGAATTGTCAAATCTACCAAAGAAAGAAACAAAATGACTTTAGAATATCTTCAGAATTATTGGTGGCTGCTGAGTTCGGTTCTCGGTGGCTTGTTGGTGTTCCTGCTTTTTGTGCAGGGAGGGCAGTCAATGCTGCTCGGATGCCGCGACAACTCCTCGCGTGAGCTGATCGTCAACAGTATGGGACGCAAGTGGGAGCTGACGTTCACTACGCTTGTAGTGTTCGGAGGAGCGATGTTCGCCTCTTTCCCGTTGTTTTACTCCACGAGTTTCGGCGGGGCATACTGGCTTTGGATGCTGATACTTTTCAGTTTCATCCTCCAGGCTGTCAGTTACGAATACAGGGGCAAGCGTGGAAATATCTACGGCACGAGAACATACGATATATTTCTCTTTGTCAACGGATGTGTCGGGTGTGTGCTTCTCGGAGTGGCGGTGTCGATGTTCTTTTTCGGAGCCCATTTCACAGTGGCGAAGGGTAATCTTCTCGACACGGCGAGCCCGGTTATATCAACATGGGCGCCTACGCATGGATTCGAGGCGATTTTCGATTGGAAAAATCTGGTCCTCGGAATAGCCGTGTTGTTTTTGGCAAGAACCCAGGCGTCGTTATATATGATGAACAATATAGTTTCCGATCAGCGGTTTTTCGAGGAGCTGAAGCGACGGGCTTTGATCAATGGTTGCATATTTGTCGTGTTTTTCCTCGGATTCATGGCTTTGTTGTTGACCTGCACAGGATATGAAGTGGTCAGCGATGGAACATCTACCGTATCCGTTGAACCGGAATCGTTCAAGTATTTCCACAATTATCTTTCGATGTGGTGGGCTTTGTCGGCATTGCTGATCGGTGTTGTAATGGTTCTGTTCGGCATCGGGCGGTCGGTTTTCTCAAGGCATTACACCGGAGGAATATGGTGGAGCGGCATAGGGACATTTCTGGTTGTATGCTCGTTGCTTTGGGTTGCTGGCTACGGACAAACCGCTTTTTATCCCTCGATTGATGACCCTATGTCCTCGCTCACGATCCGCAACAGTTCCTCGTCGGAATTCACACTTGAGGTGATGAGCTGGGTTTCCGTGCTTGTTCCGTTTGTGCTAGCCTACATAGCCTACGTGTGGCACTCGATGGACAGAAAGAAGCTGACTCCGTCGGAAATGGAATCTACCGATCATAAGTATTGACCGAACGAAATTGCTCACACGATGAGTGATGTATATTATACAGTAGGTCGCCGCGGAGAAGGGCTTTATAAGGAAAAGATGAGTAAATTCATCTCCTTTGCCTTTCCCGTGGCGACTGCTGAAGAAGCCAGGACCATAGTAAAGGGTATTCAGAACGAATATCATGACGCACGCCATGTATGCTGGGCATACATGCTCGGTCCCGAAAGGAAAGAATGGCAATTGAACGACAATGGAGAGCCGTCGGGCACGGCCGGAAAACCTATCCTGGGCCAGATAAACAGTCTCGGCCTGACGGATGTGGCTGTTGTCGTCGTGAGATATTTCGGAGGGATCAAGCTCGGCACATCAGGTCTGACCTCGGCATACCGGGAGGCGGCGCGCATGGCGCTTGAGGACGGAGGAATTGTGTCAAAACGCCAGATGCGGTCAATCCGGGTTACTTTCCCATATCCTGTGATAGGGGAGGTGATGAAGCTTGTAAAGGAGCCGGGGGTGGAGATCAGAGAGCAGGTGTTCGACAATACATGCGAACTGACAGTGGAGACTGCTCTTGACAACAGTCAGATTCTCGAGGGACGTCTGTCGGGACTCGACGGAGTTATTGCCGAGATCCTTGCGGAGTGAAAATCAGGCTGAGCATCCGGCATAGGAGAAACAGCGTGCTGATAGGTTATAAAAATGCGCAAGGTGTTTGTCAGCTACTTTTTTTGTCAGAAAATTAGAACGTTATAGTTTCTATTTGAAAAAAAATTCCGATATTTGCACAATCTTTCCGGGAGAGCTTTGGAAAAAGAGTCCTGAAAGAGCCTATTTAGACTCAAAATTAACTAATTAATACGTTAAAAAAAGACATGACAAAAGCTGATATTGTTAACGAAATTTCCCGCGCAACGGGAATCGAGAAGACAGCAGTACTGGCAACTGTGGAGAAGTTCATGGATGTTGTCAAGGATAACATGGCCAACGGTGAGAACGTCTATCTCCGTGGTTTCGGCAGTTTCATCATCAAGACACGTAAAGAGAAAACCGCCCGTAACATCTCCAAAAACACAGCGATCCGCATCCCGGAACACAAGATTCCGGCATTCAAGCCCTCACGCGTGTTCCTTGACCAGGTGAAGTAAAAGATTTCCATAAAGGAAAACCGCATAATCAATCCAACCACAATTAAAATAAATAAAATCAAAAACTATGCCCAGCGGAAAGAAAAGAAAAGGCCACAAAATGGCTACGCACAAGCGTAAAAAAAGATTGAGAAAGAATCGTCATAAGAAGAAATAAGTCTGCGAGCCGCCATTCAGACAGCAGCCTGCTGTCGGTTCAGTGTGGCTCGGACAATAAAAAAATCTTGCGTGACGTAAGTTTTTTCAATAAAATCGGACAGACGGGAAACCGGACCGCTAAGTGTCGGATTCCCTGTCTGTCGATTGTTTTTCTATTATTCAACAAAAGATGAAAAGCGAACTCATTGTAGACGTCCGGCAAAAGGAAATCTCCATCGCGCTGACCGAGGATTCCAGACTTGTCTCTCTACAGAAAGAAAGCCGCAACATCGCTTATGCAGTAGGAGACCTTTATCTGGCAAAAGTTAGGAAACTCATGCCAGGACTCAATGCCGCGTTTGTAGATGTCGGTTACGATAAAGACGCTTTTCTTCATTATCTCGATCTCGGCTCGCACTTCACGTCATATTCCAACTATATAAAGGAAGCGCTTGCCGATCCCAAAAAGCTTCCGTCTCCTGCGGAATTCAAAAAGTCGGATGAAATCCCCAAGCAGGGGTCTATAGCCGATGTGCTGACCCAGGGGCAGCAGCTTCTCGTGCAGATAGCCAAAGAGCCGATCTCGTCGAAAGGTCCGAGGTTGACGACGGAAATATCCTTCACAGGCAGATTTATTGTCCTGATTCCTTTTTCTGATAAAATATCTGTATCAAGCAAAATCAAGTCTACAGAAGAGAAGATCCGTCTGAGACAGTTGATCGGCAGTATCAAGCCCAAAGGGTTTGGTGTGATTGTCCGGACGTCGGCGGAAAACAAGCGTGTGGCGGAACTGAACCACGAAATGCGCACGCTTCTAAAATGCTGGGAGGACGCAGTGGCCAAGATGCAGCGCAGCCAGCCTCCCGCGTTGATCTTCGAGGAGGAGTCGAGGGCTGTCAGTGTGATCCGCGATGTGTTCAGCGCCAGCTTTGAAAGCATATATGTCAATGATCAGGAGACTATGGAGCAGATCCAGAACTATGTCGCTCTAATAGCCCCGGATAGAAAGGATATAGTGAAGCTGTATTCCAAGGACACCCCTATATTTGACAATTTCAATATCACCCGCCAGATAAAGAGTTCATTTGGCAAAACAGTGTCCTTCAAAAGCGGTGCATATATCATAATCGAGCATACGGAAGCGCTGCATGTAATCGATGTGAATTCAGGCAACCGGGCCAAGGCAGGCAATGACCAGGAGACCAACGCGCTTGAAGTCAACCTCAAGGCCGCCGATGAAATCGCGCGTCAGCTCAGACTGAGAGATATGGGTGGCATCATTGTCATCGACTTTATCGATATGGGCAAAGCCGAACACAGGCAGACTCTCTATGACCACATGCGGGAAATCATGGCAAATGATCGTGCCCGACACAACATATTGCCTCTCAGCAAGTTCGGGTTGATGCAGATAACCCGCCAAAGGGTGCGCCCGGCGCTCGACATCACTACGTCTGAGACATGTCCGTCGTGTTTTGGGAAAGGAGAAATCCAGCCGTCATTGCTTTTTACCGACAAGCTTGAGGAAAAGATCGATTATCTGATCCACCATCTTAAGGTGCAGAAATTCACGATGTATATCCATCCGTTTGTTGATGCGTATATCAAGAAAGGATTGATATCGCTCTATGGCAAATGGCGAAGAAAATATGGAAGAAGTTTTAAGATCGTCGCCGACGAGTCCATGGCATATCTTGAATACAGGGTCATAGACCATACAGGCAAGGCAATAGATCTTAAGGAAGAGAGCGATATGCAGTCGAGTCAATCAAAATCAGGCTCTAAAATAAAAAATCGAGATAAAGAAGAAAATTAATCCGGTCGGACCGCGGTGTCAACTTTACAGTCAGCAACGACGCCCCAATCCACTTGACTCAATCCGGGCAGGAGAATCGATCTTCTGTCCGGATTTTTAGGATAGAATCCGCAGAATTTTTAATTATCCCCCGACTAAGAGCTTGTTATTAAACAAGCTCTAAAAAATACGAGGCTTTTTATTGCGTGGTTGGTGCATAATATATACCTTTGCAGTCGCTTTGGAAGAGAAAACGCAGATTTCCCGTGTTGTTCGTCCTCCGACGCCAAGTTTTAGAGCCTGTTTAATAATAGTACAATAATTGCAGATGAAGCATTATGCGTCTCTTTGGCTTATAGTGGCCTCCGCATTGGCGATCTTTATTGTGATCAGTTTTTGTGATGACATTGTCTTGGGAGACTGGCATGTGAAGAAAGCTCCTTTTGAAGATGCCATATTTGCGGATAACGATAGCGTCAGCGGGATTGCGGACAATTCTCCGATGGAGAATGACAGCGTAGCTGTGGAGATGCAGACCGACAGCGTGCCGAAATCAATTCTCATCTTCGGGGATTCAATGACGTTTAATCTTGCCCTCCGGCTGGCACAATATGCAAAGCAGAACGGGCATAAGATCCATTCGGTCAATTGGGATTCGAGCAACACAAAGATATGGGCGGAATCAGACACCCTTCTCCATTTTATAAAGAGTTATGATGCTGACTTCATTTTCATATCCTTAGGGAGCAATGAGCTGTATTTCAAGAAGCCCGAATCGCGTCTGCCGTATATAAAACGTGTGCTTGAGATGATAGATACCATCCCCTATATCTGGATAGGACCGCCCAACTGGCAGGAGGACAGCGGGATCAATGATTTGTTGGAGCGTACATGCCGGCGCGGGTCGTTTTTCCGTACAGACGGGATGAAGCTTGCAAGAAAGAAAGATAATATACATCCGACACGTCAGGCGTCGGCCTTATGGGTGGACAGCATCATGAGATGGATGCCGCGGTCTGCACATCCTATATTGGCGGAGTATCCTTCCGATTCAACCGGAAAGGCGAATCCGAATATAGTCTTTCTCAAAGCGCTGAATAAATAATATATAAATAGAATATTAAAAAGCTCTAAAAGCCGGAAACCGGTATAATCGATGACTACTGAAATATCAGACTTGATCGGATCAGGACTTAGAAACATAGGGAACATGTTTCTTTACGATCCGTCGGCACCAATGCTTTTCTCTTCAGGTTTTTTCTGGCTTCTGTTTATTTTCTTTCTGCCGGTCTATGCCCTGTTGAAACGCAGCAAGGCTAAGATGGTATTGTTTGTGGTAGGTTTCTCCCTGTATTTCTATTACAAATCGTCGGGGTTGTTTTTCCTGATGCTCATAGGCACGTCTTTGGTGGATTGGCTATTGTCTCACGCGATCAGCCGGATCAGCGGCAAGGCCGGGCGTCTTGCCGTGATGTGGCTTTCCATTCTGATATCGCTCTCGATTCTGGGATATTTCAAATATGCCAATTTCTTTTTGTGGAACTGGAATCTTATGGTGCAGGGGAATTTCCAGCCACTTGATCTTATATTGCCGGTAGGGATCTCGTTCTACACGTTCCAGTCAATAAGTTATGTGGTAGATGTCTATAAAAGAAGGATAGACCCTACTTCCAGTTGGTTGGATTATCTGTTTTTTCTGTCATTTTTCCCGGCGCTTGTCGCAGGTCCGATTGTCAGGGCGGATTATTTTTTGCCTCAGCTTAAAGAAAACCGTGTCGCGACACGCGAGAATATCTTCGGCGGACTTTGGTTGATCATAATAGGAATCGTGAAGAAAGCTGTTATCGCAGACTATATAGCTCAATATAACGATCTTATTTTTAATGATCCAAGTCTGTATACAGGTTTGCAGACACTTATGGGCGTACTCGGCTACACGATGCAGATTTATTGCGATTTCTCGGGATATTCCGATATGGCCATAGGCCTGGCTCTGCTTATGGGATTCCATCTCGGATTGAATTTCGACTCTCCATATCAAAGCAGGAATCTTACGGAATTCTGGCGTAGATGGCACATCTCGCTTTCATCATGGCTCAGAGACTATGTCTACATACCGCTCGGCGGAAACCGCAAAGGCACGGTGCGGACATACATCAACAACTTCCTTACGATGCTCATAGGAGGTCTATGGCATGGGGCTGCGTGGAAGTTTATTTTCTGGGGAGCCATGCATGGGATAGGCCTTGCGGTGCATAAGGCCTGCAAACCGTGGCTTGGAAAATTGCCCGACAACTGGCTGGTGTCATTCTTGTCCTGGCTCGTGACGTTTGTCTATGTCTCTCTGTTGTGGGTATTCTTCAGGGCATCCGATTTTGAATCATCCGTCCTTATTGTCCGTAATATTTTTATAGATTTCGACATACACCAGCTTCCACAGTTTTTTGAGGCACGGATGGTCTGGTGCCTGATGATGATAGCGCTTGTGGTGATGCATTTTGTCCCGCAGAAGTTAACTGACGCTCTGGGCAATATATATGTCAAATCTCCTTGGATAGTGAAACTGTTGGTTTTTGTGGCAGTCGTCCAGCTTGTGATAGAGTTTATGTCCGAAGAGGTGGTGCCGTTTATATATTTTCAGTTCTGAGATTGGAGACAGTCGGTGGAAAAAACTGATCCGCGATTTATTCCGAAGCAAGCTCACGCCTGAGTTTTGACAGATATTGCGGGGTGATTCCAAGGTAGGACGCGATTATTTTGAGAGGGACGCGCATAGCTATGTCGGGTCTGTTTTTCATCATCGCCTCATAGCGTTCTTTTGCCGATCCCTGGATGATTCTCCCTTTCATTTCAAAAAAATAGAGCTGGAACTGGACATTGCCGAGGCACCAACGCGCGAATTCCGCTGAAGAATCGATCAGTTCCTTGAGATTGTCCTTGCCTATTCTCATGATCGTGGATGGGCAGCATACGTCGTAAGTGTTTGGCGAAGGTTGTCCGAGAAGGTATGAATGGTATGAGATGTTGACTGTTCCGGGAAGAGCGAAGTATGTGGTGTGTTCGACCACACTGTCTCCCTCCACATGCCAGCATCGCATTATTCCGTCAAGAAGAATGTAGAAGTCTGGATCGATGTCTCCTGCCCGGGTGATCGGTTCTCCGGTCTTGAGTTTTATTATTGTGCCCATGTCGATCAGCCGGTCGAGAAGTTCCTGGCTGATGGGATAGGTTGATTCTTTTTTGATCAGTTCACATAGCCTCTCTCTTTGGGAGGAGGTGGCTTTTCCCTTTACTTGCATATATGATAAAAATGGATATGTCCTGAAAGATTTTGGGTGCGCCTTTAAGGCGCACCCAAAACATTATTGTATTGTCAGAAAGGCAGGTCGTCCGTCTGGTCTGCCGATGATGCGAATCCTGTCTGCTGTGTTCCGAAGTTTGCCTGAGGCTCGTTTCCTCCGAATGGGGGATTGCCGTAATCCTGCGGCATCGCTCCCATCCCGGTGTTCTGGTCGAGCGGACGGGATGCATAGGCCCTTACGTCGGTATACCACCGGCCATTCCATTCGCGGCTTTCAATGTCGACTGAGATGGCGTATGATTTACCAATCTCGAGAGGATTCTGGTCGATTTTGTCTCCGAAAAAATTGAAGCAGACCTGTCTTGGATAAGTTCCCGGGGTTTCCATGACCCACTCTTTCTTTCTCCAAAGATTACCTGCTTTAGAAGTGCCTTCCTGAAGGGGAAGATCGCGTATGATTTTACCTTCTATTTCCATGTTTGTGGTTGTACGGTTAATTCAGTATTAATTGCAAAGATAGCGAATTCTGAACAGACGGCAAAATTTATTTTGCCGGAGATTGAAATATTTGTTAAATTCGCGTTATGATTTCGACCATAAAAAAATATTTCCCGCGTCTGTCTGAACGTCAGGCACTACAGTTCGGGACGCTCATGAGAATTTATCCGGAATGGAACTCTAAAATAAATGTGATTTCGAGAAAGGATATTGATAATTTGGAAATCAACCATTTGTTACACTCATTGTCGATTGCCAAGTTTATCGATTTTGTAGACGGCACCCGTGTGCTTGACCTTGGCACAGGAGGCGGTTTGCCTGGAATACCTCTTGCGGTGATCTTTCCTTCCGTGAGGTTCCATCTCATTGATCGGATTGGGAAAAAGATCAAAGTGGCTCAGGCGGTGGCATCCGAAATAGGACTGGACAATGTTTCGTTCCAACATGGAGATATCGGCGAGTGTCATGAAAAATTCGACTTTGTGGTGAGCCGGGCCGTGATGCCTCAGAATGATCTGGTGAAACTTGTGAGAAAGAATATTTCCAGCGTGCAGAAGAATGGGATTCCCAATGGTCTGATCACACTTAAGGGAGGAGACCTCAGCGCCGAGTTGAATCCCGTAGCGTCCAATTCCGAGAGTGTGAGCCTGAACAATTATTTTGAAGAACCGTTTTTTCAGACAAAGAAACTAATATATACGTCAATATGAGCCTGCATACAGCAAAATTCGAGTTCTCCCTGTTCGGGATAAACACCTACGTTGTTTATGACGAGGATACGCGTGAATGTGCCATCATCGATCCCGGCATGATGGGTATAGAAGAGGAGAACGCCATGAAGAATTTCATCAGAAGGGAAAATCTCAAGGTGAGGCATTTGATAAACACGCATCTGCACATCGACCATGCTGTAGGAAACCGGTTCGTGGAGAATGAATATGGAGTTCCGGTGAGCGCGAACAAGGCCGATGAGCCATTGTTGCAGAGAATCCGTGAGCAAGCCGAGATGTTTGGTATAAGAGAGAAAGTACATGTAACGGATATAGGCCGATTTCTCAAAGACGGCGATGAGATTCAGATCGGCAACGGGAGATTAAAGGTTCTGCAAGTTCCGGGGCATAGTCAGGGGAGCATAGCTCTTTATGCAGAGCCGGAGGGGATCGTTTTCAGTGGCGATGCTCTTTTCGCAGGGAGTGTCGGGCGGACGGATCTGCCGGGGGGTAACCATCAGCAATTGATCAGATCAATACGGGAGAAACTGCTGACGCTTCCTTTGTCGGTAATTGTCTATCCCGGGCATGGTGAACCTACGACAATTGGCAAGGAATTGCGGTCAAATCCGTTTTTGCAGTAGACGGAAATCCGTATCCGATATTTTATATCAGCAGACAATCCGGAATTTCCACAGCGGAGATTCCGGATTGTCTGCTGAATTTTCAGTCAGGTCGTTAGCGGGTCAATGTTCAAGTAGCCGTATAAATTCCTCTCGCAGTGCGGGTTCTGACTCGAATCTTCCGGTATAGTCAAATGTGGTGGTGGAGGAATCCTGTTTCTCCACACCCCTCATTTTCATGCACAGGTGTTCTGCGGTGCAACTTACTATCACTCCATCGTTGGGGAGCGCTTCGGTAAGCAATCGGCATACTTCAGCCGTGAGTCTTTCCTGAACCTGAAGTCTGCGTGCATAACAGTCTACAATTCTGGCTAATTTAGAAAGACCTATCATTTTACCTTTGGGAATATATCCGACAGACACTTTGCCGAAGAAAGGAAGAATGTGGTGTTCGCAAACACTATAGAATTCTATGTCTTTGACAATGACGATTCTTGATCCGGCATGTTCGAAAATTGCCTTTCGGGCTATTTCCAGTGGATTCTTCCTATATCCGGCTGTGATGTCCACTATTGCTTTTGCGGCACGTATAGGAGTCTTTACGAGACCTTCTCGTTCGGGATCTTCTCCTACAAGACGGATGATCTCCCTGTAGTGGTATGCAAGCTCTTCGATAAGCTTGTCATCGTGCTGTTCTTTTCTGCTCACTGTTGTAGTTTCTGATGTTGGGTGTGAAGAAGCGGTAAGACTGTCTGATTGTCATAAAGTCCGATGACTATTTATTGACTATGACAATTGAGGATTTGATGACTCTCATTTCTGAGGAAAACGCCGGGAAAGTGCGTCTTAGTTCCGAGAGAGCCGCATTCGCTTCTGAGAGCGATGAAAAATTCCCTACTGTGGTGTACCAGTTGGGGGAGCGAGAGAATGTGTAGACTTGTCCGCGGTATTTGGGTAGCCTTGCGGCGATAGCGTTAGCCCGGGCTTTTGCACGCGCCTGAAGCGACGCGGGATTATGGCCGTCGCTGAAAACCTGAATCCTGTATCCGGTTCGTTTGGCCGAGTGGTGGCGTGATTGTTGGCCAGCAGGACGCTGCTGTCCGATTTTAGGGGTTGACAGGATAAGTTGGAGAATATCGTCGGGGATAACGATGTTTATTTTCCCTTCGGAAGCTTCCTGAATCTCTTCGATGACATTTTTCTCGTTGTTTCCCGTCGTCGCCTCCTGTTCGGTCTGTTGAGCGGAGACTATGAACGGGAGCAGCAGCGTCAGAACGGTTATGTAGACAATCCGTAGATTCATTTCTTGACTTGTCGTGTGTGTATGAGGAGGAGATCTTTACGATGAGAGGGAGTGTTTCAGCCGGATAGGAGACAGGCGGGGGCCATTGTCTCCGGTCCGGCTTTTAGGTTTGGGTTAGGGTGTGCGGTCAGTCGAAAGCCTCGATGATTCCCATGAACGAATCAGCCTTGAGAGCGGCTCCGCCTATAAGGCCGCCGTCCACATCAGGCTTCGAGAAAAGTTCGCGTGCGTTTGAGGGCTTGCAGCTTCCGCCATAAAGTATCGAAGTGTTGTCGGCAATTTCTTCGCCATATTTTGATGCGATAGCGCGGCGGATATTTGAATGCATGTCCTGAGCCTGATCGGCTGTGGCAGTTTTGCCTGTGCCGATTGCCCATACGGGTTCGTAGGCTACTATTATTTTTGCGAAGTCTTCAGCATCAAGCGAGAAGAGGGCTTCAATCTGAGAGCGCACCACATCATTGTATGTGCCGTTCTCACGCTGTTCGAGTACCTCGCCCACGCAGAAAATAGGGGTCAGGCCGTTGGCAAGGGCAAGTTTTGTCTTTGCAAGCAGCTGCTCATTGTTTTCCCCGAAGTACTGGCGGCGCTCGCTATGGCCGAGAATGCAATATCGCGCACCTGTTGAAGCTACCATTGCAGCGCTGATCTCGCCTGTATAGGCTCCTTGTTCATGCTCTGAACAGTTTTCGGCTCCGAGGCCGAGAATGCCGTTTTCGATCACAGCGTTGACAGGGACAAGATGGGTTGCGGGCACGCAGATTACTACATCGCAATTGGACTTGCGTGATTTCAATGCATCGTTGATGTTGGAGGCAAGTTCAACACCGTCTTCAAGCAAGGTGTTCATTTTCCAGTTGCCTGCTACTATGTTTTTTCTCATTTCGATCTTAAGATTTGAGTTCGGTTACAAAGATAGGCTTTTATTGCGAGACAGCCAAATAAAAGTCCTCGCTTGTTTCTGAAAGGGACAGACTGGCAAAATCAGGAGATCTCAAGATCGTCGAATCCGTCTCCGAGTTCCTCTTCGTCAAAATCGGTATCGCCGTAAAAGTCTATGTCGAGTTCGCGGGAGAGATCGTCGGCTTTCTTTTTTATGGATTCTTCGAATTCATCTATGTCTACATGCTGGGCAGGAGCTTTGCCAGTCTTTACGGTGCATACAGGCTTATCGAGAGTCCTTCCGGTTATGATCTCCTTGAGTTCCAGAAAAAAGGATCGTTCAGTAAGTCCGTCATATATGAATTCTATGTGTTGGCCTTCGTCCTGGACAAGTTCATAGATGGCCGTCTGATCCATGAGATAGAGATCCGTGTCGCTGTTTGAGCCGAAGTCTTCGATAGCCACTTCGTCGTGGCGGCGCCAATCGTCATCGCATATATAGAATGTGTTGATCTCATCTTTGGAATAGCCTACGCTGTCGAGTATGGCATCGCGCAAGGCGATAAATTCCATGTCTGGACTGATTTCAATCTCCCGGCAGAAATTTTCCGCCTCCTCGCTGATTATTTTGAATCTGTAAACCATAGTGTCAGATTGAAAGATTTAAGTCGGGCATTTTGGCTGTGAATCTATCCCGTATATGTTTTGTTTTTAATAACGTCTGTCGCCGGGGAATATTATTTGTGTATGCGGACGTGTGGGTCATGATTCCCGTTGAAGGCGGCGTCAAGAAAATCTTCAAGTCCGTCGAACGGAGCCTTGTGTTTGGCAAGCCAGCTGTCGAATCTGTCGCCGAGTTGAGCCTTCACCGGGATTTCGGGGTATTCGTCGATGTTATGTCTGTCTACAAACAAAGGAAATTCCTCCCAAAAATCTTTGGCAACCGGCATCCGTCCGAGCCTGTCTTTTATCGATCTTGCATAAGCCAAAGCCTCGCCGATGCATTCCTACCTTCATCCCTTTCCCGAGCAGAAAATCTGCGTAGGCTTCAGGCCTGAATTTCCATTTTATCCTTCTGACCTTGCGGGCTATGTAGTCGCCTATGCGGGCTAACATGTATGTGTCGGATGCTGTGGTTATTTTTACTTGATTATACCGTAACGCCTGAATACTTTCTCGATGGCCTCAAGTGAGTGGGTAACCTGCTCCTTTGTGTGGGTGGCCATAAGAGAATAGCGGATCAGGGTGTCGTGCGGAGCCACGGCCGGAGTAACCACCGGATTGACAAATACTCCTTCGTCGAGCAGATCGTGTGTAACCTGGAATGTCTTGAAATCATCTCTTATGAAAAGAGGTATGATAGGGGTTGAAGTGTGGCCTATCTCGCATCCCATGGCTTTGAAATTGTCAAGCGCATAGTTTGTGATTTCCCAAAGATGTTCCTGCCTTTCCGGTTCGGAAAGCATGATGTCGAGGGCTGCGTCCGCTGCTGCTGTGGCTCCGGGGGTTATGCTGGCGGTAAATATGTATGACCGTGAATGGTGGCGGAGATAGTTGGTAATCTCCTTGTCTGTGGCGATGAAGCCGCCGAGAGAAGCGAACGATTTTGAGAATGTGCCCATTATGAGATCCACATCGTCTGTTACGCCGAAGTGGTCGCATGTGCCTCGCCCGCCTTTGCCGAACACTCCGATGCCGTGGGCTTCATCGACCATGACAGTGGCATTGTATTCTTTCGACAACCGTACGATTTCAGGAAGATTGGCAACATCCCCCTCCATCGAGAACACTCCGTCAGTAACTATAAGCTTCACCTTGTCAGGATCGCATTTGCGAAGCTGCGCTTCAAGTGAGGCCATGTCGTTGTGCTTATATTTCAGGTAGTTGGAAAATGAAAGACGACGTCCTTCAATTATAGAGGCGTGATCCTGCTCGTCGATTATTATATAGTCTTCGCGTCCGGTCAGGGTGGAGACTACGCCCAGATTGACACCGAAGCCTGTGGAATAAAGCATCACGTCTTCCTTGCCTATGAAGTCGGCAATGCGTTCTTCAAGCCGTTTGTGAATGTCTAGTGTTCCGTTCAGGAATGGAGAGCCTGCCATTCCGGTGCCGTATTTTTTTGTGGCGGCTATTGCCGCTTCTTTTACCTTAGGGTGGTTCGTAAGTCCAAGATAGCTGTTTGATCCGAACATCAGGACTTTTCGGCCGTGCATAAGCACTTCGGTGTCTTGCTCGCTTGAGATTTCACGGAAATATGGGTAGACGCCCGCAGCTTTAGCTTTCTGCGGAGCGTCGTAGCGCGACAATTTTTTCTGTAAAAGCTTCATAATCGGGTGTTAAAAATGGCATTTAGCCATTGTGAACCCCGCTTTTGCCATTCCGGACGGAAAAACTGTCAGGTGTAGGAAGCCGGGTTCAGTCTAATTAAGGCTACAAAGTTAACTATTTTTTGCGAAACAAAGTCTTTAGTCTGAAAAATCTTTAAAATAAATACAATGGTTTTAAATCTTATTCATTAAGCCTCAGAAGCTGAATTGGAACAAAGCGTCAATTCTGTTGGAGTTGGCATGGGTGCCGTTGAAATTTTCGCGTCTGCCCGTAAGGTATTCAGCTCCTACCTGAAGTCTCGGGGATATGTCCCAAAAAAGGTTTATGGCTCCGTATAGTCCTGTTTTGTATTCGTCATTGTTGAGATGCTGTTTAGGGTAATAGCGCATTCTGCCGAACGACGCGCATGCATACAGATTTGGCATGAAGTTGTATTTTATGCCCGCAGTTATGCCTAATGAAGTAGGTGCGTACATTTTTCCAGGTGTATTGAAATCTCCTACGAGGTCATAGCTGCCGATCGATAGATCACCCTGATAGGACGCTTGTCCCTGCCCTACGGATGCAGAGGCGTATATGCTCAACGGTCTGAAAATTTTCCAGGACCCGGAAAGCATTGCGCCCCAGCCCACTACCGTATGGTTGCGGCTATGGATGAGATCCCTGTAAGACATCACTCTCAGCAATCCGCTCGCTCTTATATGGCTCAAACCTCCGTCCCATTGATATTGGACCATGCCGGCTATATCGGGAACGTAGTCGGTGCATTTTTTTGTCTGTCCGTCTGTTACGTCCAGGCTGCTTTTGGGAAATTCAAACGATCCGCCGACAGTCCAGTGTCCTTTGAATGTATGCATATAGCGCACGAGGACATTTGTGCGGTCGATCTTGCCGTTGGCTCCGGCTCCGTCGATGGTCGGAGCGAGCGCCGCCGGATCGCAGAAAGTTGATGTCGCGTAGCCTACTGTGAGGTCGTTGATTGTAACGTATGCTTTTTTAAGTTTGAATCCGACATGGTTGTATCCATCGAAGTTTCCCTCGATATAAGCGGTCAGATATCCAAGCCAGGGTTTGTGGGCGAGCAGCGTTAGAAAAAGACCGGTTCCTGCCGGCGTGGCATCAAGCTTACGCATATTGGTGGGGTCTTTGGGTATCTGTATCATGTATGGAGAGAAGCCGTTTGCCGGGATAGAGCCGTTCCAGTCAAACCATCCCCGCATTCTAACAAGACCGCCGATACCCATTGCCAGATCGGCATTCTTGCTCATGAACATAAAATATGGGGCTCTTGGATCCTGAAAATTACGGAATTGATCGGCATAAAACCTCCCGATGAGTCTGTAGGCGGAATCTGCATGGGATATTTCCGGATTGCTTTCGCCCCCGATGTTGATGATTTTTGTTGATCTGATAAGTTTGTCAGTCTGAATCTGTTCGGGGTTAAGAGCGGCAGACGCAATTGAATCTGAAGCCGATGCTACGGCTGGAACAGCCAGGGCAAGCGACGTGCAAATCCGCAGTAAGGAATTGGTCTTCATAATAAGTGGAATGATAATCTAATGGTCAGGGTATAGGACAACCCTGAGATGTCTTTGTGATTTTTTAACAAATCAAAAGGATAAAAGTTGAGCGGGAAATGAAACGTGCAGGCTTTGTATAAAAAAAGACAAAGGGTGATAACCTTCACGGTCGCACCCTTTATAAGTTTCTACAGGTAAAAAATCTTAAGGTAAAAAAGATTGTTTAGGTCTGGTGCAAAGGTAGGGAGTTTTCCCGAACCCACAAAATAATTTGTGGCAAAATGTCAGAAA
>CAJUSZ010000004.1:67981-117275 GCA_910589425.1 uncultured Muribaculaceae bacterium | reverse complement strand
TCAGAATCAATGATATACCCGCGGGAGCTGACCAGATTGACATGGCGCCTGAGGAGGCTGAGAACGGGAAGATCTACGACCTGATGGGACGGGAGATCCATGATCCGCAGCCGGGGACTGTCTATATCCGCAACGGAAGAAAATACGTACGAAGTACGAAGTGATAAGTACTGAGTACAAAGGATAAAGTACAAAGTACTGAGTGCGGAGTCTAAAGTCAGGCTTACTGTCAGGGCTGGGAAAGTGAGGATAGCTCCGGGGTTCAAGGCCGAGACCGGAGCGATCGTAAAAATAAACTGAAACCAATCAGATGGGGATCGGCTGATCCCCATCTACAAAAAATCACGACTGTATGAAAAAATTTACTATTTGTCTACTTTTTCTCGTTTCTGCCGTAACCATCTGTTTTGCGGAGAACCAGAACGAGGAGCCAGCAGGGAGCGACTATAAGCCGATGCTTGTGCCGGGACGCCGCTGGGATTATTTCCACGGTGGCTTGATGGACTACCAACACCATACTTTCTCGGAATACATAGATGGATACATTACCGGCGATAACGGCGTTGAGTATTATGTGATAAAGCGTACATCCGACATAAACGACAAGATCGTAGGATATATGCGTGAGATTAACGGTAAAATCTGCCGTTACAACACTCCGGAAGAGCGTAATGGTTGGAGAAACCATGTCGCGGAAACGCTTGTCTATGATTTCAGCCTCGATGCGGACGGCACGTTTACCACATGGTATTTCCCTTCTTTTGGTAGTAGTGGACACGGAGTGCCGTTGGTATCCACTGTCACTGTCATCGAGAATGGCGAAACAGACAAGCAAGGGAAAAAATTCAAACATCAGATATTTGATGTGATTGCCAAAGGTCAGTATTATCTTGACGGGGACTATGTTGTGTCGCTGGACAAGCGCATCACTGTTTTGCAGGAGGTAGGGTTGACTGAAGGAGGGACTGTTTCAAAATGGGATTGCATCCATCCGCTTAACAATGGAGACGGACCGAACTATCTTATGCGGGTAACAGATCCGGACGGCACGGTCATATATTATGATCAATGGGCGGAGATGATGTCTGCCGGTCAGATAGAGTGTGATCCGGCGGCTGCCGACAACCGCATGTACGACCTGATGGGACGGGAGATCCGCGATCCGCAGCCGGGAACTGTGTATATCCGAAACGGAAAGAAATACGTGATGAGTACGAAGTGATGAGTACGAAGTACAGAGTGATAAGTACAAAGTATTGAGTACAAAGGATAAAGTACGGAGTGATAAGGAGTAAGTACTAAGTACAAAGTTTTGTGGCGGAGTGTGGTCTGCGGACTTCACTCCGTCATCTTTTCCGTTTTAAGCAAACCCTCTGTACTCTGTACTCAATACTCCGTACTCTGTACTCTGTACTTTGTTTTGAGGCATACACAAAACTTTGTGAGCGAATATGTTGTTATTGTAATACATTTGTAGTATATTTGCAGCCTAAAAGATTAGAATGGATATATCATTGACAAAGAAAAACCAGAGCTTTCGCCTGCCGGTTGATTTAATTGAGAGACTGAAGCTTATGGCAAAACGTCAGAACCGAAGTCTCAATAATTTTGTCGAGACATTGTTGTTGGACGCTGCTTATAATGAACCAAACGCCGAAACCCTCGCTGCAATGAAAGAAGCAGAGAGTGGAGCGTTACGTGATGCACCGGAAATAGATTTGTCTTCAATTGAAGCGATGGAAAGATCCATGTTCGGATAGAGTTTGAGAGCATGTTTATGCGCATGATTTAATATTTCCTTACCACTCCGTACTTAGTACTCTATACTTTGTACTTACTACTCCGTACTCTGTACTCCGATTTTGTACTTTGTTTGCGAATATTTGAAAATTATTTGAATCCCTGAATGGCGTGCTGCTCAGGGATTTATTGTATATGTATGGGTAGATAAATATTGAATTAATCAAAAATAGTTTGAAAAATATTTGTGTATTCAAAATTTAGTTGCTAACTTTGCATCGTGAAAACATAATGACACGGGATTTATCCTCATTAACAAACCATATAAAATGAACCATTCAGAGAAAGAGATGAAAGAAGATTTGAATTTATTTGAAAACAGGACGGATGATGCGTCCGGTTCCGGCGCGGCGGTGGATGTCGGCCGGGATGGGAATGCGGACGCCTCCGCAGGGCCGGTGGCGAGCGCGTCGCCCGACGGAAGCCTGAGAGCCACGGAGGCGGCCCTGGAGGGGATGATCCCGGAGGCGGAGGTGGAGCGCGACTATATCCGGCGCGAGCTGGTGGAGCGTGAGTATGTGAGCCGCGAGGAGTCTGCTGCAGAGGCGGAGGCTGCTTTCCGCCGGGGCTGCGAGACCCAGATCCGCTCCCGGTGGGCCGACGGCGGCGCGGCGACGGGCGGGGACGCGGCCGGGATTTTCTCGCTGCGGAAGTCGGTGTGGGACAGTTGACCGCCCTGACCGCATGAAAATTAAGAACCATTTATAACCATTTTAACCATTTAAATTATAATCGATCATGACAGACAACAGTAATCTCGTAGCCGGTATGACCGGCGGTAACCACATCAGCGGCGCTCCGCTGACCACAGACCTTACGGCGCAGGTGTCGCCCGAGCTATTGCGCAACGCCATAGACAAGGCGGTGGTGAAGATAAGGCCGATGGCCACCCCGCTCGACCAGATAAGCCGTCTGGGGCATGTGCGCGACGTGGACTCGATGGAGGTGGACTATTATTCGGTGGACTGCCGCAAGAGTGAGGCGAAAGTGAGCAAGGTGGATGTGGAGGCCGACGAGGAGAATTATTCCGACAATTGCCGCGGCTTCAAGGTGCAGCTCGACGAGACGGGAGTCTTCGAGGCGTCGGAGGGATTCGCGTTCACAAGGAGCGACGGCAGCCTCGGCACGGGCTATGTGGTGGAGAAGCTCGACGGAGGATCGACCGTGAGGGTCAGGATACCGACTTCGGAGGGAGCCGTCAGCGCCGGAATGACGCTTGTGAGGCTCGGCCGGGCCGCCACGCAGCTCGATGTGCAGTCGCCACAGTTCTCGGTGGTGCCCAAGAAGCAGACCAACTATTGCCAGATCTTCAAGATGCAGATAGAGCAGAGTGTGGTGATGAAGTTGAGCCATAAGGAGATAGGCTGGGATTTCACCGACCAGCAGGAGGCCGCCGTCTACGATATGCGCCTCGGGATGGAGAAGCAGTTTCTCTTCGGCAAGCGGATGAAGGTCTACGATGCCAACAAGCAGGAGAATGTAACCCTTACGCAGGGGATATGGAGTCAGGCCGGAAAGGAGATCGAGGCCGATCTTTCGGCGCTCGACGCCAAGATGCTTGTCGACATCCTGAGGAGGACGTTTACGGAAAACAGCGGTTCGCGGCGCAAGATCCTCATAGCCGGAAGCGAGCTGATAGCGGCTCTCAACAAGATAGATGCCCAGCGTGTGATCACGGCGCGCGATCAGGTAACGGCCTGGGGCATAGACTTCTCGGAGCTGATCTCGAAGTTCGGGCGCCTGTATGTGGTCTTCTCCGACGTGTTCGACTCGGTCGGAATGCCGGGCAACGGGATCATAGTGGATCCGGAGTATATCCAGAAGCATGTGTTCATCCCGTTCAACGCTGAGCGTCTGGACCTGCGCGGCAGCGGCCAGCGCAACACCGAGGCGCTGGTGCTGACCGAGGCGAGCTGCCTGACTCTGCGCTATCCCGACGCCCATGCGCGTATAATCGGTAAGTGAGAACCGGGTGCCGGGGCAGCAGGATATGTCGCTCCGGCGCTCCTTGAAAACCATTTGAAACCATTTGAAGAATACCATTTACAGATATGATGAAAAAATTCACCGAGGAGGAGATGCTCGCCTACTGGAAGCGCCGTCTCGGACTTGCGGCGACGCCGGGTGTGAGCGTGGAGGCCGACGGCAATTGCCTCGACCGGCGTCTGCTGGATTCGATAAGGGCATGGTATGCGGATCTGCTGCTGACCGCGCCGAGGCCGCTGCTGCCCTACGAGGAGATGAAGGAGGAGGCCGCTGGCGGATATGTGAACGACAATTGCGTGGAGCTGCTGTTTCCCGACCGCGGGGCGCGTTTCGTGGCCCTGAAGCTCAAGGCGTGGGACGAGGCTGTGGATTTCACCTACGGGAGGACTTCGGCCAGAGCCGCGATGCAGAGGGATCCGCTGACGCGGGCCACGCCCGACGCTCCGGTGATCGTGGAGGGAGACAGGCGGCTGTTTGTCCACGGGCTTCCTTCGGGGCTTGATCCGGAGGAGGCTTCCGCCGTGGCTGAGCGTACCAGCCCCGTCCACCGTCCGCTTCCCGAGATAGACTATTTGATAATGGTGGCGGCTCCGGCCGACGGCTCGTATATGCTCGACGAGTCGCTGCTGCGCGATCTGCCCGTAAGGCCTGGCGCCGGGAGGGGGAGGATATGACACGGGACAAGGTGCTGATCATGGAATGCCGCGAGGCCTGGGACGGCCTCGGCATATTCCGCCGCAACCGCCGCCGCTGCAAGGATTTCGCCTACGGACGGCAATGGGGCGACAGCGTGAGACTCCCTTCGGGACGGATAGTGAGCGAGGAGCAGAACATGATAGAATCGGGCAGGATCCCGGCCACAAACAATCTGATCGGCCGCATGCTGCGCCAGATCACGGGCTATTACCGCTACATGACCGGCGACGGCGGCCGAGAGGACGGCCGTCTGAGTCTCGGCGGCGTCGCGGGGAGCGTCGGGGAGACCGACGTGCGCAGCCTTGAGGAGTTTCTGATCTCCGGGATGTGTGTGCAGCGCGTCAGGGGGAGCGACGAGTCGTGGCTCCCGGGCGAGGATGTGGTCAACTTCAGTCCGGAGCGGGTGTTTTTCAAGCGATTTGACTCCCCCGACGGGAGCGACGCCCGTTTCATCGGTCTGCTCCACGAGATCCCGCTGTCGGTGCTGATGGAGCGTTTCGGCCGGGACGACCAGGGATGCGCGTCGCGTATTTTCGAGAATTTCCGGCAGAACGCTTCCGGGGGACAGCCGCCGTGTGTGGCCGCGCAGACCGATTTCGGTTCGGCCTCGGCCGACGGGCTGATGAGGGTGGTCGAGGTGTGGCGGCGCCACAGGACGGATGTGATGAGCGTCTACGATGTGGAGAGCGGCGAGCTTGCCGAGGGAGTGCGCAGCCGGCGCGCCGAGTCGCGTCTTGCCGCTGTCAACGCCAGCCGCCGGCGCGAGGGGCGTCCGGAGCTGATAGCAGGCGGCCGTGTGGCCGACCATTGGGAACACAGCTGGCTTCTGGCCGACGGAAGCGTGCTGGGTCGCCGCCATTATCCCGACAGCCATCAGCCCCGCGTGGTGGTGAGGCTCTATCCGATGACCGACGGCGAGGTCCACAGCATGGTGGAGACGGTGATCGACCAGCAGAAGTTTGTCAACCGGCTTGTGGGTCTGCTCGACGAGATCCTGGCCTCGTCGGCCAAGGGGGCTGTGCTTTATCCGGTGGACCAGCTGCCCGACGGGATGACATGGAAGGAGCTGCGGCGCCTGTGGTCGTCGCCCTCGGCCATTCTTCCCTTCAAACGCACTTCAAAAAGCATCCAGCCGCGTCAGCTGTCGGCGGCAGGGGGATGCGCCGGAGCCACGGAGCTGCTCCGCACCCAGCTTAAGCTCTTCGACGACATATCGGGGAGCGGCGGGATGCTCTCGCAGACCGGACGGCAGGCTTCGGGGGCGGAGATGGCCAGGCTCCAGCGCGACGAGTCGATGATAGCGATGCTCGATCTGCTCGCGGCTTTCCGCTCCTTTGCCGAGCGAAGGGACAGATTGATTATTAGAGTGCGTTAAATCCAAATACATTCTTAAAACGCAAAACCGATATGAGACACAATGAAACAATAATACGCCCCGGCCTGATGTCGCTGGGGATCGACGGAGGAACGTCTGCCCAGGGATTACCCTCGCTCCGGCGGCTCCGTTTCGCCGACGGCGGGGAGTCTTCTGCCCGCTGTGTCAATCTCCGGAGCTGCGACGGCGGCGGGCTGGAGGCGGTGCGCCTCGGACGGAGGCTCTTTTCTACGGCCGATCCGGTGGTGATGGCCGACAGCAGGGACGACCTGCGTAATTTCTTCACTCTCGGCCCGGATCTGAAACTGCGGCTCGCGATTGTGGCCGGGGCCGACGGCCGGGTGGAGAAGCGCGGCGATCTGATAGCCACGCTGCCGGCGGGGATTGAGCAGTGGGCGGTGTGCGGCGAATTCCTGGTGCTTCGCCTTGCCGACAGTTCGCTCTATTATCTGCTGTGGCATCCCGACGAGCGGCGTTATTCGGCGCTCGGGCGCCTGCCCGGGTTCGGCACGCTGCGGGTGGAGAAGCGTGATGAGACGCAGATCACGTCGGAGATTGGCCGCACGCGCTTCAGCAGCGTGGTTCCTGATCCGCGCGAGGGAAACGCCTCGGCCTACGGTTCGGCTGCCGTCGGGGCTGTGGAGGATGCGCTGCGGCGCGGCATGGAGACGGCCCGCCAGTCGGGCTACTGGGTCCAGCCGGTGGCCGTGAGGGTTGTGTGGCGTCTCTGGGACGGAAGCATCCTGCATCAGACCGAGGCTGCTGTTGCGGCCGACGCCTCGGTCCAGACCGGCGGGCGCGTTCTTCTTCCGCTGACGCACAGCGACAAGGGATATACGGGAACGGCGGCTTCGGTGCTGACTCTGCCGGCCTACAGGCTCGGGGTGATGATCGACGGAGGGATTCCTGCGGCATGGTCGGATGTGGTCAGCAGCGTTGAGGTGTGGGTCAGCCAGGAGCCGGATCCCCTTGTCGGGGAGGCGTCGGTGGGACTCCATACGGGCGCACAGGAGCTTGCGCTGACAGTCTCGCTGCGCGGAAAAAGCCTTGCGGAGATCATGCCTGAGGCGACCGGCGGACTGATGGAGAGAATGGAACGGACGGAGCCGGGCGCGGCGACTGCGGACCGGACTGTGGCGAGGCTTCCGGTGGCGGGTGCGGTGATGGATCCGGTGCTGTCCGCTCCGGGTATGCCGGCCGAGGCCACCGCGGTGGAGGGTCATGGCGGCTGGCTCCACAGCGCTACAGCCGGGGAAGTGTTCACGTCGTGTCGCGGAAATCCGTTTGTCAGGGCTGGCTACAGCCGTTCGCCCGGCGGCCGGATAGCGGCGATGGCGGCCCAGCCTGTGGGCGGGGGAGCCTATACGCGCCAGTATCTCTATCTTTTCACCGACCGGGGCATAGTCGGGCTCACGCATGATTCCGACGGCCGCCACCGCAATGTGAGGATGGTGTCGCAGCTCCGTGTGGGTGGACGCGGGAGTGTGGCTTCGGGGAGCGGAGGCGTCTACGCCCTGGGAGAGAGTGGCACGCTCGTGAGGCTGCGGGATTCGTCGGTGGCCACCATAGCGCGTGGTCTGCGGGGCTACGGCGAGATGGTGTGCGAGCCTCGCCACAACGAACTGTGGATTTTCGGCCGTGGCTTTCCCTGCTGGCTATCCCTGAACCTTGACACGGGAAGCGAGGCCGGGGCGAGCCTCCGGGACGCGGCCTGGGAATCATGTCCGAGGGAATGCGGCGGGTGCCTTTACGTGCTTGGCGCGTCGGGTGTGGATCTGCTTGAGGCGGACGATGGAGACCTTGCCGCCGTGGAATGGGAAAGTTTCGCCGACCGGATCGGGAGCGGCGGCGCGGTCAGCGTCGGAGCCGATCTGCGTGGCGCGGGGATGGCGGCCGGCGTCGGGATTCTTCTCCATGATGACCACGGTCAGGACCAGGACGCGGAGGGGACGGTTCTCGGAAAGATGACAGTGAGCGGCAGCCACAGCGGGACGTCGCGCTGCGGCATGATGCTTCCGCCGGCGTTCGGCGCCAGGCTTTCGGTCAGGGTGTCGGGGCGTCTGACGCGTCTGGGCGCGGTCAGTATCGGCGAGCGGGTCAGTGTCTGAGCGGATGTTCCACCTCTTTCCAGAGATAGAGTCTGTCTGACGGTCTGATTTTGGCAGGCACCGGCATCGAGAAGCGGTCGCCTTTCGAGACGGAGCCGACGGGCTTGAGGTCGAGCCTGAGTTCTTTTACGGTGAAGATCAGCGCTCCGGTGGACGGCCCGGTCAGGACCACTTCGTCGCCCACGGAGAGGGAACCGTTCTCGATGAGGAACTCTCCCACCCCGATGCGGGGGAAATAGCGCACGGCTTTCGAGGAGTAGACTTTGGTGCGTGATGCTGACGAGCCGTATTTCGCGCTCCATTCCCCGAGCCGTTGCCCGAGGTAGTAGCCGTCCCAGAATCCGCGGTTGAATATTTTTTCGAGTCTCCGGTCCCAGCGTTCGACAAGGGCTTCGGAGAAAGATCCGTCGCACACGGCCTGGATCGCTTCGGAATACGCTCCCACGGCCTCGGCCACATATTCGGGACCCCTGGCGCGTCCCTCGATCTTGAAGACTGTGATTCCGGCGTCGATCATCTTGTTGAGGAAGTGGATTGTCTTCAGGTCTTTGGGAGACATGATGTATTTGTTGTCCACGACGAGTTCCTCGCCGGTCTCGCGGTCGCGCACGGTGTATGCCCGCCGGCATATCTGGTTGCATGCCCCCCGGTTTGCCGAGGAGTTCAGCTCGTGGAGCGAGAGATAGCATTTGCCGCTGACGGCCATGCATAGGGCGCCGTGGCAGAACATCTCGAGCCGCACGGGGTTGCCTGACGGGCCGCAGATGTTCTCCTCCCTGATTGCCTTTGCGATCACGGCCACCTGGTCGAGATTGAGTTCCCGGGCAAGCACCATGACGTCGGCGAAGCGGGCGTAGAATCTCACGGCCTCGGTGTTGCTGACGTTCACCTGGGTGGATATATGCACCTCCTGTCCGATTGATCTGGCGTAGGTTATGGCAGCCATGTCGGATGCTATCACGGCCGAGATCCCGGCCTGGAGCGCCCGGTCGATGATGGTCTTCATCAGGGGTATGTCGGAATCGTAGATGACGGTGTTGACGGTCAGGTAGGTCTTCACCCCCCGCGCCGAGCATTCGGCGGCTATGCGGGCCATGTCGTCGGCGGTGAAGTTTGCCGATGATCGTGAGCGCATGTTGAGTCCCTCGATGCCGAAATATATCGCGTCGGCTCCGGCGGCGAGAGCTGCGGCGAGCGATTCCCAGCTTCCGACGGGAGCCATGATTTCAAAGTCAGAACGTTTCATAACGACAAAGTTACAAAAAAAATGAGAAAAGAGTATAAGGAAAATTTCGAGCTTTGGGCGCAGGAGTGTGTCAGGATCACCGACAAGCTCACCGGGCGGCCTGTGGCTTTCCGTCTCAACGGGCCTCAGCGTCGGGTGTTGGGGATGCTCGAGGATATGCGGCGCCGCCGGGAGCCGATACGCCTGATCATGCTCAAGGCCCGCCAGTGGGGCGGCTCGACGCTTATCCAGGTCTACATGGCGTGGATCCAGCTTGTGAGAAGGCGCGGATGGAATTCGCTGATCTGCGCCCATGTCAAGGATGCGTCGGCCCAGATAAGGGGGATGTATTCGCTTCTTCTCAGGGAATATCCGGAGGGGATGAAGGAGGGGCAGACGAAAGACTGGGCTTTCGTGCCTTACGAGAAGTCGCAGTCTGTCAGCTGGATTCCGGCGCGTGAGGCTCAGGTGGCGATAGCCACGTCGCTCTCGCCCAACACGGTGAGGGGCAGCAATTTCGCCATGGCCCATCTGTCGGAGGTGGCTTTCTGGGGCGACGGCGATCCGCGTCTGGCCTCGGAGATAGTCAGGACGGTGAGCGGGTCGGTGGCCCGCGAGCCCGAGACGCTTGTGGTGATGGAGTCCACGGCCAACGGAACGGGGAATTATTTCCACAGCGAATGGCAGCGTGCCGTGGCCGGGAGGAGCGACAAGATTCCTGTTTTCGTGGGCTGGCAGGAGATCGACATCTACCGGCGGAGCGTGGCCGGGGATGAGAGGGAGCGGATCCTGTCGTCGCTCGACGAGTATGAGCAGGGACTTCTCGGTCTGGGGATAGAGCTGGAGCGTGTGGCGTGGTATCACGAGAAGCGCCGCGAGTATCCGACCCACGAGGCCATGATGGCTGAGTTCCCGACCACACCGGAGGAGGCATTCGCCAATTCCTGCGCTGAAAGGCTGATGCGCCCGGATCATGTGCCTGAGGCGGAGAGCGGGATCGGTACGACGGCGGAACTTCTGGCCGGAGTCCTGCTGGTCTCTTCCGACGGGAGCGGCCAGATCCTGACCCAGTTCGGTAAGGATTCCGCGGGGCGTCTTGTGCCGGTTTCTGACGAGCCGATGGACGGGCTGTCGCTCGGGCGGGCTGTCCGGGAGGCGACGGCCCGGTGTGTCGCCGCCGGGGTTCCGATGATCATAGCCGAGGTGAGGCGTGGTAGCGAGCCGGTGCATCTCCCGTGGTGCGCCCGTCAGGCGGAGCGTTCCGGCGCTGCGTTGTCCTACGATGACGATGAGAGCGGCGTCGCGCTTCTCGACGGCTCTGTGCTTGCCGCCTGCGCCGATTCCTACGCGGGTCTGGCCGAGGAGGGGCTTGTGGGCGAGACGAGTGTGGAGGCCCGTCAGGAGCTGCTGCGTTGCCGCCGCGACCATGCGTGGCAGACACCGTTGGCGCTTACGCGCCTGGTGGCCGCCGGCCGCTATGCCGCGGGACTCCAGCCCCGGGTGAGCTATGCCGATTTCATCGACTGATGGCGTTGGTGAGGTCGATGAAGTCTTCCACGGAGAGTCTTTCGGGTCTCTCCTTCAGTATCGGGGAGGAGAGTATCTCCCCCTGCTGCGGAAGGAGCGAGGCGAGAGAGTTGCGGAGGGTCTTGCGTCTCATTCCGAAAGCGGTCTTGACCACGGTCTTGAACCGGCGTTCGTCGCATCCGAGTTCGGTGCGTGAGTTTCGGGTGAGTCTGATGACACCGCTTTTCACTTTCGGCGGCGGGGTGAATACCCCTTCGTCGACTGTGAAGAGATATTCGCAGTCGTACCATGCCTGCAGGAGTACGGAAAGGATTCCGTAGACTTTCGATCCGGGCGGGGAGCATAGTCTCTGTGCCACCTCCCTCTGGAGCATTCCGGCGCATACGGGGATCTTCTCCTTGTAGTCGAGGAGCTTGAAGAAGATCTGCGAGGATATGTTGTAGGGATAGTTTCCGATCAGGGCGAACTGTCCGGGAAACATCTCCGAGAGGTCGAGCTTCAGGAAGTCGGCTTCGGTAACGTCGAGCGCGGGGAAGCGGCTGTGGAGATACCCGACCGATTCGGAATCGAGTTCGACGGCTTTCACCTGTCTGCCGGAATCGATCAGGAACCGTGTGAGGACGCCCATTCCGGGTCCGACCTCGAGGATCGGGATGTCGGCATATCGGCTGCAATCCGGGGGCATGGCGTCTCCGGAGATGGAGTCCGCTATCCTGGCTGCGATGCCGAGGTCGTTGAGGAAGTGCTGCCCGAGGGCTTTCTTGGGTTTTACATTATTCATGGAAATATAACAATCGGTGCAGTCAAAATATTATAAAACAATCTAAAAAAACATATTTGTCATGAAAGAGATCATTCTTGCTCTCCTCGGAGGGGGAGCGATAGTGCAGGTGGCCAACATCTTCGCCACTCTGCGTCCGAGCCGGCGGCGGATGCACGCCGACGCGCTGGGTCTGGAAGTCAATGCCCTGGAGAAGACCATTGTGGTTCTTCAGGAGAATTTCGAGCGGGAGAACGAGCGCCACCGTCAGGAGGTGGCCGCCCTGCGGTGTGAGATAGACTCGCTGCGGTCCGAGCTTGTGTCGCTGCGTTCGAGGTATGAACCGGGAGGCTCCGTTTCCCATGGCGGGCTCAAGCGATGAGCGCGGCGAGGAAAGTGAACCGGATAGTGGTGCATTGCAGCGCCGGTCCGGCCGGACAGCGGGGTAAGGATATAGCTGCGTGGCACACCCGGCCCGCGTCCCGCGGCGGACTGGGCTGGAGCGCGCCGGGCTATCACTATGTGGTGGAGGCCGACGGGACCGTGGTCCGCATATTGCCGGAGGATAGGATCGCCAACGGGGCGAAGGGCTATAACCGGGATTCGATCCATGTCTGCTATACGGGCGGGATAGACAGCCGTGGCAATCCGTCGGACACCAGGACGGCAGCCCAGAAGGGATCGCTTCTGCGTCTGATCTCCGAGATCCGCAGCCGGCGTGGCAATCTGAAGGTGGTGGGCCACAGGGATCTTTCGCCGGATCTCGACGGGGACGGCGTCATCATCCCGTGGGAGCGGATAAAGGCTTGTCCCTGTTTCGACGCGATACCGGAGTATGGCGGTGGATGATGAACCGGGGTGCCGTCGGCCGACAGCACCCCGGTTGACGGGACTACGCTGATTGTCGGATCAGCTTATTTCTTGAATTTCTTCGCGATCTCTTTGGGGACAGCGTCCTTGTGGAGAGTAACGGAGATTGTCTTGTCGAGGAAGTAGGGCATGGAGACGTAGAAGTATCCGCCGTAGAGCTGGTTGGTGTCCCAGGAGTTCTTCACCTTGTAGTAGCGGTTTCCTTCCTGGTCGGTTGCGATTCCTTCGATTACCATTCCGTGGTCGTCGGTTGTCTCCCAGTTGTCGAAATGCTTCTGGCGCATCTCCTGGGTAACCTTCACCTCTTTCTGGGGTCCTTTTTTCTCGAAGCGTTTAGCGTCGCGGCTCTTGTCGTCGAGCTGCACCCATTTTGAGACTTCGCTGTCTGTCATGTTGGTCTGGTCGAGTTCCTCGGGGATTATGGCGTATCCTTCGCGCCATTTGAATCCGCCTTCGGAGACGTCGGCCGCCCAGCCGACGGCGTATCCGTTCTCGATGGCGTTGTCCACGATCTGCTGCATCTCCTCCATCGGGACATTCATTGATTTTGCCTGGAGCCAGTTGTCGGGGATCTCGACGGCGAATTCCTCATAGAAAGGATGGTGTGTGAAGGATGTGATCCCGATGTAGTCTGAGGGATTCAGACCGAGGGACGCGGCGTAGGTCTGCGGGGTGTATTTCTTGCCCTGGTATGTGAACTCTTCGGGGACTTTTCCGAGATATGCGTCCACGATGCCGATGAATCCGGGGAGCCATGCGTCGGTGAGGTGGTTTCCTTTCTTCTTGGCGTTGGCGAGAACACCTTTGAGGTATCCGTCCATAGCCTCTGCCATCTCGTAGTGGGAGTGTTTCTTGTCGCCGTAGTTGAGACCGGCGTATGCTTCCTCGGGCATAGCACCGTATTTCTCGAGGGCATAGAGGACGTCGTAGATCTGTCCTCCCTGGGCGAAGTTGCTGTCGCCATACATGCGGATGAGGCGTTTTGCCTTGTCGATGTAGCAGTTGCGGACCACGAACATTTCGGACAGGTCGGTCTCTTTGCCACCTTTGCGGAGGATTTCATCCTCGAGCAGCCCGATTCCGGAGAAGCTCCAGCATGTGCCGGATTTGTTCTGGTCTTTTACGGGGGTTGTCTTCACCATTTTGATGTCGGTGAATTTGAAACCGGTTGAATCGGGGACGATTATTCCGGGATCGGCCTGTGCGGGAGCCTGCATGAATGTCGCCGACGCCGGGATGGCGAACAGGGCTGCGGCTGATGCGATGATGAAATGTTTCATGTTTGTTGTATAGAAATTTTAAGATTGTTCCGCGGGGATTGTATGTCTGTGGAGTGCGGTTTTCACCGCGAATTTACAAAAAATTAAGGAAATAGGAATTATGAATGGAAACAAAAGTGAGAAAATAGAGATAAGATTGGAGTTCAGTGAGTCTCTGGAGCGTCTGCAGGGTGTCTTGTCGCTGCTTTCGCTGATGGCCGGTCATGAGCGCTGACCCGCGGCGCGGAGGATCCGGGTCAGCTCAGCGAGTCCTTCGGAGGCCTTTTTGGCTATGATATGCACTGACTGCGGGACTGCGGCCGGATGGGGGTCGATGTAGTAGACCGGAACGCCGGGGCGGACGAACTGGAGGAGTCCGGCTGCGGGATAGACCACGAGCGATGTTCCGACGACGACGAATATGTCGGCTTTGCGCACCAGCTCCACGGCTGCCTCGATGTTGGGCACTGGCTCTTCGAAAAAGACTATGTGGGGACGCATCAGGTCGCCGTTCTTTCCGCGGGTGGCGGGTGTTGTCTCGAGATGGTCGATGTCGAGGCTTTCCACGTAGCCGGGATTGCTGACGGAGCGTATCTTCATCAGCTCGCCGTGGAGATGGAGTACGTCGGAGGATCCGGCCCGTTCGTGGAGGTCGTCTACATTCTGGGTTATGACGCGGACGTCGAAGTCTTTCTCGAGATCGACCAGCGCGCGGTGGGCTGCGTTTGGGCGGGCGTCGAGGAGGGCTTTGCGGCGTTCGTTGTAGAAGCGGTGGACAAGTCCGGGGGCTTTGCGGAATCCGGTGGCTGAGGCCACGTCCATCACGGGATAGTTTTCCCAGAGTCCGCCGGCGTCGCGGAATGTGGAGATGCCGCTCTCGGCGCTGATTCCCGCGCCGGAGGAGATTACGAGTGTCGGTTTCATTGGTCTGAAGTTTTTATCCGGGAGATGAGGGAGGCCGTGCGGATCCGGGCGGAGAGTCTGCGCCATGCCGTGAGCCAGAGGAGCGGGATGGCCACGCCGGCCACCGAGTAGAGAATCCAGAAAAGGTCGCCGTTGTAATCATGGATCACCATGTGGCACCCGATCTGTCCGAAAGGAAGCCCGTACCATGCGATCTTTACCAGGCTCACGGCCTTGAAGGCGATTATGTGGAATACGAAGATCACGATCGTGTTGTCTCCGATGAAGACGAGGAGCCGCCGCAGCTTCGAGTCGCGGGCGTCGATGAGGGTGGCTATATGGCGCACCATGAGGAATCCGGCGATCCCGGTGAGCGGGAGCGTCAGCACATCCTGCATCCGGGCGCCGTTGTTCATTCCGGAGAAATGCTGTGTGGCGGCGAAGCAGAGGAAGGCGAAGAATCCCAGCGTCAGCCCCCAGTGCTGGCGTATGCGTGCTTCCCATGTGCGGAACAGGACGCCGGCTCCGAAGAAGAATATGCCCCATGTCTCGCGCCATGCGCCGTTGGGCACCACTGAGATCTTCAGTCCGAACTGCACGCGCAGGGCGGTCAGCAGGAGCATGGCGACGCATATCAGCCCGACGCAGACTTCGGGCCGGAGGCGTGTGCGGGAGTCGAGGAATTTGTAGAGCAGCAGGAATGCGATGCTCGCTATCAGGAGCCCGCGGAAGAACCAGAACGCCCCGGCCATGAATTCGTCGTAGCCAGCCATTCCGGTCAGCATCATCAGGAGTCTGGCCAGCGCGCTGCGGAGCGTGTAGGGATGGGTAACGCCTCCGGTCCAGTTGCCGTATTGCTCGTTGAGGATCCCGAGGGAGAACCAGACGTTGTGGAGCGCCAGGAAGAGGAGCGACCATTTGAGGAAGGGGAAGTAAAGCCCGGTGATCCTCTTGCGGATGAATGTCCAGGGATCGGAAAGATAGCGGCGGGAGAAGAAATAGCCCGCGGCGATGAAGAAGAGAGGCATGTGGAACGTGTAGATGAAGCATGTGAGCAGGCCGGGAGCCTCGGCGTGTCCGACCACCATGAGGATGATGGCGATAGCTTTGCAGATGCTGATCACGGTGTTTCTTCCGGTTTTGGGTTCCATGATTCGGGAGTGTTGTCAGGTTTCTTCGTCGGGAATGTTTTCTTCGTCGGGTGTTTCTCCGGCTTCGGGGGCTTCCGGCTCATCGGGCGGCCCGGGCATGGTTCTGTCGGGTCCGACCACGTTTTCCTCCGTCTGCCGGGCGTCTTCCTCCTGCTCGAAGCGGAAATAGTCTTCGAAGGACCGGCCCTGGCGCAGAAGCAGCTCGAAGTTTGCCTTGCTTATCATGATCGGTCTCACTTCGGGTGGCAGTTTCCACTGGGCTGCGGCGAGGACGTTGCGGTAGTGTTCGAGTTCGCGCAGATTGGCGAATCCCTTTATGATGAGCATCCCGATCTGTCCGAATCTCATCTGCTCAAGGTCGAAGTCCTTGACGACGAACGAGGAGAAGTTGAACCGGGCCACATCGTAGAGAAGCTGGTTGGGGCTTACGGAGTCGAGCGGGAAGGCCAGCACGAGATACTGCGGTTTGGAGGGATCGCGCTCGAAGTCGGCCGGGAGACCGTCGGCAGCCGGCGGGGCGAGGGAGTCGGTGGTGAGGCGTGTGTCCCAGATCATTCCCCTGACGTTGGATCCGCCGCCTTGGAGCTTGCGTCCGCTCTTGATGTTTTTGAGCATTGATCCGGCCATCTCGGTCATGTCGGTCTGGGGCCATTTGTCGAGGAGGTATTCGAGCCGTTCGCGGAATTTGTCGGGCTGATTGTCCGTAACGTAGGAGAGGGCGTCGATGAATACGAATTTCGGCATGATCGGCGAAAGCGGGAATTCCTTCTCCATCTCTTCGGTGAGACGGTGTACCTTGCCGTTCTGGTTGGCGAGATAAGCGTCGTAGACTTCCTGATAGATCTCCTCCTGCCTGAGGTGCATCTCGCGGAGCTTGTTGAAATAGTCGTCGTCGCGCATCGCGGTTCCGTAGGGCGAGTCGGGGAAGTCGGCGAGGATCTTCTGACGCCACCGTTCGGCCTGTGCGCTGTCGTTGTCGCGCACGGCCATGAGGTACATGTTGTAGTAGACGTCGAGCCGGTAGGTGTTGTCGGGGAAGCGCGAGTCGAGTTCGTTGAATTCCGCTCTGGCGGCGGGGAAGTCCTCGAGTTTGTCCTTGAGGATAAGTCCCATGTTGAAGAGGCCTTCCTGAATGATCTCGTTGCAGGTCTGTATCTCTTCCTCGGTCTTGGGTATCTGGCGGAGATAGTATTCGGGTTTGCGCGGGTCGGCGCCGTCGGCCACAGCGGTTGAGTCGGCGGGTGTCTGGTTTCCGGCCGCGGCCGTGGAGTCGTTGTTCTCCTCCTGGCTGTCGGCTTCGGGCTGGTCGAAAGCGAAGGAGACCTTGTTGCGGCGGCGCCAGTCGTCCTCGTTCTTGCGTGCGCCCCAGCGGCGCTGGAATTCGGTCTTTCCGGCGTTTTTGGAAGTCTGGTTGTAGAAATACCATGACTTGTCGTTGTTGAGCTGGTATGTGGCCGGGGCGTTGTCGCGGTTCTGGTTTCCCTGAGCGTCGACCTGGGCCTGGAATTCCTCGCGTGCGGCTGCCTCGGCCTCCTCTTTCTCTTTTTTGATGAGTTCCTCGGCGAGCCTGCGGCATACTTTCATCTGCTCCTCGGGCGACAGCTTCGAGAGATCGAGCAGGGAGTCCTGAAGCTGGACGTTGCCGGCGTATGTGGCGAGTTCGTCGAGAACGTCGGATCTTTTCTTGAGAATTTTGTAGTCGGGATATTTCTCGTCGAGCAGGGGGATCGCCTCAGCGTAACATGGCTGGGCCTTCACGTAGTCGCGTTCGTTGAAATAGATGTTGCCGAGCGCGAGGTTGGCGAGCGCCTTGTCGATGCCGTTGCGGGTGGATTTCTGCACGGCGAGGATATAGTTTTCCTTGGCCTGGGCGGAGTCTTTGCGGGAGAGGTAAAGGTTTCCGATGGCGTAGTATATCTGGTCGAAAAATTCCTTGTTGCGGCTGAAGCGCAGGAGTCCGCGGAGGGAGTTCACCTCCCCTTTGATGTTGGCTCCCTGATAGACCTCGCTCTGCTTGATGCGGGCGTTGAACTTGGTGCGGTATGATGTCGAGGCTCCGCTTCCGGCTTTTTTGAAGGCGTCGTAGGCGAGTTTGTTGTCGCCGAGGTTGCGGTATGCCTGGCCGAGCAGGAACCAGAGCCTGTTTTTCTGGCTGCCGGATGCTTCGGATGCGGCGAGACGCAGGAAGGGGACGGCTTCGGCCCATTTTTCGGAACGGACGAGATAGTCGGCCTGGGTGATGTTGTAGAGCCGCCGCAGTTTTTTCGATGTGAGGTCTTTCTCCTTTACGCCGTGGAGGGCGTTTTCGGCTTCGTAGAGCCAGTCGAGGGCGCAGTAGCTTCTTGCCTGCCAGAGCCTTGCCTCGGTAACGACCTGCGGGAGCCATTTGAAATGGCGCGAGATGTAATAGAACGTGGCCGCGGCTCCGGGGAAGTCTCCGTTGAGAAACTGCGAGCGTCCCATCATGAGCCATGCGTTGTGGAGGAAGGGGTTGTATTCCTCGCGGGCTCTGAAAGCTTTCTCTTTGGGGGTGTTGTTTTTCTTCGGCGGTTTTTTCTTGATGGAATGGAGCTGGATCGCCTTCTGCATCTTCTCGATGGTGCGCTTGAAGTCGCCGGAAGGCTGCGGGAGTTTTTCGTCGGCGCGTGCCTCGGCTGGATGGGTCAGCAGAGTGCGTGTGTAGTCGTCCTCGTAGTTGAGTTCCATCTCCTTGAGCTGCTCCTTGTAGTGTTCGTCGCCGTTGAAGTAGACGTTGTAGCGTGTGGTGAACGCCTGCCAGTTGCGCGACATGGCTGTGTTTTTCTTCGTGGAGCATCCGGTCAGGGCCGGCAGCAGGATGGCCAGCACGATCATCATCATGCCGGACCTGATAAGCGGGAGGCGTGCCGCCGCCCGTCTATCATGAAAAAAATCCTTTCTAAACACACACATAGAACGAATCCCGCCGGCCTATTATTGCGGACGGCGGGATCACTTTTTTCGGCCGACAGTGTGAGGGAATGGGAAATAATTTGTAAATTTGGAGGCAATTCGTCATTCATCATCATTCACTCCTGTCTGTATAGATGACGTTTACCGCTCACAAACAAACACATAACAAACCCTGATCATCATGCACATCAAACTCAAGACTTCTCTCCTGACGGCTGCCGCATCTTTATGCGCCCTTGGTGTCCAGGCCGTTCCGGCAAAGCCCGGTCCGGTGGTCCGCCATCAGGCCGACGGCTCCACGGTCGTGGTCCAGCTCCGCGGCGACGAGCATTCCCACATCATTCTTTCGGAAGACGGTTTCCCGCTCGTGGAACACGAGGGATTCCTCTATTTCGCCGTCCCGGGCGAGTCGGGACGTCTCGAGGCCGGCGCCTACAGGGCCGACCGCCGGGATGCGGCCACCGAGGCCTTTCTCTCCACCCTCGACAAGGAGGCGCTTTTTTCCGGCGCCGTGGAGGAGGCGGAGCGCAACGCTTCGAAAAGCAAAGTGCGGCGGCGCGGCCCGGGTCTATGCTCCACCACGTTTCCCGGCAAGGGAGACCGCAAGGGGCTGGTGATCCTGGTGAGCTATTCCGACGTGGATTTCACCTTGTCCGACCCGAAGCAGTATTTCTCCGACGCGCTCAACAAGGAGGGCTTCTCCGAATGGGGCGGCACCGGCTCGGCCAGGGATTATTTCATCGATTCGAGCAACGGTCAGTTCCGTCCCGAGTTCGACGTCTACGGCCCGGTGAAGCTCCCCAACAGGATGGCCTACTACGGGGGCAACGACATAGCCGGAGATGATCTACATCCCGAGCTGATGGCCGTACACGCCTGCCAGATCCTCGACGACACGGTAGACTTCACGCAGTATGATCTCGACGGCGACGGGGAGATCGACAATGTGTTCATCTTCTACGCCGGCCGGGGCGAGGCCTCGGGCGGCGCGGCCAGCACGGTCTGGCCCCACTCGTGGGATGTGCGCTCAGGCGGTTCGTACTATAGTTTCGACGGCGTCTTCCTGGGCCATTACGCCTGCACCAACGAATGGGAGGGGAACCGTCCCGACGGAATCGGCACTTTCTGCCATGAGTTTTCCCACGTGATGGGTCTGCCCGACCTTTACTCCACGAAATATACCGGGGCTTTCACGCCCGGATCATGGAATGTGCTGGACTACGGCCCGTACAACAACGGCGGCTGCACTCCCCCGCTCTATTCGGCTTTCGAGCGCTATGCGATGGACTGGCTGACTCCGGAGCCGCTTTCGGGTCCGGCAAATGTGGTCCTCCCTCCGATCGACTCCAACAAGGCCTACATTATCCCTACCGAGAAGGACAACGAGTATTTCCTTATCGAGAACCGCCAGCAGACCGGCTGGGACAAATATCTCCCCGGCCACGGAATGCTTGTCTGGCACGTTGACTTCAACCAGACGGTATGGAACAAGAATGTGGTCAACAATACGGCCGATCACCAGTATGTGGACATCGAGGAGGCCGACAATATCCGCAGCGAGGAGACCCGCGCCGGCGACGCTTTCCCCGGCACGGCGGGTAAGACCGAATTTTCCGACACGACCGTTCCCTCGATGAAGACATGGGCCGGAAAGAGCCTCGGGCTTCCTCTGACGGAGATCGCCGAGACAGGGGGCGTGGTCAGTTTCAAGGTGGCCGGCGGACTGGCTGAGAGCGACCCGACCGAGACGCTCGCCGCCGAGAATGTGGGCCACGACGGTTTCACGGCGCGATGGAAGCCGGTGGATGGCGCAGAGAAATACCAGCTCAACGTCTACCGCCACGCCGACCGTCAGGAGGCGCCGGGCCGCATGAAGTCGCCCAACACAGTCTCCGTGTCGGTGGCCGGAACATCCTACAAGGTGGAGGGACTTGAGCCTGAGACGGCGTATGCCTACAGCGTGGCCGCCCTCCAGCCCGGCAAGGGGCTGAGCAAGGTCTCCAATGAGACTGTGGTGCGCACCGGGCTTCCGCCGTTCACCTCGCGCCGTCCTGTGGCTCTTGAGGCGGAGGCCGTAACCGACTCCACTTTCCTCGCCCGCTGGGAGGCGATGGAGGACGCTTCGGACTATCTTCTCAATGTCAGCAAGCTCAACAGGCTTGGCTGCTCGGTCGACACGGTGGACTTCACCGGCGGCACGGCCGCTCTCCCCGCCGGCTGGCACTCCTCCACCACCCTCACCTATTCCACAGCCGATTTCTGCGGCGCCTCTGTGCCCGCTCTGCGTTTCAGCTCCGACGGCGCCTATATCCAGAGCCCGGAATACAATGCCGACATCGTGAGCCTCTCGTTCTGGCAGCTCGGCATGGAGGGGGCTGACGCCAACTCGCTCGAAGTGAGCTTCTATGTGGATGGCGCCTGGAGCGAGACTCCGCTCAGGATGGCTCCGACGCTCAAGGGCGAGACCGTGGAGATCGCCGATATCCCGCAGGGGGCGAGAGCGGTAGCGATCCGCTATGTGCAGGCGAAGGGTAACCATTCGTCGGTGGCGATCGACGACATTGCCGTGGGCTGGAACGCCTCCTACTCCGAGGAGCCGCTCGCTCTTTTCACCGACCGCATCAGCAACGGCGCCCTCGAACTGGCTGTGAACGGACTGGAGCCTGACACACGCTATAGCTACACCGTAACGGGCATGGCCGCATCCGAAGAGCGTTCGCTTCCTTCGTCCGCTGTCGTGGTAACCACAGCCTCAAAGGATATGTTGGGCGTCGACGCCGTTCAGTCCGCCAGCCAGCTCACTGTGGATGGGCTTGTGGCCAGGATTCCGGGAGTCTCCTCAGTCTCGGTGTTCGATCCTGCCGGAAAGGCTGCTTCGTGCGACGTGCGTCTTGATCAGGATGGCGTCCGTGTGGGATTCTTCGCCCCCGGCGTATATGTGATCGTGGCCGGAGATAAACGTTACAAGGTGGCTGTGAGATGAAGAAGACCGTTTTTCTGACCGGGGCCACCGGGACCATGGGGATGGCCGCTCTTGCCAGGCTCGCCGGTGATGCCGGCCGTTTCCGAGTGATCGTCCTCGCGCGTCCCGGCCGGAAAAACCGGCGGCTGCTCGCCCCGTTTCTGGGCGGCGGCAATGTCGAGGTGGTATGGGGGGATCTGACGGATGCGGCCGATGTCGACCGCGGAGTGTCGCGTGCCGACATAGTGCTGCACGTCGGCGGCATGGTCTCCCCTGCCGCCGACATGTATCCGGATCTGACATGGCGCGTCAACACCGGCTCGATGCGCCATGTGGTCGAGGCCGTGAGGCGTCGCCCGGACGCCGATGATGTGTCTGTGGTCTATATCGGATCCGTCTCGCAGTATGGCCCCCGCCACGCTCCGGACCATTGGATCTCGGCCGGCGACCCGCTGGTTCCCGCCGAGGGCGACATGTATGCCCGCTCCAAGATAGCGGCCGAGAGGATTCTCTCCGAGTCGGGACTCCGGCGCTGGGTGTCGCTCCGGCAGACGGGGATCCTTTGTCCGTCGCTGCTGTTCAAGGGGAGCGACCCGATCTCGTTTCACGTCCCTCTGCGCGGTGCGCTTGAATGGACCACGGCCGAGGAATCCGGACTGCTGCTTGCCAATCTCTGCCGCCTGTCGGACGAGCTTCCCGCCGACTTCTGGTGCCATTTCCACAACATCGGCTCCGGCGCCCCGTTCCGGATGAGCAACTATGAGTTTGAATGCCGCCTGATGAAGGCGCTTTCCTGCCCGCCGCCGGAGAAAGTGTTCGGCCGCGACTGGTTCGCGCTCACCAATTTCCACGGCGGCTGGTTTGCCGATTCCGACCGTCTGGAATCCCTACTCCATTTCCGCCTTTATACCGACCCCGACGCATATTTCCGATCGATGGCGCGTCGGCTCCCGTTTTATTTCAAGCTCGCCGGGATAGTCCCTCCTGCATTGATCAAGGCCGGGATGAAGCGCGTGGCGCTCAAGCGTCCACTCGGCACCCTGAGCTGGACCGGCGGCGCCGATCCGGAGCGCACGAGGCAGTTTTTCGGAAGCCAGCGGCAGCGCGACAGCATAGGCGGCTGGGACACGTTCGACCGCAGCCCGCTCCCTTCGGCCCGGATGGAACGCGACTATGGCTACGACCGTACCAAGCCCGAGAGCGAACTCTGCATCTCCGACATGCGTGGTGTGGCCGCTTTGCGCGGCGGCCGCTGCCTCTCGCCGACGATGCGTCCCGGAGATCTCGCCACTCCGCTCGAGTGGGAGACTTCGGCCGGCGACCGTTTTCTGGCCACCCCGGCCACCGTGGCGCTCGGAGGCCATTGGGGTCTGCCTCTGCGGAAAGACAGCGATTGAGAGAGTCATACATTTGTACAGCACTCTCAAAAGTAATGAAAATCATGAGGTTGGATTTAATGTGTTAATAAATATTAAAAAGATTAATATTTGTTGCAGATTTAAAATTTAATTGCTATATTGCGCCCGAATTAACAACCTTTAATTATCAGTATCGGTGTAAAAGGTCTATTCACTGACGTTAAACCGTTGATAAATAATTGGATATAAGAGTCCATTGATTTTTTGGCTTGAAAGAGGGATTTTATCATCCCTGGTTTCCAAACACTCTCTAAGCGATATATCTGAGTGCTTTTTTAGTTTCACTATTCTAAGGCTTCATTGTTCACGCACAAGAGTAATCAGTTATAAAATCCTTTCAATCAAAAAACATCCTCTTTTCATAGTTTTTTAATCTAACGCGATTTTATCGCGATATTTATTAACCTTAAAATTAATCAACCATGAAAAAAATCACTATCTACAGTTCGGCACTGGCGATGTTCGCCCTGTCTGTCTGTCCGTCTCTTGTGAGCTGTTCTCAGGAGGATCTTGTGGCCGAAGCGCCGGGAGAAAAGGATGTCGCGTCCGTGTCTCCGTTCAAGATCCCGCTTCGTGAGGCGATCGGGAATGCCGAGAGGGCTATGAGGCTGATAGAGGGTGGACGCTCCACCCGTTCGCGCACACTCGGGAAAGTAGAGTATATCTCGTCTGCCGCGACCCGTTCAGGCAGCCCGGACACGCTGTTCTACGTGGTCAATTTCAGTGGGGACAACGGTTTTGCGGTGCTTTCGGCCGACCGTCGTCTGCCTGATGTCTACGCCATATCCGACGAGGGTCATCTCGACATGAATGATACGGTCCACAACAAGGGCCTCGGACTATTCTTCAGCGGGCTGCCGGCGTCCGTTCCTCCGATCGGCATAGATACCACGGTCTACGAACCTCTCTATCCCCCATCCTACGAAAAAGATAATTCCTACAGGATAGATCCGATGTTTGACGGAAATGTCCGGAGATGGCATCAGGGATCCCCGTTCAATCTGATGTGTCCGATAAAGTACGTTATGACAGAACAATTCGAGGTTTGGAAAGAAGAACGGTCCGACGTAGGTTGTGTTCCTTTGTCAACCGCAATGATAATGAGCTATTACGAGTGGCCTAAGGTCTATAACCGTGTGGAGTTCAACTGGAGCGTGATAAAGACCATCAATCCGACAATGGATGCTACAAGTGCGGATCAGGTTAACGGTGTCCAGAAGAGACTGCTCGATCTGCTCGCTTGGCTTGGTGATCAAGACAACTATGCCTCCATGCAGTCTCCTTATGCGACAGAGAGGCTTGTGGAGCCGAAATATAAAGATGTATTCCAGAAATACGGCTACCGCCGGCCTGCTGATTTCGAGGATTTCTCCAACAGTGGACTTAAAGCGATGATAGACCAAAGAAAACCTGTGCTTATATATGGTAACGGCCATATGTGGGTTGTCGACGGATTGATCTACGATGCGGATGTCGAGGTGGTGAATCCCGGCGGAATGAACTATTGGAAACGCGGAGAAGGCCTCATGTTCCATCTTGTATGGGGCTGGGGCGGGGAGGCCAACGGCTATTTCCGGTTTGATGACGGATTTGAGCATATCGGAAAATTCCAGGATTCCAACGATCCCGAATGGGATGAATACTGGGAGAAGAAGTATTATTTAAGTCTATATAGAGAATTGCGGATATGCAATGATTTCGAGCCTTTGAGATAATTGGTTTAACCTTAAAAATAGAAGTCATGAAAAAGATAATCAGAAAGATATGCTGTCTTATGTGCGCGGGCGCTGTCATGGCGGGATTCGCCGCGTGCAGCTCGGAAGACGGACCGAATGGCGGCGGTTCCGGCCAGCAGCCACCCCGTGAGTTTCCGGAATCAGTCAAGATAGCAAAGTTTTCCACAGATCTTCTTGGCGAGGTGTGGAAAGGGGAGGACAAGAATGTGGTCGTCTCTCCATTCAGCATGTATCAGGCATTTGCCATGATGGTCAATGGCTCGGATGGAAACACACTCAGAGAGATAACCGGCGCTATCTATGGATTGAGAGTCAAGCCTGATGGGATAAACACTGTTTGCGCCGAGCAGCTTAAATGGCTGTATCTGGATGAATTGGTTGATGTATCGTTTGTTAACTCGATATGGGTTGACAGCACTTTTCCGGTATATGATGATTTCATCAACAGGAACCGAGACATCCTTTCGGCGCAGGTGAAGACAGTGGACGATATCACGAGCGACGACAGCCGGGAGAAAATCAATCGCTGGGTTGAGGAAGCCACCAAAGGGGACATAAAGAATTTTCTTCATGAGAATGTGAGGAATCGTGGCTCTGTTCTTGTCAATGCTCTCCGATTCGTAGGATTTTGGAAAAATGATTTCGAGGAGGATGAGACTACCGATGGCATTTTCACCACATCGACAGGACAAAAGGTTCCATCAAGGGTAATGCACAAGCCATTGGTAGGCGAATATGCGGATTACGGAGTTTACAGAACTGTGAGAATTCTAATCAGTGCGGGTGCGTTTGATCTTGAGATCGTGCTTCCGGCCGAGGGAGAGACTCCTGAGTCGATCATTCCGGCCTATTCGACTAATACTCAGAAAGGAGAATTTTACGCGGTGGATCTCTCGTTGCCTAAATTTTCTGTTGAATACGATTGCGGCAGCATTAAGGATGTGCTGAAGGCACTCGGCATCGTCGATGCGTTCGATCCGCAAAGAAGCGACTTTTCCAAAATGACATCTGAAAAACTGTTTATCGGCGACATTGCCCAAAAGTCCAAGATTTCAATAGATGAACGAGGCATCAATGCCACATCAGGTAGAGGTACTCATTTCCCTGTATATCAACCTACCAAAGGGCGTGTGGAATTTGTTGTAGACCGGCCGTTCCTGTTTTTCCTAAGGAGCCATTTCGGTTACCATATTCTTGCAGGTGTGGTCAATAAACTCTGAATATATTTCCCTAACTGAAGATTCAACATGTATAGGATGTGTTTGAATTAACACATGTCAATCGTAACACTGTTAAATTCAAATACATCCTAAAATATTAAAATTTATTTGCGTAATTATAATTAAATAATATATTGCCCGAATTAACATTTCAATTAAACTCATTATGAAAAAAATCACTATCTATAGTTCGGCACTGGCGATGTTCGCTCTGACTGTCTGCCCGGCACTTGTGAGCTGTTCTCAGGAGGATCTTGTGGCCGAAGCCCCGGGAGAAAAGGATGTCGCGTCCGTGTCTCCGTTCAGGATCCCGCTTCGTGAGGCGATCGGGAATGCCGAGAGGGTTATGAGGCTGATAGAGGGTGGACGCTCCACCCGTTCGCGCACACTCGAGAAAGTAGAGTATATCTCGTCTGCCGCGACCCGTTCAGGCAGCCCGGACACGCTGTTCTACGTGGTCAATTTCAGTGGGGACAACGGTTTTGCGGTGCTTTCGGCCGACCGTCGTCTGCCTGATGTCTACGCCATATCCGACGAGGGTCATCTCGACATGAATGATACGGTCCACAACAAGGGCCTCGGACTATTCTTCAGCGGGCTGCCGGCGTCCGTTCCTCCGATCGGCATAGATACCACGGTCTACGAACCTCTCTATCCCCCATCCTACGAAAAAGATAATTCCTACAGGATAGATCCGATGTTTGACGGAAATGTCCGGAGATGGCATCAGGAATCCCCGTTCAACCTGACGTGTCCGATGATGGAGGATATTTCTGAGTTAATAGATGTTAAAAAATATGTGCATGCTCCCGTTGGTTGTGCCCCGTTGTCGCTGGGTATGATAATGAGCTATTACGAGTGGCCTGAGAGCTATTCCGGAACCAGCTTCGTGTGGAGTGAGATGAAGAAAGTCGATCCTGAATTGTCAATAAAAAGTATCGGTCAGCTCAACTTGAATCAGCAAGCGTTGATCAGGATGCTGTCGTGGCTTGGAGCAAGTAATAATCTTAATTCACGCTATACGGTTAAGTCAACGTCAACGGATACAGAAAGTACATACAAGCGCACGTTCCAGAATTTCGGTTACCGTCAGCCTGCTGATTTCGAGGATTTCTCCAACAGTGGACTTAAAGCGATGATAGACCAAAGAAAACCTGCACTTATAGCGGGGAATGGTCATATTTGGGTTGTCGACGGATTGATCTACGATGCGGATGTAGAGGTGGTGAATCCCGGCGGAATGAACTATTGGAAACGAGGAGAAGGCCTTATGTTCCATCTCGTATGGGGCTGGGGAGGCGAGGCCAACGGCTATTTCCGGTTTGATGACGGATTTGAGCATATCGGTAAATTCCAGGATTCCAATGATCCTGAATGGCAGGAATACTGGATGTATCATAGAGAAATCTCCAAATACAGGCAATTGCGGATATGCAATGATTTCGAGCCTTTGAGATAATTGGTTTAACCTTAAAAATATAAAGTCATGAAAAAGATAGTCAGAAATATATGTGGTCTGATGTGTGCGGGTGCCGTCATGGCGGGATTCGCTGCGTGCAGTTCGGACGACGGGCCGGATGACGGCGGTTCCGGCCAGCAGCCACCCCGTGAGTTTCCCGAATCAATAAGCGAATCAATGTTCGCGGTGAATTGTATTGAGAAAATCGCAGAGGGATTGCCGGCGGATGATAACATTGTGATTTCACCGTTAAGCATCTCGCATTCGGTCTCGATGGCGGCAAACGGCGCCGACGGGAACACGCTCAGGGAAATGCTCGGCGCGATTTACGGCAGCCGTATGACTCTGGACGGGATGAATGGCCAATGCGCCCTCCAGCTTTCGTCGCTGGCCAATACGGATCCGGCTGATGGTGATGTAAAGATCGCCAACTCGATATGGGTTGACAGCACTTTCCCGGTATATGATGATTTCATCAGCAAGACAAAGGATGTGTTTGCAGCCGAGATCCATACAGTCGACGACATGAGAAGCAGTGCCGTCAAAGATGAGATCAACAGCTGGGTCTCGGACGTTACCGGGGGAAAGATACGGAATCTTCTCTCCCGAAACTTCGACTCGCGTGGAGCGGCATTGGTGAATGCGTTCCATCTTTTCGCAAAGTGGCTGGTGCCGTTTGATCCGGCGGAGACAACAGACGGGGAATTCACCACATCATCCGGCATGAAAGTGAAGTCGCGTATGATGCGCAACCGTTATCTCGAGTCCGGATATACGGATGCGTCAGGATTTAAATCGGCAATACTCTATCTGAGAAATAATGCGGCGATGCAGATCGTATTGCCAGATGAGGGTGAGACTCCGATGTCGGTGATACCGAAGCTTATATCCAACAGAGTGCGTCAGGAGGCATGTCAGATAGATATTTCCATACCGAAGTTTACAGCCGAATATGGATCGGAAGATTTTGTGGACATCATGAGATCGCTCGGGATATCCGATGCTTTCGACAGAAACAGGAGCGATTTCAGCAAGCTGTCCCCGGCTCCGTTCTATATCAGCAGGATAGTCCACAAAACCTGCATCTCGGTTGATGAGATAGGGGTAGAGGCAAGCTCCGCCACATCCACCTCCGGAGAATCTTCCGCAGGCGTTACAAAAAAAGTGAGCTTTACAGTAGACCGTCCGTTCCTTTTCTTCGTACGTGATACATACAATGGGAGTGTGCTTTTCTGCGGCATCATCAATAAGATCTAAATATTAATATAAAGTCATGAAAAAGCTAATCAGGAAGATATGCTGTCTTATGTGCGCGGGTGCCGTCATGGCGGGATTCGCCGCGTGCAGTTCGGACGACGGGCCGGATGGCGGCGGTTCCGGCCAGCAGCCACCCCGTGAGTTTCCGGAATCAGTCAAGATAGCAAAGTTTTCCACAGATCTCCTTGGCGGGGTGTGGAAAGGTGAGGATAAGAATGTGGTCGTTTCGCCATTCAGCATGTATCAGGCATTTGCCATGCTGGCCAATGGCGCGGATGGAAACACGCTCAGAGAGATAACCGGCGCCATCTACGGATCAAGGGTTACGCTTGATGTGATGAACACGGTTTGTGCCGATCAATTGACGTATTTGTGTATGGATCCGGAAGTCAATGCTTCGTCGCTTAACTCGATATGGGTTGACAGCACTTTCCCGGTATATGATGATTTCATCAACAAGAACCGGGACATCCTTTCGGCGCAGGTGAAGACAGTGGACGATATCACGAGCGACGACAGCCGTGAGCAGATCAACCGCTGGGTTGAGGAAGCCACCGACGGGGACATAAAGGATCTGCTTTCGGGGAATGTCGAAGGCCGGGGGGCAGTTCTTGTCAATGCAATCCGGCTGGCAGGATTCTGGAAAGAGGAATTTGATGAGAACAAGACTGTAGATGGCATTTTCACCACTTCGACAGGACAAAAGGTCCCGTCAAGGGTGATGCGTAATGAATTGTCCTGCACCTATGCGGATCACGGCAGCTACAGGGTTGTGAGGCTTCCGGTCGGTAACGGTATCTTTGATTTCGAGATCGTGCTTCCGGCCGAGGGGGAGACCCCGGCGTCGATTATCCCGGCATACGCCGCCAATTCTCAGAAAGCGGAACAATACCTGGTGGATATCTCGTTGCCTAAATTCTCGGTTGAATATGACTGCGGCAGTCTTAAGAATGTGCTTAAGTCGCTCGGCATCGTCGATGCGTTCGATCCGCGAAGGAGCGACTTTTCCAAAATGACGTCTGAAAGACTGTTTGTCAGCGACGTTGTTCAGAAATCCAAGATTTCAGTAGATGAACAAGGCGTCAAGGCTTCATCAGGCACAGGTCTCATATACACTTCATCAGCTGGAGGTAATATAGGGCGTGTGGAATTTGTTGTGGACCGGCCGTTCCTGTTTTTCCTGAGGAACTATTTAGGTTATCATCTTTTCGCCGGCGTGGTCAATACACTCTGACTTCCGCGGCCCGGGCGCTAGGCGCCGACCGCGGCTGATACATTCCCGGAGGGGCGGCACGGATATGACAATCCGCGCCGTCCCTCCGGCCATATAGTATTTATCAACTGACAGCTGATGAAAGTTCGATACTCATAGACTTTATACCTCTTTTGATGACCGACAAAGTATCCTCTTTCGGTTGCCATATCCCGTAGATAAATCTATCGAGAACGGCTTTCGGCATACCGATGAACTTTGCCACCTCGGCGATATCCAGCCACGGACATCTTTTGAATATATTGGAAACTTCATTGTCAAAATCAGGCTCCTGTGTTTCCATAAAAGAATCCACTGATATATCTTCGTCAAGGGCTTTCCAACGGACATATTCGCCGTTGCCCCAAATGTAGAACTGCTGGCGTTCCACATCGCTGGCATCTTTCAACACTGGAAATGCTTCAAGCGGACGGCTGAAAACATTTCCCGAAACGGAGCGCATGAAAATGCGGCCGTTGTCAAACCATATTTCTTGAATCTTTTCCATATTTAACGATTAAATCACTTTTTTATATTAGAATGTATGCAAAATTACGCAAAAATAGTCATCTATATAAGATTCTCAACGAAAAAAGGAGTGCAAATGATGAATGGATATTAACATTTGGTGTTAAACATATTCCAAGCCGTGAGAAAGCGGGCGGATTATTTTGTCATCTCACATTAAGTCCGTATATTTGTGGCAGATGAAATATCATTCCATCCTATTGTTTTTTCTCACTTAATATTTTTTAATTATCCAAATGAAACATTCTTACAGAATGACGATTCTCACTTCAGCCGCGTTGCTTGTCTCCGGGATCGGGGTCGCAGCCTCGGGAGTGGTGGAGATCGTCAGACCGGCCGGAAACCAGGCCGGTTCCGGGTCCGCGACGGAGTCTGCCTCCGCACTGGCCACGGCACGGGATGCGCGGGGGATTCTCGCTTCGGATCTGGCCGCTGCCGAGCAGGGAGCTTTTCCCGCCGGGGAAGCTCCGGCGGCGGAGATGAAGACGGAATTTGTGGACTTCACGCCCCGGGTTCTCACTCCTTCGGGCAAGGCCGAGGCCAGCACCGACATTCCGGCAGCCTCTCCGGCCAGGGCCAGGGGCAAGGCTCCGGCGAAGCTTCCTTCGGGCAACTACATCGCCAAGGACTGGGTCCACGGCGGATCGGAAGTGAACTGTGTGATGGAGGTGGTGCCCGACGCCACCGACCCCACGATGGTCCATATCCATAATTTCTACGGCCTGGGAGAGACGGTAGACGCCGTGGTCGATATCACGACCGGCGCCCTCTCGATCCTGCCGCAGCGGATCATGCAGAGTTCCTCCTACGGCGACGTGTTCATCTTCCCGATCAGCTATGTCGGCGACCGGGTGCAGTTCTATCCCTCGCAGCCGGTACTCGGTTCGGTGGATCAGGATGGAGTGATGACATTGTCGCAATGGGGCGCTATCGTGGGCTACGGCGACAATGCCGGCATGATGCTCGCCGCCATCGACGCAAGCTCCTATCACCCCGCCAACGCTACGATGACCGCGTCGAAGCGCAGCGACGGGAAAGACTCGCAGATCACATATCCCCTGCTGGTGGAACAGGCTTCCCCGGGGGAGATGACCATCTACAACTTCGGCACGACCGGCGTTCCCGTCAAGGCGCGCATAGCCAGCGACAACACGGTGAGCGTCTCGCCGCAGTTCATAGCCAATGTGGGCCTCTACGGCGCCTTCCATTGCTTCCCGATCAACGCCACCACCAACCAGATCAACAAGACCGACCCGATCGATGGCACCGTCGAGGGCAACACCGTGAGGTTCAGCTCATGGTGTGCCGGATCGATCATGCAGGACGGGCTGCTCGCGCTCTATATTCCTGAAAGCTCGATGACCACCACGTTCGATCTTCAGGTGCCTCAGCCCGTTCAGGCCGATTTCGAGGGCAGCGGCACGGCCTCGTCGCCCTGGCTGATCAAGAGCGCCGCCGACCTTACGGCACTCTCGGAGGCTTCGAGAAAGAGTTCGTTCGCCGGCAAGTATTTCCGCCAGACAGCCGACATCGACATGAGCGGCGTGCGCGGCTTCGTGCCTGTGGGGACGGCCAAGTCGGCTTTCAACGGCACATACGACGGCGACAACCATATCATCTCCGGACTGGACATCGACGGCGTGGGCTATCATTTCCAGGGTCTTTTCGGAGCCGTCTACACGCAGGGTGTGGTCAAGAACGTGATCCTGCGGCGCGGCTCGCTCAGCGGCTCTGGCTATTATCTGGGCCTGCTGGCCGGATATTCGCAGGGGCGGATCGAGAACTGCCGTGTGCAAGGCGACATAGCCACCACCGGCATGTGTGTCGGCGGAGTAACGGGCCGCAGCTACGGTCCGGTCAGGAACTGCACATTCTCCGGCTCGGCGTCGGCGTGCGGATATGTGGGCGGAATCGTCGGATTCTCCTACGATGAGATAAGCTCCTGCCGGTCCGACGCCTCGGTGTCGCTCCCGCAGCGTCTCACCGACGGCGCCTCCTGCGCAGGCGGCATCGCCGGCCTGGCCCAGTCTTATTCCACCTCCCGCGAGGGAAAGATCAAGGAATGCCGTTTCTCGGGAACGGTAACCCAGGGCAGCGGCTACGGATTCGCCGGCGGCATCACCGGCTACGCATACGCCGTGGAGATCGACCGCTGTTTCAACACCGGATCAGTGATCACCACGTCGGCCGGCGGCACAGAGGAGGCTGCGGGCGGCATCGCCGGAATCGTGCGCGACTCGAAGATGACCGACTGCCACAACTCCGGACTGATCTCCGAGGCGGGAGCCAGCACATTCGCCGGCGGCCTGATCGGATTCATCACCACGTCCTACTCCACGATCGGCGGTATGCTTGAGCCGATAAGCGTGAGCAACTGCTACAATTCAGGCCAGGTGCTGGCCAAGAACCGCACGGCCCATGCCGGTGTGTTCGGCGACGAGTATATCCTCGAGCAGTTCCCCGAGCGTCCGTCGGACACGGCCTTCACCAACGTCTTCTCCGACAATCAGGCCACCGGTCTTGACGACAACGCCTACGGCCGGCCTACTTCCTTCTTCACGGCCTCGCTGCCCCAGGGATTCGGCAATTCGGTCTGGGAGGCGCATTCCGGCCTCTACCCGACTCTCAAAGCATTCTCCGGCACCGACGAGGCTGCCGTGGCTTCGGCCGCGATCACTTTCGCCGAGGGGGAATCGACACGGGTGATGAAAAAACAGGCCTCGCTCGCCGCTCCGGCCGGAGTGCGCTGGTATGTGATGTCGGGAGGCGAACTGACCGACATATCGCAGGGTCTGATGAAAGATGGATCCACGCTGAGTCTGCGCGGGGTCTACGCCAACGACACGGTTGTGGCCGCGATAGCCGGCCAGACCTCCGGACGCCGGTTCGCCATCAATGTGGTGCCCAAGGTGTTCGACGGCGAAGGAACCGCCGCAAGCCCTTTCCTGATCAAGGACAAGGCCGACTTCATGAAGCTCCACAACGCTGTGATGCACTATGACCACCGCGGCGACTTCTTCCTCCAGACAGCCGATGTCGACTTCGGGCTGACCGACGATTTCCAGGGCGTGGCCGCAGGCAACCATCTGCGCGAGTTCGCCGGATCGTTCGACGGCGGCAACCATCTGATAAAGGGGCTCAAAATCGCCGCCCTGCGCAGCAATTCAGCCGGTCAGGCGCTCCAGGGCACGTACAACTACGGCGGTCTCTTCCATATCGCCACGGCTGAGAGCGCGATCCGCAATGTGGTGATCGACTCAAGCTGCTCGATGAATTTCTACGGATACGGCGCTCCTGTGGTCGGACTCACATCCGGCATCGTGGAAAACTGCCGCAACTACGCCGCTGTAGGCAGCGGCACCGACTGCATCGGCGGCATCGCCGGATACGTCGAGACCACCGGCTCGCTCAGCAACTGCTACAACGGCGCCGACATCGCCGCCTCGGGCAACTACACCGGCGGCATCGCCGGCCAGAACATGGGCGCGGTCAGCGTCTCGCAGAACGACGGCGACGTCTCCTCAGCCGGCAAATACACCGGCGGCATAGCCGGTGCCTCGGCCGGAAGCATCCTTAACTCGGTCAACTCCGGCACGGTCAGCGGCGCTGACTACACCGGCGGCATCGTCGGCTCGAACTCGGCCGGCTACGGACTCGGCGACATCAGCGGATGTCTCTCTTCCGGCCTGGTGAAGACCGCATCCGATATCCGCGGCGGCATCGCCGGATATTCCAACGGGCGCGGAAAAGTGGAAAACAACTATTTCGACGCCTCTGTCAACAACATGGACGGCTGCTCGTCGCTCAGCCAGGGATTCAGCGGGGTCTCCACTTCCGAGATGCTCTCGGCCTCCGCCCCCGAAGGACTCGACGCCGGCCTCTACTCGTTCCAGACCGGCGCCTATCCCTCGCTGAAGGCTTTCGCTTCCGAAACCTCCGGAGCGGCACGGCGCAGCATCTGGGTCAACTTCGCCAAAGGGGAGAAACACACCAATGTGATCCGCACCACCGATCTCTCGGCCGATCCCCGCATCGTCTGGACTCTCTCGGACGGCAAAGGCAACTTCTCGCTTGCCGGAGGAAAGCTTTCGGTAAGCATCCCCGAGCAGGAGGTGGCGGCCGACACGCTCACCGCCGTCTGCGACGGACGCTACGTGAAAGTGTTCCCGCTCAAGTCCATCCCCGCCATCCTCGAGGGATCAGGCTCGCAGACATCGCCGTTCCTCATCCGCTCGGCATCGGACCTCAACCTCCTCGCCTCGTTCATGGAGAAATCAGGCATGGACTACGAGGGATATTGCTTCCGTGTGGAGAACGACATCGAATATTCCGACGAGACACCGTTCACCCCGATAGCCCGCACCGGTGTGCAGTTCCAGGGTGATTTCGACGGCAACGGAAAGACCATCTCCGCCATATCGTTCGTCGACGAGACCACGAAGACCGGCAAGAACATCGGATTCTTCGGAACCATCGGCTCGAAAGGCTCTGTGCGCGGTCTCACGCTCAACGGATCCATCAAGGCCCAGAGCTACACCGGATCGTTCGCCGGTCTGCTCTACGGACGCATCGCCGGCTGCGCGTCGAAGATGAACATCGACGGCAAAGGCGGCTATGCCGCAGGATTCGCCGGACGCCTCTATGACGGCGCGCGTATCGAGGACTGCGTATTCTCAGGCACCGTAGGCGGCTCCTACACCACCAACGTCAACTATGCCGGCGGATTCGCCGGGCAGGTGGACGACGGCGCCGTCATAGCCCGCTGCGTCAACAAAGGCACCGTAGGCAACATGGCCACCACCAACGGCACCACCTACACCGGCACGCAATATTCGGGCGGCATCGCCGCCATCGCGCTCGGCACCGTGGCTGAATGCCGCAACGAGGGCGTTGTCAAAGGGCGTATGCACCTGGGCGGAATCCTCGGCCGCGTCGGCAAGACAGGCCGTGTCTACGATTGCGTCAACGCGGCTCCGATCGAGGCGCTTGGCGGCGGATATGTGGGCGGCATCGCGCCGCAGACCGCCGGAAGCGGACATTCCGAGATACGCCGCTGTCTCAATACCGGTGCGCTCCGGGGCAAGAGCTATGTGGCCGGAATCATCGGCGCCATCACCAACGGCATGACCGTCGACAGCTGCCGCAACGAGGGCGAGATCAGGGGATTCTCCTCGACAGCCTACGGTGTGGGCGGCGTCATCGGCCAGATGCAGTCGAATGTCAACTATCCCTCGTCGGTAACAAACTCCTGCAACGTGGCTCCGGTCTACAACGAGGCGCAGTCCACAGGCGGATTCGCCGGCAAGATCACTTCCGGCACCGTGCGCGACTGCTACAACACCGGCGACGTAACCGTGGCAAAGGCTACCGACGACCAGACATCCAACGGCGTGGGCGGCTTCTGCGGATCGTTCTGCTCCACAGCCGAACGGATATGGAACTCCGGAAATGTGGTCAGCAACATACCCTCCACCGGCGGACTGATCGGAACCGGAGCCATGCCGATAGCCAAGGTGATCCAGGGCGTCAACCTCGGTAACGTAACCGCCAGCCGCGTGATCCCCGAGAAGGGCTACGGCGCGGGCGGCATCTGGGGCGGCTACGGCCCCGTCGACATCGAGGACTGCTACAACTACGGCGACATCACGGCTCCCGAGCTTCTGGCCGGCATCAACGCCGGCATGTGGAGCAACGGCAACGGCGGCTCCACGATCCGCCGCTCCTACAGCATAGGCCGTGTGATCCCCACATCGGAGACTCCCGTGGCCGTGGCTCCCGTGGCCAACATCAGCGTCAACACCGACGTGGACGCATCCCTGATGCGTGTGGACAGCACATATTTCGACAAGGAAGTCTACACCGGCTCGGCGGTCGACTCGCTCGGCAAGGGACTCACCCGCGCCCAGCTCCTGAAGGCCGCGCTGGGCGGCAGCTACGCCTACCGCAAAGCCTGCCTGCCTACGTTCGCCTTCATGGACAGCGTGCCTGTGGCGGCGTTCCACGCGGCCCATATCGAGTTTGCCGACGGCGATACCCAGGACAATGTAAGCAAGGAATTCCATGTCGGACTCATGCCCGGAGTGGAATGGACATCATCCGATGAACTCTTCATCGACGCCGACGGCATAGTGGGCAGCCGCAATGTGGCCCGTGGCTGGGTGAAAGCCACTGTCGCCGAACCCGCGCTTGAGAAGCAGTTCGACGTAGATGTGAAATTCTCTTATGTCGACTCCGTGGAACAGGATTCCCGCGAGATCCTCCGCATCGAATACTATGACTTCACCGGCCTGCCTCTGCGCGAGGCTCCCGCCGGCACCCCGGTCATAGTCAAGACAGTCTTCACCGACGGTTCGAGCAGCGTGCGCAAGGCAGTCGTGGCCGACTGACCAGCATAACCTCCTTTTTATTAATAGATTCCAAAGTCCGCCTCCATCACCGGAGACGGACTTTTTTCGATTTTCCTTAACTATCTTTTTGCTACTTTCAGGCACTGGTTTCAGGTGTAGCCCTCTCCGTCGGATTGCATTATGATAATTCCATAGGCGATTATTCAAACTTTGTCAATCATACACGCTTTATTCACTTTTTATACGGGAACATTTTCTCGATAAAAGTTTACAGATTATTTGCAAAATTCCTCCCGGTGTATTATCTTTGCTGCCAGAGAGGGACCGAATCCTCTTCCCTAAAACTCATCTCCTATGAAGAAAATCTACTTTTTGACAGCCTCACTGATGTTCACCGTGGCCGCCTCGGCGCAGATCACAGTCAACGAACGCGGCCAGCTCGTCGCCGGCCCTGAGTGAAGATAGAAAAAGGGACGCAGTTCAAAACAATTAAAAAGTAGCTAAATCATGAGAAATATATTGTTATTAATCGCAGCCGCTACGGTTGCGGTTGCCTCGGCAATAATGCCCTATAAGCCGATGTTGAAAGAGGGCAGGGAATGGCTGGTCGGTACAGGAGTCCCCGGATTCACTCTTCGGGACAGCTGTCATGTGAAATGCATATCAGATACTGTGGTGGATGGGAAAATTATTCACAGATGGTATGGAAATTCACTGGAGGAACATGATAAGGATGCGGGATTCACCATTGACTGGAAGCTTTACGAAAAAGATGGAGCTGTCTATGCTTTCAGTATAAAAAACCACATATCACAAAAATTAATAGACTTCAATATGACGGTCGGGGATACCTGTCATTGGGATGGATTAGTCGGAGATGGTATGGTTGTCATAGTCGATGATTCCATCTTGGTCAGAGGCAGTACATACCGCAGGTTAAAACTAAAGAAGCCTAATCGATCTACCGGAATGACCTGGGTGGAAGGCATAGGATTCGATAAATTTGAACCATTGGATCACGTCAGTAGCTATTTCAGCGATTTTACGTGGGTTATGTCCGTATGGGACAATGGAGAATGTGTGTTTACTGAGGATGATTTCAATGCTCCGGCCATCACCTCGGGGGTGATCACCGCGGAAGCGGAACGTCCCGCCGACAACCGCATCTACGACCTGATGGGACGGGAGATCCATGATCCGCAGCCCGGGACTGTCTATATCCGCAACGGAAAGAAATACGTGATGAGTACGAAGTGATAAGTACTGAGTACTGAGTACAAAGTACAAAGTACTAAGTGCGGAGGAAAGAGTTTTTGTGGCGGAGTGTGGTCTGCGGACTTCGCTCCGTCATCTTTTCTGTTTTAAGCAAACTCCCACCACTCCGTACTTCGTACTCATTATCCACAATTTATTACTCACCACTCTGTACTCCGTACTTTGTACTCACCACTCTGTAGTTGAGCTTTTATGTCAATCCGTTAAGGGTATGGATTTTGATGGCGGTTTATGGCAGGATTAGGGAATTTTTTTGTAACTTTGCCGATAAATTCTTAAACATATTCTAAAAAACCGACCGATACCATGAACGAAGAATTTCGTATAGAAAGCGACCTCATCGGCCCGCGCGAAATACCCGCCTCCGCCCTCTACGGCGTGCAGACTCTCCGCGGAATCGAGAACTTCGAAATAAGCAAATTCCACCTCAACGAGTATCCACTCTTCATCAACGGCCTGGCCATCACAAAAATGGCGGCCGCAGAGGCAAACCATCAGCTCGGACTCCTGACCGACAGCCAGTATAAGGCCATCACCGAGGCATGCCGCGAGATCCTCGACGGCAAGCACCACGACCAGTTCCCCGTGGACATGATCCAGGGAGGCGCCGGAACCACCACCAACATGAACGCCAACGAGGTGATCGCCAACCGCGCTCTCGACCTTATGGGCCACAAGCGCGGCGAGTTCCAGTATTGCTCGCCCAACGACCATGTGAACTGCGCCCAGTCCACCAACGACGCCTATCCGACGGCTATCCACATCGGCATGTGGTACAGCCACGTGCGCTTCCTCAAGCACTATGAGATGCTCATCGAGTCTTTCCGCAAGAAAGCCGAGGAGTTCAAGAACATCGTCAAGATGGGACGCACACAGCTCGAGGACGCTGTGCCTATGACTCTCGGACAGACATTCAGCGGTTTCGCAGCCATCCTCACCGACGAGATCAAGCATCTCAATGAGGCTGCCGAGGACTTCCTGACCGTCAACATGGGCGCCACAGCCATCGGCACCGGCATCTGCGCCGAGCCGGGCTACGCCGAGAAGTGTGTCAAGGCTCTCTGTGATATCACGGGCCTGCAGTTCAAGCTCACCGACGACATGGTAGGCGCCACTTCCGACACTTCCTGCCTCGTAGGCTACGCTTCGGCCCTGAAGCGTGTGGCTGTGAAGATGAACAAGATCTGCAACGACCTCCGTCTTCTCGCCAGCGGCCCCCGCTGCGGCCTGGGCGAATTCAATCTCCCCGCCATGCAGCCCGGAAGCTCGATCATGCCCGGCAAGGTGAATCCCGTCATCCCCGAGGTGATGAACCAGATCTGCTACAAGGTGATCGGCAACGAACTCTGCGTTACAATGAGCGGCGAGGCCGCCCAGATGGAGCTGAACGCCATGGAGCCTGTCATGGCCCAGTGCGATTTCGAATCGGTGGATCTCATGATCAACGGTTTCGACACGCTGCGCACTCGCTGCATCGACGGCATCACAGCCAACGAGGACCGCTGCCGCAGCTATGTCCACAACAGCATCGGCATCGTTACGGCTCTCAATCCGGTGATCGGCTACAAGAACTCCACCAAGATCGCCAAGGAGGCTCTCGAGACAGGTCGCAGCGTCTACGATCTCGTTCTCGAACACGACATCCTCACCAAGGAGGATCTCGACACGATTCTCGCTCCTGAGAACATGATCAAGCCCGTGAAGCTCAACATCAAGCCCCGCCACTGATCCTGACGGATAAGCATAGCCAAGCCGGACAATCCGGGGAATCTTCCTCCCGATTGTCCGGCTTTCATTATATCCGGCGGTGGAACGTGAAAAAGACCCGGACTTCACGTCGGGTCTTTTTCCGTTCCATTGTTCTTATTCCCGGCTGCATTGCGGCGGTGCATTGCGATTGCCGCCTTTCGGGAAAGGATGGATGTATTTACCATTATTCAACCAAACATACAAACCCTCGGACGCCTTTCGCGTCGTCGGATTATGCCTTAATTTTGCGTCGCGCACAGATAAGACAACTTGTGGAAGCGGGAGCCGACAGGAGTGTCCTTATCGGTAATTCCCTTGCTTCATTCACAAAGGTACAACATCTTTTTGTTTTCTCCAAATAAAATGCTGCAAAAATCAACATAAATTGTAAAAAATCTTTCACTTTGGCAATTTGCTATTTTCATGCCCGGGATTACCCCTGTTTTAGCCTCCAGTGCTTTCTTTTTGCTCATTGACAAAAGATCCCGGCCTCTGATGAAGCCGGGATCTCGCTGAATATGTTATTGACGGGGGAAGGCCGTTTATTTCACAGCCACCTTGACTGCCTTGCCGCCGTAGGTTACGATATAGATTCCTTTGGCGAGGTTTTCGGTGCCGGTCTGCATGCCGGAGAGTGTGAACACCTTGGCGCCCTCGGGAGCGTAGATGCAGCCCTGGCCGGCTGAGATCATGGTGCTGATCTCCACGTTCTCGACGCCGTCGGTCTCATCCCAGTCTCTGATCTCGGTGGGTTTGAACACGAGTTCGGGCGAGGTCTTGTCCGAGGGGATCTTGTTGAAGACGCGTACGTAGGCGTGGATCTCGCTGTTCCACTGGTTGGTGGTGATGTTGCGCACGGTTGTCCAGTGTGCGGTGCCCATGTCTGTCTCGTTCAGACCGTTGATGTAGCGTTTGTTGCCATTGGCGTCCAGATAGTATACGGTGAGCAGGTATTTCTCAGCTCCGGGAACCTCGTTCCAGTAGATCGAGAATACATTGCGCTTGTTCTCCTCGTGCTTTCCGAGCCAGTGTACGTTGGTTGTGTCTTCCACCGGGCCGTTGATCATGTTGTATTCGAACTTGCCCTCTTTTGTCTCGGAATCGTAGCTGATGCCGGTCAGGTAGGGTTTCCAGTTGTCGGACACGCTATACCATTTGAGGTCGGTCGGGAGCAGATAGGAACGTGTGTAGCTGTTCCAGGTCTTGGCGCCTCCTGCGTCGGGCACCGAGAGGATGCGCACGCGGGGAGTGCCGTTGGAGTTCACCTTGTTGCTGCGCCAGATGGACTTGTTGTAGCGGATCTGCCACATTGTCAGACCCTCGGAGGGGAGCGACTGGTCGAAGCCTTTCTGGGTGCGGTTTTCCACGATGAAGTATTCGTCGGGATAGATGTCGCCGGCGTATGAGGGGCTGCCGTAGGAATATCCCGGGATGCTTATGCGTGCCGAACGGAAGTCGGGCTTGCCGAACTGGTCGGCTGCCGGGGTGTCGGCGTTAGGCTTGAGGACGATCTCGGAGTTTTCCTGGGCGGTGTTGTATTCGATCCATCCGCACACCCATTTTTCGTAGGCCGAGAAGAGCGGGGGGCAGTTGGAGTTCATGTTGTAGGAGCCGCTGCACATGATGGTCCATGAACCCGGTTCCTCGGTCGGCGTGGTGCTGGTGTTGTAGAGGTCGGGAAGACCGAGAACGTGGCCGAACTCGTGGCAGAATGTGCCGATTCCGGCCGGACGGGGATCTTCCAGGGTGCATGATCCGGCGAGCTCGCTGGCGCATGCGTAGGGACCCATCTTCTTGCCGTCGAGCATGAGATTGCCGTAGTAGGAATAATCGCTCTGGTGGGGCCACACGAGGTCGTGCATAAGCTCGCCTTTATCGGTGAAGTGGTCGGCCTGGCCGTATCCTGCGTAGTAGAAGAACACGTTGTCCAGGATGTTGTCGTTGTCATAGTCGTAGATGGAGAAGTCCACGCCCTGCTCATCGAGGATCTCCAGCGCCGATTTGATCAGCACGTGGAAGTTTTTGTATTTGCCGGTGCCGGGAGCCTGTTCCTCGCCGGTGATGTAGGCGGCGGTGTAGGGGATCTGTACCGGGCCGTAGACGTCGAATTCCACGTCGAACTGGCCGTCGGATGTGGCCACGAAGTAGTCGCGTGCCGATCCCATCGCTCCGTAGGAGTCGTAGCCCTGTTTGTTGCAGAGGTCGGAGAAGACCTGCTTGGGGTTCTCGAGTGTGAACTTGCGGTCGGAATATTCCACGAGTACCACCGCCGAGCGCACTTTGCCCTTGCAGGGGAAGAGCGAGCGTCCGAGGTTGTCGAGCTGGGCCATTCTGTTGCGGTCGGCGGCAGAGCGTGCCGGGGAGGCGGTCTGCTGCTCGGCGCGGATAAGGTCGATGTTGGCGGCCTCGGCTGTCAGCGCCAGGCCGTTGCGCATGGCGGGCGCCCAGTTTCCTTTGGCGTCAAGCTCGAGGATGTACTTTCCCTGGGCATCGACGGTGTAGGCGAAGTTCTCGTCGCCGCGATGCTGGATCTCCACTTGTGTTCCGTCGGGGTTGGTAACTTTGATGATACCGGGCTTCACCGGAACAGCCGCCATCATAAGAGGCAGTCCGAGAGCCGCACCCGCGATAAGGTATTTCAATTTCATGATCGGTAGATATATATGTTTTTTAATTGTCTGGTTGTTTCTTGCCGGATTTCCGGCCGGTATGGGTGAGATCGAGATGGTCTGTCTTCTTTTCCCTTCTTGGAACGTATGCTTTGTAACCGAGTCTGATGCAGGGTCTTAATCCGCTGAGGATCAATGGTGCTTCCTCTCTGAGGGAACTAAGGTCAGTTGCAGCGTCTTGTAGTGATGATGCTTTTGTAGGTGCAAATATATACACTTTGCGGCTTATTACCAAATTTCGGCTGTTAAAATATGGCAAAAAACTTAAAAAACGTCTGAAAAAGCGTCCGGTCCCACAAGCTCTGAACGGAAAGCCCCGGCTTCCGCCGAATTTTGCGGAAGCCGGGGCTGGTGTGTGTGGGACGGGTTTCGGATCAGCCGTTGTGTTTCTTCATGATGGCGATCAGGTCGAGGACCTTGTTGGAGTAGCCGATCTCGTTGTCGTACCATGAGACTACCTTGACGAATGTGTCGGTCAGGTAGACGCCGGCGTTAGCGTCGAAGATCGATGTGAGCGGGCATCCGAGGAAGTCGCTGCTCACCACCTGGTCCTCGGTGTAGCCGAGCACGCCTTTGAGTTCGCCTTCGCTGGCCTCTTTCATGGCCTTGCAGATATCCTCCTTTGTGGCGGGTTTCTCGAGGTTGACGGTGAGGTCAACCACAGACACGTCGAGAGTGGGGACGCGCATCGAGATGCCGGTGAGCTTGCCGTTGAGCGAGGGGATCACCTTGCCTACAGCCTTGGCTGCGCCTGTGGTGGAGGGGATGATGTTGCCCGAGGCAGCGCGGCCGCCGCGCCAGTCCTTCATCGAGGGGCCGTCTACGGTCTTCTGGGTGGCTGTTACGGAGTGTACGGTGGTCATGAGGCCGTCCTTGATGCCGAACTTCTCGTTGAGGACCTTGGCCACGGGGGCGAGGCAGTTGGTGGTGCAGGATGCGTTGGAGACGAACTGCTGGCCTGCGTATTCGTGGGCGTTGACGCCGCATACGAACATCGGGGTGTCGTCTTTCGAGGGGGCTGACATTACGACGTATTTCGCGCCGGCCTCGATGTGGCCCTGCGATTTCTCTTTGGTCAGGAAGAGGCCGGTGGACTCAACCACATATTCGGCGCCTACCGCGCCCCATGCGATCTCGGCGGGGTTCTTGCAGGCTGTAACGCGGATTTCGTTGCCGTTCACGATCAGGAGGCTCTTCTCGAGGTCGTAGTCCACGGTGCCCTCGAAGCGGCCGTGCATTGTGTCGTATTTGAGCATGTAGGCCATGTAGTCGACCGGAAGGAGGTCGTTGATAGCCACTACCTGGATGTCATCTCTCTTTGTGGATGCGCGGAAGACAAAGCGTCCGATGCGGCCGAAGCCGTTGATGCCTATTTTAGTCATTGTCTCTGTAAAAATTTGAGTTTCTGAAAAATTCTTTGTTTAACTGTCTTGAAATGCTTTCCCTTTTGTGTCCGGGAAACCGAGGCGGGGATCGCTTGCTGGCAAAATAAACGTCAGTTTCGGTTTGTGCCGCAAAGTTAACATTTTTTTTCTTAAATTTGCAACCGGATGAACTGATTTTTTGCCGTTGGCGTTTTATCGGTGAGGTTTTGACCGTTTACCGGCTGAAAACCTGCCCTGTGTTATAACAATCCACATCTGAAAAATATTTTATTATGGGAAAATTTTTACATGATTTCAAGGAGTTCGCCCTCAAGGGGAATGTGATAGACATGGCTGTCGGCGTGATTGTCGGCGGCGCGTTCGGCAAGATCGTCAGCTCGCTGGTCAACGACATCCTGATGCCGGTCATCTCGATCGTTACGGGCGGCGAGGGCTACAAGAATCTCAAATATGTCATCACCGAGGCCCGCCCGGCTGCCGACGGTGTGGCGGCCGTCGAGGAAGTGGCGGTCAACTACGGGCTTTTCATCCAGAACATAGTGGATTTCGTGATCATCGCGCTGAGCATTTTCGTGGCTCTGCGGGTGATGATGCGTTTCATGAAGAAAGAGCGTGCCGAGGAGGCCGCCGCGCCGGCTCCGGAGCCTTCGGCCGAGGAGCGTCTGCTCACCGAGATCCGCGACGAGCTTCGCTCGCGCAAGTGAGTGTTAGATTCAGACACGGTAAGTAACTCTTTAAAATTAGCTTATATCAGATTATGCTGGATTTTTGAGGAGATTTCAAATTTGAAAGAAGGAGTTTAGCGGGCTAAACGACTGATTGAGAATTTGAAATATACCGGAAAGACAAATAAGGTGATATAAGCCCATAGGGTTGCTGACAGGAATTTTAAATTACAACTAATTTTAAAAAGTTACTTAAGTGATATAGTTATCAACAACTATCACAATTTAGCATAATCTATTAGTGTGGCACTCTTTACGGGGTGCCATTTTTGTTGTCGCATAGATTTATAGATTCAAAATGCGGATAATGCAGAAAATGCAATGTGTTATCAGTCAAACCTCTTGCCGGTCTGCAGTTCAAATATTTCCTTCTGCTTCATTATCTCGGCAGCAAGTTGTTCCTTGGTCGGAAGATAAGTGAGATATTTGGCGGTATATATCTGCTTGCTGTCTTTCAGAATTGAGTACCGTGCCAAATCCTTGCTTGTTTCTGAACAAAGGAGGAGTCCGATGGTAGGGTTGTCGGTAGAAGTACATTTCAACTCATCGTACATGCGTATATACATATCCATCTGCCCCAAATCCTGATGAGTTATGGGAGATGTCTTCAGGTCAATCAACAAGAAGCATTTAAGGATATAGTTGTAAAACACAAGGTCTATGTAATACTCTCCCATGTCGGTCTTGATTCTTTGTTGACGGGCAACGAAAGCATAGCCTTTGCCCAACTCCATGATGAATTTCTGAAGATGGTCAATTATCGCCGTCTCCAAATTCGTTTCAGAGTATGCCGATTCCGCAGAAAAGCCCAAAAACTCCGCGACAACAGGATTTCGCATGAACTTATGACGGTCTTTCTGATAATCGGCCGTCAGTTTCTTCATCTCATCAATGACCTCTCCCTTCTTCGATTCCGGAGTCTGGAGCAAGCGACAGTAATATTGAGAGCCAATATTCCGGTCTAATGTTCGGACGCTCCAACCCTCCAAAGCAGCTTCGCGCATATACCAATCCCGCTCATCTTCATTTGCGATACGCATCAGACGCTCATAATGCGACCAAGACAAATTAGCCGGAAGAATCTGTGCCAATTCCGATTCAGCGGACGGCATCCGCTGAATGAAGATGTCAGATTGGTCAGACGGTGTCTGCCCTTTTGTTGGCAAAATATCAGACAGCGTCTGATGAATTGGTAAGTATTTGAATGACAGATAGAATTTGCGAAAATTTATTATTTGAGTCTGGCTATAACCTTTACCGAACTCCTCGGTAAGAGCAAGTGATGCTATCTCAATCACGTGTTTCCCGTATTGGGCGCGAGCCTCTCCATGCTGCTCTTGCTCAACGATGCGTCTGCCCACAAGCCAATTACTGGCCACGTTGTAGAGGTCTGCCGCTTGATAGGCTTTAGCCTTGGCCATATATACGATCGCCTTGAGGTCTGAAACAAATCCCGCCTCGTCAGGCATCATCTCAATATTTTTCAAAATTCCGTCTGCCATAACGCAAAATTAGCGAAAAATCCTGACATACACAATGGTACAACTTAAATCATTCCCAGCTTCTAACAGATGGCATTCCGGTTTTTTTTGAGGTAAATCTGAGTATCCTTGTCAATAATCTATTTAGTATGGCACTCTTTACGGGGTGCCATTTTTGTTGTCGCAATACTCGATTTTATAGATTCAAAATGCGGATAATGCAGACAATGCAGGTAATTTATAGAAATTGTGTCATATATGCCGGAAGATAGATTATACTTTCTTCCTTGCGTAAATCCTTTGTGTATATAAGGTAACGCTTGTTCACTCGTGAAGAGAATTTTTCACAGAACAAATCAAGCGACCTATGCGTCTTATATCCGGAAGACTTTACCTCAATAGGCTCTATCTTAGTGCCGTTTGAAAGAAGAAAATCCACTTCATATAAATGATTACTCGTTTCAGATGGCCATGTATAGTAGTATAATTCGTGACCATTGGCGCGGAGCATCTGTGCCACTAAATTCTCATACACATAACCAAGGTCTGCACTCAGTTTGTCAGACAGAAGTTTCTCATAGATAATATTTTCCGTGAATTTCTTATCCCAAAATGCCAGCGTAATAAACAGACCGGTATCAGCCATAAACATTTTAAATCTTTCTCCATCTCTATGCAGAGCCATTCCAACGTTTGGGTCATTCGCATGGTATGCCAAATTAACAACCATCGAATCCTGCATATCAAAAACGGATTCCATCATACGGGATGTCCGACCGCCGTCTGTTGGAGCCTTAACGGTATAACGAGATGCATTCTTTGTCAATTCGGAAGGGATAGCTTTGAACAACTTCGATGCGTTTCCTCTGGGGTCAATCTTAATGAAATCTTTCTCATACAGATTTATAATCTCTCGCTTAATAGTATCAACATCTTCAAAATTTTTGGTTTCGATATATGCGTTGACGGCCTGAGGCATACCTCCAACCAACATGTATAATCGCAAATTACGCATTTCACCTCTCGCTCCGGCATCGCCAAAGCCCTTTCTTTCATCGAAGAATTTTTTCATCATCGGTATCGAAACCTCATTGCCTAATGCCCATTGGAATTCTTCATAATCCAATGGATTAAGCACGACTTCATGCTCCTCGCTGGGAATCATTATATCTTTGACATTCTGTCGAATCGATAAAAGTGAGCCAGTTTCAATGTAATCATATCGGCCATCTTCAACAAGATACTTTATCGCCTGGCGTGCAAGGGGACATTTCTGCACTTCATCGAATACTATGGCTGACTGGCGTTCGATTAGTCTCACCTTATATATTACCTGCAACCGAGCGAAGACATAATCCAAATCTGATATATCATCAAACAAATCCTCAACTTCCCTGAGACATTTAGCGAAGTCAATTATAAGGTGGCTTTCATACTCTGATTCTACGAATCGTTTTGTCAAAGTAGATTTGCCAACGCGACGAGCGCCCTTGATCAGCAATGCCGATTTGCCCCGAGAGTTGACTTTCCACTCCAACATCTCCTTATAAAGTTTCCTCTTGAATATCATAATCAAATTATTTTTCGACGGCAAAGCTACCCATAATATTCCGAATCCCCAAATTTGATTTAATAGATCTGCACCGAATCCCCAAATTTATATAGCCATTTCTGCACCGAATCCCCAAATCTTAGCTATTTTGTTTGGAGGTTGAGTCAAAATGCACTCAGTAAAGATGGGCGCTTATGAGAGCCGAAACTGTTAAAATTGGAAGTGCGCACAGCCCTGTTGACGGTTTTGTATACTTAAAGCGCAACCCACTAATTATTAGATGTATGCTATAATTGTATCTGCACTCTGGAATCCGGCTCACGGGAGGATATCCCAGTAGCCGGGGAAAGATTTGTCTACCACTCCGGGGCTGTCGATCTCCAGTCCGCGGGGGAGAAGCGGGGCGAGTGGCGCGAGCGCCATAGCCATACGGTGGTCGGCGTGGGAGTCGGCCACCGTTTTTGTCTGCGGCGTGTCGGGAGCCGAGCCGTCGTAGACGAGCGATCCATCCGAATATCCTGTTCTCCATCCGCAGCGTCCCAGCTCCCCGACGAGAGCGGCGATGCGGTCCGATTCCTTGTGGCGCAGATGCGAGACGCCGCTGAGCCGGAACGGAACGCGCAGGGCGCAGAGCGTGGCGGCCAGTGCCGGCACAAGATCCGGCGTGCCGTTCATGTCGGCCTCGAAGACGGCCGGCGTGGTCTGGCGGCCGGCGAAGATGTCGGCGCTCCCGTCGGCGTTGTATCGTGTCCGGATCCCTATGCGGGCGAAGATGGAGGCGGCTGCCGAGTCGCCCTGCACGGAGATCTCCGGCGGGGTGAGCGAGGCCACTCTCCAGATGGTTCCGGGATGGATGGCCGCAAGCTCGTAGACGTAGGAGGCGGCGCTCCAGTCGGCCTCCACAGTGAAACCGTTTGGGAGAGAGTATTCCCCGGGCGGCACCGCCACTCCCGATTCCGTGGTCTCGGCTTCGGCCCCGAAGCGGCGCATGAGTGCCGCCGTCATCTCTATGTAGGGAAACGAGACGGGCTTTGCCGAGAAGCGGAGCCTTAGTCCGTCGCTCCATAGCGGGGCGGCGAGCATGAGCGCGGAGACAAACTGCGAGCTTGCCGAGGGATCTATGCTCATCTCCCCTCCCCCGAGCCGCCGTCCCCGGATGCTGAACGGAGCCGTTCCGGCGCAGTCCGCTATTTCGGCGCCGATTCCTCTGAGAGCGTCCACAAGCGGGCCTACTGGCCTGCGGCGCAGCTGGCCGGAGCAGTCGATGGTGAGTCTGAGTCCGGGAATCGAGGCGGCTGCCGCGATCATGAACCGCAGCGACGCTCCTCCGCTTCCGACGTAGGTTCTGCCCCCGCTTCCGAGTGAAGTGGCGGCCTCGGCGAGCAGACGTGTGTCCTCGCACCGTGACAGATTGCCGATGCCGGATTGTCCGGCTGAGAGCGCGGATGCTATGAGCGCCCTTGCCGAGATGCTTTTCGAGGCGGGAAGCGATATGGAGTGGAGTGGTATGGAAGTCATGTCGCAGGAAATGTTTCTCTTCGGGAGATCGTTTGAAAGGATGTGTTTAAAGAGACGGTGTCCGCTCAGATGGGGGCGGAGTTCCGCTCAAAAAAATAAGCGGGCTATTCTCTCGAACGGACCGCTTGGGAAATGAGTTATTTGTCCTGTGGGCGATTACGGATTCGAAC
>CAJUSZ010000004.1:0-67881 GCA_910589425.1 uncultured Muribaculaceae bacterium | reverse complement strand
CGCAGACCCTCTGCTTGTAAGGCAGACGCTCTAAACCAGCTGAGCTAATCGCCCGGATCAAGCTGCATAAACACTCAAAAAAGCAGCTTGACAATCGTGGGCGATTACGGATTCGAACCGCAGACCCTCTGCTTGTAAGGCAGACGCTCTAAACCAGCTGAGCTAATCGCCCGATTGCGAGTGCAAAGTTAAGAACAATTTTCATCACATCCAAATTTTTTTAGTAATTTTGTGAAAAATTTTCTGACACCATTGTCACTGAATTTGATAACAAACTGACTAATACCAATATATGGAATTAACATCGCTGACCGCGATTTCTCCTATCGACGGACGTTATCGCTCGAAATGTGCCGCGCTCGACAATTATTTCTCCGAGTTCGCCCTCATCCGCTACCGTGTCAAAGTCGAGATTGAATATTTCATAGCCCTCTGTGAGCTGCCTCTTCCCAACCTCGCCGCCATCAGGGGCGGCATATTTGAGAAACTCCGCGACATCTACCGCAATTTCTCCCTCGAGGATGCCGCCGAGATCAAGAAGATCGAGGCCACCACAAACCACGACGTAAAGGCTGTGGAATATTTCATCAAGGAGCGTTTCGACCGTCTCGGTCTCATCCAGTTCAAGGAATTCATCCATTTCGGGCTCACTTCGCAGGACATCAACAACACCGCCGTGCCTATGTCGGTGGCCGACGCCCTGCGCGACGTCTATTTCCCCCTGCTCGACAATCTGGTGTCGACGCTCAATTCCCTGTCGCGCGAATGGCGTTTTGTGGCCATGCTCGCCAAGACCCACGGACAGCCCGCATCGCCCACACGCCTCGGAAAAGAGATAAAGGTGTTCGCCTACAGGCTCGAACGCCAGATAGAGCAGCTTAAGGCGGTGCCGGTCTCCGGCAAGTTCGGTGGCGCCACAGGCAACTTCAACGCCCACAGGCTCGCCTTCCCCGAGATCGACTGGCCGTCGTTCGCCAAGTCGTTCCTGGCCGGGCAGCTCGGGCTGGTGCGCGAGGAATACACCACCCAGATCTCCAACTACGACAACCTCGCCGCCCTCTTCGACGCTCTGCGCCGCATCAACACCATCGTCATCGACCTCGACCGCGACTTCTGGCAATATATCTCCATGAACTATTTCAAGCAGAAGATCAAGGAGGGGGAAGTGGGAAGCTCGGCGATGCCTCACAAGGTGAACCCGATCGACTATGAGAACTCCGAGGGAAATCTCGGCATAGCCAACGCCATCCTCACCCATCTTTCCGGGAAGCTTCCGGTGAGCCGCCTGCAGCGCGATCTTACCGACTCGACGGTGCTGCGCAATGTCGGCGTGCCTATCGCCCATTCCGTGATCGCTTTCCATTCCACGCTCAAAGGTCTCGGCAAACTCCTGCTCAACAAGGAAGCCATCGACGCCGACCTCAACTCCCACTGGGCGGTGCTGGCCGAAGCCATACAGACCGTGCTGCGCCGCGAGGGCTTCGACCGCCCCTACGAGCTTCTCAAGCAGCTGACGCGCACCAACACCGAGATCACCCAGCAGACCATCACTGACTTCATCGACAATCTCGATCTCGACGACAATGTGAAGGCGCGGCTGCGCACGCTGACCCCCGATACCTACACAGGCTACTGACACTGATCTTTCATAAATTCTTACATCCCGGCGGATATTCCTCGATTAGGAATTCCGTCGGGATGCTTTTTTTGTTATTTTTGAAAAATTTTGGTAAAAATTTGTAAATGTAAAATTTTATACTTATCTTTGGCCCCAAAATCACAATGCTGCCACCACGCAATTTTGTTTTTTTGAATCATCCTCTAACATAAAATAAAAACATTATGAAGAAAACATTTCTTAACTCTCACACAATCAAAAAAATAGCTACTGCCGGATTGTCGGTGGCTCTCGTGGTTGGGTTTGCGGCGTGTAGTTCCGATGACGGGCTTTCCGGTGGCAATGATAATAATGACAACGGCGATCAGGAAAACGGTCTGTATATGCTCGAAAAGTCTGCGCATGAGCAGCGGTTTGCTGTGAATTTGCTTGACCAATTGTCGGGCGACGACGAGAAGAACGTAGTGGTTTCACCGGTGAGCCTTTCAATGGCGCTCTCGATGCTGGCGAACGGTGCCACCGGCGGCACACTCGATGAGATTCTCACCACGCTCTACGGGCCTGAAATGACTCTGGAGCGCATGAATGCCAGGTGTGGCGATCTGATTGATGAAATCAAAAGTCTCAACAACTGGGGGACGAATATGCACGTAGCCAATTCTTTATGGATGGATGGCGCATGTTTTGTCTATGACGACTTCATATCAAAGACAAAGAATGTTTTTTCAGCCGATGTGCGCAATGTGGAGGATCTTACCACTGACGCCGCGCGTGGAGAGATCAACCGCTGGGTGCTTGAAGCCACTGACGGAAAGATCCCCCGTCTGCTTGATCGTAATATCGAAAAGAACGGAGTCTGTCTGTTGAATGCGCTTTATTTCCATAGCAGTTGGTCCAGCCGCTTCGATGAGAAAAAGACCACAGATGGAGATTTCACCACAATATCAGGGAAAAAGGTCAAGGCTCGAATGATGCATCATCAGAGAGAGATGTTGAATTATGCTGACTACGGTGAATATGAGGTTCTCTATCTGCCGCTCCATGGAAATACAATGGAGATCGTTCTTCCGAAAGAGGGAAAGACACCGAAGTCTATCCTGCCGTTGCTCGCCGAGGATCGGCAACCTGTGGAAAGCGGCAAATACAGGGTCAATGTCGCCCTGCCGCGTTTCTCGGTAGAATATGGCGCGTCATGTCTTGTAGAGGTCATGCGCTCGTTGGGGATCAACAAGGCTTTCGACAGGAAGATTTCGGAGTTTGAAAATCTGACGTTCGAGAGATTCCAGATCGATGATATATTGCAGAAGTCCACGCTCGTAGTAAATGAGGATGGCGTTACCGGCTCGGCCGCAACATTTGTCTTCGGCTCGAGTTCGCTGATGCCGGAAGGTAATGAGATAGATTTCATCGTAGACCGTCCGTTCATCTACTTTATCCGTACTCCCTGGTCGGGCACCGTGCTGTTCAACGGCGTGGTCAATACGCTCTGATGCGATAGGTTTCAGAATGATTTTATTTCAAAATGACCTGAAGTTATTGAGGAATTGACTAATTTTGCATCCGCTTACCTGCGGCTTCCCCCGGACAGGGTGAGGCCGCAGGCTGTTTTTAAACAAGCTCTAAAAGGCTTTAAACGCACTTTAACCAAGCCCTGAGATGAACCCACAGGATATTTCAATAGCGGATTTCGACTATCCCCTGCCCGACGGCAGAATTGCTCTCCATCCTCTTGCCCGGCGCGACGCGTGCCGGCTTCTCCTGAGCCGCGGCGGCCGGCAGATGGAGGACCGCGTCTTCCATGAACTCCCGGAACTGCTCCCCGAGGGGGCGCTGGTGGTCTGCAACGACACGCGCGTAATCAACGCCCGCATGCGCTTCCGGAAACCGACGGGGGCGGCGATAGAGATTTTTCTGCTTGAGCCGATGGTGCCGGCCGATTATGAGCGGGCTTTTTCGGTCGAGGGCCGGTGTGAATGGTCCGCGCTGGTGGGAAATGTGAAGAAATGGAAGTCCGGGACGCTTGAGAAAACCCTGAGTCTGCCCGACGGGATGGAGCTGACGCTCAGGGCTGCCCTCGGAGGTGAATTGCCGGGGGGAGAGCGCCGGATATGCCTCGAATGGTGTCCGGCCGGAGTCCCTTTCGCCACCGTGGTCGATGCCGCGGGCTACATACCGATTCCCCCTTATCTGGGACGCGAATCGGAGGCGTGCGATATGGACGACTATCAGACGGTGTATTCGCGGGCAGAAGGCTCCGTAGCGGCTCCTACGGCCGGATTGCATTTCACCCCCGGACTGCTCGACAGGCTGGAGAAAGCCGGGATAGCCCGGGTGCCGGTTACGCTCCATGTAGGGGCAGGGACGTTCAAGCCCGTGAAGGGGGACCGGATCGGGGAGCATCCGATGCACACGGAGGTCTTCACCATCACGCGCGGCTCGCTCGGGAGCATAATCGCCGCCAAGCGCGAGGGTAGGCCGGTTGTGGCCGTGGGCACGACGTCGGTGCGCACTCTCGAGAGCCTCCCGCTTCTGGCCGACAAGGTGGCCGCTTCCGCCGGGGCTGCTATGCATGTGGGGCAATGGGAGGCATACGCCGCCGCTTCCATGAGGAAGCGGAGCGATATGGAGACGGCCGAAAGGCTCATGCCGCTGCTTGATCTGATGGATTCCGCCGGTGTGCCGGCCATCACGGCCTCGACGGCGATAATGATAGCTCCGGGATTCAACTGGAATATAGTGGACGGGATGGTAACGAACTTCCATCAGCCGCGCTCCACGCTTCTGCTGCTGGTAAGCTCCTTTCTGGGACGCGACGGCCAGCCGGAGAGATGGCGCGATCTCTACAACCATGCGCTCGAAGCCGACTACCGTTTCCTCTCCTACGGCGACGCCTGTCTGTTTCTTCGCTGAAACGAGTCAGAGAAGGCGCTCCACGCGGTCTGCTATAAGTCTGGGCTGGATGCCGCGCAGGCAGTGGTAGTCGCCGCGCAGGCAGGGTTTGTTGCCGAACACCGAGCAGGGACGGCATATCATGTCGAGCTGCACGGCGTTTGCCGTGTCCTGCCCGAACCCGAGGAATCCGGCGTAGGGATGCGTGGCGCCCCAGACGCTCACCACGGGGACTCCGGCGAGCGACGCGAGGTGCATGTTGGCCGAGTCCATCGAGACAACCACGTCGCAGTGGCTTATCAGCGCCAGTTCCGAGGGAAGGCCGACCGATGCGGCGGCCATGTTGACCACGTTCTCTTTTCCGACGCACCAGCCTTCAAGCACTCCCCTCTCCTTTTCTCCCGCTCCGAAAAGGAATATCTTTGTGGAGGGGCGCGACGCGAGCCTTTCCACGACCTCGGCCATCATCTCCGGAGGATAGATCTTGCCGGGATGCTTGGCGAACGGGGCTATCCCTATCCACCGCTCTCCCGCCGTCTTGGGTGGGCTGACGCGGGCGAAAGCGGCCGCCGGGCCTTTCCCTTCCGGGAAGATGGATCTGAACCGGCGGGACGCGTTGATGCGGGCTCGGCGGAATGTGTCCGCGTAGCGGTCGGCTGTCGGTTCGAGCTGCAGCATTATCTTGTTGTGGCGGCGTGTGAGCCGGCGCTTGTCGGCCCGTCCTTTGCGGATGGATGCCGACCTGGCTCCCTGAAGGCGCAGCATGACGCGCAGCAGGCGCGTGCGCAGCACATCGTGGAGATCCACCACGGTGTCGATCCTGTATTCCCTCATCAGCTGCGAGGCGAGCTTTCTCAGCCCCGCCAGCCCCTTGAATCGGGCGAGATCGACCCCGACCACGGTCAGATTGCGCGGGGCGTTGATGAAAAGCTGCGCCGGATGGGTGCGTGTGAGGTAGATGAAATTTGCCTCGGGATGGGATTCGCAGGCGTCGTAGAGCGCCGGGATCGACATGGCGATGTCGCCCAGCGCCGAGAAGCGCATGCAAAGCACGTTGGTCGGTGTCTCGTGTCGTCCCATTCCTGTTGCGGGCGGTTTTTATGGATCAGTTTTTCTCTCCGTCGCGGTTTGCGTAGAGGACAGGGTTTGTGGCCGGATCGTTATACATCTTCATCTGCCTGTAGACTTTCATGTATTTTCTCCCGGCCTCGATGTCTTCGAGAAGCGTGTCGATCGCCTCTGTGAGGTCTTTCTGCTGCTCGAGAAGCACGTCGAGTTTCATCCGGCATCGTCCGATGTGGCCGGCGTCGGCGTCGGTGCGCTCAGTCTGCTCGCGCATGTGCCATATCTTCAGGGCGAGGATCGAGAGCCTGTCGAGCGCCCATGCGGGCGATTCGGTGTTGATCGTGGCGTCGGGGGCGGGTGTCACGCCTGCGAAGCGGTCTCTGAGATATGAGTCTATCTCCTCCACCATGTCGGTCCGGTCCTGGTTCGACCTGTCGATGCGGCGCTTCAGCGCCAGAGCCTCTACGGGATCGATCTGCGGGTCGCGGATTATGTCTTCCAGATGCCATTGCACGGCGTCGATCCAGCATTTGGCGAAGAAGATGGCTTCGGGCGTGCCCTGGGGGAACGGTTCCGGAGCCGGATGGTCGATATTGTCGTGCTTGTGGTATTCTTCTACGGCGCGGTCGAAAACTTCGCGGGCTGTGGCTGCAAATTTCATGTGTGGGATTGTGTTAGGAATATTACGTCGGGAGTGCGCTTCGGTCGCGGCTTCGCGGCGCCTGACACACTCGGAAACGTTGAGGTTACAGTTCGGAATGTAAAATTAGCGAAAAAGAACCGACCGGCAAAAATATGCCTGAAAAAATTGCTGCCGGCGGGGATTGAATGCGGGACAGCGGGCAGAGAACCGAGTCTCTCCCCGCTGTCGTGCCGGCCGGCGGTAAAGGTTGCGCCGGAATTATTTCTTGAGGATCTCGCGACCTTTCTCGATAGCCTTCTCGTTGAGAGGGATGAGTTTGTGGTGGCGTTCGGGGAGAGATTTCTTCAGACCCTTGATCACATTCTCCATCGGGAGCTTGTAGGGCATAGCCTCAAGCAGGGCGCCCATCACGACCATGTTGTAGGCCTTCGAGTTGCCGATCTCGAGAGTGGCGTTCATCGCGTCGATCGGATAGATCTCGATGTCGGTGCGTTCGGGGCGGTTGTGGATACCGTTTGTGTCGAAGATGAGTATGCCGCCGGGTTTCACTTTGGGGGCGAATTTGTCGAGGCTCTGCTGGTTGAGGGCGATCACGATGTCGTAGCTGTCAAGAACCGGCGAAGAGATCTTCTCGTCGGAAAGGATGACTGTAACGTTGGCTGTGCCGCCGCGCTGTTCAGGACCGTAGGAGGGCATCCATGTAACTTCCTTGTCGTCCATGAGGCCGGAATAGGCGAGAATCTTACCCATGGAGAGTACTCCCTGGCCGCCGAATCCTGCTATGATGATTTCTTCTTTCATTGCTTTAGTTTTTGATTTTGAGGTTGGAGAATACGTTGTTCACTCGTCTTTGAGGTCGCCGAGAGGATATTTCGGGAACATGTTCTCGGCCATCCATTCGTTTGACTTCTCGGGGCTCATCTTCCAGCCGGAGTTGCAGGTAGCCACTACCTCAACCACAGAAGTGCCTTTCTTTGCGAGCGCGTTCTCGAAGGCCTTCTTGAGGGCGGCCTTTGTCTTGCGCACGTTGGCGGGAGTGTGGACAGACTGGCGGGTAACGTAGCATGTGCCGTCGAGGATAGCCATGAGGTTGGTGATCTCGAGGGGATGACCGTTGAGGTCCACGCGGCGTCCGTAGGGGGTTGTGGCAGTCTTCTGGCCTACGAGGGTGGTCGGGGCCATCTGTCCGCCTGTCATGCCGTAGATGGCGTTGTTGACGAATACCATCACGATGTTCTCTCCACGGTTTGCGGCGTGGATCGACTCGGCGGTGCCGATGGCCGACATGTCGCCGTCGCCCTGATATGTGAACACCACATTGTCGGGCCAGAGGCGGCTCACGGCGGTTGCTACTGCCGGTGCGCGGCCGTGGGCGGCTTCCACCCAGTCGACGTCGATGTAGTTGTAGGCGAATACGGCGCAGCCTACGGGGGAGACGCCGATCGTGCGGTCTGTCAGTCCCATCTCGGCGATGACCTCGGCGAGCAGCTTGTGGATCACACCGTGGCTGCAGCCAGGACAATAGTGCATGTGTACTTCTTCGAGAAGCTCAGGTTTGCTGTAAACCTTGTTCTCCGGACGGATTATATCTTGGATTTCCATTGATTTCAAATTGGTTAGATGTGTCTTTTCCGGTAAAAAAGATTTGTTGGATTTCTGCGGCTTCCGAGAATCACTTCATGAGTTTCTCTTCGAGTGCCACAACTACCTCGTCGGGGCTGGGGATGATGCCGCCGAGGCGTCCGAAATGCTCCACGGGGAGATTGTCGTGAACGGCGAGACGCACGTCCTCGATCATCTGGCCGGCGTTGAGTTCCACGCAGAGTACGCCTTTCTTGCCTTCGGCTGCCTTGCGGATGGCCTCGGTCGGGAAGGGCCAGAGGGTGATGGGGCGCACGATGCCTACCTTGATCCCTTTCTCTGCGGCCATCTCCTTGGCCTTGGTGCAGATGCGGGCGATCGAACCGAAGGCCACGATCAGATAGTCGGCTCCTTCGACGTCGATCTCTTCCCAGCGGGTCTCGTTGCGCTCGATCTCGGCGTAGCGTGCCTGAAGCTCGTGGTTGATCACCTCCATGCGCGAGGATTCAAGCTCGAGCGATGTGATGACGTTGCGCTTGCGGCCATCCTTGCGGCCGTCGGCTGCCCAGGGGCACTGCTTGCGGATCTCTTCCTCTGTGCGGCGCGGACGCTGCTCGGGAAGAACCACTTTCTCCATCATCTGGCCTACGATGCCGTCGGCCAGGATCATGGCGGGGTTGGTGTATTTGAACGCGAGGTCCATGCCGAGGCCTACGAAGTCAACCATCTCCTGCACCGTGGAGGGTGCGAGGACGATCAGATGGTAGTCGCCGTGGCCGCCGCCCTTGGTGGCCTGGAAATAGTCGGCCTGCGAGGGCTGGATGGTGCCCAGACCCGGGCCGCCGCGCATTACGTTGAGGATGAGAGCCGGGAGCGACGCGGCTGCGATATATGATATGCCCTCCTGCTTGAGGCTGACGCCCGGCGAGGAGGATGATGTCATCACGGCCTTGCCGGAAGCGGCGCCGCCGTAGACCATGTTGATTGCTGCGACTTCTGATTCGGCCTGAAGCACGACCATGCCGGTTGTCTCCCAGGGCATGAGTTCTTCAAGCGTTTCGAGGACCTCTGACTGAGGAGTGATAGGGTAGCCGAAATAGCCGTCGAATCCGTAGCGGATTGCTGCGTGGGCTATGGCTTCGTTGCCCTTCATTAATCTTACCTCTTCTTTCATATCTGTTGTAGTGTTTGAGTTCGGGTTAGAAAAAAATCGTTGTGTGTCTGTAAGATGGAATTTGATTCGTTCTGCGGCTTTATTGCCGGGAAGTGCCGGCGGCGGCTGGCGCCCTGTGGCCGTAGGGAAAAGGAATCAGTCGACTTTCACGCGGTAGACTTCGATGCAGGCGTCGGGACAAACCCATGCGCATGAGCAGCATCCGGTGCAGCTTTCGGGGTTTGCCATGTAGGCATAGTGATAGCCGCGGTCGTTGACTTCGTTGGGCTGCAGCGAGAGTGTCTTGGTCGGGCAAGCCACTACGCAAAGATTGCATCCCTTGCATCTTTCGATGTTGACGGTAATTGCTCCTTTAACTTTTGCCATTGTTGAGAGTATTGATTTAAGTTGTTAGTTCCTAATTTGTTAGTGTTAACGTGTCGCGTAAGGTGAAGTGGTCTTCGTTTCATGGAGTCCTCTTGGCCACGCCGTTTTCCCTCCCGCGCCGGGGGCTTTGATTCTCCGGATCTGCGAAAGGGTACTGTTTGATGCCACAAAGGTAATGATATTTTTTGATTCCTCCATGCTAAAATTCATGTTCTGCAACATCTTTTTTGCCCCGGGCCGTGGATGCGCTCTGAAAAAAAGTCTCCGGGGATCGTGCAGTCCCCGGAGACTTTTGTCCGTTATGCGCAGGTAAGGGCGCCGAGAGCCGGTTTTGTCAGGCGTCGAAGCCGTCGCCGAAGATGTCATCGGCCTCTTCGGAAGCTTCGCTGCTGTCGAAGCCCTCGGAGTCGTCGCCGGGCTCGGGCATCTCATCGTCGTCCTCTCGCGTGGCGTCCGTGCTGGGGAGCCACTGCGAGCCGTGGTTCTTGTGGTTCTCGGCGCGCTTGGCCTCAAGAGCCTCGCGCACTTTCTGGGCAAGCTCGTCGAAGAGTTCGGGATTGTCGCCGATCACGCGCACAATGGCGTCGCGGCCTTGTCCGAGCTTGCTGTCGCCGTAGGAGAACCATGAGCCGGATTTCTTGACGATGCCGAGTTCCACCGCCAGGTCGAGTACTTCCCCGGAGCGGGAGATCCCCTCGCCGAACATTATGTCGAACTGTGCCTTCATGAAGGGGGGAGCCACTTTGTTTTTCACCACTTTGACTTTCACGACGCGGCCTATGGCCTGCTCGCCGTCCTTGATGAATGATGACGGACGCACATCGAGACGCACCGACGAGTAGAACTTCAGCGCGTTGCCGCCGGTGGTGGTCTCCGGGTTGCCGAACATCACGCCGATCTTCTCGCGCATCTGGTTGATGAAGATGCAGCAAGTGCGTGTGCGGGAGATGGCGCCGGTGAGCTTGCGCATGGCCTGCGACATGAGGCGGGCGTGGAGGCCGACGTTCTTGTCGCCCATCTCCCCCTCGATCTCGGCCTTTGGTGTGAGGGCGGCCACGGAGTCGATCACAAGCACGTCGATCGCGCCTGAGTTGATGAGCTGCTCGGCTATGTCGAGAGCCTGCTCGCCATTGTCGGGCTGGGCTATCCAGAGCCTGTTGACGTCCACGCCGAGGCGTTCGGCATAGAAGCGGTCGAAGGCGTGTTCGGCGTCGATGATGGCGCAGATGCCCCCTTGCCGCTGCGCTTCGGCTATGACGTGGATGGCCAGAGTGGTCTTGCCCGATGCCTCGGGGCCGTAGATCTCGGTGATGCGGCCGCGGGGGAGACCGCCGACGCCGAGAGCGAAGTCAAGACCGATGGATCCGGTCGGGACCACTTCGACGTCTTGCACGGCGTCGTCGCCCAGGCACATGATTGATCCTTTGCCGAAATCCTTGTCGATCCGGCCGAGTGTGGCGATCAGCGCTTTCTGCTTGTCGGCTGCGTCGTCGAGTCGTCCCGACGGCAGTTTGGCGGTTTTCTTCTTTGCCATAATGATATGTGTGTGTTAGAGTATGTTTGAAATGCGGTGGGGATCTTTGTATCCCCTTTTCGTCTGCAAAGTTAACGAAATCGCCCCCGAGATCCAAGAAGACGGTGGAAAATGTTGGTTTAAATAAACTTAACGGATTTTACATGACTGCAATATGATTGCAGTGTAGCGTGCCGAATCCTTTGAGCCACAGGCTCTGAGTCAGTCGCGGCGCAGACGGAGGGCGTTGCGGCGCAGCTGGGCGGGATTGGCGCGGCGCATGGCCGAGCCGGCGGTGAATCGCCGCCAGTCCTCCTCCCCCATCGCGGCTGCCCCGGCCGAGTCGAGCGTGAGCATCGCCGGATTGGCTGGCAGGAACTCAGGGAGCGGGCCGGTGGTCGCCGCGCCGGCGTTGAACGGGCACACGTCCTGGCAGATGTCGCATCCGTAGAGCGTGCGGCACCCGGCCGGGGAGCGCAGGGCTTCGGCCGATTCGCCGGTCTCAGGAAACGGCTCCCGGTGTTCGATGGTAAGATACGAGAGGCAGCGCTGGGCTCTGATTTTTCCTCCGGGCATGATCGCCTTTCCCGGGCAGGCCGAGGCGCAGCGTCCGCAGTGGAGGCATCCGGCCGACGAAGGCGCGTCGGGCGGCAGTTCGGCCGAAAGCAGAATCTCGGCCAGAAAGAGGAAGCTTCCGTATCCGTCGATGATCACCGCCCCGTTGTCGCCCCGGCGTCCTATGCCGCAGCGCAATGCCCAGTAGCGCTCGGCCACGGGTGCGGAATCGACGCAGATCCGGGTGGCGGAGCCGCACATTTCGGTGAACCGGCGGCATACGGGCCTGAGGCGTTTGCGGATCACGTCGTGATAGTCCTTGCCGTAGGCGTAGGATGAGATCTGTGGGAGGCTTTTGTCGCGCAGACGTTGCTGTCGGAAAGGGAAAGCCACGGAGACCACGGTGCGGGCGCCGTCGAGCAGCAGACGCGGATCCCGGCGGAGATCCGCGTGGCGGGTGAGCCATTCCATTCCGGCGTTGTTGCCCTCCTCCGTCCAGCGTGCGAATCCGTCGGCCTCGTCAGGATCCACCGTGGATGCCACGGCGAATCCGGAAGCTATCGCCCCGGCTTCGGAAAGCGCGTCGCGGAGCCACGATTTGAGATCGTCCGGAGATGGATTCATTTGCGTCCGAAGTCAGCGGGGATCTCTCCCCATATCTCGGTCTGCCACTTGCGGATCGTGGCGTCGACATTGTGGGTGCGCAGCCATATTTCGGCGCGCCGGATCAGGTCGCTCACCGCCGGATTCCCTTTTTCGGGTGTGAGCTTGGTGTTGGCGGTCTTTTTTCTGACCCACGACATGGCCGTGCGGGAGTCGGAATAGATAGTGCGCCGTTCCCCCCGCTGGTAGAGAAGCGAGATGGCGTGGACCAGGGCGAGAAACTCACCGATGTTGTTTGTGGACCGCTCCACAGGCCCGAAGTGGAACACCCTTTTCCCTGTGGCGAGATCGATGCACTGGTATTCCATTCTTCCCGGATTTCCGAGGCATGACGCGTCCACGGCCCAGGCGTTGGGGTCTATCTCCGGGAAACGTCTCTTCTGTTCGTCGAGGGTGAGCAGCCGGTCGGCTTCCCCTGCGGCCCCGCGGCTTCTAGCGCGGCTGTTTCTGAGCAGGGCACCGAGGCTCGACGGCGACGAGTCATATCCGGCGCGGAATGCGGCCGAAGCGGCGGCTGGGGAATCGAAGCCTTTGTGTTTTGCTCCGGGAAATCCCTCTATCTGCTCGCGGGCGTCGTCCCATTCGTCGTAGACGCCGGGTTCGCGGCCGACCCAGACCACATAGTATCTTTTTTTCTTCATCATTCAGGCAGCTTGAAGTGAGGTTCGCTGCGGTAGGCGTAGGCAGCTCTCAGGCGGTCGAAATCCTCTGGCGAGGCTTTCAGCGGCGCCGTGTCGGCGAATGGATCGTAGGAGTCCAGGATGGTCTGTGCGTCGACTGAGACCGGCGGCACATACGGGCCTTCCAGACCGGACAGATCGGGGCTGAACGAGAAGCGCTTCCCTGTCGCCTCAAGCACCATCCTTGTGGCGCGCTGTTTCCCTTCGAGCGAATATCCGGCGATGTGGAATGTGCCTATCTCCACGAGCGACAGCAGCCCGCGGTCGAGATCCGGCTCCCCCTCCCATGTGTCGATGATGGCGCGGATCCTCCCGGCAGCTACGGCGCGGCGGATCGCCAGATTGTCAGCCACAGGTCCGCGGGCGGCGTTGACCAGGATGGCGTCCTGTTTCATCAGCGCTATCTCCCGCTCCCCTATCAGGTGGAACGTGGGCCACTGTCCCGAGCGTGTCAGCGGAGTGTGGAGCGTAACGGCGTCGGCCTCCTGGAGGAGCCTGTCGAGCGGGGTCTCCCCTTCCGCCGCGCATCCTTCCGCGGCTTTCGGAGGATCGCTGACGATGATCCTGGCGCCGAGTTTCCTGCCCCAGTCGGCCACGATCGACCCGACATTGCCGCATCCTACCACACCGAGTGTGTCCGATCCCGGATCGAATCCCGACCTGAGCAGCGACGACCACACATACTGGGCCACGCCGGGAGCGTTGCATCCGGGAGAATTCCTGGTCTCTATCCCGGCCGAGGCACACCAGCCGAGGTCGAACTGGTCCATGCCGATCGTGGCGGTGGCGATGAATTTCACGGACGAATCCCTGAGCAGGCTCTCGTCGCAGCGGGTGCGGGTGCGTATGATCATGGCGTCGGCGTCGGCCACCAGTTCCGGCGTGAATCCGAACTGGTCGGCATATACGATGTCGGCGAACGGTTCGAGGCGTCCCTTTATGAATGGGATATTGTCGTCCACGATTATTCTGGGGCGTATGTCTTTCATAGGAATCCTGTTATGAGAACGAATGAGGCGATATAGACGGCCATCAGCATCAGCGGGACAGCGGGCGGCACCCGGCTTCCGGCCGGCGAGCATCCCTGCGACAGCTGCACGGCGGCTGCCACACACAGCGTGGGCAGATAGACCGTCAGATTTGAGAAATTGAAAAGGCATCCGGCTGCCGCGGCGAGCCCGAGCAGCATGATCACCGTGTTGTGGCGTCGTGTCTCCACGTTCGACTTCAGGAGCCGCAGCAGGTTGGAAAACCCGGCGGCCGAGGACCAGAGGATCGTGAATCCGGCGCACAGCGCCACGGCGAAGACGTCTACCGGGAGCGATCCGAAGTCCATCTGACCGGCGTTCCAGACGAAACTGAAATCCTGCGGACTCACGATGCCGAGTCCGAGCAGCGACAGATATGGAGCCGCAAGGCCGCAGAGAAAGGCCGCTGCCTCCCTGACGCCCATGATCTTCATGAGGACCGCGCCGGCGGCGTAGACAGGGATCATGAGCAGGAAAGCGGGCTGGATCGCGGATCCGAGCGAGAGGAAAGAGGCTATGGCAAACAGGCGGTGGGTGTTGTCGCGCCGCTCGCTGCATCCGAACAGCATCCAGAGCGAGGCGATGTTGGCCAATGCCATGACCGAGCCGGAGCAAAGCCGCTGCACATCCCAGGGACAGGAGGCCGTCATTATCAGAAACGCGGCGGGCAGCAGCAGGTCGGTTCCCTGCACGAGGTTGAACTTCCTGTCGATGTTGGCAAGCATCATCGCGCAGATCCCCAGCACGAGGTAATTGATCCCCCACGACAGGAGCGGCACCAGAGGCCATCTGTCCGCCTGAGGGAGACAGAGACCGGGGCTTTCGGCAAATCCGTTGCCCGGGGCGAGCATGTAGGCGGCCGCGGCCATCGCGGAGAAAACCGCTATGGCCGTCAGCATCCCGGCTTTTCCGACTATGCGGTTGCTCATCGGTTGTCGCTGAGGAGATCTGCCGCTATGTCGCGCCGGAAATATTTTCCGTCGAATTCAATGTCGGCTGCCCCGCGCAGTGCCGCGGAGGCGGCTGCGGCAACGTCGTCGCCGTAGGCCGAGCATGCGATCACCCTTCCTCCCGAGGTGAGCGTGCGTCCGAGCTGGTCGAGGCGTGTCCCGGCGTGGAAAAGGATGCATCCGTCTGCCTCGGCTTTCTCAAGCCCTGAGATCTCCATCCCTTTCGCGTAGCTTCCGGGATAGCCTCCGCTGACGGTCATCACCGTTACGCAGGCGCGTGGATCAGTCTCCAGTTTCTTGAGCGCGAGGGTCTTGTCGGCTATGCCTTCGAGCAGATCCACGAAATCGCTTTTGATCCGCGGCATCACCACCTCGGTCTCGGGATCGCCGAGGCGCACGTTGTATTCGATCACCATCGGGTCGCCGGCCACGTTCATCAGTCCGATGAAAAGGAAACCGCTGTAGGGGATCTCCTCTTGGCGGAGACCGTCGAGAGTGGGCTTCACGATCTGGCGCTCCACTTTTTCCATGAATGCTTCGTCGGCGAACGCCACGGGGCTTACGGCTCCCATTCCGCCGGTGTTGGGGCCGGTGTCCCCCTCCCCGATCCGCTTGTAGTCTTTGGCTACGGGGAGAATCCGGTAGTCGTCGCCGTCGGTGGCCACAAACACCGAACACTCGATTCCGGAGAGGAACTCCTCGATCACGACAGTGGCCGAGGCCTGGCCGAACATGCCGCCGAGCATGTCGGAAAGCGTGTCTTTGGCGTCGGCGAGCGAGTCGAGGATGATCACCCCTTTTCCGGCGGCGAGTCCGTCGGCTTTAAGCACATAAGGCGGCTGCAGCGATTCGAGGAAATTGATTCCCTCGTCGAGCGTGTCGCCGGTTACGGTCATGAAGCGTGCGGTGGGAATTCCGTGTGAGAACATGAATTCCTTGGCAAATTCCTTGCTTCCCTCGAGCATCGCCCCTTTTGCGCAGGGGCCGATTGTCTTCACCCCTTTCTCGGCCATGCGGTCGGCTATCCCGGCCACCAGAGGCTGTTCGGGGCCTACGACCACAAGATCTATGCCGTTTGCCTCGACAAATGCCTCGACGGCATCGGCGTCGCACGGATCAAGGTCGACGTTGCAGTCTTCCGTTCCGGCGTTTCCGGGGGCGACAAACAGGCGTTCGGTGCGCGGGCTCTGGAGAAGCTTCCATGCCATGGCAGCCTCGCGTCCGCCCGAACCGAGAAGGAGTATGCGCAGATTCTGTTTCATGATATTATGATGCGTAAAAGATTAATCGTTGGATGTTTCCCCGTTCTGGTCGGCATTGTCGCGCATCCGCTGCTTGAACGATTTCCGCGAGCGGATGGGCACCGCCGAGAAGACGGTGGCTGATTCCGGCGGCAGACTCGGTCCGCGGTCGCTGACACGGAAAGCACCGTCGCGGTCGCGTCGCGGTCCGGAGTCGCGTTTCGGACGGCGTTCCTCGCGCCTGTCCCTGTCGAAGCGTCTCTCTCTGTCGCTGTCGTCGCGTCGCCGGGGTTTTCTGTCGTCATCATCGCGGCGGAAACGCGGCTTTCTGTCGTCGCGGTTACCGCGCTTGTCGCCGTCGTCGCGGCGGCGTGGTCTTCTCTCTTCTTCGTCGCGGCGGAAACGGGGTTTCCTGTCGTCGCGTCTGTCTCTGTCGTCGCGTCGCCGGGTGGGTCTGTCGTCATCTTCGCGGCGGAAACGCTGGCGTTCCTCCTTGGCACCGCGGAAACGGCGCGTCTCGCGTTCCCATTCCTTGCCTGAGAGATGGCGCACCTTTATGTTTTCCCCGCGGTCGAAGTCGTCGTTGTGGATGGTGCCTCCTTCGGTCTTGAAGTCGGCGTAGGAGCCGTCGAACAGCACATATTCGCGCAGGGAGCATTCGAGCGATCCGTTGAGCAGAGGGAATTTCACCGATGGTCTCAGTCCGATCGATGCGAAATGCTCGTCGGCATATCCGAGGATCCAGGCGTGCCATCCCTTGAACACCTGCTTGAGTTCGGTGCCTATGGCGCGGTAGAGAGCCGTGATGTCGTCGGGCTTGAGCCTTTCACCGTAAGGAGGATTGGTGATCAGCACGCCCGGCTCGGGAGCCTCTTCCCATTCCTCGAAGGGACGGCAGGAGATTTCCACCATCTCCTCGACGCGGGCGCGGCGGATGTTGGCGCGTGCGATCCCGATAGCCTCCGGATCTATGTCGGCGCCGATGATCTTGTGCCTGAACTCGCGTTCGGCGCTGTCGTCGTTGTAGATACGTTCAAACAGCTCCCTGTCGAAGTCGCTCCAGCGTTCGAATGCGAAGCTGTCGCGGTATATTCCCGGGTTGATGTTGGCGGCGATCAGCGCTGCCTCGATCAGGAATGTGCCTGATCCGCACATCGGGTCGACGAAGTTGCAGTCTCCGCGCCATCCGGTCTTCATGATGATGCCGGCGGCCAGCACCTCGTTGAGCGGAGCCTGTGTCGCCTCGGTGCGGTAGCCGCGCTTGCTCAGGGGTTCGCCGCTGGAATCGAGCGAGATAGTTACGCGGTCCTCGAATATATGCACGTTGAGCATCAGATCGGCTCCTGTCAGCCTGATCGACGGACGCTTTCCGTAGATGTCGTTGAAATGGTCTGCGATACCGTCCTTGACGCGGTATGTAACGAATTTGGAATGGGTGAATTCCGAACTGTTGACCGTCGAGTCGATCGCGAACGTGGAATCGACCGACATGTATTTCTCCCAGTCGATGTCGCGCACCTCGTCGTAGAGTTCGTCGGGGTCGGATGCGGTGAATTTGACAATCGGCTTCAGGATCCGCAACGCTGTGCGGCAGCAGAGATTGGCTTTGTAGAGCATCTCAAGGTCTCCCTCGAAGCTGACCATCCGCTGGCCTATCTCCACATTCATGGCACCGAGCGATATCAGCTCGTCGCGCAGCACATCTTCAAGGCCCTTGAAAGTCTTGGCCACCATTTGGAAAGTATTTTCCATGAGTTCTCCGTGTATATATTTCTTTATCGGTTATAATCTGTTGGGATATGGGGTAGTTTTTTTCTTTGCGCCTGTCAGGCCTGAGGAAGGATTCCTCATTCGTCGATGTCGCCGAACGAGATGGCTCCTCCGTCGCGCCGTGCGGGATTCTCGTCCTGACGGGGGATCGATCCTCCGTTCTGCTCCTGGCGCAGGGTAGTGGCCGCCTCGCGTATGAGTTCCTTGATATGGCTGTCGCGGTTGAAAGTGGGGGTGCGGCTCATCAGGGCGATGATCTCGTGGTCGTCATATTGGTCGGGGGTAAGCACCACGTAGCGTTCGCGGTCCTCGTTGTCTTTCTTGCTCTGGAGCTTCTCCTTGCCGTAGTATTCCTCCATAGCCTCGCTTCCGCGGTTTTTCACCGTCCCCTGGGGCTTGTCGGCGGTCTCTCCGAAGCCTCCGATCACGATCGTCTCCTTGGCTCCCTGCTTGCGTCCGGCCTGATCGGCGTGGGCGTTGTCGCGCAGCGTAACGTCGAATCCGGATGCGAGTACGGTGATCTTCACGGCGTCGCCCATCTCGGGATTGTCGGCGATGCCCCATTTGACGTCGATCGTCGAGGGGAGTTCGGAGGTGAAGCGGGTGATGTCCTCGATCTCGCTCGCTTTCAGGGGATGCTCGGCGTCTTTGGCGCACGAGAATTTGAAGAGCAGACGTTTCGAGGTCTTGATGTCGTGGCGTTTGAGCAGAGGGGAGTGGAGGGCGTTGTTGATGGCGTTGCTGACGCGGTGTTCGCCTTCGCCGTAGGCGGTCGAGATTATGGCCGTGCCGCTGTCTTTGAGGATTGTCTTGACGTCCTGGAAATCGACGTTGATGAAGCATTCCTCGGAGATGATCTCCGAAATGGATCGGGCCGCGTTGGCGAGCGTGTCGTCGGCTTTCTCGAAGGCGTTGAAGATGCTGTAGTCTTTATAGAGTTCCACCAGGTTCTCGTTGTTGATCACCAGCAGGGCGTCGACATATTTCTTCAGCTCCTCGGCGCCGTCGAGCGCCTTGAGGATCTTGCTTTCCCCCTCGAAGAAGAACGGCACGGTAACGATGCCGATGGTGAGCATTCCGGCCTCGCGAGCGATCCGGGCCACCACTGGCGCGGCTCCTGTGCCGGTGCCGCCGCCCATGCCGGCTGTGATGAAGACCATCTCGGTCTGGTCGTCGAATAGTTTGCGGATCTCGTCGGCCGAGGCTTCGGCGCAGGCGCGGCCGATGTCGGGCTTGTTGCCCGCGCCGAGTCCGTGGGTGATCTCGTAGCCGAGGATCAGTTTGTTGGGCACGAGCGATTTGTTGAGTGCCTGCTTGTCGGTGTTGGTAACGACGAAATTGACGAAGGGGATGTTCTGCTGGTACATGTAGTTGACCGCATTGCCTCCTCCGCCTCCTACGCCTATCACCTTTATGATCGCCTCGGAGTCGTTGCTCTGGAAGCTGGCGCCGTCGGCTATGTCGTTGTTGAGAAAGTCGTTGTCCATATCATTAGATTGATAGAGATGGTTATTGATAGGGGAGCGGCGTGTCTTACAGGAGGTCGGTTTCGTCCTCTTCGGCTGAGAAATAGCCGGCTATGCCCTTTTTGATCTTGTTCCAGAATTTCGATTGCGAAGGCTTGGCGCCTGAATCGGTGCGGGGAGTCTCGCCGGTGTCGCCGGGCGTCTCTTCCTGATTCGGGGTTCCTGTCGGCGGGATCCCTTCGCGCTGCGGCGCCTCAAGGCATTCGGCGTCGTTGAGCGAGGCTCCGTCGTAGAGGATGGTCGCCACCTCGATGCAGTCTGTCGATGATGCTTTCGGATCCTCGAGACGGATGAAGGCGGGGAGAGTGCCGCGTCTGACGGGCAGGCGGCTCTTGTTCGACAGCAGTTCGAGGATGCCGTTGAGCTTGCTGGCTCCTCCGATGCACACCAGTCCGCCGGGAAGGTCGTTCTGCGACAGTCCGGCGTGGTTGATGGTCTCGAACACATTGGTTACGATCTCCTCGGCCCGAGCCACGATGATGTTGCTGACATCGCTGAGTTTGAGTCCGTTGAGATTGATGCTCGCGGCCGATTCGGAGGGGATGGCGTTGCCCGACGTGCGCTTTATGTCTTCGGCACGTTCCTCGAGCATGTTGAGGCTCGTGAGGTCGCGGGTGATGTTGCGTCCTCCCAGAGGGATGGTGGCGAAGAATTGCAGATGGCCGAATTTGTAGATGCTGACCGTGGTGGTCTCGGCTCCGAGATCGACGAGCATGCAGCCGAGGCGTTTCTCCTCGGGAGTGAGGAGCAGATGGCCTGTGGACATGGCCGTTACGATGAAGCCCTCGTTGCGGATGCCAAGTTTCTCGGGAAGCGTGCGGTTGATGTTGCGGCGCATTTCCGGACGGCAGACAATCAGGTCGTAAGTGGCCGAGATGTCCTGTCCGATGGTGCCTTTGGGCGAGAGGGTCTCGATGTTGCCTACCTTGAAAGTGCGCGGGACGGCGTCGATCACGTCGAGCGAATTGTCTGTCAGCGAGCCGAGCGCCTTGTCGCGCAGCCGGTCGAGGATCTCGTCGGTGATCTCGGTGTCTTCGGGGAGATGGATTTTTGCGTCTGCGGTGATGGAGCGCAGCGATCGGCCGGAGAGTCCGATATACATCCCCGCGATCTTGCGCGGGGCGATCTCGGGCTTTTTCTCCAGTTTGTCGATCACGCGACGGATGCGCATGGCGGCCTCCTCGAGATTCTGGATCATGCCGAGCGCCACGCATTCCTCGGTGCGCTCGCTTTCCACGGCGAGTACATCTACCCGTCCGCTCTGGTGTGTGCGCCCTACGGCGCCTATTATTTTGGAGCTGCTGATTTCGATGGCAGCTATGTACCGGTCGTTGGTCATGAAGTTCTTTTCCTTTATCTTTCCACCGTTCTGGATGAGTGTTTTCTTTCAGTTCAATTTGTTTCCGCGTCGGTCCGCGGCTGGCTTTCCGCCTCCGGGGCCGCGTGGGCCGCGAGGGCTGCTTCCTCGAGATCCACCTCCTCTTCGGCCACGCCCGAATGCTGAGGCAGGCCTTTGTCGCGTCGTGAGGCCACGATCTGTCCCCGGAATTTGACCGAGACCGTGTCGTAGGTCTCCCAGCCTTTGTAGGGCATCACCTTGCGGTAGAACGCCATCAGGGCGCGGCGTTTCCGGTCCAGGTCGAGTGTGTCGCCGAAGTTCACCACGTGTCCGGCAATGCGGGGGATCAGCATTATGTCGGAGGGGGAGTGTGCCTCGAACATGGCCACGATGTTCCTGAGCGCCGAGTCGGATCTGACGAACCTTACGACGGGCAGGATCGACGTGGCGGGAAATCTGTCGGTGAAATGTCCGCGGGCCACGGGCACGTCGGCATAGAAGCGGGCGTCGGCCTTGATCCGTTTGCCGTCTTTGTTGACATAATAGCTGTCGTCGCCGTCGAACACCCTGAGTTCGGGGATCATCGGCACCACAGTGATGCGCAGTTTCCCTTTCGAGGTCATCATGCAGTGGACGCTCTCGAAATTGCTGATGCGCGACAGATGGGTCTGAAGCGCGAGGGTGTTGATCGACGAGGCCCGTTTCCTGAGCAGATGGCTGTCGAACCGCAGCACTTCGTTGTAGACGCCGCGCTGGGTGGTGGATACCGAGCGCGGGTCGCCCCCTACGACCTCTACCTCGACCCCTTTGCAAAGGGCTGCGTCGGCCTGCTGGCCGGCCCAGACGGTCAGGACAACGGCTGAGGCGATCAACGCCAAGAGTATCAGCCATTTGACGAGGGTTCTGATCATTGTTGAGTTGCGGATCGGCTTGTGAGAATGCTGCTGATCTCCGGAAGCAGCCGGTCGATGTCGGCGGCTCCCAGGGTCATTAGGATGTCAAAGTTACGATTTTTTATCAATTCGAGCAAATCTTTGCGCGGGCAATATCTCTTTTCCGGCGATTTGACCTGATCCAGTATCAGATTCGAGTCCACGCCGGCAATCGGTTTCTCGCGGGCCGGATAGATCTCGGGCATGATCACTTCGTCGGCTCCGGAGAGGGCGTCGGCGAAATCCGCGGCGAAATCGCGGGTGCGGGTGTAGAGGTGCGGCTGGAAGATGACGCTGAGTTTCCTGCCCGGATAGAGCTTGCGGACGGAGCCGATGGAGGCGCGCACCTCGTTGGGAGAGTGGGCGTAGTCGTCGAGAAGCACGGGCGTTCCTCCGCTTTCGGGACGGAGCCAGAACTCGAAGCGTCGTCTGGCGCCCATGAATGCCCCGAGTCCCTCTTTTACCTCCGCCGGAGTGGCTCCGGCCGCCAGCGCGGCGGCCGCGGCTGCCACGGAGTTGTCTACGTTGATCTCCACCGGCACTCCGGATTCCACATTCTCTATGATGCCGCCGGGGGTGGAGAGGTCGAAATAGAGCCGGCCTGATTCGTAGCGGATGTTCCGGGCGTGGAAGTCCGCTTCGGGATCGTGGGCGCTGTAGGTCAGGATCCTTACCCCTTCGGCCACTTGCGGCTCAAGCTTGAGGCCGGTGTGCAGGATCAGGGTTCCTCCCGGACGGATAAGGGAGGTGAAATGGGCGAAAGCCTCGAGATAATGGCTTTCGTCGCCGTAGATGTCGAGATGGTCGGGGTCGGTGGATGTAACCACGGCTATGAACGGCGTGAGATGATGGAAAGAGCGGTCGTATTCGTCGGCCTCCACCACGCTCAGCCGCGATCCGGGGGAGAGCAGGAGATTGCTGCCGGTGTTGCGCAGGATGCCGCCCAGGAATGCGTTGCATCCGGCCGCGGTGTTGTGCAGGATGAGGCCGATCATGGAGCTGACGGTGGTTTTTCCGTGGGATCCAGCCACACAGATGGCCTCCGTGCCGCGGGTGATCTGTCCGAGCAGCCCGGCGCGTTTCATCATCCTGAATCCGTTTTCGCGGAAATAGGTCATTATGCGCGTGTCGGCCGGCACCGCAGGGGTGAAGACCACGGTAGTCTCCCCGGGATCACGCCATTGCGGCGGGATCAGGGCGGGGTCGTCGTCGAAAAAAATCTCCGCTCCTTCGGCCTGAAGCGAGTCGGTGAGCTGCGAGGGTGTGCGGTCATATCCGGCCACTCTCCAGCCTTTGGCAAGATAGTAGCGTTCGAGATTGGCCATCCCGATTCCTCCTGCCCCGACAAAAAATATGCTCTTTTTCATTGCTTTTACGGTTATTTAGAGCTTGTGAAGCCCGCATCACTCCTTCCTCATAACGAGAAATTTATCTCAAAGATACACCGCCGGGATTTTCACATTTATTATTAAACAAGCTCTTAGTCAGCTTCAGCACTTCGTCCACGATCAGGCGGTCGCTGCCCTGTATGGCCAGCCGGCTTATCCTGTCGCCCATATCCCGGAGTCTTTCGGGGGAGGCTATGGCCGCAAGCGCGGTGTCGGTGAGCTTCCCGCGGGCGTCGGCGTCGCTGATCAGTATCGCCGCGCCTGCGTCGGCGAGCGCGAGGGCGTTCTTGGTCTGGTGGTCCTCGGCCACATTGGGGGAGGGGACGAGGATGCATGGCTTGCCGAGCAGCTCGAGTTCGCTTATCGAACCGGCTCCGGCACGCGACACCACGATGTCGGCCGCAGCGTAGGCCGCCGCCATGTCGGTGATGAATTTCATGACCGCTATCCCTTTCTTTCCGGCTGCGGCTTTCTCTGCCCTGTCGCCGAAATTCTTTCCAGTCTGCCATATCACCTGGACTCCCGCCGCGGTGAATTTGTCGAGCGAGGCTTCCATGGCCTCGTTGAGGGTGCGCGCTCCGAGGCTGCCGCCTACGACGAGCAGCGTCGGGCGTCCCGGATCAAGCCCGAATCCTGAGCGGGCCTCCTCTTTGGATTTCTCCTCAAGCAGGGCGGCGCGCACGGGATTGCCCGTCATCACTATCTTGTAGCCGGGGAAGAAACGTTCCATCCCCTCGTATGCCACGCAGATACGGTCGGCCTTCTTGGCGAGAAGCTTGTTGGTTACGCCGGCGTATGAATTCTGTTCCTGGATCAGGGTGGGGATTCCGGCGCGCTGGGCGGCCTTGAGTGTGGGACCGGATGCGTAGCCGCCAACGCCGATCGCTATGTCGGGTCTGAAATCTTTCACAATGCGGCGCGCTCTGGAGATGCTGCGCCACAGTTTTATCAGCACGGATACGTTTCTGAGAAGATGCTTCCTGTCGAATCCGGCCACGGGTAGCCCCTTGATAGGATAGCCGGCGGCGGGGACTTTCTCCATTTCCATGCGGTCTTCCGCCCCGACGAAGAGGATCTCCGCGTCGCACCTGCGCCGCAGTTCGTTGGCGATCGAGAGAGCCGGGAAGATATGTCCGCCGGTTCCTCCGCCGCTTATGAGAACTCTGAGTCTGTTTTCTTTCATTTCAAAAATCATGTTGCGGGCGAGGCTCCTTACCGGACCGCGCCCTGGAATTTTCCCAGGCCCGTCCTACATCTGCATCGGATTGGAGGCCTGAAGGTCTTCGGGAAGCTGGCTCATCTCGGCGCGTTGCTCGCGGCGGTTACCTTTGGTGGTGCCGTATCTGCTCACCGAGAGCATCATCCCTATGGCGGCCGACATCACCAGCACCGACGTCCCTCCTTTGGAGATGAACGGCAGTGGCTGTCCGCTGACCGGCGCCAGTCCGGTAACTATCGCCATGTGGATCAGAGCCTGAAGCACTATCAGGCACGCGCACCCCATGATCAGCAGCGCCGGAAAGGCCCTGGTGCAGTTGGAGGCCACGATCCCCGCCCTGGCGATAAGGCAGAGATAGATCACGAGCAGACAGACGCCTCCGATCATGCCGGTGTCCTCGACCACAATCGAATAGATATAGTCGGAGAAAGCCAGCGGAAGACGTGCGCTCTCGCGGGAATTGCCCGGTCCGCGCCCCTGCACTCCGCCGTGGGCCATGGCGAATTTCGACAGTATGACCTGACGGTTGAGGTCGTCGATCGTGTCGGACGGGGTTACACCCTTGAGATGGCGCATTATACGGTTTTTCTGGGTTCCGGTGCGCCCCAGGTCGGTTACGCCGGAAGTTTTCGCGCCGGCCTCCATCTCGGTTGCGGTTCTGCCTACGGCGTCGAATTCCTTGTCGGCCGTGCTTGCCGAGCGAACCATGTAGGCCATTCCTCCGCAAAGCACATAGATCACGAGCATCAGCCCGATCTGGGAGAGCTTGATCCCGCCGACGACGAACATGATCAGGCACGATCCGACGAGGATGATGAGGTTGGTCAGGCCGTTGGGAAGCACGAATATGCTGAACACCATCACTATTATCCCCGAGAGGACTATCCCTTTCTTGCTGACCCCGCCCGGAATCTGGTTGCGGGCGAGAACGCCGGCAAGCAGCAGCACCACAGTCAGCTTGACGATCTCGGGCGGCTGGATAGTGATCGGTCCGAGCTGGATGGCCCGCTGGGCGCCGTTGATCTCGACTCCTGCGAGGGTGGAGACCAGCAGCAGACCGAGCGAGAGCAGGGCGAGCGGCCACGCCAGTTTCCGGAAGATGGAATAATGCACCTTCTGGCATCCGATCACGATCAGGAATCCGAGTCCGAGGAAGATGCAATGGCGTATCAGGGGAGCGTAGACGTTGGCCGCCTTCACTTCGGTGGAGGATGCGCTGAAAAGCTCCACTACCGAGATCAGCAGCAGAAACAGATATATCCCCCAGATATAGGGGTCGGCCCGTCGCGGCGTGGCTTTGATCGGGCGCGGTGCCGACCGGGGAGTCCGGCCGGCGGATCTCTCCTCCTGTCCGGCGGGTGATCCGTCTATTGTCTCGCGGATCACGACACGTCCGTCAGCGTCGGCTGTAGCGGGATTTATCGATGGCATTCAGTTTGTGTCTTTAAGGTTTATCCGAGGGCTTTGACGGCATCCTTGAACTGGCGTCCGCGGTCCTCGTAGCTTTTGAAAAGGTCGAAGCTCGCGCAGCAGGGCGAGAGCAGCACTGTCTCTCCCGGCGAGGCGAGTTCTCTTGCGGCTGCCACGGCCTCCGCCATGGAGTGGGTGTCGCGGATCTCGGCCACTTTGCCGCCGAAGAAGCCGAGCGGTTTGGAATTGTCGGCTCCCATGCAGACGATCGCCTTGACTTTGGAACTGACCAGATCCTGGATCTCCGAATAGTCGTTGCCTTTGTCTTTGCCGCCGAGGATGAGGACCGTGGGGGTGGTCATGCTCTCGAGCGCATACCATGTGGAGTTGACGTTGGTGGCTTTCGAGTCGTTGATATAGCGCACTCCGTCGACGGTGCCGGCGTATTCGAGACGGTGTTCCACGGCCTCGAAGTCTTCGAGCGACCGGCGTATGCATTCCTTGCGGACATTGAGCAGGGTGGCCGAGAGGCCGGCCGCCATAGAGTTGTAGAGGTTGTGCAGTCCGGGGAGGGCGAGGTTGTCGCGGGGTATCTCCCAGACCTCCTGCGGGGTCCGGAAGCGGACTATCCCGTCGTCCACGTAGGCCGCGCTGTCGGGAAGCTCCGTCTCGTTGAACGGCATCCTGACGGCTTCGGTCTGGATCTGCTCGATCTGGCGGCGCACGATCGGATCCCCCTGCCAGTAGATGAAGAAGTCATCCTTGGTCTGGTTCTGGAGGATTCTGAATTTGGCGGCGACATAGTTCTCCATCTTATGGTCGTAGCGGTCGAGATGATCGGGGGTTATGTTCATGATGACGGCGATGTCGGCCTTGAAGTCATACATGTTGTCGAGCTGGAAGCTCGACAGTTCGATCACGTAGACGTCGTGGTGTTCGAAGGCCACCTGGAGAGCCAGGCTCTTGCCCACATTCCCGGCCAGGCCTACGTTGAGTCCGGCTTGCCTGAGGATGTGGTATGTCAGCAGGGTGGTTGTGGTTTTTCCGTTCGACCCTGTGATGCAGACCATTTTCGCATCCGTATATCGTCCGGCGAACTCTATCTCCGAGATGACCGGGACATTTTTCTCCATGAACTGCCTGACGAGCGGGGCTGTGGAGGGGATGCCGGGGCTTTTGACCACGAGGTCGGCGTCGAGCAGGCGGGCAGGGGTGTGGCCTCCCTCCTCAAAATCAATCGCGTGGCTGACGAGTTGGCTGCGGTAGCTCTCTTTGAGAGCGCCGGCGTCGCTGAGGAAGACGTCGAAGCCTTTCACTTTGCCGAGGATGGCGGCTCCGACGCCGCTCTCTCCCCCTCCGAGTACGATAAGTTTCTTCATATATACGGGTAAAAGCCTGTTATCTGATTTTTAAAGTAACGAATGTGAGTGCTGCGAGCAGTATGCCCACGATCCAGAAACGGACCACGATCTTTGATTCCGGGATCGGATTGCGAGGGAAACGGATCAGGCAGTCGGCACCTTCGCCCGCCTTCTGGAAATGATGGTGGATCGGTGTCATCTTGAAGATGCGCTGTCCGGTGCCAGAGCGTCGTTTGGTGTATTTGAACCATCCCACCTGGAGCATCACCGATATGTCCTCGATGAAGAATATCAGACACAGCAGGGGGATCAGCAGCTCCTTGCGGATAAGGATGGCGAATACGGCCAGGATGCCTCCGATTGTGAGCGATCCGGTGTCGCCCATGAATACCTGGGCCGGAAAAGCGTTGTACCATAGGAAGCCTATCAGGGCGCCGATGAAGGCTCCGGCGAAGACCACCAGCTCCTCCGATCCGGGGATATACATGATGTTCAGATAGCCCGAATAGATCACGTTGCCGCCGAGATAGGCCATGATGGCGAGGGCCACCCCGATTATGGCCGAGGTCCCGGCGCAGAGTCCGTCGAGTCCGTCGGTGAGATTGGCTCCGTTGCTGACGGCCGTAACCACGAAGATGACCACGAAGACGAACACGATCCAGCCGAGTGTCTCCTGCGTGTGCTTGTCGCCGACCCAGGATGTGAGCCATTCGTAGTTGAAATTATGGTTCTTGACGAAAGGGATGGTGGTCTGCGGGGTCTTCTGCTCGGTAGGCTGGTGGACGATCTCCACCTCCTGGCTGCTTTGGTTGACGATCTCCATGTTCTGTCGCATCACGACGTCGGGCGACAGCCACATGGTGATGCCCACGATCAGTCCGAGCCCCACCTGGCCGGTGATCTTGTATTTCCCTTTGAGTCCCTCCTTGTTGTGGTATTTGAGCTTGCGGTAGTCGTCGAGGAATCCGATCGATCCCATCCATATCGTGGCCACGAGCATGAGGATCATGTAGACGTTGGAGAGGTTTCCCATCAGCAGACAGGGGATGAGGATGGAGAGGATTATGATTATTCCTCCCATAGTCGGCGTCCCGGTTTTCTTCATCTGTCCTTCGAGACCGAGATTGCGGACGGTCTCCCCGATCTGGCGGCGTTGCAGACGGTCGATGATCATCCGTCCGAACACGAGGGCGAAGAGCATGGCCAGCGCGAGCGAGATGCCGGAGCGGAAAGTGATGTAGTCCATCAGATGGCGTCCGGGGAAGTCGCTTTCGGAAAAATGGCGGAAAAGAGCGTATAGCATAAGAGATTTTGTTAATAAGTAACTCTATGGTGGTCAGAGCGATCCGAGGGCGGCCATTACTTCCTCCCTGTCATCGAAATGATGGCGTATGCCGTTGATCTCCTGATACGTCTCGTGGCCTTTGCCTGCCACGAGGACGACTTCTCCCTCGCGGGCAGTCAGGATGGCGGTCCGGATGGCCTCGTGTCTGTCGGCCACGACGAGTGTGCGGCGGATCTCGCTGTCGCTCAGTCCGGCTTTCATGTCGGCGATTATGGCCTCGGGAGCTTCGGTGCGCGGATTGTCGGCTGTCAGCACGAGCCTGTCGCTGCGGCACGCCGCTTCCTGTGCCATCAGCGGGCGCTTGCCGTGGTCGCGGTCTCCTCCGGCGCCGACCACTGTGGTGATCATCCCTCCGGCGCCGACGATCTCGCGGATCGTGTCGAGTACGTTGACAAGCGCGTCGGGGGTGTGGGCATAGTCCACGATGGCGGTGATCCCTTTCGGGGAGCGGAATGTCTGGAACCGTCCGGCCACGGGGACAAGGCGGCTCATGTTGACCAGCACCTCCTCCGGATCAAAGCCTGTCAGCACGGCGGCACCGTAGACGGCCGTCAGGTTGTAGGCGTTGAAGCGTCCGGTGAACTGCACCTCGACGTCGCGTCCGTTGAGCTGGAGCAGCGTTCCGTCGAGCCGTGTCTCGATGATCTTTCCGCGGAAATCGGCGTCGTTGCGCAGCGAATATGTGAAGATGCGAGCCTTGGTGTTCTGCACCATGAACCGGCCAGATTTGTCGTCGGCGTTGATCAGTGCGAACGCGTCGGCCGGAAGCATGTCGAAAAATTTCTTCTTGGCGCGCATGTAATTGTCTACGGTGTGGTGGTAGTCGAGATGGTCGCGGGTGAGGTTGGAGAATACACCTCCGGCGAATGTCAGTCCGGCGATGCGGTGCTGCTCGGCGGCGTGGGAGCTGACTTCCATGAATGCGTAGTCGCAACCGGTCTCCACCATCTCTGCGAGCAATGCGTTGAGCGTGAGCGGATCCGGTGTGGTGTGTGTGGTCGGGATCGCACGCCCTTCGATATAGTTGCACACCGTGGAGATCAGTCCGGCCTTGTAGCCTTCGAGCCGGGCCATCTCGTAGAGGAGAGTGGCGGTGGTGGTCTTTCCGTTGGTGCCGGTTACGCCGACGAGGCGCAGTTTTGCCGAGGGGTGTCCGTGCCATGCCGAGGCAAGCCTGCCCAGGGCCACGGCCGAGTCGGCTACGCGGATATATGTAACCCCTTTCTGGAGCGATGCCGGCAGTTCTTCGCAGACGATGGCGCCGACATGATTGCTTGCCACTACGGGGATATATTTGTGTCCGTCGGTGGTAACCCCCCTGACGGCGACGAACATTCCGTCTTTTACCGCCTTGCGTGAATCGCTTTCGAGGCTGACTACGTTCTTGTCGGTATCGCCGATCACTTCAATCGGCTCTATCTCTGTTAGAAGACGTGATAATTTCTCCATCTATCTGTTATTGAGTGTTATAGTGTTTCTTTATGGCTTTGTTGGTCTCCTGATGCGATGATGCGGGAGGAAAAACTTACAAAATTAAGTTTTTTCGCCGACTTCTGCAACCCGGCGTCCCAGGGTTTTAGAAACTTTAATAATGTGTCAATCCTCCTATTGAATCATATCCGGAGCGAGAGGGTGATCTTGTCGCCGCGCCGGAAGCGTGATCCCGGGGCGGCCGACTGGGAGGCTACACGGCCTGATCCTCTGACGCGGACGTTGAGTCCCGCTTTCTCCAGGATGCGTATGGCCGACGGCGCGTCATATCCCCTGACGTCGGGCACGAGTCCAGGCTCCGTGGCCGAGGCTGCGGAGATCTTGCGTGCGCGGCTTGCCCCGATCGCTTTGCTCAGACGGGAGTCCGACGAGGAGGTGGAGGCGGCGAGCAGGGGAGTGGTGGCTGAGCGCTCCTGGGCGTAGTTGGAGGAGTTGCCGAGCATTCCACGGCTATACATCTTGAGCGCGATGTTCTTGACTATCTGGCCGGAAGTGCGGTTGGCGCTTGTGCCCGAAGGTCCCATCACGAGTGCCATGCACGTGTAGCGCGGTTCGGAGTAGGGGAAGAATCCGGCGAACGCATACCGGCGCTTGGCGTGATTGTAGACGCCTCCTTCCACCGGATAGGCCGTGCCGGTCTTTCCGGCTATCTCCACCCGGTCGTCCTGCACGAGCCGTGCTGTGCCGTGTGATCCCCACACCACTTCCCGGATGCATTGCTTCACCTTTTCGGCCGTTTCCTCGGAGCATACATGCTCCCGGATGTAGCCGGCCTTGACCACTGAGTCGCGTCCGTGTTCGTCGCGCAGGGAGCGGACGAGATGGGGACGCACCATTTTCCCTTTGTTGGCGATCGCATTGTAATATGCTATCGTGTAGATCGGCGGGATCATCGTGTTGTAGCCGTAGGCCTGGCGTGCGAGGTCGAGATGGCGGGCTGTCATGGTGATGTTGTTGCCTCTGGAGTCTTTCGGAAGGAGTTTCCTTACTCGGGGACGCTCCTCGTCGGCTATTCCGGAGCGCATCGGCTCGAAGAATCCGATCGAGGCGAGACGGTCGTGGAATTTTGACGGATCGGAGGCATAGCCTCTGAATATGACGCGGGATATGCCGGTGTTGGACGATTGCTCGATCACCTGCTTCATGTTTTTCGGGCCGCTTCCGTGGGGATCGGACGTGCGCTGGAAGGGGCTGCAGTCCACCATGTCGTTGACCGTCTTGACCAGCCCGTCCTCGAAAGCGATCATCAGCGATATGGGCTTCATGACCGACCCCGGCTCATAGGCTATCACGGCGCGGTTGAGCGCTTCGCCGTAGGATCCGTCGGAGAGAAGCTCGATGTTGCTGATGGCCTTGATCTCTCCGGTCTCCACCTCCATGATGATGGCCGTGCCCCATTCGGCGCGTGCTTCCTGACAGACTTTAAGCAACTCCTGCTCGAGCATGTCCTGGATGTCGATGTCGATAGTGGTGACAATGTCGTAGCCTCTGACCGGGGGCTTGTCGGTCCAGTTGGTGATGCCGCTTGTCAGGGCCACTTTCTTGGTGAGTCCGGGCTGGCCGTAGAGCAGGGAGTCGAGGTCTTTCTCCAGCCCCGAATATCCGTGGAATTCGCCTGTCTCGAAGCTTTCGTTGACTCGTCCGATCGATCTGTAGGCCATTTTTCCGTAAGGGTAGATCCTGATGTCGCGTGCGTTTTTATAGACAGGGATCCTGAATCCGGAGCCTTTGAAATCGCGCAGGAAAGGGAAATTGCGCACCTGCTCGAAATCGTCGAGGGAGCGTTTGGCCGCTATGCGGAGATTAGACCTTCTTTTTCCGGGTTCCTTCTCCAGCTCCTCGCGCAGCTTCTTGTGCCAGGTGTATTTGGCAAAAGTGTCGGGATGGGCGTTGAGGTCGGCGCGGCGGGGGAAATATCTGTCGAGCGAGTCGGCGAGGGAATCCACTGATTGCCAGGGGATCTGGCGTAGCTTGGCTATCTTGTTGTGGCGCAGATCGAGCATTATGTCGTAGACCTTCAGATTGCAGGCAAGGATGTTGCCGTTGCTGGCGAGGATGTTGCCCCGCTCGGGGGCTATCTTGCTCACTTTGGAGAGTTCCTTGCGCGCGCGCTCGTTCCATGCCCCGGCGTCGACGACGGTGGCTTCGAAGAGCTTTATGATCACGGCGAGCGACACCAGCAGCAGTCCGAGCGAGATGATGGTGTAGCGGAGCAGGATCTGTGTCTTGTTGTTGTTGCGTTTCTTGTTTCTGGCAGTCATTTGCGATGGAAAGGTGATGAGGGTAGAGCCGGGGTGGTCAGTCTTTCTCGTAGGTCAGTGTGTAGGGTGGCTGTTCCTGGAATGTCAGCCCGAGGTTGCGCTGGTCGGACAGACGTTGCATCTCCGACTCGCGGATGAGCGACATGTATTCGGCCTTTTCCTGAAGTTTGGCGCTTTCGGCGCGGACAAGTTCGCGTTCGAGTGTCTTGATCTGCTGCATCTTGGTCTTGGTCTTGTAGCGGAGTCCCATGAGGGCGAGCAGCGCCACGAGGATGCTGATGAGCAGCCAGGCGTTGCGCCGGAAGAAGTCGATCGAGACGGAGCGGCCGTAGCGCAGCTCCCTGAACCATCCCAGCCCGGGTATGCGTCGCCGGGATGCCTGTCCGGGATTACTGATGCTGTTGTCTTGTGTGGTGTCGGCCATGACGAAGAGATTGGTCGGATGAATCGTTATTGGAAGTATTCGTTTGAGTCGGGATCAGTCGGCTGTGAGTTCGGCCACACGGAGCTTCGCGCTCCGGCTACGCGGGTTTCGCTCTATCTCCTGGTCCGAGGGGACGATCGGGGATCGGGTGATCAGTTTCCAGGGCGAGGATACGCGCCCGAAGAAGTCTTTCTCTACCACTCCGCCTATGTTGCCGCTCTTCATGAAGTTTTTCACCATTCTGTCTTCGAGCGAATGGTATGTGATCACGGCGAGTCTGCCGCCCGGTCTGAGGACTTTGGCCGTGGCCTGAAGAAACTCCTCGAGGGCGTCCATTTCGCCGTTTACCTCGATGCGCAGAGCCTGGAATATCTGGGCCAGTTCCTTTTTCTCCTGCCGGGGATTGATGCATTTCTCCACGGCTGCGAGAAGCTGCCCGGTGGTCAGTATCGGACTTTTTTCTCGCGCGGCGATTATGGCGTCGGCCACGGGTACGGGCCGTTTGAGGTCGCCGAACGCGCCGAGTATGCCGATCAGCTGCTTACGGTCGGCTTCGGCTATGAAGTCGGCGGCTGTGCGGCTTGCCGACTGGTTCATCCGCATGTCGAGCGGAGCGTCGGCGCGAAAAGAGAATCCGCGGTCGGCCTGGTCGAAATGGTGGAAGGAGACGCCGAGGTCGGCCAGGATTCCGTCGGCTTTGTCTGCGCCATAAAATCGCATGAAATTTGCGATATACCGGAAGTTGGAATATACAAATGTAAACTGTGGCGTGTCCAGGGCGTTGGCTCTGGCGTCCATGTCCTGGTCAAATCCGAAAAGACGTCCTTTCTCACCGAGGCATCCGGCGATGGCGCGTGAATGGCCGCCGCCGCCGAAAGTGGCGTCGATATATGTGCCGTCAGGCTTTATCCGGAGCGCGTCGATCGCTTCGGGAAGCAGGGCGGGAATATGATATGTCGGTGTTTCCATCCTTTTACAAGCTATTGATTCGCATGAAGATTGGGAAAAGTCTGTAAAGTTAGTTAAAATTGCAAATAGTTTACAGGAGGAAATATCTTTTTTCAGATTTTTTTACATAAAAAGTTATAGACATAGCCGCCTTAGGCGGAGGATGGAATGGCGCCTTATTGCCCGGTGGCTCTCAGGGTGCGTGCGTAGACGTCGGCCATTTTCGAGGCCACGTCGGCGTTGTTGAAGCGCGAGGCGTGTCTTTTCCCGACGGCTATGCGGCTCACGAGCGCCGGACTTTCCGTCAGGGCTGTCCGCAAGGCTTCGGCCATCTCGCGGGGATTGTCGGGATTCACATAGAATGCCGCCTCGCCTCCGGCTTCCTCCAGGCATGACCCCGTGGCGGCCACGACCGGTTTTCCGCTCTCCAGTCCTTCAAGCACAGGGATGCCGAAGCCTTCGTAGCGGGAGGGGTAGGCCACGGCCGAGGACTGCTGATAGAGAGCCGGCAGTTCGCTGAAGGGAACGTCGGAGAGTATGTGCAGACGGTTGGCCACACCGCATTGTGCGGCGATTTTTCTGACTCTGGAGAGATAGCCTCGGTCTTTGCCCACGGCCACGAGATGCACGTCGCCCGGGAGCGTCTGCATGGCCTTTACGGTAAGTTCAAGGTTTTTGCGCATCTCTATGGTGCCCACCTGAATGACATAGCGTTTCGGAAGGCGATATTTCTCGCGTGTGGTTTTCAGCGTGTGCTGCGGGGCGGGACGCTTGAATGAGTCGGCGCAACCCTGATATACGACGTCGATCTTGCCGGGGTCTATGCGGTAGAGATCCACAATGTCGGCTTTTGTGCGTTCGCTGATGGCTATGATACGGTCCGCTATGCGACACGACATTCCGTATTTGAAATCGTAGATCAGTCTGTCGGGCAGTGTGTAGCATTCCGGAAGCCGGCGGTAGATGAGATCGTGGATAGTTACTACGGAGGGGATCCCGTAATTGCGTATTGTGAGCGGAAGCTCGTTGCTCAGTCCGTGGAAAAGGTCTATGCGGTCGTTTCTAAGCTGGCGCGGGATGCTGAAAGTGCGCCATACCGCTCCTTTGGAAAGAATGCCGTTCCCCTCGGGCAGACGCAGCTCCACGTTGGGGAGTTCGAGCAGCGGGGCGAGTCTGGGGTTATTGCGTGCGGCAGGGGCATACATGAGCAGGGTCTCGTCGGGAAACCGTCTGGCGAGCGACTCCACCACGAGGCGGGAGTAGTTGCCTAATCCGGTGAGATTGTTCACAGCGCGTTTTCCGTCGTAGCCTATTCTCATGTCTCTTTTGCTTATCCGATGCAAAAATACGAAAAAAAAATGAGAAAACGCTGTTATGTCGTGGCCGGTAGGCATACAAATAATCCGGGATTTCCATGCATGTAGCAAAAAATCCCGGACGCTTAGTTGTAAGACCTTTGTTTATTTCTTTCCGAGCTTGTCGGCGAGTTCGGAAGCCTTGGCGGCGCCCTTGTCGAGCAGGTCGGCTGTCTTTTCTTTAAGTCCACCCATAAGGCCTTCTGCTTTCTCTTTCATTTCCTCAGCTTTGTCGGCGAGGTTCTTTTTAGTGTTTTCCATCATAGTTTCATTTTTTAATAGAGCTTCGTCGGCTCGTGATTCAATAGTGTTGTATTCGTTTTTTGCAGCGTCGCGCGCTGCGGCCACACTGACTTCGGCGGCTTTCTTCGAGATTTCCGCCTCGGCGCGTGTCTTGCTGTCGATATCCATAAGATTGTGTTTGTTGTGTAAACGGTTTTCCCTTCTGTATGGTTGAATGGACTGCTTTTGAAAATTCCGTAAAATTGTTTAAAATATCGGGCGCGTATGATTGCTGTATTTGCCTCCTGCTGCACGGTGGATTCTAAAAAATCAATTCTCAGTGGCCTATAAATTTGATTATCTCCGGTTAAAATTATGAAAATAAAGCAAATAATCCCGTTTGAGGATGTTTGGAAAATTCTGTCAGAAAATATGCGGCTGGGCAAAATATGCGGCTGACTTGCGGATGGCACGGATTTTTTGTATTTTTGTAGTCTGAACTGTCGCATTCCGGAAGTTTGTTTTAATTCCGGATTGCTATTGTTTTTTTATTTACAACAACTGAGTATGCCCCGTTCCGGCATACGTGTAGATTGCTTCTTAAAATGATTACATTTCAGACCGACGGGGTGGAGATGCCTCCGATCGATAAGGAGAAAGTTTGCAGGTGGCTCGAAGCGGTAGCCCGCAGCCACGGATATGCGATGGGGAATGTGAACTATTGCTTTTGTGGCGACGAGGAGATCCTCTCAACAAACAGGCAATTTCTCGGACACGATTATTATACGGATGTGATCACGTTCGACTACACTGGTGCCGGCCGCGTTTCCGGCGATGTCCTGATCTCTCTTGACACGGTGAGGAGCAATGCGGCGCTCGTCGGCGAGAGCTATGACCGTGAGCTTTTGCGTGTCATAGCGCACGGTGTACTCCATCTATGCGGAATCGACGACAAAGGTCCCGGCGAACGCGAGATAATGGAAATGAATGAGAACGCGGCTCTCGGAATGTATCCCCCGTTTGCCTGAGCAATAACAGTTTATCAACAGTTTGAGCTATGCGCTATGATTATGATGTGATAGTGGTGGGTGCCGGACATGCCGGTTGTGAGGCCGCTGTGGCTGCCGCCAATATGGGTTGCCGGACGCTTCTTCTGACGAGCGACATGAACCGGATAGCCCAGATGTCGTGTAATCCTGCCGTCGGAGGTATTGCCAAAGGTCAGATTGTCAGGGAGATTGATGCGCTCGGCGGACAGATGGGCGTTGTTGCCGATCTCACGGCGATCCAGTTCCGGATGCTCAACAGATCGAAAGGTCCCGCTGTCTGGTCGCCCAGAGTGCAGAGCGACCGCACTAAATATATCGATACGTGGCGCCGGATTCTCGATTCTACCGACAATCTGTTTCTCTTTCAGGACACTGTGTCTGAGCTGATTATCGATGCGCCGGAGGATGATGGTCGTCATGCTGTCTCAGGGGTCATAACGGCGCTCGGGATCACGTTCCGTGCGCGGCGCGTGGTGCTTACTGTCGGGACTTTTCTCAACGGACTGATGCATTTCGGGCCGGTCCGGATCCCCGGCGGTAGAATCTCGGAAGCTGCCGACGGCGGGATCTCAGCACAGCTTTCACGTCTCGGTTTCCTCTCGGGAAGAATGAAAACCGGCACTCCGGTGAGGCTCGACGGCCGGTCGATCGACCGTTCGCTTGTCGGCATACAGAGCGGCGATGATGTGGTGGAGGCGGTGGAGAATGAACCTGCCGCAGCCGACGGCAAGCCCTCGTGGCTGCGGGGGAGGAAAGCGCGTGTAAGGAGAGATTTCCATAAGTTCTCGTTTCTTCCGTCGGTAAGGCGCACGCTCGTGCCCCGCGATTGCTATATAGTCCACACGTCGCCTCAGGTTCACTCCCTGCTGAAAGATAATCTAGACGATTCGCCGCTCTACAATGGACAGATTGAAAGCATAGGCCCGCGCTATTGTCCCAGCATCGAGACGAAGATAGTAACCTTCGCCGACAAGGAGAGCCATCAACTTTTTCTTGAACCAGAAGGGGAATACACAGAGGAATTCTACGTGAACGGTTTCTCAAGCTCGCTCCCGTGGAAAGTGCAGTTCGACGCTCTTTCCATGATCCCGGCACTCGCCGGGGTGGCGCTTTATCGCCCCGGATATGCCATAGAATACGACTATTTCGACCCTACGCAGCTTCTCCACACGCTTGAGACAAAAGCTGTCTCAGGTCTCTATTTCGCCGGTCAGATATGCGGAACGACAGGCTATGAGGAGGCTGCCGGACAAGGCCTGGTGGCGGGAATTAACGCCGCGTTGTCGGTGAAAGGAAAGGACCCGTTCATTCTCTCGCGGGACGAGGCATATATAGGCGTGCTGATCGATGATCTCGTAACAAAAGGAGTGGACGAGCCCTACCGTATGTTCACTTCACGCGCCGAATACAGGATACTGCTCCGTCAGGATGACGCGGACATGCGTCTCACTCCGAAGGGGCGGGAGATAGGCCTGGCCACCGAGGAAAGATTCAATCTCATGGAATCGAAGCGCAGGGAGCGTGATGAACTGATTGAGTGGTGTGCCGGACATCTTGTCAAGGCAGATGATAATATCAATGAGTTTTTCGGCTCAATCGGCACCGCGCCGCTTTCAGCCTCGGTGCGTCTGATAGAACTGATACGTCGGCCGCAGCTCAATTTCGCGTTACTCGCCGATCATCTCCCGTCGTTGAGAAAACGTATCGAAAGGGTGGAGGAGTCCCGGCGCGATGAGATAGTGGAGGCGGCCGAGATTCTTATAAAGTATGAAGGATATATCCGCCGGGAGCGCGAGCTTGCCGACAAGGCGGCGCGCCTCGAATATGTCAGGATTCCGTCGGATATTGATTTTTCGTCGCTCCACGCCATCTCGACCGAGGGGCGTCAGAAGCTTGAGAAGATCAGGCCGGCCACAATAGGCCAGGCTTCCAGAATACCCGGTGTCTCGCCGGCCGACGTCAGCATTTTGCTTCTGCTGCTTGGCCGCTAAAGCATCTGACATCAAAGGGTTGTCTTAAAAATGTTCCACGTGGAACAAATTGTTTTCATTATTTTCTATAGCAATAACATATCAATAAATAAAACCAACACACAATGACTATCGAACAGCTTAAAGAGGCTATCCGCGATGTGCCCGATTTCCCCTCGAAGGGGATTATGTTCCGCGATCTTACAACTTTGATCAAGAATCCCGACGCGCTCCATTCCATGAGCGATATGATCTCGGATATGTATGTCGGCAAAGGTGTGACGAAAGTGGTAGGCATCGAATCCCGCGGATTCATCGGCGGTAGCATAATGGCCTATATCCTCGGATGCGGATTTGTACCTGCGAGAAAGCCTGGCAAACTTCCTGCGGTTACTGTCAAGAAGGCCTACGCTAAAGAGTATGGCGTGGACACGATCGAGCTTCACAGCGACGCCATAACGGAGAATGATGTCGTGGTTCTTCACGACGATCTTCTCGCCACCGGCGGCACAATGAATGCGTGCTACGAGCTTGTGAAATCGATGAACCCGAAGAAAATCTACATCAATTTCGTGGTGGAGCTTACGGATCTCAAGGGTCGCGAGAATCTTCCGAAGGATGTTGAGATCACATCTCTTCTGAAATACTGACCGCGCCGGTCCCGAGCAGACAGGCGTATTTTATCCGGTTCCATCGGAGATGGCAGCTATCGTTCGGCTGTCTGCCGCATGGAACCGGAATCGTTTTTCCACGGCTCAGACTGCGGACAGTTGAAACAATTGCCGTGAAACCCCGTTATCCAGATATGACCGATCAGAAATCAAACCTTAATGAAAGTCTTCCCGGCGGTGGAGAGCCTGATGCTGCCGCGGAAGAACGGATAGCCGGAGCCGGACGTCTCATCGATGAATTCGGGGGATTTCAGCTTGAGATCACACCGGACCGGACGCGGGAGGATCTTCTTCACAACCGTCCCGGAAAGCAGTTGAGGCAGAAGATTCTTGATCTGCCCGATTCCCCGGGAGTCTACATGTATGTGGACCGCTACGGGAAAGTGATCTACGTCGGCAAGGCGAAGCGTCTGAAAAGGCGGGTGAGTTCCTACTTCAACCGCCGCCACGATTCCACGCGGACAAATTTGCTTGTGCGAAACATCGTCGATATGCGCTTCATCGTGGTAGGCTCCGAGGAAGATGCTCTCCATCTGGAGAACGCCATGATCAAGGAATACCAGCCACGCTACAATGTCCTGCTCAAGGACGACAAGTCATATCCCTGGATCGTGGTTACGAAAGAGCTTTTTCCCCGCGTGTTCATGACCCGCACCAAGACCGAGGCCGGGCGCTATTACGGACCCTACAGCAACCTCCAGTCGGCGAAAGTGGTGCTTCAGCTCATCCGCGACATATTCCCCTTGCGCTCCTGCCGCCATCCTCTCGATGAAAGAGGGGTGGCGCGGGGGAAATACCGTCTCTGTCTCGACTATCATATCGGGAAATGCGGAGGCTGCTGCTGCGGGCGCATGTCGCCCGGTGAATACGGGATGCTGGTGGAGAAAGTGCGCCAGATTCTCAACGGCGACACCGTGCAGCTCGAAAGGATGCTTCTCGACGAGATGGGCCAACTGAGCGAGCAATGGAAATTCGAGGAGGCGCAGGTTGTGAAAGAGAAATACGAGGCTGTCAGAAACTACAATTCCCGCAGCGTGATCGGCGCCTCCGAAGTGGGGGAGATGGATATGTTCGCCTACGATGAGAACGGCGATTCGGCCTACGTATGCTTCATGCATCTGCATCGGGGCGCAGTGGTCCAGAGTCTGAACCTTGAATTCCGCAAGCGTCTTGAGGAGACCCGCGAGGAGATCCTCTCGATGGCCATTGTGGAGATCGGCCGCCGGTTCAGCCGTGAGTTCTCGAAAGTGATCGTCCCGTTTGTCCCCGATGTGGAATTCGCCGGAGTGGAGTTTATCGTGCCCCAGCGTGGCGACCGCCGCAAGCTTCTTGACGTGGGTATGAAAAACGTGAGGCAGTTCATGGCCGACAAGGAGAAGGCCGCCGAGGCGCTCGATCCCGAGCGCGGGGTGAGCAGGCTGATGGAGCGGATGAAGTCGGATTTCCGGCTCAGCGTCGAGCCGCGCCACATCGAATGTTTCGACAACTCCAATATCCAGGGGACGAATCCAGTGGCGAGCTGCGTGGTGTTCCGCAACGGCAAGCCGTCGAAGCGCGACTATCGCCACTTCATCATCAAGACCGTGGAGGGGCCGGACGATTTCGCATCGATGAAAGAGGTGCTTCACCGGCGCTATTCCCGCATGATGGCCGAGGGGGAGCCGCTTCCGCAGCTTGTGGTGGTCGATGGCGGAAAAGGGCAGCTCAGCGCCGCCGTGGAGGCTTTCGACGAGATGGGCATACGCGGCGAGGTGGCGCTTGTCGGGATCGCAAAGCGTCTTGAGGAGATTTATTTCCCAGGCGACACGGCGCCTCTCTATATCGACAAGAAGAGCCAGAGTCTCAGGGTGATACAGCATCTTCGCGACGAAGCCCACCGGTTTGGAATCACACACCACCGGCTCAGACGATCCAAGTCGCAGACAACCAGTGAATTAAATCAAATAAAAGGGATAGGCAGGATCACGGCCGAGGCACTGATGCGTCATTTTCGCAGTCTGCGGCGTCTTCGCTCCGCCTCCGAGCAGGAAGTGGCGGCGGTGGTGGGAAAGGCAAAGGCGAGGCTCATAGCCGATCATTTTGCCAATAAATGAAAAATGCCTATCTTTGCACTATCATGGACACAGAGGAATACGACATCCGCAGCCAGAGCGGTCCGCGCCCCGAATCCGACAACGATTTCGAGCGCGCGCTGCGCCCTCTTGCTTTCGACGATTTTGCCGGTCAGGAGAAGATAATCTCCAATCTGCGCATCTTCGTCAAGGCGGCCATACTGCGCGGCGAACCCCTCGACCATACGCTTCTCCACGGCCCGCCCGGGCTCGGGAAGACCACGCTCTCCAACATCGTGGCCAACGAGATGAACGTCGGCTTCAAGGTTACGTCGGGTCCCGTACTCGACAAGCCCGGCGATCTGGCCGGGATCCTCATGAGCCTTGAGCCCCACGATGTGCTTTTCATCGACGAGATCCACCGGCTCCATCCCATAGTGGAGGAATATCTTTATTCCGCGATGGAGGATTACCGCATCGACATATTGCTCGACAAAGGCCCCGGCGCAAAGAGCGTCCAGCTCACCCTCGCCCCCTTTACCCTTGTCGGGGCCACCACGCGCAGCGGACTGCTCACAGCCCCGCTCCGCGCCCGTTTCGGCATCAACTGCCATCTGGAATATTACGGCCACGACGTGCTTTGCGGCATCATCCGACGCTCGGCCCGACTGCTCAAGGTAGGGATCTCCGACGAGGCCGCGCTTGAGATCGCGCTCCGGTCGCGTGGCACTCCGCGCATCGCCAACGCGCTTCTGCGCCGGGTGAGGGATTTCGCGATGGTGGTAGGCGACGGGTCGATCACCATCCAGATAGCGCGTTCGGCCCTTGAGGCGCTCAACATAGACCGCTACGGACTCGACGAGATCGACAACAAGATCCTGCTCACCATCATCGACAAATTCAAAGGCGGCCCGGTGGGACTCACCACCATCGCCACAGCCCTCGGCGAGGACGCCGGGACTATCGAGGAAGTCTACGAGCCGTTTCTCATCAAGGAGGGATTCATCAAGCGCACGCCGCGCGGACGCGAGGTTACGGATCTCGCCTACGAGCATCTCCACCGCTCACACCCCGGACGTCAGACATCGTTGTTTGACTGACAATCCCTGTTCAGGTCATTTTAAGCCCCTCTCGCGCCGTTTCTGTCCCTGCTTGTAACTTCTATCGTCCGGCTGCCGAAACGCGCTCAGATCAGTATTTCCCGGCCTTCAGCCGAAGTCCCGAGAAACATTGAGTAATATACGGGCATGTAGACGATCTTTCCGGCCGTTTCCACCTTCCGGTCATTGGAAAGCACCACCCCTCTCTTGATCCCGTAGTCGGGAGTGGCCACAAACCTCGACAGGGCGCTGTGTCGCTTGTAGTCCTTTCCGGATTTGACTTCCACGGGGACTACGGAAAGCGATTCAAAATCGTCGATCAGATAGTCCACCTCGCCCCGCGACCGGTTGTCGTAATAGAATATTTATTGTTGGATGCAAGGTGTTGGTATATAGTCTTTTATATACTACAACAAAGCATTATTCACACTTTTCAATCCATTTTCAGGATAAAAAACCACACTTTTCAACCCAAATTAGCAACGAAAAAATACACTTTTCAACCCAAGATGAGTATGAAGTTTTGTTCCTCAATCCTCAATCCTCTGTACTTCGTACTTAGACTTAACCCTTACAAATGGCTAAACAGGAAATGCCTAACTTTTCTTCGATATTGGCTATGCTCTTGAAGCTGAGGTTTTCAGTGCCTGAAAGCAGTTTGCTGACATATTGGGGTGTAACTCCAAGTTTAGAAGCGAGGTCAGCACGCTTCATCCCGTTATCCTGCATGTAACCGATTAGAGTAACAGCAAGTTGACGCGACCAACGAAGCCAGCTTGCATTTTCTTTGCGCCAGGTTGCCTCTTCTGCAAAGCGCGACGGTGTCTTACTTTGATGAGCCTCTAAAAATTTGATTGCCTTGCTTGCCATATTATTCTTCATTAGTGAGTTCAACAAAACTGTCTTGGTCGAAAACGCCATTGGCTTTCAGGAAAGCCTTGCAGAGGTTGAGCTTTTCAAGTTCGAGTGCCGTATGCTCACGTTCCTGCATGGTTCGGCTCAATTTGATTGCGCCGCCCGTAACGACATATACATTTGGTTCCAGCCTTATCGCATAAATCCTGAGCCAACTCGCGTGGGTGTCTCTATCCCAGTTACGGGCTTTCTCTCTTGTTAATTCTGACATTCTGGTGTCCGTAATATCCAAAGGCTTGAACAGCTCATCAAGGTTCTCTGTGTAAGGAAAATCAAGAACCATTTCTTCAAGAGCTTCCGCATCTTCAAGAGTATCTTCTACGGCCTGATCGAGGCGTTCAATCTTGAAGAAACTTTTAAGATCATCAAAATTCTCCATAAAAAAATCTAACAAGTATTCAGCATTGTTCCACTTACGGAACAAAAGTGTTAACTCATCAGCTTCTTCATCTGGAGACTTGACAGCCCATAAATGGTTGTATTTAGGAATAATCCTTACAAATTTCATATTTTATAAACACTTTAATTATTGCAAAGTTAAGAAATAACTAGATAAAATGCAACTGATAGGTTTACTTTTTGCTTCTTACAACTCAATACTTAATCCTCAAAACTTTGTACTCAGAACTACGTACTCCCTCCTCAGTATTTGCAGATTCTTAATTAGAAAGCGCGGATCCCGGCTGGAATCCGCGCTTTCGATGCATTCACTACTTTGTACTCAGTACTCAGTACTTCGTACTCAACGAATAACTTTGCTCACCTTGTTGCCCTGGCGCACGATGTAGAGGCCCTTCTCGGGGTTGGCGATCTTGCGGCCCTGGAGGTCGAAATACTCGGCGGGAGCGTTCTCGTCGATCTCCACGCCGTCAACGCCGGCATAGTCTCTCTTCACGGTAAGAGTGACTGTGGCTGTCTCGCTGCCCATAGTGGCTGTTACGATAACCTTGCCGTCCACGTTAAGGTTGCCGAGAACCTCTTTCTCGCCGAGCGAGAGAACGAACTCAGCCTGCATGTCGAAAGGATCGTTGGCGTTCAGAGTGCCCGTTTCTTCGAGAATGCCGCCGCTGGCGATCGGTTTGCATGCACCGAAGGCGCAGGCGGAGAATGAGAACTCAGCACCGTAAACCCAGTCGGCGTCCAGTTCGGGGGCTACGGTTGTGTGGTCGTTGTCAATCTTCAGGTTAGCTGTGCCGGTCTTTGTCGAAACTACGTAGAGGTGGGGCACATACTGGTAGAAACCGTTTCCCTGATCCTCGATATCGTTAGTGAGGTCAATGGATGCGCCATTATCAACTTTCACGCCGTTTACGGTGAAATAGAGATCCTGGGCGTTGGCGCCGAGGCAGCATGCGGCTGCGATTGCAAGTGCGTAGATTTTTTTCATACGATTATTGGATTTAATTAGTTAGTTTTCTGTTTCTGTCCTCCGGACTCCGTTCCGCGGGGAAGGCAGCCCGGAGGATTATATTCTGCTGTCAGTGGTTATCTGGCGTGGACCTCGGCTGCCTGAAGCACGCCGGTGCCGTCGTAGACTAAGCCTACCACCACAAAGTCGCCGCCGGTCCAGCGGGAATCGATGGCAAGCTCGCCGGTCATGGTCTTCTTCTCTCCGGCCACGAGGCTGACTGTCTCGCCGTTCTGGCCGTTGATACATGCGCGGAACACATCCTGATGGGAATAGTCGGCGATCTCGGTGCCGTTGTCGAGCTGCGAGGCTATCACGTCGTTCTGCACCAGCCAGAGCTGGAGGCTGCCGTTGATGTTCTCCTTAGGATCCATCTCGGCCGATACGCTTACCTTGCCGTCGGCTATTCTGGCGTCGAGCGAGAGAAGCACCTTGGGGTCATTCTTGAGCGCGGTCTTGACCGAACCCATCCAGTCGCCGTAGTCGAGCGGCGAGGTGGCGCGGTTCACGATTCCCGAAGGCCACGTGGTGATTCCGGCGGCCACGGCATATTTCTCGCCCTGCTGGGTCTTGAGTCCGCGGGGGAAGGCAATGCCCAGGGCGCCGCTGCCGATGCTGACGCAGACCACCTGGTGGCCGTAGCGTTCCTTGATCTGCTGCACGGTGCGGTGTGCGTTGGGGCAGTTGGTGCAGCGCTGGCCGGTGAAGTCTTCGAGAAGCACCACGCGGGTGGAGCTTATCTCACCCTCCACGGCCACATAGCGGTCATTCTCCTTCACCTGGTCGCAGCCCGCGAGGGTGAGCAGGGCGAGCGCCGCTGCGAAAAGCGATTTTATCTTCATCTTTTTTTCTGAGTGCTTTAGAATGTGTAGTTGTAAGAAATCTGGAAACCCTTGGTGGCGGGCACGTAGCGGCACACGCCTCCGGAGCAGTTGTAGCCGGCGCGTGTCAGGCCGTAGCTCACCATCAGGCGGTTGGCCTTATAGTTGCCGGTGATGGCCGCCATGTAGTAGTGGGTGCCGTGCGACGTGTTCCACTGGTCCGAGACGGAGAACATCATGTAGGGCAGCCATGCGAGTTCGGCGAGGCCGTAGACCCATTGTCCGAGATCCTGGCGTGTGTGGAGATACTGGAGTTCGGTGCGGAGGATGAACTTGTTCGAGAGGCGGTAGCGTCCGTCGTAGACGAAGATGTTGCTGTAGATCGTCTTGTCTCCCTCCTCGGATGTCTTGAGGACAGCGTTGTTGTAGCGCTGGAACATATACATGAACGTCATGTTGAACACGCGCGAGAATTTCTTCTCGATCTGGATGTTGTAGTCCTCATAGTAGCGCTGTCCCATCTTGAAGAACGCGCTGGTGTATCCGTCCGTGCCATACTGGGTCGATCCGGGGGCGCCGATGAGATCCTCCTTGTAGTAGTAGCTCTTGTCGAGGCCGAGGATCACCGATGCGTTGAACGTGATCTTGGTGCCGTATTTTCCGCCGAGCGGGGTGTTGCGCGGGAACTTGTAGGCGAAGTTGCCCTCGAAGGCCCATTCTCCGCCGGCCGCCTGGGTGGCGTAGGGATACATCGACGCCAGCGAGTAGGTGTGCTGGTAGGCGAAGGCGGGCATGTTGTTGATGAAGAACTGGTCGGCGATCGCGCCCGAGCGGAGCGAGCGGAAGTCCATGTTCTCCGACCTCTTGGCCTGGAGCAGGGCCGACAGACCCTTCTTCGAGTATGTGAGCGAGAGCATCGCCGCCGAACCGTTCTTGTAGATGTAGCCGTTGGGACGCGACGGATCCTGGCTCTTCCATGCGTATTCGGCCAGGGCGCTGAATCCGCCTACGCTGTAGCGTGTGCGGACGTCGAAAGCGTTGACGTTCATCGGCACGCGGAGCGCGTAGTCGGGCGAGATGTCGACCGGCACGAGTTCGTCGCGCTCATGCTTGAGTATCCACGACGCGCCAAACATCCACTTCATGTTCTTGCGGTCCATGCTCTTGATGTAGCGGTCGAGGTCTATCTCGCCGTCGGCGCCGAAGAGCGAGGAGCGTGTACTCCAGTCCCAGTAGCGGCGCTGCACGCCTCCGAGAGCCGTCAGGCGCACGCCGTCGATGGCGTTCACCTTGAGGCGTCCGCCGCGGATCGAGTTGTCCACTCCGAGCGAGCGTTCCTCGTAGGCGCGGAGGATGAATCCGGAGCCGAACTGCTCGTAGAAGTCGCCGGCTGTAAGCTCGAATCCCTTGTATTTTCCTTTGACGAAGATATTCGACAGGCCCCATCCCTTGAATCCGGGACGGAATCCGGGGAGCGGATGCTCCAGATATTCCAGACGGATCCCTCCGTCTACATATTTCGAGATAGCCTGCACGTCGGCGTAGATGTTGGCCTGAATGTCTTCCGAAGTCTTCTCGGTGCCGATCTTGGCGTCATACTGGGGGAAGAGGATGTCGGCCTGGATGCTACCGCGCACCGTAACGCCGCTGCCTATCTTGAAAGCCTGGGCGCCGGGGGCGGCGAGGGCGCACAGGAGCGCCGCTGTCGTGATTCCTTGCAGTTTCATCTGTCAGGTGTTGGATGGATGGTCATTGACGTCCGAAAGGCTATAGCCGGCCAATGGCGGCTATAGCCCTTTTTCCGAGGCTGTCAATCACCGGTTGGTGTTATTTTGAATTGACGAGTTCACGCACTTTCTCGATAAGGTGCGATTCCGAACCCTCGATGTAGCCGTTGCGGGTGTCGACGATGTTGCCGTTGCCGTCGCAGATCACCACGTAGGGGATCATCTGGCCGCCGAGCGAGTGGAGCAGATCGCTGTTGGGGTCGAGAAGCACTGTCTCGAATTCCCAGCCTTTGGAGTCTACGAGGGGTTTCACCTTGTTGGTGTCCTGGGCTTCGTTGATGCTGACGCAGATCACCTTCACGCCGGTCTCCTCCTGCCAGTCGGCATAGACCTCGTTGATGGCGTCGAGCTCGCGGTTGCAGGGCTTGCACCAGGTGGCGAAGAAGTCGATGATGAAAGGCTTGCCGTCGTTCGAGAGGGTGGATGTGTCCACATTGTTGCCGTTGATGTCTTTGAGTTTCACCGAGGGAAGCTCGGCCATCGCTCCGAGAGCCACGAAAAGGGTGGCGACAAGGGCGAAGAGGCGGAATTTTTTCATATCTGTGATGTTTTTTTGTTAGTTACTGTTGGTTTGGTTCCCGTGCCGCAGAGCAACTCCGCGGCACGGTGTTAGTCGGTTGCGGGAGATCATTTCCCCTTCTGGTAGTTTTCGAGACCCTGCTTGAGGAACGCCTTGTAGCCCGGCACGTCTTCCTTATAGACAAAGGCGGGGGCCAGAGGTTTACCGTTGTTGTCGAGCAGCACGTGGAAAGGCTGCGCGTTGGCTCCGAACTTGGAGCGCTGCAGATAGCTCCACTTGTCGCCCACGGTGCGGAGCGTGCGGATCGTGCCGTCGGCCTCGGTGATCTTGATCGGTTCGGGAAGTTCCTTCTTCTCGTCGACCATCAGCGTTACGAGTACATAATCGTTGTCGATCGATTTCTTCACGTCGGGATCGGTCCAGACGGCGGCCTCCATCTTGCGGCAGTTCACGCAGCCGTGGCCGGAGAAGTCGATCAGGAGCGGCTTGCCGAGTTTCTGGGCGAGGCGCATTCCCTCCTCGTAGTCGTCCACCTGGGCGGAGACATCACCCTCGAAGAGCGAGAAGTCCTGCGTGTGGGCCGGCGGAGCGAAGGCGCTGATCGATTTGAGCGGCGCGCCCCAGAGGCCGGGGAGCATGTAGACGGCGAAAGCGAGGGAGATGCAGGCCATCAGGAAGCGGGGCACGCTGACGCGCTCCACTTTCGAGTCGTGGGGGAATGTGAGCTTGCCGAGCAGGTAGACGCCGAGCAGGGCGAAGATGATGATCCAGAGCGAGACGAATACCTCGCGGTCGAGTATGCGCCATCCGTAGGCGAGGTCGGCCACCGAGAGGAACTTCAGCGCCAGGGCGAGTTCGAGGAAGCCGAGAACCACCTTGACCGTGTTGAGCCAGCCGCCGCTCTTGGGCATCGACTTGAGCATGGTCGGGAACATGGCGAAGAGAGTGAAGGGGAGGGCGAGGGCGAGCGCGAAGCCGAACATGCCCACGGCCGGGGAGAGGAAGTTGCTGGTGGCGGCAGCCTCCACGAGCAGGGTGCCGATGATCGGGCCTGTGCAGGAGAAGGAGACAAGCACGAGCGTGAAGGCCATGAAGAAGATGGAGAGCATGCCTGTGGTGGTGTCCACCTTGGAGTCCATCTTGTTGGTCCAGGAGGCGGGGAGAGTAAGCTCGAATCCTCCCATGAACGAGATGGCGAACAGCACCAGCAGCAGGAAGAAGATTATGTTGAAGATGGCCGATGTGGCGAGGTCGTTGAGCGCCGAGGCTCCGAAGAGCAGCGTTACGATCAGGCCGAGGGCCACGTAGATCACGATGATCGACACGCCGTAGATCACGGCGCTTGTGATCGATTTGCGGCGCGACTTGTTCTGCTTGAGGAAGAAGCTCACCGTCATCGGGATCATCGGCCATACGCATGGGGTTACCAGGGCGATCAGTCCGCCGATGAATCCGGCTATGAGGATATACCAGATGCTGCGCGACGATTCCTGGGGATTGGCCTCGAGCGCCTTGAGTTCGGCCTCGACGTTGGTCCACCAGTCCTTGTCCGAGCCCATGATCGCCTCGTCGGCGCCGGGCTGGAGCGCGCCGTCGGCCTGCTGGAGCGAGTCTACGGCGAGGGCTGTCTGCTCGGCTTTCTCCTCCTCGGCCGCTGCCTCGGCGTCTTTCTCCGAGACGGGGGCTGTGCCGCTGAAGGAATGCTGGGCGTGGAGCGGCATGCAGCCGGAGTCATTGCACGCCTGGCCTTTCAGTTCGATGTTGACCGAGAAGTTCTTGTCGGTGGCCTTGAGTTTCTGGGTGAAGGTTACGGTTCCGGTGTAGAAATGCTCGTTTGTCTCGAAGATGTCGCTGAACGCCTTCTGGTAGGCTTTGTCGGCGGTCGGTTTTCCCACTGCCTTGCAGCCCTTCGTGTCCACGAAGAATTGCAGGGGGACGCCGCCCCCGTCGGGGTTGTCCTGGGAATAGAGATGGAATCCGGGCGCGACCGTAGCCGTGATTTTGACGCTGGGCGATTCGGTCTTGTCGCCCACGAGCTTGAAGCTCCATGCGACAGGCTGCGCGAACGCCACGGCTGCCACAAGCAGCATGAGTAGTGAAACTAAACTCTTTTTCATAAAGACTGTCTCGGTTAGTTGTGTGTATGTATTGACAATGTTGTTTTTGTTCCTGTTTTGAACCCGTCAAGGTGTCCTTTATCTATTTTCGCGCCCAAAGTTAGTAATATTATTCCGAACGCGCCAACTTTTAACGCTTTTTTAGTATACATTAGTGTGTGCGGACTCTCTTTCTGTCTGCCGGGCGGCTGGCGGTCGGTTTGCTTAGTGTTAACAAATCTTAATAATCGGGATTATTGTCCGTGGTTGTGCTTAAGAATGTTAATTGTATGAAAAAAGAGGGTCTATTTTTTTGATTACTCGGTTTTTTAGTTAACTTTGCAGCCGAATAAATCAGAACTTATTGTCAGAGGCTTAGATAGAACTTTTGTCCAATTTTTACATTTGCCGTTTATGGGACAGGTTTCTGGCATTCACAGCTGAACTTTTTAACGAACAATTATACATTACATGACTCAGACAGTTTACACTTACATGCGCTCTGCCGCGGCTATGGCTGTGGCGGCGGCTTCATTCGTGTTTGCCGCCGACGCCCAGGCCAAGGATCTCGGAGAGCTTAAGGCCGGTGTGAAATACACCTACGAGGCCAACGAGCTTGTTACGGCCACCTACAAGCCGACCGTAACGCAGCGCGTCCGGATGATTTTCCAGGGCATTCCGGTCAATCTCTTCACCACCCCCACCGGCGAGGCCGGATCCAAGGTGGACTACGGACATGACTACACCGACGCCGGAACGCTCCGCGACTACTACAAGAACCTCGTGGCCGGACAGACCTACTACATATACGCCAAGCCCATCGGAGCCGGCTCGTTCGAGATCCTCGAAGGACAGCAGGAGATCCTGCTGCTCTCCACCCGTCCCAGCGCCGACGTTACAAGCCCCGACTATTACGGAGGCAAGTTCTCGGTCAGCAGCAACTACCGCGTGAGCTTCAACTTCAACACCCCGGTCAACTGCGGCGCGGCCTACGTGATCGCCCCGGGCAACAACCGCATCCAGGCCTATCCGATGAAAGGCTCGTCGTCGGTCAGCATCGACATCGCCGACGCCGCGATGAAGCTCTACCGCTCCGGCAACCTCAAGGAGGGGGACGAACTCCAGATCCAGCTCACCCAGGTGGTGGACGCCGCCGACGAGTCCAACTCCTATCCCTCGCGCGTGCGCGCTACATACGTTATGGCTGCCAAGCCCATCGAGCTTATCGGCGAGACCAACATCTCCAAGACCGAGACCAACTTCCTCAACTCCTTCTATCTCAAAGGAGCTGAAGACGGAATCGTTACCCTTGAGTTCGACGGTCCGGTAACCACGAAGACCCCGTGTGTGGCCGGCATCACATACGGCAACCCCGACAATCTCGACGTGGGCATTTACAGCGAGTCGATCCGGGGCAACGTTGACGGCTCCAAAGTGTCGTTCGACTTCTCCGGCAAGCTCCGCCGCCGCGCCGACATGCTCCCCGCTGGCGACGAATCGACATGGCCCGCGGTGGCCGGCGTCTCTTTCGCCGACATCCGTTCCGAAGACGGACAGCGCGCCTACACCGGCGCCGTGGCAAACGCCCGCTCGTTCGACTACACTCTCCGTCTGCGCGAACTCCAGTATGACATCGCGGCCGACTTCACCCCCGCCGACGGCGGCACTCTCTACTACGACAAGGATATGGAGATATGGGTGATGAACGGCGACAAGATCCGCTTCGACGCCGTATGCTTCGCCTACAAGGAGGCCGGCCAGGCCAAGACCGTCGAGGTGCCGATGGAGGAGATCACCGTAACAAACGATGAATATTCCGACGACGCACGCATCTACACTTTCAAGGTGCCCGTGTTCAATGCCGACAAAGACACTCCGGTGGATCTGACGGTGAAAAACCTCACTGTGGCCGACGGTCTCAACCACAACGCCGACATCCGCGCCTCGTTCGCCAAGGCCGAGGCCTACGTCAACGCAGTCGAGGGCATAGAGGCTGAAGAGGCTGAAGGCTCGTCAGACGTCTTCACCCTGACAGGCGTGCGTGTGCTTCGCGACGCCGACGCTTCCCAGATCCGCACTCTCGAGAAAGGGATCTATATCTGGAAGGGACGCAAGATCGTGATCAAGTGAGTCCCCAACGGAACTCACCACTTTAACTGAATGTAACGGAGGGGACCGGATCACCCCGCTCCCCTCCGCACAGTAGTAAATAATTTAACCTTTAACTTCAAACCAAATGATTTCTAAAAATCTACTCTTGGGCGCAGTTTTGCTGGCAGGCGCAGCCACCGCATCGGCCGCGAAATTCCCGACCTCGGTATCGCCTTATCCGTATCCTACGCAGGATGTCACCAGCAAGGAGCAAATGAACAACGTTAACGTAACGTTCGACAGCATGACTCCCGCCAATTTCTCTGTAAAGGAGGGTGCCGTCGCCTATATCGAGTACCAGGCTACCGGAACCCAGATCACTTCAACGGCGATCACTTACGACCCCTCTGAGTCAACATTTGCATGCATACCGCATATCAAGTTTCCCAACCTGACCGAAAACGGGTCTTTCTATCTGATTATCCCCGCCGGAACATTCATCTATGACGGCGAGTCAAGCCCTGAATACGAGATCGCCTACAACTACGTGGATATCCCCGGTCTCGGCAACGAGGAGAGCATGCTCAAGCTCGTTTCGGTAGATCCCGCCGAGAATTCCGCCCTTCCTTACTACGGCGGCCGCACCATCACGTACCAGACATCTGACAACAGCAAGGTGAACTTCCTCGAATGGCAGATGTGGGACATGAATTCAGAAGAGAACAATGGCGAACCCCAGATGCTGGCCATGAACAACATGAACCGCTGGACACTCAACGGCAACAAGCTTTCCGGAACTGACAACACTCCCGCCACCGAGGATCAGTGGATCAACGGCATCGCTGTCAAGCTCGGCGGCAACCCTGACGCTACAATAATGTATGAGGGCCACGAGTACCAGCTCCGCGTGAAGATGTACGAGATGGGTCTCACACCGACCAGCGACTACGACGTTCTTCCTGCTCCCTACGAGTATCAGGCCACTCTCTGCGGCGAGTTCACAACCGTTTTCAATGGTCAGACCAAGCCCTACCAGTTCTCGACTGTAACCATCACCACCAACCCCACCGATCCCAACAACTACGAGATCGACTCCATGGAGCATAACAAGATCTACGTTACAGCCTCCGCTCCGATCGACATCACCCGTTTCCAGATTTCCACAGGCCCCGGCTCAACTGCGAGCGCCGGAACATACACCGCCACCAACGCCGAGAAGACCGAGTGGACACTCGAGTTCTCCGAGTCTGTACTCAAAGAGTCCACGGGCACTATCATCTGGAGTTTCGCAGCTAAAGATGCCGACGGCTATGTGGTCAAAGGTAACAGCGGCGTGAACGCGGCTTCATGCTTCCTTTACTCCACCGAGTGCAACCTCGGTGCGGCCGAACTGACTCTTCTTTCTCCCTCAGAGGACGAGATGCTTGAAGAGATCTCATCGATCACAATCGGCAACTCTGATAACCTTGCCATGAGCAACGGCTATCAGAGCAAACCCGAGATCCGCACTCTTCAGGGCGAGGTGGTCCGCACTCTCGAATTCCCCGACGACAGCGAACTCGGTGGCAAGAGCATCACTTTCCAGGTTACTCCGGCCATCACCGAAGGCGGCGTCTATGTGGTTTTCTTCCCGAAATGGGCCATCACTCTGGGTACTGAGATGTCCGGCTCCTCAAGCCGCACCACTACTTTCCGTCTCACCGTATCCGACAAGGGCACTGCCGATCTCGACCCGACTCTCAATCCTGAGACTGTAGATCCCGCTGAAGGCGACGTGAAATCGATCAAGAACGTTACCCTTACATTCCCCGAAGGAACAATCGTAACAATCCCGAGCTACGACGTGAACGGTACAACAACGCAGCTCAAGGCTTCCCTCTACAAGGTGGACGCAGCCAGAAACCAGGTTCTCCTCGAGGAGGCTACTCCCGAATTTGACTTTGATGTCCTCGAACTTTGCCTGATCAAGTTCAAGAACGAATACACCGAGGCCGGCACCTACGTTCTCGAGATCCCCGAGGGCGCCATCTCCCACGCCGACTCCAAGAAAGTTAACCCCGCTCTTAGCTACACTTACACCATCGCCGAGGATCCCGGCGTAGGCGTTGAGACTGTAGAGACAGCCGAGGCTCTCCGCGGCGACGTTTACACCACAGCCGGTGTACTCGTACTCCGCAACGCAGACGCAGAGGCAGTGAAGACTCTCGAGCGCGGCATCTACATCATCAACGGCAAGAAGTTCGTTGTGAAGTAAACCCGAAAGCAGACGATAAGATTCTTTAAGGCATTTTAACGCCGGAGAATCAAATAGTGGCGGCATCCAGTCCGTTACTCTCCATAAAACAGTCCCCGCAGCGGAATCATGGCTGCGGGGACTTGACCCGAAAGCGGCGGAGGGCCTTGAACCGCCCCCGCCGCACAAGACAGACCCGGAAGGGCGCGCCTCCGGAAGGCGCATGAAAGAATAGACAGACGAAATTTCTTAACTAACCTATTTTACAATAAACTGCAAAATGAACAACTTTTTCAAAAGCTCGCTCATAGCGTTCGGAGTGGCCGCCCTTGGTGTCTCCGCCGCCGTGACTGAGCCGGACTTCAGGAACGTGGCCCACACCACTCGCCCCGGAGCCGTAGACCGCCTGTCGGACAACGGCGCATGGGCTGTAGGCCATTACGAATGTTCCGTAGGCGACGGCACGTTTACCTATCCGCGCCTCTACAACACGGAGACCGGAGAGCTGACGTGGCTCTACACCGCCGGTGAGGAGAAAGAGAGGAATACGATCCTCGTGTATGATGTTACCAACGACGGTAACACTATCGTAGGCGCATACTACGGCCGCGCCGCTATCTATGACGTCAAGACCAAGACGTGGGAGCCGCTGCCCATCACCGATTCCCGCTACAAAACCGGCTATGCCTACCGTGTAACTCCCGACGGCAAGTATGCTGTCGGCTCATACACCACCGACAATTCCGCCTACAACATCAACATGGTGATGTGGGATCTCACTGGCGACGAGCCCAAGGAGGTTCCCCTCCAGCTCCCCCGCGCGATGGGTATGGACGGCGACAACACTTACTCGCAGATCCAGGCCGCCGACATCTCCGACGACGGCAAGAAGCTCATCGGCGTCAACTGCTTCAGCATCATGGGCGAGACATGGGCTTTCATCTACGATGTGGATGCCAAGACTTGGAAAGCGATCGGCTATGAGGTTGACTCAAGCTATAACTTCACCCCGACATCGCCCGGCTATTTCTTTGTGGAGAATGCCCAGTTCATTGACGACAACACCATCGCAGGCCGCATCTATCTCGCCGGCGACGAATATGGCGTCTTCTCGATGGACATCGCAACCGGAAAGATGAACGTGCTTTCCGACTCCAACGGCATGCTCTACGGCGCGATGGATGCCGACGGCCTCTTCTATGCATCCTCGCCCGACAGCAACCCGATCCGCGACTGGAGCGTCAAGATGGGCGACTACTGGTATGACTGGAAGATGGTATGCCGTCAGATCTGGGGAATCGACTGGCAGAACGACGTTGTCAAGAAAGACTACGACCTGACAGGCACATTAGTCTCCATCTCCAAGGACGGTATGACGATGATCGCCAACGACTACACCAAGAGCCCCTACGACAACTACGTGATGCGTCTTCCCAAGCCCCTGAAGGAGATCCTTCCCCAGGTGAACCTGCTTGAGAACTACTACGTAACTCCCGTGCAGAATGCGTCGCTCGCCATGATGCGCACCGTCAAGGTTACTTTCGACCGCGACATCGAGGTTCTCGGAAAGAACGCCAGCGTGCAGCTTCTCGACGAGCAGGGCAACGTGGTTGCCAACTCGATCCGCGTGGGACTCGAGTCAGGCTCGACCCGCGTGCTGAGTGTGGCTTTCCGCGACCGCGCTCTTGAGGACGGCAAGAAATACACCGTGGTTATTCCCGCCGGTACCGTCTGCATCATGGACGACGCCGAGCGCAAGAACGCCGAGATCCGCGCAACATACAAGGGTCGCGCCAACGTTCCCGTGAAGGTTGTCAAGACCGTTCCCGAGTCCGGCTCCAAGGTGGAGATCTTCAATGCCAACTCCAACCCTGTGCTTCTCACATTCGACGCCGAGGTTGCCGCTCCCGAGGAGAACGGCGGCGTGATGACCCTCTACCGCCTCAACGAGGCCAATGAGCGTGAGTTTGTCTGCAAACTCAACGGCTCTGTTACCGGCAATCAGCTGCTCGTCTTCCCCGTTATGGAGCAGGAACTCGCCAACGGCACCGAATATGAGATCGTGGTAGGCGCCAACACAGTCTGCGACCTCTCAGGTGTGAACGGCAACGAGGAATATGTGATCAAGTATACCGGATCGTTCATACCAGACGGCGATCCCGACCAGAACGTGATTCTCAGCGAGGATTTCTCAGCTGGTATCAACGGGAAGAACCTGATGCTCTACGACGGCGACCAGCAGGAGCCGAACGCGGCCATGAAGGCTTGGACTTTCACCGCCGACCAGCCCTGGATCCCCGTGCGCGACGGCGAGAGCTACGACTACGCCGTAGCATCCCACTCGATGTATGAATCTCCCGCCCAGTCCGACGACTGGATGGTTACCAAGCGTCTTTATCTTCCTGATGACACCGGCGTGCTGACATTCCAGTCGCAGAGCTACCTCAAGTCGAAAGAGGACCGCCTCAAAGTGATGGTTTACGTTTCTGATGACGTCTACACTTCCCTCTCGAAGACAATCGTCGACAAGATCCGCTACGAAGGCGAGGTCATCTACGACGAGATCCAGTCTCCGGGCAAGAGCGAGGAGAATCTCGCCGGCGACTGGAAAGACAACGTCATCGAGCTCAAGAAGTACGCTGGCAAGAAGATCTACATCGCCTTTGTCAACGACAACCGCAACCAGTCTGCCATCTTTATAGACAACATCAAGGTTGAGCGCGAGATCAAGGTTGCCATCAGCAACATGACCAAATCAAGCGTAGTGAACCAGGAAAGCACTCCGGTGCAGGTTTATGCCAACGTGCTGACTCAGGTAGAGAAATACAGCGGCTATGAACTCACCCTCCTTGACGGCGAGGGCAAGGAGATCGACAAGCTCGCCAAGAGCGGTCTCGACATCGCCACGGGTTGGAACGAGATCCTCACATTCGGCAAGGAACTTCCCCTCACAGTGGGCAAGGAGACTCCCTATACAATCAATATCAAGTTTATCAACGCCAACGGCAATGCCGAGGATGACGAGATCGTAACGATCAACTCTACCGTCAAAGACCTCGCGATGCAGACCGTGAAGCGCGTCGTGATCGAGAAGTTCACCGGCCAGACCTGCACCAACTGCCCGCAGGGAATCGTGGCCATGGACAAGATTGAGAAGGACTTCGGTGATCAGGTTGTACCCGTGGCACTCCACTCGTACCAAGGCGATACTTTCGACAACCCGAAATCTCGTCAGCTCGCCGAGTTCCTCGGCATGACAGCCGCTCCCTCCGGCCGTGTGAACCGCGGCGACATCATCTCCCCGCTTGGAACAGATGGTAAGGGCAACGGCTCGTTCACCAACTATGATCCCACGGTTCCGAGCTGGTATGACAATGTGGTAAGCGAACTCGCGGTTCCGGCAGAGGCCAATGTAGAAGTAGTGTCCTACTACAACGATGACCGCAGCAAGATCCACGTGCGCTCTACCGTAACCTACGCCCTCGACATGGAGAACGTGAACGCCAACATCTTCACAGTAATCCTCGAGGATGGCCTTAACGGCAACCAGAGCAGCAATGTCTACGGTTCCGAGGATCCTATCTTCGGCGACTGGGGCAAAGGCGGCAAATATGCCAATTCGTCTGTTCCCTACGTCTATAATGACGTTGTGAAGGGTTGGGAAGGCACCACCGCCAACGGCACCGGCGGCTTCATCCCCTCGACCGTAGAGGGTGGCAAGCCCTACGTTGCCGAGTTCGACATCGACACCCCGAGCCGCGTCCAGGACAAGGACAACGTGAAGATCGCCACATATCTGATCAACGCCAACGGCGGCCGCATCCTGAATGCCGCAGTAGGCAAGGTAGGCGCTGACGGTGTTGAGAATGTGGAAGGACTTGAGGCCGAGACCCGCATCGTGGTTCGCGGCGGCGAGATCAGCGTACTGACTTCCGGCGCAGTCTCAGCAGCGGTCTACTCGATGGACGGCCGCATGATCGGCGCAGCCAACGGCATCGACACTCTGAACCTTAACCTCGACGGCTACAAAGGCGTGGCTGTGGTCCGTGTGGCTGACGGCAACGGCGTCAAGGTAGTCAAGGTGATGCTCTGATCATAGATCAACATACAAATAAGCGATAGCGAAGGCGCGGATCCGACCGGATCCGCGCCTTTGGTTTCAGGGGAGGAAGGGTAAGGCTTTTTACAGGGCGAAAGGGTAAGGCTTTTTAAGGCCTTAAAGAGCCATTTAAGGAATGAGGCTCTAAAAGGCCTTAAAGGGCACTAAAAGGCTTTAAAGGGAAATTTTAAGGATGACTAAGGCGGCTGTGTCCGGATGGATCACAGCCGCCTTAAATCGACTCTGGGAAGCCCCGCTGTGGAGGCTTCGGGGTCGTGGTGATTATTCGTAGAGCGAGAGCATCTTGTGGAGAGTCTGAAGCATCTCCTGCCTGAGCGATGCCGGCGCTATGATCTCGGCTTTGGGACCGAGGCTGAGGATGTAGCTGATGAATTTAGGCGAGGGGACGAGCAGATAGTCGAAGATGGAGCTGTCCGGCTCGGTGAGTACCTCGCGCTGGGAGACGTGGAGCGGGTTGAGACGCAGCACCTGGCGGTTGTCTCCTTTGATGCGGACGCGGATATTGAGCGGTTCGCGGTTGTCGTCGACCTCCACGCCGAAATAGTTGCGGAAGAATTCACGCGGTGAGAATCCGGCGGGATACGAGAACTTGCGGTCGAGAATCTGCACCTGAAGGACCGATCCGAGGGGATAGACCTCGAGTTTGTCGTTGTCGGTGTTCTTGCCGAGCAGATACCAGTCGTGGTGCCAGAAGCGGAGGCAATAAGGCTCGAGGACGACTGTGGTGCGTCTTACGGAGTCGCAGTTGATCTCGGGATAGCGTATGGCTATCACATTGTTGGTGCGCATAGCCTCGAAAACGGCCGCGAGACCGTGTTTCTCCTCGGGCGTGATGTCGAGCATAATCCGGTCGTCGATATCGCCGTCCTGGGATGCGAGGCTCTGCAGGGCGAGGGTCTGGAGCATCCATACGCGCAGTTTTGTCTCGCTTCCGTGGGAGCCTTCCTGCTGGATGTAGTATTCGTGGTCCGACCTGTTGCAGAGGATCCGGATTCCGAACAGCTGGTGGATCGCCTCGCGATGGTTGTGGAATGTGCGAAGAGCAAGGGGTGAGTGGTCTGTGTTGAGGGGTGATTCTTTCCACAACTCCGAAATCTCTTCGTAGGTGATGCTTTTTGCATTGCGGATGACGTCTACCAACCAGACGTATCTGCGAAATAAATCACGTTTCATATTAAAAATTGGTCAAAAGATAAATGTTTAGAAAGTATAGCTGTTTTTGCCACCGACTTGTCAAGTGGCTTATGCTAATCTGCATTTGCGCTGCAAATATACAACAAAAATGAAACGTATGCAAATATGCCGCTTAAAAAAGGAAGTTTTCTGCCAATATTATGCGGATTTTTATATGCAAACGTTTTAAATTGCGGTTGTATGTAAGCTAAAATGCAGCGTTTAGGCTTAAGTAAAGACCGATTGCTGGCTTAAGGGAGAAAATCCGTGTAAAATAATTTCAAGCCGGGGAGAAAAAAGTTACTTTTTGGCAGTTGTCTTTCGGGCTGTTCGGGCAGCGGTCTTGGCCGCGGATTTCCTGACGGTCTTCTTCGGGGCGGCGTCCTGGGCGGCCATGAGGGCGCGCACGTCGTCGGCCGTGAGTCCGGCGGGATTGCAGTCTTTTGGGAGCTTGTAGTTGACGGTTTTCTTCGCTCCCTCGGGGCGGGAAGCCACGTAGGGGCCGAAGCGTCCGTTGAGGATCTGCACTCCGGGGAGTTCGGGGAATTCCTTGATGAGTTTCTGCGCCTCCTTGAGCTGCTTCTCGCGGATGATGGCCGTGGCTTCCTCGATCGATATTGTCTCGGCCGCCATCCCTTTGGGAATGGAGACAAAGAGGGATCCGAAGCGGACATACGGGCCGAAACGGCCCACTCCGGCCACGACTTCCTTCCCTTCGAGTTCGCCGACGGTGCGTGGCAGATCGAAGAGCCTGAGCGCCTCCTCGAGGGTGATGGTGCCGATGCTCTGGTTCTTGAGCAGGGATGCGAAGCGGGGTTTCTCGTCGTCGGTGGCCTCGCCGATCTGCACGGCCGGGCCGAAACGGCATATCTTGACCGAGACGGGGCGTCCGCTGGCCGGATCGGTGCCGAGCAGGCGCTCGCCTACCTTATGCTCCATCCTCATGGAGTTGATCTTCTCGATGCCGGGGTGGAAATTGAGATAGAAATCGGTGATCTCTTTCTGCCAGGGGAGTTCGCCCTGGGCTATCTCGTCGAATTTCTCCTCGATCCTGGCTGTGAAGTTGAAATCAAGGATGTCGGGGAAATAGTTTGTCAGGAAGTCGTTGACGATCATGCCTACGTCGGTGGGGACGAGCTTCCCCTTGTCGGAGCCGGAATTCTCGGTGAGGGTCTTCTCGGAGACGCCGCCGCCGGCGAGGGTGATCACGGTGAACTGGCGCGGCTGCCCTTCGCGCTCGCCGCGGGCCACGTAGTCGCGGCTCTGGATGGTGGAGATCGTGGGGGCGTAGGTGGACGGGCGGCCGATGCCGAGATCCTCCATCTTCTTGACGAGCGTGGCCTCGGTGAAGCGTGGTGGCGCCTGGGTGAATCTCTGCGTGGCTGAGATCTCGTCGGGAGCCAGCTCCTGCCCTTGGGTCATCGGGGGGAGCATTGTGCTGTCGGCTCCCTCGTCGGCCTTGTAGACTTTCAGGAAACCGTCGAAACGGACCACCTCGCCTTCGGCGCGGAACATCTCCGGGCGCGTCGAGATCCCGATCTCGGCCTGAGTCTTCTCCAGCGTGGCGTCGGCCATCTGCGAGGCCATGGTGCGGCGCCATATCAGCTCGTAGAGCTTCTTCTCGCGGTCCGAACCGTCGATGGTGCGGTTGGCGATATATGTTGGTCTTATTGCCTCGTGCGCCTCCTGCGCGCCTTTTGAGCTGGTGTGGAAATGGCGTGGCTTGAGGTAAATGTCGCCGAAAGAACCGGAAACGGTCCTGGCTATGTCGGCCATCGCTATCTCGGAGAGATTGAGCGAGTCGGTACGCATGTATGTGATCTTACCGTCTTCGTAGAGCTTCTGGGCGATCATCATGGTCTGGTTGACCGAAAATCCGAGGCGCCGGTGGGCGTCCTGCTGGAGCGTTGATGTGGTGTAAGGCGGGAGCGGGGAGCGTTTCAGTGGCTTCACGCTGATCTCCCTGACGGTGAACTGCGCGTCCTTGCAGTCGTCGATGAAGCGCCGGGCCGCGTCAGCGTCGGGAAGCCGCACCGGAAGGTCGGCTTTGAGAGGCTTCCCGTCGGCTGTGAGGAAGCGTCCGGCCACTCTGAAGTATGGTTCGGGAGAGAATGCGTCGATCTCCTTCTCGCGTTCGCAGATGAGCCTGACGGCCACGCTCTGCACGCGTCCGGCCGAGAGGGCGGGCTTGATCTTTTTCCAGAGGACAGGGGAGAGTTCGAAGCCGACGATGCGGTCCAGCACGCGGCGTGCCTGCTGGGCGTTGACGCGGTCAAGGTCGATGGACCGGGGATTCTCTATGGCGTGGAGGATGGCTGGTTTCGTGATCTCGTGGAATACGATCCGCCGGGTGTTTTCGGGTCTGAGACCGAGAACCTCGTATAGATGCCATGCTATGGCCTCCCCCTCGCGGTCTTCATCGGAAGCGAGCCAGACGGTGTCGGCTTTTTTAGCGGCGGCCTTGAGCTGCGCCACCAGCTCTTTTTTCTCGTCGGGCACCTCGTAGTCGGGCGTGAACCCGGCGTTGATGTCGATGCTGAAGTCTTTTTTGCGGAGGTCGCGAATGTGTCCGTAGCTCGACATGACCTTGAAGTCAGGACCGAGGAATTTTTCGATGGTCTTTGCCTTGGCGGGCGATTCGACTATGACGAGATTTTTCATCTTGCAGAGCGTGGTGGTGTGGTTGAAGAATGTGAACGGGAGCAAAAGAGGCTTCCGGGTTGTGAATCCGCAGGCTCCGCCGCGATGGAACTCAGAGGGCTCAAAACTGCCCGCAAAATTACAACATTTTTTTCATTAACACGCAAAGGAGCGGGTAAGTTTGAAAAAAAGGGGGGAGAATGTGAACTTTAGGAAGCCGCGTGCAATTTTATAATGGAAGAGGAGTTATAAATAAGAAACATCAACAAAAAAGGAAAGATTATGAAAATGCGTGTATTATTGGGCGTGGCGCTGACGGCAATCGTGCTGGGCGGCTGCGTGAGCAAGAAGCAGTATGAGCTTCTTCAGGGAGAATACCGGGAGGCGAAGGAGTCGCTGATCGAATGCAACGCCAACGGCCGGAGCATGGAGCAGATGATCAAGGACGCCCGGAAACAGAACGACGAACTGAAGGCTGCCTACCAGTCGCTCAAGAATTCGCTCGACCAGAGCCTGGAGCAGAACTCCCAGGGAAATGTCAATATCTCGAAGCTCGTGGACGAGATCAACGCGAGCAACAAATATATCAAGCAGCTCGTCGACGCCAAGTCGAAGTCGGACTCGCTCAACATGGTGCTGACCAACAATCTGACCCGCTCGCTGAGCCGCGACGAGCTGAAGGATGTGGACGTGAAGGTGCTTAAGGGTGTGGTCTACATATCCCTGGCCGACAACATGCTCTTCAAGTCGGGCAGCTACGAGGTGAGCGACCGCGCTATGGAGACCCTCAGCAAGATAGCCAAGATCATCAAGGACTACAGCGACTACGATGTGCTTGTGGAGGGCAACACGGACAATGTGCCCATCAACCGCACCAACATCCGCAACAACTGGGATCTCTCGGCGCTGAGAGCCTCGTCGGTGGTCCAGGTGCTTCAGGATAAGTTCGGCATCAATCCGTCGCGTCTGTCGGCGGCCGGCCGCGGCGAATATCATACGGTGGCCGACAACACCACTGAACTCGGACGCCAGCGCAACCGCCGCACCGAGATCATCATCACTCCGAAGCTCGACCAGTTCCTCGATCTGATTGACAAGGCTCCTGAGACGTCAGAGGCGCAGTAAGATAGATATATAAGATAGATATAATAGATATATAAGATATAAATGAAAACCGGCCTCCGTCATCGCTATGACGGAGGCCGCAGTCGATCTGTCCGCGTACGGTCAGGCTCGGCGTTTCCTGAAGCGTCCGAGCAGATAGCCCGCCATCTCGGGAAGCTCGGGGGTGCGCGTCAGCCACAGAGTGAGCAGGTAGATTCCCGCACCGGCGGCGAGCGCGGCGCACAGACGCAGCGGTGGAGAAGATATCTGGCATGAGGCTGCCCACGCCACGGCGGCGGCTACGGCGGTCATTACCGCGAACGGCAGCAGGTCGGCGAGCATCCGGCGCTGGGAATAGCCGGTGGTGGAGGCGGCGATCCGCAGGGAGAAGATGAATGTGATCAAAGAGGCGGCGAGCTGCCCCCAGACAAGGATCTCGACCGACCGCGAGAATATGGTGCAGATTATGGCCACGAAGAGCATGGCGTCTTTCGCTATCTCAATGGCCATCATGGCTTTCGACCGTCCGAGCGAGACGGCGTAGTCGTAATAAAGCTGCACGAGGACCACGAATATCCCCCTGACGGCAAGAATCTGGAATAGAGGGATGGCCGCGTCCCATTTGTGGCCGAAAAGTGTGTGGAAGAGCGGTGCGCCGACGAGAGCCATGCCGCAGAGAGCCGGGAAGATGAGCATTGCCGTGAAGCGGTTGATGCGGCGGATATAGCGCCGGTGGGTGTCGGGATTGTCGCTGAACCGCGCCAGCAGCGGGACGAAGCTCGCCGTGAGGATCTGGACCATGGTGGCGCTTCCCATCTTGCTCCATTTGTCGGCCTGGGTGTAGACGCCGAGCGACCGGAGCGAATAGAATACACCTATCACGAACGAATAGAGATGGAGGCAGGCTGTGTTGAGCATTTGGGTGGCCAGCAGACTCGAACCGACCGGAAGCACCGACCTGACCGAAGATCGCCTGATGGTGAAATCAGGAAGCCATCCCCCTTTGGCCCAGAGCCATGCGGTCTTGACCGCCGCACCGGCCAGCGTCTGCCATACGAGCGCCCACGGCCCGGCACCCCTGACGGCGAGCAGGATGCCTACGGCTCCTCCGGCAGACAGCCCGATGATGTTGGCCACGGCCACTTGCCTGACGTTCATCATCTTCATCAGGCGGGTGGTCTGCACAAGGGCGATCCCGTTGATCACAAAGGAGAGAAACATCCATCTCGACAGGGCTATCAGCCGCATGTCGTGCTGGAAAAGATCGGCTATCAGCGGGGCTGCGAGCCAAAGGATGGCGTAGATGGCCGATCCGGCGATGAGGTTGAGCCAGAACACCGATGAATAGTCAGCCTGGGAGACATCTTTCTTCTGGAGGAGCGCCATGCCGAAGCCTCCGTCGGTGAGGATGGTGGCGAAAGCCTGGAATATGAGCAGCGCGCCTACGAGGCCGAAGTCTTCCTGACTGAGCATGTTGGCCAGCACGATACCGACCACGGCATAGAGCAGCTGCGAGGCCACACGGTCGATCGTGTTCCATTTCAGCGTTCTCGCCGTCTTGAGCTTCAGCGAGTCGTTTCCGTCGGGGTTGTGGTCGCTCATCGGGGATGGCATTCTGCGGTGATCATTCCTCGGCGGGAATCTCGTCAGGTTCGGGATCCTCCTCTCCGGATTCCTCTTCTTCTTCCTCTTCCTGTTCCTCCTCTTCTACGGCACTTTCCTCCTCCTCCTCAGCGGGCTCGGAAGGCACCACTTCGCCGGATGTTTCCCCGGCGGAGTCTTCGGATGATTTCATCGTGTCGAGGCACATCACCTTGAGTCCGGGACCTTTTTTGACCACGGGGTTGCCTCGGTAGTAGACTTTTGTCGAGCCGAGTCCTTTGACTCTGATCGACTCCTGAGGCCAGCACCCGATTGTGCCGCCGCCCACGACGGAGCATTTCACTACGTCGGCGCGCAGCAGGTCGGCCTGAATTGTCCCGGTGCCGACCATTATGAAGTTGGCTTCCGTGGCGGAGCCAGTCAGAATGATCTGTCCGTTGCCGGTGGCGATGGAGGCTTTCAGCCGGTCGGCACGGATTCCGTCTATTGCGATCGATCCGTTGCCTATCTGCTTCACAGTCAGCGACGGCACCGCCGCGAGGCTGCGTATCTCGATCCGTTTCTCTGATGAATTCTCGACAGAAGTCAGGAAGTTGGAGAAGATATGGATCGTGGGCAGCTCAGGGTCGTTGACATCCTCGGTGTTGACCTGGATCTTCAGCTTGCCGTTCTTGTTGCTGACGATGAACGCGTCGGCAAAACGGCGTCCTCCTTCGTAGCGCATATATCCGGCGGAGTCGGGGTCGGTCCTGTAGACGACGTTCACGTTGTCGGTAACCTCAAGTTTGTCGAACGGCCCGCAGAAGTTCGAGAACAGCGTTGTCGGTTCGGCGTATGCTGCCAGCGAGCAAAGAATGGCTGCCGCCAGCGGGAGTAGGAATGTTTTCATATATTATATATGGAAGGGTTAGAGGGGATTTTGTCGGAGGTCATCGAAATAGTTGCGGCCTATCTCGTCGAAGATGTCGAGCAGTTCGGCCTCGGATTCGGCGCGGAGCATCCTGATGCGGGTTTCGCGGAAGTTGGGGAGACCCTTGAAGAGCGGGGTGGACGCGAGATGGCGGCGTATGTGGAGAATGCCCCGGTATTCGTCGATCCTGTCGATCGACTCGCGAATCTGCCGCCTCAGGATCTCGAATTTGCGGGCTGTCGGGATCGGCGAGAATTGCCCGGATTCGAGAAACTGGACCGTGTCGTGGAAGATCCAGGGGGCGCCGATGGCTCCCCGGCCGATCATGATTCCGTCCACCCCGAATTTTGCGAATGCGTCGGCGGCGGCCTGGGGAGTGGTGATGTCGCCGTTTCCGATCACGGGGATCTCCATGCGCGGATCGGCCTTCAGCTTCCCGATCAGCTCCCAGTCGGCCTGTCCGGTATACATCTGGCTGCGTGTGCGGCCGTGGACGGTTATGGCTTTGATTCCGCAGTCCTGCAACCGCGGGCCGAGATCGGTTATGATCTTGTTCTCGCAGTCCCATCCGAGGCGTGTCTTCACCGTAACCGGGATCGAGACGGCCTCGACCACGGCCTTTGTGATGGCGAGCATCTTGGGTATGTCGCGCAGCATTCCAGCTCCGGCGCCTTTGCCGGCCACTTTCTTGACGGGACATCCGAAATTTATGTCGAGCAGATCGGGCTGCGCGGCCTCGACGATCTTCGCCGCGCTCACCATCGCTTCGGGATCACGGCCGTAGATCTGGATCGCCACCGGACGCTCGCGGCTGTCGGTGAAGAGCTTGCGCGTGGTGGAGTTGATGTTGCGGATCAGCGCCTCGGCCGAGACGAACTCGGTGTAGACGAGGCTTGCCCCCATCTCGCGGCATATCAGTCTGAACGACGGGTCGGTAACGTCTTCCATCGGGGCGAGCATCACCGGATGCGGACCCAGGTCAAGGTTGGCTATTTTCATAAGTTCATTCGGTGTGGTGGATGTCGGTTTCAGCAGATAGTGAGCCTGGAGCATCGATCCGGAGCGAGCAAGGCGGCCACGTCGCGGATCTCGTCGGCCGTTACGGCCTGGATTTTTTCCGAGAGCCAGTCTATGTCGTGGATCTCGCCGAAGTAGGCCAGGCTTTTCCCCATCGACATGGCCATCGACTCGCGATGGTCGGAAGCGACCTGGAGCTGACCGATATATTGGCGCTTGGCGCGTTCGAGACGTCTTCCGGAAAGTCTGTCCGAGGCGAGCTGTGCGATCTCGCGGTCAATGATCTTTATGCATTTCTCCACTGACCGGAGATCCGATCCGAGATATACGGTCCAGAGTCCGCAGTCGCTCAGCAGGGAGACGTTGCTGTCCACTGTGTAGACATATCCCCGGCGTTCGCGCAGCTGCTGGTTGAGAACCGAACTCATCCCCGGGCCTCCGAGGTAATTGTTGAGCAGGAAGAGAGCGTGGCTGCGGCTGTCGTCGCGCCCGAACACGCGCGCGCCGTAGAGCGTGTGGGCCTGGTGGCCCTGGCGGGGCAGCGTCTCGGAAAACCTTGTGGCCGCCGGCGGCGGTGTCCGTCTGATTCCTGAGCCGGGAAAGTCGAGACGTCCGAAATATCTGGAGGCCAGCGCCTCGATCTTGGATGCCGGCGATGGATCGGCGCAATAGACCACCATGTCGGCCGGGCGGTAAAGGTCGCGGATGAAGCTCCGGCAGTCGTCAGGAGTCAGTTCGCCGACACTGTATACCGAGCCGAGTATTGTCCTTCCGAGCGCGCTTCCGGCATAGATGCGGTCTTCAAATTCGTCGAAAACGGATTCCCCGGGATTGTCGAGGTATGAGTATATCTCCTCGATCACCACGTCGCGCTCGCGTTCCACCTCCTTGCGGGGGAAACTCGCGAAAGCGATCAGGTCGTAGAGCAGCTCGAAGGCGCGCTCGGTGTGTCCGGCCGGGGAGTTGGTGTAGATCACGGTCTCCTCTTTCGAGGTGTAGGCGTTTAGTTCGCCTCCGATGCTCTCCATCCGGTTGTTGATGTTCCATCCCGAACGGTGGAGAGTGCCTTTGAAGACGGTATGTTCCACAAAATGCGCCAGTCCGTGGCGGCATTCCGGCTCGTCGCGGCTTCCGGCTTTGATGACCACGCCAGCGTAGCTGACATGACCCTCGGTCTGACGGTGTACGATCCTCAATCCGTTGGGGAGCGTAAATATGTTGTATTTCTGTTGCGTCATAGGTATGGGATGAATCCGGTTGCTGGCGTGTCGTCTGATGGTGCGCACGCGCCGAACAATGCAAAATTAGCAAAATTTCCCGACATGGCGCGCCGCCAGTCATGCGGATGTTGGCAGTATCGGAATTTTGAGCTATTTTTGCGGAAAATAAGAGTGTGTTTGAATTTAAACCGCGTTAAGACTGAGAGGATTTTTTGAATGATTTCCGTAAGTTGAAGAGGGAGCATAGCGGGCTACGCGACCGATGAGACTTGGCGGAAAGTATCGGAAAAGACCTCAGGATTAACGTGGAACTTCCTGAAAATAAAAATTCCTTTATTCAAATATTAATCGTGTGTTAAATCCAAATACACTCTAAGAGCTTGTTTAAATTCGATTCAATAAAATTTTTATGGCAGCTAAATCAAT
>CAJUSZ010000003.1 GCA_910589425.1 uncultured Muribaculaceae bacterium | reverse complement strand
ATCTCAAAGATACACCGCCGGGATTTTCACATTTATTATTAAACAAGCTCTTAGTGGTTTTAGCTCAGATTGTTTTCTCCACGTCCCAGACAAAGGCTCTGAGGCCAAGCTTCGGTTTGGCCTGGTCAAGAGCGCGGAGGCGGGCAAGAAGCGGATCGACTTTAATGTCGTCCACAAATGTGATCATTGCTGAGGCGAGAGATGGCCAGGCGTGGGATCCGAAGTGTGGCTCCCCGTCAGTGGATCCGCGTCCCTGCACTGTGCCGAAAGAGGTGAATCCCCGGCATCCGGCCTTGGATAATGCTTCGACCACAGCCTCATGATGGGCCTGATCGTAGGCGATGAATATGCTTTTCATTTGTTGATGGTCTTTTTTGAAGGTGGCGTCGCTGCCGGTCATGAATGGCAGCGACGCCACGGGATATTAATGAAGAATATTATTTCTCAGATGTAGGGTAGAGTTTGTGGAGTTTGCGGCGGGTGCGTTTTATGCCGTTGCCTGCGAAGACGCAGTAAAGCACCGGTACGAACAGAAGGGTCAGGATCGTGGAGAACGTCAGACCGCCGATCACGGCTGTTCCCATCGGGCGCCACATCTCGGCTCCTTCGCCGGTGCCGCAGGCCATGGGCACCATGCCGAGGATTGTGGTCAGGGTGGTCATGACCACAGGACGCAGACGCGACCGTCCGCCGTCGACCACAGCGTTGCGCACACTCATGCCGCGCTCGCGGTTGAGCGTGATGTAGTCGATCAGCACAATGCCGTTCTTGACCACGATGCCTATGAGCATGATCGCGCCGATCATTGACATGACGTTGAGCGTGTGGCCTGTCATCCAAAGGATAAGGAACACTCCTGAGAACGCGAAGAGCAGCGAGGTCATGATTATGCCCGGATATGTGAGCGATTCGAACTGCGCGGCCATGACGATGTAGACAAGTATTATTATCAGCACGCCGAGCATGAGCAGATCCGAGAAAGAATCCTGCTGGTCCTCGAAGCTGCCTGCGAGTCCGATCGAGATTCCGGCCGGGAGATGCATGTTGTCGATTTTGGCCTGGGCGGCTGTAACGACATCCGACAAAGGCACGCCGTCGACTACGGCTGACACCGTGATCAGTCGCTCGCGGTCTTTGCGCTCGATCGTCGGTGGAGTGAAGCGTTCCACTACCGTGCCGAGTTCCTTGACGCGTACGGGCTGCCCGGCGGCCGTGTAGATGACTATGTTCTCAATGTCGGAGAGCTGCGTGCGGTGGTCGGGATCATACATGACCTTGATGTCGTATTCCTCGCCGTCCTCCCTGAACTGGGAGGCTGTGGCGCCGTTGATGCGGTTGCGCAGATACGACGCCACGGTCTGCATGTTCAGCCCGTAGAGGGCAAGTTTCTCGCGGTCGAAGTCTACCTGATACTCCGGCTGATAGTCCGAGCGGGATATGTTGATGTCGGCGGTGCCGGGAATCCCCTTGAGGATCTCCGAAAGCTGGCGTGCCACCGAGTCGGTCTCGGTGAAATCGTAGCCGTAGATCTCGAAGTCGACAGTGGACTGTCCGCCCATTCCCTGTCCGCGTCCGCCGCCCACGTTAACCTGCGCTTTTTTGAATTCGGGGAATTGCTCGGTTATGTCGCGGCGCATGTCGTCGGCGATCTCCCTGATTCCACGTTCGCGGTCGGCGGGATTGGTGAGGCGTATGTTCATCGACACGATATGGGATCCATTGTCGGAAAGGGAGGCGAATGTGTTGTCGGAGCTTGCCGGACCAACGGTGTAGTTGCTGACAAGGATCTCGCCTTTGTATTTCTTCCTCCAGAGGGAATCGAGTCTGGCTGTGGCATCCTCGGCTATCTCCACTCTTGTGCCGATAGGCAGTTCGAGACTTACTCCTATGCGGGAATTGTCCTGGGTCGGGAAAAACTCGGTGCCGACGAATTTCATCAGGAAGATGGATCCGACGAAGATCCCGAGGCAGACGAGGATGGTAACAGTCTTGTGGCCTACCACTACCCGCAGCAGCGATGCATAGGCAGCGTCGAATCTGTCAAGGCTGCGTTCGATCGGCAGATAGAAACGGTTGTAGAACGCCGAATGTTTCGGATTGCGGCGCAGCCATTGGGAGCAGAGCATCGGGGTGAGCGAGAGGGCGCATGTGGTGGAAATGATCATCATGATCGTAACCATCCATCCGAGCTGGCGGAAAAGTACTCCGGTCATGCCTGTAACCATTGTCAGCGGGAAGAACACGGCTATGAGCGTCAGAGTCGACGCTATGACTGAGATCGCCACCTCGTTTGTGCCGTGGACCGCGGCCTGTTTTGGATCGGCTCCGCGCTCGATGTGGGTAGTGACGTTCTCAAGCACCACAATGGCGTCGTCCACGACCATGCCTATAGAGATCGAGAGAGCCGAAAGCGAAACGATGTTGAGTGTGTTGCCTGTCGCGAAGAGATATATGAACGACGCGATGAGCGAGACCGGAATGGTTATTACTATGATCATTGTGGCCCGCCAGCGTCCGAGGAAGACGAACACGACTATCATCACGAACAGCAGCGCGTAGAGTACGGTCTCCTCCAGCGACGCGATGGTGTTGCGGATATTGTCCGAAGTGTCCACGATGACGCCTATCTTGACGTCGGACGGGAGATTCTTCTGTAGCTTGGGGAGCATCTTCATCACCTTGTTGGAGATCTCCACCGAGTTGGCTCCGCTCTGCTTCTGGATGATTATCATTGCTCCTTCGCGTCCGGAGTTGAAAGTGTGCTGGGTGCGCTCCTCGAGCGAGTCCTCCACGCGGGCCACATCTTTCAGGTAGACGATGGATCCGTTGCTGGAGCCTACAGGGATGTTGCGCAGTTCTTCTGTCTCGTTGAATTCACCCTGCACGCGGAGCGCGTAGGTGTTTGATCCGATGTCGAACGATCCTCCGGGGATGTTGCGGTTTTCGGCGCCGATGATCGAGGAAATCTGCTCCACGGAAAGGTTGTATGCCTCAAGACGCGCAGGGTCGCAGTATACGTGTACCTCGCGTTTCGGGGCGCCCGAAATGCTGACCGATCCGACTCCGTCCACACGTGCGAGCGGGTTGGCCACGGCGTCGTCGAGGATCTTGTAGAGTCCTGCCATGCTCTCTTTTGCTTCCACCGAGAGAAGGCAGATCGGGATCATGTCGGTCGAGAATTTGAATATGATAGGATTCTCGCTGTCGTCGGGCAGCTGGGACTCCACCATGTCGAGTTTGTCGCGGACATCGTTGGTCAGGACATCGATGTCGTATCCGTACTCGAATTCAAGAGTGATCACGGATGTGTTTTCACGTGAATCCGAGGTGATATGCTTCAGATGCTCGACCGAGTTGAGGGTGTTCTCAAGAGGCTTGGTTACATTCTGCTCTATATCCTCGGCACTGGCTCCGGGATACATCGTGATGACCATGAGCGTGTTGGTGTCGATGTCTGGATAGAGGTCAATCGGTAGTTTGGCAAGTGAGAACAGACCGAGGATTATGACCGTGACGAAGCACAGGGTGGTCATGATCGGCCGCTTCACTGATGCGCCATATAGACTCATAGATTTTTATTGGGTTTGAAGATCTCGTGCGTTACATGGATCGACGCCTGGGACCTGGGTGTTACGAAATGTTGGGATTATTGATCACTTGGCTACTTTCACCTGTCTGCCGTTGGCAAGATTGTTCTGTCCGGATACGACAACCTGCGCACCGTCTTCCACTCCGGAGAGAAGCTCGTATCCGTCGCCGACGCGCTGGCCGATCTCCACCTGGCGGTATTCCACTTTGCCATCTTTGTAGACATATACGTAATGGTTGCCGCTGCCCTGCTGTTTTACGACAGCGCGGTCGGGAACCACAACATGGTTGGCCTGTCCGAGGTTGAGCTGCACGCGCCCGAACATTCCAGGAAGGATCCTGCTGTCGGGGTTGGGAACGGTGATCTCTACGCCGAATGTGCGTGTCTGTGGGTCTACGGTGGGCATGGTCATTGTGATCGTGCCTTTGAATTCCTCCTGTCCGAAAGTGTCGAAAGTTATCTTGGCGGGCATCCCTTTGTGGACTTTGGGAAGCTCGCTTTCATTGACGTTTATGACAATCTTCACCGGCTGCACCTGCGAGACGGTGAGGATCGGAAGCTGTCCGGTCATGTCGCCCGGATCATAGTTGCGGGCTGTGACCACACCGCTTATGGGGGAGGTCAGGACAGTGTTTTCCTGGGCGTTGCGCAGTGTGCGCTGGGCTGAGGCGAGAGCGTTTTTTGCATTGATGAGCTGGGTCTCCACCTGATCGAGAGCCTGCTTTGTCCCTCCGCCTATCTTGTAAAGCTCGAGGGCGCGGTTGTATTCCACCTGCACATTGTTGAGGTTGGCGCGTGCGTTGTCTACCTGAATCTGATAGTTGGTGGTGTTGACATCGTCGAGAACCACGAGCTTCTGCCCTTTGCCGACGCGCATCCCTTCATCGACGAAGATGGCCTTGATGCGGTTTGACATGGCGGCGGAGATGTTGTTGACGGCCTCTGCCTCGACTGTGGCTGTGTAGTTGCCGAGCTGATCCACGTTGCGTTCCTGAACGGATTCTATCTTTACAACGGGGATCTGGTCTTTCTGCTCTGCATCTTTGTTCTCTTTCGATGAACATGCGCAGAGAAAGGGGATCGCGGCGAGGAGAAGAATGGGTATTCTGAATGTTTTCATGATTGTTATTTTGCTGGGGTTGTTGTGTTGACTGGTAATGTTGCCGAAGGGGCAAGAGCCTCTTCTTTGCCGAGGAGCAGGTCGAGTTCGGATGTGGAAACCAGATAGTTGTAGATGGCCTGGTAATATGCGAGCTTGGCAGAGGTGTCTGCAAGTTCGCTGTCTCGGAGGTCGAGATATGTCGCTGCTCCGATCTCAAAGCTTTTCTGCATTATCTGGTAGGCTTTCTCGGCCTGGCGCACCCCCTCTTCGTTGGTGGCTATCTGGCGTATCTCCTTGTCAATGTTGTCGAGGGCGAGACGCACCTGCATGTCGAGGGAATTCATCAGGTTCTCACGCTGGAAATCCATCTCTTTGAGCTGCACCTGGGCCTGTTTCAGTCCGTAATATTTGGATCCACCGGAGAAGATGGGCACTGAAAGTGCGAGTCCGACTGTGGAATAAGGATGGAACTGCTGGTTTTTCAGAGCATTCCCGTTGCTGAGTGCGTTCCAGTTTATGTTGAATGAGGCGGAAAGGGTCGGGATCCATGCGAATTTCTTAAGGTTCACGTTCTCTTTCAGCATGTCTGTCTGGAGTTTCAGTGAGCGCACTGAGGTGTTGTTGTCGAGGTTCCAGCCTTGCTCCATCATGTAGCCGTACATGTCTCTCTGCATCTCGGCGAGCGTTACATCCGGCTCGATGTCCACCTCATTGTCCATACCCATCAGGATCTTGAGCTGAAGCTTGCACTGGCGTATGGCGATCTCGGCTTCAAGAAGTTGCGGTTCTACATTCTTCACCTGAACCGAGGAGCGCAGCACATCGTATTCGGAAGCCGTACCCTGTTCAAATTTCTTATTGTAGAGTTCGGCATTGTATAGGGCGACATCGTAATTTTGTCTCAGCACCTGATAAGACGCTTTTGCGAGAAGGAGGGAATAGTAGGCTTTGTTGACGGAGTTGACGAGATCCAGTCTCGAAGCGCGGGCGCTTTCAGCGTTTTGCAGGATCTGGATGTCGCTGATCTTGATGCTTTTCCAGAGAGTGGGCGCGATCAGTGGCATTGCCGCCGAGAATCCGAAGTTCCAGGTGTTGTCGGTTCCCATTTTAAAGCTTTGTGATTGACCGCCCATGTTCATGTTGATGGTCTGTAATTCGATCGACCGCTGATATGCCCCTGAGAAGTCTATGGTGGGGAAAAGCTGGGCGAGGACTTCCTTTTTTGAATAGTCCATGCGTTTGATCTCCATATCGGCGACCCTGATTGTCGGATTGTCGCGGAGCGCGATGTCGATGCATTCTTTTCTTGAGAGTGTGATACGCGGCCAGTCGGTCGGAGCCAACGCAGGGGCCATCCCGGCCGTGTCGGCTGCAGAAGCGGCTATCTGTCCGGGAGTCAGCTGTGGCGCTGGAGTGGCTGTCTGCTGGGCCAGGGCCAGACTGCCGGACATGATGCATGCCGTGGCTAAAAATAGAAAAGCAGTTTTCATTATCGATTATTGATATTATTACAATGTCTGGTTGATTATTCAGATCTTGCTCTGTTGGGAAGATGATGATCTTATCCCGTCGAGTATTTCCATCCCTTTGGGTGATGCAATGGAGCGCAGAAAGCTGATTATGATAGAGTCGTAGACGTCAAGGAGTGTGAATTCCTGCGGGAATATCTGTTCCATGCGTTTGAGAGCCTCCATCTGCACGTGGAGCATTTTCGACTGCACGATAAAGTTGACATCTGGCCGGAATACCCCCTCTTTGACTCCGATCTTGAACATTTCCATGAAATGAAGATGCCGTTTGTCTTCCAGCTCCTCATATTGCGAGCGCGAATCGGCGAAAAACTCATCCATATCGCGGAAGAAAGATGGATTCATTCTTGCGATCTGGTCGCGAATGCCATTGTAGACACGCAGGATCCCAACCATGACGTTCGGGGATGTGGCGAAAAGGATGTCGCAGCGTGCTATGTGCTTCTTGTGGGTATAGTCGAATATCGTGTGAAGCATATCGGTTTTCGAGCCGTATATTTCGTAGAGTGTGCGCTTCGACATGCCGAGTTCTCTTGCCACAAGATCCATTGTCAGCCCTTTGAGGCCTTTCTTCATGGTAAGCTGCACGATTGCATCATTGATTTCTGGAGTCGCTTGCATGATCTGGTATTAAAAAAGACGTACAAAAAATGTACGGAAATCTTGATTCGGGCGCAAAGGTACGAAAAAAACCGGAAACTTAAAATCAGTTTCCGGTTTTCATATCAGTATGTGAAAATTAATCTTATCTGCGGATCATCACTTTGCGGGTTTGGTTGCCACGGCGTTCGATGTAAATTCCTTCTGTCGGTGCGGCTACCTTGATTCCTTGAAGTGTATAGTATTCGACGTCGGCCTTGTCGCTCTCGATTGTCCCGACTCCTACAGCCGGACCATCGTCGACACGTTCGAGTTCGACATTGATGGTGTCGCACCACAATGCGGAGGAGATGTGCGTGAACGATAACTCTGAAGTGGGATTCTCGGGATCGGAGTTCCATTCCACCCAGTAAGGTTTTTGGGTGGAGCGGTCCAGTGTCCCTGCCATTCCGGCATCGAGCCTGAAGCCTGTGGGAGCGCTGAAGCTGGGATTGCAGTCGAAATATATCCTTTTAAGATAAGTGCCGGCCGGCGCGGATATCTTGAGCTTGAAGAAGCATCCTTGCGTGGATTTATAATATGAGCGGTAGTAGAGATAGGACGGTTTGCCCGGGTCGCGTTGGTTTGCCACAAGTGTTACGCCGTTGTTCTCATACTCGATTCCGTCGATGTAATAGTAGCCGTTGGACCAGGATGTCGGTGCCGGGGGTGCGGGATTCAGCGTTGCCACATCGGTGAAGTTGAACAATGCCTCGAGAGGCACATCCTCTGTCTCGCCGGCGATGGTGAATTCAGTCCAGGGAGTTGTGGCATTCTGCCCTTCTGCATCGGTTGTCCAGCGGTATTCATATTTTCCGGGAAGCGCATTGCTGATGCGCGCCGACACGTCGGTTCCTTCTGCGCTGGCGGCGATTGAGAAGATCTCCGGTGCAGCCCGTGTCTCGGATACCTTGCGATATTCAAGCCGCATTGTGGAAGCTATTTTTGCCGGATGGGTAGAGAAGTCGTTGGCGTCTATGAATGACTGCGGCACATCGGTCTCCACTATGCCGTCGTCAAGCGTGATAGAGGCATTGAAGCTCACGGAGCGTCCGTCTACGCTGAAGTCATGGTTCTTTACCGAAGCGATCGGGGTCAGTTCGAGGATCTGGCTCAGGTTCCAGGGAGAGGCGTTCTTGAAATACATCTTTGATCCGAACGGCACATATATCGGAGCGTATGTTACCGCAGGCTGGGTCATGCCGGTTTCGTATTCCCATGATGTGGCGAAAATGTATATGCCCGTCACGTCGACCGGACGGTTGCCGCAGAAATAAATCTTTATGTCTCCCTTGTGGTTGTTGCCGAGAATCTCGTCGATCCCGAAGTCCTCTATTGTGGCAGGAAGCACAATCTTCCTGAGGCCATGGCATAAGCCGAACGCTCTGTGTTCGATGCATTTCAGGTTCGGCATATCGGGCAGTTCGGTAAGGGTGGAATCTGAATTGAATGCAAATTCATGGATTTTCTCCAAGCTGCGCAGATCTCCGATAGTGGCGAGCTTGTCGCACATCATGAAGGATTGCTTGCCTATATCCTTGACTCCTTCCATCCCGCGCACTGTGTGGAGTGATTTGCACTGGAAGAATGTGTATTCGGCGATGGAGTCGACTTTGGCGGGGATATTGATCTCGGAGAGGGAAGAGCGGTAGAATGCCAATTCACCGATGCGGCGTACAGACTCGGGAAGCGATACTTTCCCGAGCTTGGAAGCCTGATAGAAGCAGTTGTCGTCCAGTCCGACTACGTCGAATGTCTTGCCGCTTACGCCGATGGTGGCCGGGATGTCGTAATCGCCGACATAGTAATCCTTGTTGCTGAAATAGTCGTCCGGAGATTTGACCGCGTTGAAAGTAACCACGGCCTCATTTGTTGTCCCCTCGGCTGTGATGCGGTATTTGACACCGTTTACTTCTACCACATCCCCTTTGGTAACACTGCTGAGGCGCAGATCTTTCCAGACATCAGCCTTCTTGTATGCCTCAATTGCGGAAGCCGGTACCGACACGTTAAGCACTGAAGCGGCGTCAGATGCGAATGTGTTGCTTTTGCACAGCGGTGGCTGGGTTGCTGCCACGCTAAGATTGGTAAGCCCGCATAGGAAAGCCCCTGAGCCGATCTCTTGAACGGATTCCGGAATACTTACCGATGTGGTTTTGGCCGATCTGAACGCAAACTGATCGATGGCGGTAACGCTGTAGTTGATATCTGCGTGGCTGACCGAGGATGGTATCGACACAGACAGCTCCTGATATGCATTATAGCCCGCGATGCTCTTCAGCGGTGCGGTCAGTGCCGCGGTCTGTTGCCCGGTAATCCGGTAGAAAAGTCCGTTCACACTGAAAATGGAGTCATCTGTCTCTCATCCGTCTGGAGAGGGAGCCGCTTCCCAGGGCTTGAGAAGCGTGCGGCTCATGTCCGGGGAGAATATCCATGCGTCGATGCTTCCATCCTTAAGCATTCGCGATGAGCAGCCGACATTGGAGTATTCGAGTGTCTCGTCGCCAGACATGCCTGTCCAGTAAGACCAGTAGCCTTCAAACCAGCCCCCGTGGAACCAGTCGTCGGGTTGTGTCGCATTAGCGCCGTCAAAACCTGCCGCGCTGCCATCGAGCAGGCCGTTGGCGTCGGGGTAGATGACGGATCCGCTGCTGGTGGTAACACTGAAGTTGCCGTCGCCGGCGGGATCATAGCCGATACCGTTCACAACTGATCCGTACGTCCCGCCTTCAGTAAAGGATCCGTAGAGTGTGGGATACGTTTTCACGATGGAAAGAATGGCGTCATAACCGCATTTGCTGCCGTCCCACCGGTAACCGAACACAAGGGCGGAAACTTCGTCGTCCTCAGTCCATTGGAGTATGACAGCAGATCTGTTTGATCCTTCGCCTGCCCAGAATTTGATTCTGGAAAAATCGAAATCGGCTTCTGACGGAATCGGTTCAGGATTCGATCGTTGGCTTGATGTTTCCCGCAGAGGAACCCGGTAGGGGATTCCCTGTACGGTGCGGGGCAATGCTGACGCAGTGGTTGCCACAGCGCCCATGCTTAAGATTAGTAACAATTTGTTCATAATATCATTAATTTAATGAAACACTCATTACGAAGCCCCCTCTCGGTCAGAGGACTGATATTAATGCGACAAATTGCTTTGACTTTAGAAATTAAGGAAAATGATGGCGAATGATGTGCGGTAGTCTGAAACTGGACGGCATTATCCATATCTGCATATACACGGAAAAACTGCGTTATCCACTTTCATGATCGCAATATCTGCCAGCCTTGTCCTCGCAAGACTATGTCGCGGCAATCGTAGGATCTGGCAGGTTTTCCGGCTCGCCACAGCATACCGACTCTCCTTCCCATGCCCGGAGACACAGTGGATTTCTTTGTCGGAGCCTTTTCTAAGGTGGCACACGGCAACGGGATTGCCCGGGATTCTAACCCGATTCCCTTTTAAATCATCGCTTCCCTGAAGTCGGGAAACGACGATCACCAAATCGCGGCAAAGTTAATAATAAAAATTGTCTTATAGCTTTTATGGTGAACAAAAAATGTTGAAGGATCACAAATTTTTGGCCATGAAAGAAATTATTACTAATTTTGCACGCCAATTAAGCGGGATCGCGACCTGCTTAGACTTTTCATAATTTTTAAACTGCAGAAAAAATTAACAATGAAAAAGGACATTCATCCCTCCAACTACCGGGAAGTGGTATTCAAAGATATGTCAAACGAGGAGACTTTCATCACCCGTTCGACTGTGGCTTCCCGCGAGACCATCGAGATCGACGGCAAGGAGTATCCTCTCGTGAAGCTCGAAATCACCAGCTCTTCCCACCCGTTCTTCACAGGCAAGCAGAAACTTGTGGACACCGCCGGACGTGTCGACAAATTCCGCAGCCGCTACGGCAACCGTAAAAAGTAAGGAACCGGAAGCAGACACCGTCAGCTTCGAAAGATACCGGACGGAGACATTCCCTTTTGCGGGCGGTCTCCGTCCGTGTTGGTTACAGGAAGCCCCGGCAGGCAGAAGCTCCGGTGCGGACAATTGCCGGATGGGGAATTATTTGTAACTTTGCAGAAATATCCGCCGTCAGATTCCGATCAGTGTGTCTGATAGATTATCTTAACTACTTAACTAACATCATTGCCTATGGAGTGGCTAATTGACATTCTCTCCCCCGGAAATCTTTCCCTCGCCAGTACCATTCTCCTCTATTCTTTTGTGATATTTGCCGGCATATATCTCGGCAAGATCAAGATTCTCGGAGTATCGCTCGGAGTTACATTCGTACTCTTTGTCGGGATTCTGCTCGGGCATCTCGGGTATGCGGTGGAGGGAAACACCCTTCATTTTCTCAGGGAATTCGGTCTGATCCTGTTCATCTTCTCGATCGGCATGCAGGTGGGGCCGGGCTTCTTCTCATCGTTCAAGGAGGGCGGCGTGCGCCTCAACATCCTCGCGCTTACCGGAGTGGGTCTGAGTGTGGTGATCACGCTGGCTATTTACTGGCTTCAGGGCGGCAGCGACGGCGCGACGTCGCTCCAGCAGCTTGTGGGTATAATGAGCGGGGCCGTTACCAACACCCCGGGTCTCGGCGCCGCCCAGCAGACGGTGCTTCAGGTGGATCCGTCGGCCTACGATGCCAGCCAGCAGATGTCGATGGGATATGCCGCGGCCTATCCTCTCGGCGTGGTAGGAATCATAATCGTGATGATAATTATCCGCAAAGTGTTCAAGATCAATGTGGAGCAGGAGATTAACGAAATCGAGGCGGAAAAGGATGATTCCCAGCTCAAGCCGCATGTCGTAACTTTCAGGCTCACGAATGATCTGATCTCGGGGCTTTCGATCCGCAAGCTTCACACTATCATAAACTGTAACTTTGTCATCTCCCGCATAGAGAAGCCGGACGGCAAGGTGAAGATACCGACGAGCGACGACGTGCTTGAGAACGGCGACCTGCTGCTTGTGGTCTGCTCAGTTCAGGACGAGGAAGTCTTCCACAGATTCATCGGTCCCGTGGAGGAGAAAAAATGGGAGATGGTGCAGGGACCGGTAGTGAGCCGCCGTATTCTTGTAACCAAGACAGAATACAACGGAGCCAAGCTCGGATCGCTGCGTCTGCGTATGGGCTACAAGCTGAATGTAACGAGAGTCAACCGTGCGGGAGTGGATCTTCTTGCCACGGCCAATCTCCGCCTCCAGATGGGCGACCGTCTGACTGTGGTTGGAAAACTCGAAGACATCAACCGTCTGGCCGACCGTCTCGGCAACTCGATGAAACGTCTCAACGAGCCGAATCTCATCACCATGTTCATCGGCATTTTCCTGGGCATAATAGTAGGAAGCATACCGTTGCAGTTTCCGGGAATGTCAGTCCCGATGAAGCTTGGTCTCGCCGGTGGCCCGCTTGTGGTGGCCATCCTTCTTTCGGCCTACGGACCAAAGATCCATCTGGTGACATACACCAATTCCTCAGCCAATCTTCTGCTCCGGGAGATAGGGATATGTCTCTTCCTTGCCTCGGTGGGGATAGCGGCCGGTAAGGATTTCGTGGCCACCGTGTTCAACACGCGGGGTGCGCTGTGGGTCGGCTACGGATTTGTGATCACGGTGGTTCCGCTTCTTGTAATGGGAATAGTGGCACGTTGGAAATACAAGATCAATTATCTGACAATAATGGGTCTGATGAGCGGTGGCTATACAGACCCGCCGGCGCTCGCATACGGCAACAAGGTCGCTAACAATGACCAGCCGGCCGTGGCCTATTCGACGGTCTATCCTCTCACGATGTTCATGCGTGTGATTGTGGCGCAGGTGCTGATCCTATGTTTCCTGTAGGGGGCGGACAGCATTTCAATAAAATTACCGAGGCCGGGAATCAGACAATTCCAGGCCTCGGTTGTTTTTCAGGCTTATGTGTCTTACGGAATGTAGTTGCGCCCGGTATGGAGATTATTCACGTTGCAGTATCTTTACAAACCGTCCGTCGCTGAGATGGCAGATGTTGATGCCGGGCTGAAGCCTGGCCAGACGACGCCCGTCCAGAGTGTAGATCTCAACCACAGATGCTTCCTGGTCGGTCATTGTATTCTCAACACCTGAGAAATCCTTGAATCCCTCGATCTTCTTGTAAAGTTTCCAGAAGTCGGCCTCTTTATAGGCCTGGATGCTGTTTTCGGGTACTTTCAGCACCATTGTCTCGTAGAGCTGCCAGCCGTTCCACGGATCGCCTGTGATCATCGAACCGAGCGGTTGGGGAGTTACGGCGCGGTTGACGAGAGTGTCGAGTTGTGTCTTGAGGAAGCAGGAATCGCCTACGGCAGTTACAGAAGAGGGGATGGTGAAGCTTTTCAGAGCATAGCATGATGCGATGGCCTGCTTGCCTATTGTCCTGATTCCTTCGTTGAGGATGATGGTGTCGCACTCGCGTGAGACAGTCAGTGCGTAGTCTTCGAGTGTCCTGAGTCCTGATCCCGAGCGGAATGTTTTCATTTTCTCGTTCCATGCGCAGCCGAAAGTGGCTATCGAATCTACAGAGGAGGGGATTTCGAGATGTTCCACCGCTGTGCCGTAGATGGCCGACATACCGATGTATTTCAGCCCTTCGGGGAGTTTGAATTCTTTTATCGGGCAGCTGTAGAAAGCGGAACGTTCGATATATTCGATAGTCGATGGTATGTTTACTTTTGAAAGAGCCGAGCAGAAGTTGAAAAGTTGGTCGGGGATATATGGCATTCCTTCTCCGAGAGATGCTTCCTCAAGGGCTACACATTGGTAGAATATGGCGTCGCCGTAGCTCTTGACGCTTCCCGGGATAGAGCATTTTTTCAGGTTCTTGCAACCGTAGAAGATTGCGCGTCCCATCTCCTCTGTTCCCTCGGGGATCGTGATCTCCGTTAGTCCTTCCATGTAAGCGAATGCGGTCTGGCCGATCTTCTTAAGCGTCGTAGGAAGAGTTACGGCGGGTACGAGGTTGGCATGCTGGAATGAGTAATCACCTATCTCCTCGACACCGGGAAATTCGATAGATGTCAATCCGGAGCAGTTGTCGAAAGCGTATTTTCCTATCTTCCTGACTGATGCGGGTGCCTTGAATGAAGTAAGGTTTTTGTTCTGGTAGCCGACATAGCCCGTCACTTCCTCGACACCGTCGGGCACGATGAAGTCTCCGGTGAAATATGTGGCGGCGGCGAGTTGTCTGGTGGCGGTGTTGATCAGATAGTTACCCTCGGTTTTGAATACGCTGTTGGCCGGGTCTACGGTGATCGATTCAAGATTCTTGTTGGCGCACACGAATCCGATGCCGGTCTCCTTGAGTGCCGGGCCTACGTGGAACGTCTTCAGGTTGCAGTTGGCGAATGCTCTTTCACCTATCTTCTCTACGGAAGAGGGGATGACCACTTCCTGGAGGATGGAATTTCCGTATAATGCGAACATGTCTATCTCCTTGACACCGTCGGGAATGACGGTTTTTGTCTCTACCATGCCAGGGGGCATCATCACGAGCCGTGAACCATCCTTGGAGTAAAGCACGCCATCTTTGGCAGAGAAGTTGGGATTGCCCTCTTCACAGATATAGAAGCCTGTGATCGGGTTGCCCATGAACGCCCCTCCGCCTATGGAAGTGAGCGATTTGGGAATGACGATCTCTCCTGAGATCTTAGTGGCCCGGAACGACTGTTCGCCGATAGTCTCGAGTGTGGACGGGAATTCCATCGACTTGACATTGGAACACATGAGGTAGAAAGCGGAGTCGCCTATCTTCTTCAGCCCCTCGTTGAGATTGACCTTGCTGAGTTTCGTACACATGGCGAACGACTGGGTCATGATCTCTTCAATGTTTTTGCCAAAGTTGATGGTGCTTCCGGTGAATGCCACGAAGGCGTTTGTCCATATCTTCGTGACGGGATAGGTCTTGCCGTCGAAATCCACTTCGTCGGGGATGGTGATCTCATCCTCCGTGCCCTGGTATTTCACAACGGCGGCATATCCGGCCTGGTTGTCGATGCCAAATGTGAATCCTCCGGCGGGTTCGCGCATGATTTCCATGCATCCGGGTATGGGTGTGCTGTTGGCTGCGGAAACGAACTCAAGCTGTTCGGAAGCTGTCAGCAGCGATGGGTCGGCGAAATTGTAAGCCGATGAGAAAGTGGCGGCACGGCGTGCTACGTTTTCTGCGAAAGCGTCTTCGACGAGGCCGGCGGAGCCTGTGAGCGGCAATCCGACGAGGGCAGCCCCCGTGAGGCAGCGTAATGCTGCCCGCCTGATCATGCCGGTGGTTCTGAAGGAGTGTGTCATGATAGTTTTGTTGTTTATTTTGCGGATAGCCTCCCCGGAGACTTCCGTGAATCTGATTATGAATGCTGCCGGGGCAGACAATGGTTCGGTATCGGTTTTCAATGCCTGATGAGGCGGAAAGTGCGGACAGTGCCTTTGGTGCCGGTGGCCCGGATCAGATAGACCCCCGGCTGCAATGGGCTTAGGTCTGCCGTAGCCGATGTGTCGCCACCGGTTGATACGGATGACTGCAGCACGCCATGTACCGAATGTAGGTCAAGGCGTCTGATGCCTTCAGCAGAGCGTACGGTGGCGGTCGATCCGCTGGTGTAGATGCTGAATCCGTCTTCGTCGGCAACTACAGCGTCGGCGGAGCTGACACCGATAGTGAATTCTTTCTTTTCGTAGAAGGTGTTGTTTCCGTTTGCGTTTTTGAAGTTGGCAAGAAGCGTGTACGTATCCCCATCCTTTCCCTCGGCGAAGGGGTATTCGACCGCTATTTCCGTCGTTTCCCCTGTTTCGAGATAGACGTTGTCGCTGTTGAACGGGTATGGCCACGATCCGTCGGATCCGATCCAGAAGTAGATGGGCCTGGCGTAGAATCCTTCGGTACAACGGACTCCAGTGGAGACTTTCACTATTGCTGTCCCATCTTCCATCCAGGCATTGACATGGAAGTATTCCGGTGTGAGGGTGATCGCAGTGGCGCCGGGAAGCAACGAGAATCTCAACGGCTCGGCCAGCGGGATGTCTGTCTTGGTAGACGAATTGTAGCGGGCCACGAGCAGAAGGTCATATTCGCCGGCACCTTTTGAGCATGTTACGGTCGCTTCCAGATCCTCGGTCGCTCCGGCAGGTAGATTTACAGGATAGACGGCGCTGTTTGCCACGATATTGTTACTCTTGTCGATTACGAGGAGTGTGAGATCTTCTACGGCCTCCTCGCCCGAAACGTTGTTCAACGTAGCGGCGATTTCGATCGGGAAGTTGTTGTGGGGAGGGCGGACGATCTTCAGGTCGGTTGCGGACAGATTCATCCCGTATTCAGGTTGGGATACGGATCCTTTGCCTCCGGATATGGTCAGGATAAAACTCTGGGGTCTGCCAGCCGGGAGAGACACCCGGTGCCACACGAGTTCCTCATCGCCTGAGCCGGCCACGGCAAAGGCAGGCCGGACTGTATATGTGCCGTCGGAGAGCTTTTGGGAGGGAGCGCGTGAGAATGACTGCATGTAACCGAGTACTTCGAGTGTGTTCCACGCTTTCTCTGCTCCTGCGTATGTCGTGGCTCCTTCGGAGTCTTCGATTTCAAATCCTATCTTGAATGATATGGGAGAGTTGCTGTAGTTGATCAGAGATCCGCTGAACGAAAGATTTCCAGAAACATTCGAGAATGTCAGTGAGTAATCACCGGAGACTCCGAGTATCGGCGTGGCCGACGAGCCTTCGAAACGTGGACGGATATTGACCACGGCCATCTGTTGGGCGTTGAAGCCTCCGGCTCCGCCGCCGGTGCCTAAGTGGGGCGGGTTGAGGGCTGAAAGCGAATAGTATCCGTCGCTTTTTCCGCTCCATCCCCAGTTGAAGTGGAAGTAGCCGTCTGTGTCGTATCCGTTGCAGATGAACGCGTGTCCACCGGCGGATCCCTGTCCGGCATATAGCACGGGGCTTCCTTGCGCCAGCGAGGCGTAGATTGCGTCTTCCCAATCGTACAAACCATAGAATGACCGGTTTAGAGGGGTGGTTGATGGAGCGTATCCGAAATGGGTTATCATTGCGGGAGCCCAGTCATAGACGGACGCCGAGCTTTCCGAGGTGCCATAGTCCATTTTTACAGAGTAGCCGCATGCTTTCATGAGTTCGGCCACGGCCTGTCTCTGCTCGTCGGATGCATCCGGTGTGTAGGAATCAACCATGCCGTCCCATCGGAATTGAGTGTTTCCGAAGTCGGCGGAGAGTGTCTGCCCGTTCCAGACGTAGGTGGTCTCGCCGGTCCCGCGTGGGGGATAGTTGAAATACTTCATCACCTGTGCCATCGCTGTGGCTACGCATCCGGTGTGGGTTGGTTTGCCGTTCTTTTGCGGGCAGAGGATATTGTAAGGACTTCCCTGATCCCAGCGGGTGGCGATCATGGGCTGTATAGGATTGCGGTCCGGGCGTGTGGCTACTGTGCGGGGAACGGCATGGGATTTTGCAGCTGCCATAGCGATCTCGTGCGACATTCCGTCGAGCCACCATCTCATAGCGGGAGCAACTTCCAACAGATCGAAGGATCCTGAACAGGAGTAGCCTATCAGAGGACGCGCGACATCGTCCGCTCCGACAATGGCGAAACCTCCTTCCGGAATGTTGAATGCATACCAAGTCGGCAATCCATCGGACAATTCCTCGTGGACGAGTTCAAACTCCGGGACACGGTGTGTGCCTATCGCAGCTACGAGATTGCGTTCATTGGCCAGTCTTGCCAGAGCTTCACCTGGGGATAGCGATCCTGCATGTGCCATATAAGGAACAAGAGCGGACGGAACAAGTAGGGAAAACAGAAGATGTTTGTTCATGCTAAGTGAGTTTGCGTAGATAAAGTATATATTTGCGCAAAATTAAGTATTTATTTTCGGGGGGTAATTTTTAATGTTAAAATATATTAAAATGAATAAAGATGCTATTGTTAGAGGGAGAACTGTGAATGGAGATCTTTTTCATCGTTGTTCCGGGCGGATCAGGATTAGCGTTGGAGGATAGCCTTTAAAAAGAGAATCTTACCGAACGCGTTAAAAGTGTGTGTTAAATATTAATCAAGCTCTTGATGCGGATAAAGATCAGAAAACTCAAAGTGTATGATTCTTAAATAAACCTTAAGATTGATTAATCTTATAAAAAATAATGAAATGATGTCTTTAAAGGTTTTGAATTAACAAATATTAATATTTGGTTTTTAAAACTATAGAACTTTATTTCGTATATTTGCATATTCATTATGAATTTGAGCTTGTTTTTAAACATGCTTTAAATATTTTTTAAACTTTAAATTATCAGCATGAAAAAATTTATCTTTTCGGGTTTCGCGCTTCTTTCGCTGACGGCCACGGCGGCCGACCCGGCGCTGAATCTTTCCGGCAGTGGGACTGAATCAGATCCCTGGCTTCTGCAGACGACAGCAGACATCATCCAGCTGAGGGATGCGTGCAATGACAAGACTTCTTCGAAGAGAGGCTATTACAATGGCAAGCACTTCAAAATCACATCGGATATAGACATGTCCGGAGTAACAGACTTTCTCGGAATCTCCACGGCTGCCTACGGTGCTGCATCATCGGCAAGCACATACTATTTCGGAGGCATACTTGATGGTGGCGGCCACCGGATCAAGAACATGAAGATCAACGGAGTTACGTTTGGTCCTGATGGGAAAGTGGAGTCGGCGGCAGCTGCAAAATCCCGTCAGTATGTAGGTTTCATCGGCGTACTCGGCAAGAACGCCGAGGTGCGCAATCTGATCATCGATGCCTCCTGCTACGTGGCCGGATACAATGCCGTAGGAGGATTGGTGGGCTATTCCAATGGGGGCACGGTAATAGAAAACTGTGTGAATGAGGCCCAGATAGACTGCTATAACAACTATGGTGGCGGCATAGTGGGACGTTCGGTGCAGACATTAGCACTGAACGGTGAGATACGCAACTGTGTCAACAAAGGCACCGTGCGGGTGATAAGTGCCGACGGAGGAGGAATTGTCGGCAATATATCATACGGTGACATAGCGGGGTGTGTAAATGCCGGAAATATATTCGTGGATAGTTTCAACAGCATCAAGGATCCGGGCAACGGATCGAATGCGGGTGGCATCGTCGGCAATGGCACAGGAATGTCGGTCTCCGATTGCCTCAACGGCGGACAGGTATCCGCTTCGCTGACTACCGCGGGAGGAATCGTGGGCATCGCGGGCTATAAATCCGACCGAAAGGAGGGCCGGATGAAAAACTGTGTCAATTACGGTCCCGTAACCGGAGGAGTTCCGGGAATGCGTGGAGTCTTCATCGGCATGAACGGTTCGGCGGGCGCCAATATCTATCAGGCCGAGAACTGTGTCTATGATTCCCAGATATGGACCGGTGCCTGCGCGGGAATGCCTTGCGGAGGCAGTGGATTCAACAATGGCTACATAGGGAAAACCACTTCGGAGATGACATCGGGCGCGTCGTTGGCCGGTTTCGGCGATCTCTGGCAATTCGAGAAAGGGCTTTATCCGATGCTCAAAGTGTGTGCGGACGATTATATGAAGCGTTCGGCCTCGACATACTTCATCCTGCCGCAGGGAATCACAACCGAGACATTCGTCGGAACCGCGACTGTGGCTTCCGGAATCAAGGTGTCAGCAAGCGTCTCCAATTGGCTGTCGGCATCCGGTTCTTCGATCTCGGCGACAAAGACCGATGTATGCCAGATGGATACTGTAACACTGGTCAACGGCGACTTCAGCCGTGTTTTCCCGGTCTGTCAGATCCAGATCCCGTTTAAGGGACAAGGAACAGAGGCGGATCCGTACCAGCTCACATCGTTCGAAGACTTCAAGGCACTGCAGGATCTGACCACGGCCGAGATTCCGTTGTATTTCGCCGGCAGACATTTCAAGATGATGAACGACATAGACATGAAGCAGGACACGACGTTCCACGGAATCGCTGTGCGCAATATAACCAACAGCTACAAGAACTATTACTTTGCCGGCCATATCGACGGAGGCGGACACACCATCTCCAACCTCAAGACCAGCAATCTGGTATTCGATACAGGCGGCACAGCCCTTTCAGCTACCAAAGGAAGCTACAGCTATGTCGGGCTTATCGGCACGCTTGCAAGTTGCGGTTCGGTCAGGAATCTGAATCTCGACGCTTCGTGTGAGATCGACGGTTACCAGCGTGTCGCTTCCATCGTGGGCTTTGCCAGCGAGAACGCTGTGGTGGACAATTGCAGTTCCGCGGCTACTGTACGCGGGTATTATTCGGAATGTGCCGGCATTGTCAGCTATCTTTGCGGGTCGGCCGCGAATCCGGGTATAGTCAGCAACTGCCTTTTCAGCGGAAAGGTGCTTGCAAACCGCGATTTTGCGGGTGGCATCGTGGCTTCCCATCGTGGCATAGCTAAAAACTGTGTGAATACAGGTGTCGTGAAATCTGAATGTTACAACGGCAAGTCAGGAAATGCCAGCGCTTATCAGAATATTGGTGGAATAGTAGGCGGCAACTACGGCACAGTGGAAGACTGCGCCAACTATGGCAATGTCTATGGTCAGCAGAAAGTAGGTGGCATAGCCGGACTTATAAACAGTAATTATGATCTTGGAACTGTGAGCCGTTGCTTCAACTCGGGTGTGATATTCGAGACAGGTGAACCGTCGGAACTCTTCGGCTGTATCGCCGGAGGCCCGGCCAGCGACAAGACCGTGATAGATTTAAAAGATAACTACTATGATTCGCAACTTACGGTGGTCAAAGGTGGATACAATGCGAAAGAGGAAGCCGGATGCACGGCGCTTTCAACCTCAAAGCTGACAGACGGTGCAAAAATTGAGAAGTTGACCTCTTTTACATTTGCAGAGGGATATTATCCCATCCCGACGGTGTTTGCCGGGAATGAGGACGTGAAGGCTGCGGCCGCTACATATTTCTTGCTTCCTGAGGCTGAGACTATCGCCAATATCAAGTCAGCCGCGAAACTCAACGAAAAAATGCCGCTCGAAGCTACTTTCGCCCATCAGGGTGTGTTCGAGCTGAAAGGTTTCCGGTTCTATCCTGTCTGTGAAGGGGAAGGCAACACGTTGTTGACCCTTAAGAACGGCACTTTCTCCATTGATTATCCGATCAGCACTTCAGGCGCTACCGGTGTGGATCAGATTTTCGGACAGGAGGACGAGGTGGTCAACGTATCTTATTACGGCATAGACGGAACCCTGATAGCCAGCCCTGCAAAGGGATCGGTGGTTGTCAAGATAGAGACCACATCCAGCGGCAGACGCAAAGTGAGCAAGGTCGCTGTGAACTGATTCTGAATTTCCAGATTATTGATATGATGAAGAGGCTGTTCATTCGAGGACAGCCTCTTTGCTCGATTGAACGATTGTAGAAGATGCTACAGGCTTTCATTATGAGCGTGCCGAAATTATGAAAAACGCAAAAGAATATATCATTTACCACTAAACTGGATGCATTCATCCTAAATCATTAAACTTTTGGGTGTAATTCCATATTTAATATAAGAGTGTGTTGAATCCAAACACACTTTAAACTTATGATTTTGAATTATGGAATTTAGAAGAACGACATTGAAGGCATTTTTATCGCTTGCAATAGTTTGCTCCATGCAAGCGATAGCTTCTTCCTGTGGTGGAAATGGCAGCACCGCCGAAAAACAATCAACAACAGGTCAACGCCATGAAAGAAAAGAGGGAAAGGCGGGTGGCCCGCAGCTCGGCACACCCGGCGGTGGTCCGGTGATTGATAAATCCAGTGACGCCACATTGCAGACGATGATTAAAGCAGTGGTGCCGGAGTTCAAACAGCTTGAATTTAAGGATGCTGAGACTGGAAAAACAATGAAATACAATCTGTTCACTCCTAAGGATGTAGACAAGAGCAAGAAATATCCATTGGTGCTTTTCATGGCAGATGCAAGCACACCCGGCACCGACGTTACCCGCCCGTTGACTCAAGGCTACGGCGCATTGGTTTGGGCAACAGCTGAATCACAAGCGGAAAATCCGTGCTATGTGCTTGTTCCGCAATTCTCCGGTGTTGCGGTAAACGATGCCTACGAGCATACTGATGAGGTTGATATTGTGATAAGAATGCTGAACAGCATCGTGGCAGACAAGAATGTTGACACCGACAGGATCTATACTACCGGCCAGTCAATGGGCGGAATGATTTCCATGTACTACAATGTGGCTTATCCGGAAATATTCGCAGCATCCATTTTTGTCGATTGCCATTGGGACAAAGCTACTTTCGACTCACTGGTAAAACATAAATTCGTTTACTTCATAGCGGGTAATAAAGGAGGCGCCTATAAATGTCTGGAACCGCTTGAAGAAGCAGCCCGTAAAGAGGGAGTACGATACACTTTCGCTGAATGGAGCGCCAGACTGCCGGAGAGACGTCAGAGTGAACTTGCGGCTACCATGCTTGAAAAGGGGGCGCCAGTCAACATCTTTGAATTTGAAACCGGAACAGTGCTTCCTGAGGATGGCAAAGGTAGCGAACACATGTATTCCTTTGATTACGCATATAAAGTCTCCGCTGTGAGAGATTGGCTTTTCAAACAGAAAAAATAGGAACACTGTATGTGTCCAAGTCAAAAGGGAAGAATAAAAAATAGCAATCGTCCGTTGAGGCAATTGCTATTTTTATTATGGATAGAATCCGGGTTCTATTATGCCCGACAATCTCTTTTCTTTTTAAGAAGACGCTTTATCCAGATGTAATATCCTGTCAATGGGAGAGAGGCTCCGAGAAGGGATCCGATCAGCCATAGAATACGGGTGAATAATCCGCCAAGACTTCCGGTGTGGATTGAGTATATCCAACCGCGCAGTTTGTCAGCCTCATTCGCATCCGCGTATTTTGTGGCAAGAGAAAGTTCGCCTGAACGGCGGTTGAATTCGTAGCGGTCGGCAGCACGTCCATTGCCGGTATTGCCGAGTGAGACAGAGGCTTTCTCAGAGCTTACCGTTATTTCCGGAGCATCGGGATTCTGAGCTTTCAGTTCGTTGTATACTTGCTGCCATCGACCGAATTCCGAATGCCTGCGGCCACCGCCTTCATGCCGTCTTCCTCCTTCATGCCGTCTTTCTCCACCGTGGTGTCTGCCTCCGTCTTTATGCTCTCTCTGATGCTCTCTTTTCTCATCTCTGTTATTTGAGGTGGTTTTCTGATCATGATTGCGAGGAGTATGTTCTACGCCGCAGACTGCATAAAATGCGGAACGATACCAATCAAACGACCATGTCAATCCGGTGAGAGACATCGCGATCACAAAAATCAGAGCGTACATGCCGCCGGCGACATGAAGACCTTTCCAGAATCCTTTCCATCCCTTTTTCAAAGGTATGCTCAGGCTGCATTTTAGATTTTTCCGGGCGCGCGGCCACCAGATTACGACACCTGATATCAGTGCGATTACAAAAATCAGTGTGGAGATCCCCACAAGGAGCTTTCCGACCTTCACGCCTTCACCATGCGGATTCGCGCTGTCCAGCAGCCAACGGTGAAGTTTGAACATGGTGGAGAAAAAGCCGATCCGTTCGTATCTCCCGGTTATCTCTCCTGTGTATTGGTCAATAAACAGGGAGGCTCTACGGGGTTTTGAAAGGTTTACCTTATATGTGCGGGATGGATCATCAAAGACGGTAACACCCGTAATTGAAACGCTGTCGGGCAGCGAGGCCTTTGCCGTCTCCATAAGCTCGCCCATTGGCAACGGGGATTCTTTGACAGAGGCGACATAATAGACATCACTTTTCAAAGCACGGGTTATTTCCGGCTCAAATATGAGCATCGCTCCTGAAAAGCAGATCAATGTGATTATTATTCCGAATGGCACGGATAACCACAGATGGATTTTTCTGAAGAACTTTATCATCGCAAATTTATTTTGCAGGAGTTAGATAACCGAAGCCGGTGATGTCGTTGGCCTTGATAGAGACACCTTTTTGGGCCTTTGCAGTTGATGTGTTTATGGCGTAAATGGCAGGCTCCTCGTTCTCGACATTGACCGGAATATAGACATTGCCGTTCTGGACGAACACGGTTTTTCCTAATGACGACACATTGGAGGGAAGTCCGGTAACGTATGTGAGTTTTTTTGAATCGGCATCGAACACGGCAAGTTCGGTAGCCACAGGATCTTTCTCGGTCAAAGCTCTGTCGTACATTATCAAGAGGAACCGGTTGCCTCCGGCGTGCCAGCACCGCATGAAGGATCTGTTGCCGCCGGGAGTCTGAGCCTCGATGTTGCAGTAATAGTCATCGAAAGATGTGCTTCCGGCGGGAATCCGGCACACACCGGCCGGCAGTTTGGTTTTCTGTCCAGGATCGGTCATTGTCTTGGCATAGCTGGACGAGAACACGTAGATGTCGCCATTGTCGGCAGCCCATACCGTCTGATAGTATTGGGATTTGAAGCGGCCGCAAGGATAGCTGATCTTGTCGGTCTTGGCAAGAGTGGGATTGGTCATGTTTTCATTGTCGTAGATCGCAACCCAGCATTCGTCAGGATATTGGGTTCCGACAAGCTCGCCAGCCTTGTAGGCGCCGGAGTTTGTGCCTCCGTCTTCCGTATGCACAAGGTGTTCAAAGCCCGGCCGGATCCATTTCCCATTCTCGTAGGCGGAGCCATATTGGCTCAGTCCCATAGGAACCGCGCCGCAGAAGAGTTTGGAACCGCACTGCTCGGCGCCGGCAAGAGTTACGTACTCGCCATTTCCGAGAAAGTTTTCCATCGAGTATGCTCCGGTCGACGTGTCGTTGCCGCGTGCGGTCTGGTTTGCCACATCCAGATATGTCAGAAGCAGAGTCTTGGGGAGATATCCCTGTTTGTCGGCAAGGGTGGACGGGCCGTCGCCTGTTGACATCGTTATGATGTAGTCACCGTATGTTCCGTAGGAAGAAAAGCGGCTGATGCGGTATTCAATGTCGCGGGCTTTCATCTCGCCATTGTCGCCGAGGATGTAGCTTCTGGTTGTGCCTGCATTTCCCTGATTATAGGTCAGGGCGTAGAGATAGTTCTTATAGAACACCCATTGTGTGGCTCCCGGGTTCAGAAGCCCGTTGTTGACGGTGGTGAGGTTTCCGCTTTCGAGAGATTCGCCTGTTATAAGGTCGTAGGCAGTTCCGTTTGAGCCTGTTATAGTGGTGGCGAATACGAACTTACCCTCTCCATTGTTGTCGTTTCCGGAGTCGGTCGGGTTGTTGTCTTCCGAGCATCCGCATAGGGCGATTGCAGGGATAAAGGTGGCTGCGAGCAGCCGGCACATTGTGTCTTTACGAGTCATGTTTATATTTATGATTTACGATTAATATTATGCAGCTTTGGTATTTATCAGGGAAGCGCATGAATGGTTTCCATTAGTTTCCGAAATAGATTCTTATCTTTCCGTAGAAACCTCTTCCGGCTTTCTGAAGGCTGAAATTGTCGTAGAGTTTGGCATTTGTAATGTTTCTGCATTCGAAGGACAGATTATATCGTCCCCGATTTATGCCGTATGAGATTGTGATATTATGCGATAACTGGTCAGGGATCATATAATCACTGTTGTCGGATCCTATGTTTGCTGTATAGTAGCAGAAACTGTGGGTGTATTGATTGTCGTAGGTAACAGTCAGTAGGTTCTCTTTTCCTCCCAGTCCGTGCCAATGGAAATTGAAGTCGGAGTCGGCAAACAGGTATGGCAGATTTGGCATACGTTGCCGGTATGAGAGATTGCTGACGGAGCTTCCGGGGGATGTTCGCATGTTGTCGCGCACGTTCATCTGTGTGAGATTGCCGCCGAGACTCAACCATTTGGAGAAGCTGTAGCGAGCCGAGATGCTGACCCCTATTGTGGAAACTTTGCCGTAATTTATATAAGTGGCAGCGGATTTTCCACCGCTGAGTGCCAGAATGTTGCGTTGGATGTAATCTCGTGTATCGCGGTATATGAATCCAGCCTCGGCGTATATGATGTTTTTCCCGAACGCCGCGTTGTAGCTCAGATTCAGATTGACATTATGGCTCGATTCAGGTTTGATTGAAATATCGCCGACCTCCAGATCCTCATCTCCGAACATCTCTTCGATAGTAGGAAGCCGATAGGCTTTCTCGTAAGAAACCTTAAGTTGAAAACCGATAGGCATGAACCAAGTCCCGGCAGCGCCATATCCGAAGTAGTCAACGGACCGGGATGTGCGTTTGAAAAGATCCTGGGCCGAAGAAGTGGCCATCGGGCCGGACACATATTGATGATACTGTTTCCCGAATACGGTAAGATTCAATTTTGTGTTAGGAGTATAGCAGTAGGAGATTCCGGCGATGTTCTTGCTTGTGATTTTTGGGTATTCGTCCTTGGTATGGGGAGAAGTGAGGAGATTCTCGTTCGTGCGGTTGAATGTTGTGAAGATGTCGTTGAATGTGAACACATGTTTTCCGGAAAGACGGTAGTTGACTGTTGCAGCCGCTGTCCAGTTGTTGTTGACAGACTTTGAATTCTGGTAAGATTGTTCTCCGGGAGAGTTGGCCGGGGTTGTCTCGCCGAACCAGTTGTATTTCACCGAGGCTGTGTCCACATTGGTCGTATTGTCTCTGTTGTAGTTGGCATTGAACGAAAGATCCAGCCCCTTTATGAGGAGATCTCTTTTTGTATATTCCAGCGATGAGATCAGGGAGAAACCGTGTCGGTGTTTCTTGCCATATACGATTTCCTGTCTCACTCCGGTCTGCACTTCTTTATACATGTGGGAATATGTGAATCCAAGCAGCAGACGGTCAGCCCAGCTTTTGTTGACAAATCCCAACTTAGCGACTATTGCCTCATTATGATAGGTGTCATTGAACCGCTTGACGTGTTCTAGTTTCTTCCTGTTGATGGCTCCCGTAGCAAAATCCTCAACAGGCGTATCCACCCAATAGTCATTGTCCGAATAATTCTGAAAAGCATTTATCTCATACTTGAATCCGTTACGGAGGGTCTGCCCGAAATTGACGTATGACTTATGGGTGTTGAATGAACCGAATGAGTATGAGGCGTCGACAAACCACCGGCGTTGTTTGCGCGGCGTAACAATGTTGATGACCCCGCCGATCGCATCGGCGCCGAATCCTACGGGAACCACACCTCTGTAGACTTCTATGCGGTCGGCGAAATTGACAGGGATGTTGTTGATGCCGAAAGAACTGCCCACCCCCTCCTGAGGCACACCATCGATAAAGACTTTGACATGTTTGCCGCTGAATCCGTCCATCGTAACCGCCATGTCGGAGCCGACGCCACCGCTTTCCCGTATTTTCATGCCTGGCGCTTTATTCAGAGCCTCGCTGAGGGTTTTGGTGGTATTGATCATATTCTTTGTGTTGACCGCAGTCGCATTGTAGGCTGAATTATTTACTTTAGCGAGCGGATTGCCGGTAACAATGACTTCTTCAAGCTGAGTGGCTGGTTTAAGTTTCACATTCAGTTTGATGCGTCCGCGGGCAGGAATCTTGATCTGAGTCTCATATTTATCGAACCCGAAAGTGGAAAAAACCACGGTGTATTCACCGGCCGGAGCTGAAATATGGTATAGTCCCTTTTCATTGGTGGGACAGGACAGGTCAGTGCCCTTGAGGAATACGTTTGCGTAATCTATAGGCTCACCGTCGGCGGAAAGAACTTTCCCGGAAACCATCCCGTTTCCGGCACCGGCATAAGCAGCCAGGGCGGTAAGGATTGAAATTGTGAAGATCAGATATTTCTTCCAGATAGTCATGAATTCATAGGTTTTATGACTGCAAAGTTCGGAAGTTTAATCGCGTCATAAAATACCTGCAATTAGGTATTTGTTTGACATATAATTGGTAATCAGTAATATGTGATGTCTATCGGTCTCAGAAAACTGGCCAATGACACATAGTTGGTGGCCAACGGCATCTGCTGCGCCATCCCCGATGCGCCGCACTCATTTTCCGCGTGAGCGTAACAATCTCTTGGGCATGATCTTCTCGTGGATGTACTGGAAAACGACAAAGAACGCAGGGGTCATAAACAGCAGTGCGAGGGTTCCGAACAGCAATCCGCCGACAGTGCCGACTCCGACTGAAATATTACCATTGGCTCCGACTCCTGATGCAAACATAAGCGGCAACATACCGAACACCATCGTCGCGGAGGTCATGATGATTGGTCTGAAACGTGCTTTTGCGGCAGAGATTGCAGAGGCGACAAGTCCCATTCCTTCTTTTCTTCGAGCTGTGGCATATTCCGTCAATAGGATTGCTGTCTTTGCAAGCAACCCGATCAGCATGATCAGTCCAATCTGCATGTAGATATTGTTTTCAAGTCCCCACCAACGGGCAAAAAGAAAACTTCCTGCCAAGCCCATAGGCACAGCCGCCATTACTGCCAGGGGCACTGTCAGACTTTCATATAAAGCACTTAATATAAGATATATGAAAGCAAGGCAAATACTGAATACAATGACAGTGGTGTTTCCCGTTGATGATTCTTCTCTTGACATTCCTCCAAATTCGTATCCAAATCCCGAAGGCAGGGATTTTCCGGCCACCTCTTTTATGGCATTGATAGCTTCACCTGAACTGTAGCCATTTCCCTGCTCACCGAACACAGATATCGAGGGGAACAGATTGAAGCGTGAAAGACTTTCAGAGCCATAAACTCTCGTCAATGTTACAAAATTGTCGAGAGGAGCCATCTGCCCGGAGGATGTCCGGACAAACATGCTTTTAAGTGATTCCGTGTTAAGGCGGCTCTCAGGGTCTGCTTGCACCATTACCCGGTACAGTTTCGTAAATCTATTAAGATTAGACGAATAACTGCCTCCTACATATCCGGCTAAAGTCGATAGGACGTCTGCCGGAGATACATTCATCTGAAGACACTTCACGGCATCCACCTCGACCATATATTGAGGATACTTCGTGTCGAATGTCGTATATGCACGCGAAATTTCAGGGCGTGCGTTTAGGGAGTCGATAAACGCGCGTGTAACCTGAAGTAATTCGTCGGTCGTGGTTCCGGAGCGGTCCTGCACATAAAGTTCAAAACCGCTGCCGGTTCCATATCCGGAAATCATCGGCGATTGGGATACTCTAATCTGAGCCGATGATATAGAGGCTGTGCGCTTGTATATTTCGCGGATTACGGAATTTATGTCTTGTCCGGAGCCTTTGCGCTCACTCCAGTCACGAAGCCTGATACTGAAAGAACCTGCCGATGCCGATTGGTCATGACGGGCATTCTTTCCTGTTACCCGTGAATATATATATATTTCAGGTATATCCTTGATAGCGTCTTCAACTTTGTCCATCACACGCTCAGTCTCAGCAAGATTGCTGCCGGGAGCGACCTGAATGTTTAGGCTGAGTGTGCCCATATCCTCCTGTGGCACGAGCCCGGTTTTAGTGGTGGACATCAACCATACCAGACCGATTGCGGAAATAGCGAACAATGAGATTACAATCCAGCGGTTTTTATAATGTTATCGACTTCAAAGTGCTGTTCTGGCGTTTTCTTACTGTCACACCGCTTTTTGTTACTTCCGCAGGGAGAAGCCCCTGTGTGGAAGCAACACGGTTCTGCACGTTCACGACAGCCATATCAGCGTCCGTGCCTTGCTTGAAATAAATAGTAATCGAGGCTGTTCCGGTATTGGTTGCGGTAGATGTCATATACATCATATCCTCGACTCCGTTTAATGACTCCTCAAGAGGAACAATGACGCTTTTCATCACAGTCTCGGCATTAGCCCCTATATATGAAGCCTGCACTCTGACTGTCGGAGGCGCAATGTCAGGAAATTGCTCAATCGGGAGTTGGACAAGCCCGATAACTCCGAGAATCACTATCACCACTGAAATCACGCCTGCAAGAACCGGGCGGTCGATGAATGTCTTTACTGTCATTGTTATAAGAATTTAGGCAAAATTAAGCCATTAAACCATAAGCAAGGACACCCGTCGTAAGTTAAAATGACCAACGGCGCTGATGTGGTGGTAAACAGCGCTTTTGTCTGGATCCCATTCACTCTAAAATTATTAACTTTGCATTCGTAAGCTGGTTTCCGATTCCGGCTGTGAGAATGATTGAAAAGTCTGAATTAGCAACTTTGTCGTCTCCTGCATGAAGAATGTTTCTGTATATATTGACATTGTTTTTTGTCTGGTGGTGTTGCCGGTGATGATGGTTATTTTCCCGGTGGAGCGGTGGTTTCACAATTTCCAATGGTATGTGATTACTGTTGGATTCTGGCTCTATGCGCTGTATTTTGTTAACCGGCTGTTCACTGTTCCGGCATTGTTCCGTGCAGGGAAAAGTCGTTGGACGGGGATTGTCTTGATTTTGGTTTCATTCGGAATCACATACATCCTGGCGCAAATCAGCCTCTATATACCCAAGCCGAATGTTCACGACGAGGGTATAGTCAGGATATTTCCATCAATTCAGCAATACCAGCAGGCAGTTTGGTCTCTGTTCATGATTGTTGAGGCTTTCAGCTTTGCAATAGGTTTGCTTACGCAGGTCAATTTGCAAAGGTCGCGTCGCAGAGCGGTGGAAGCCGAGCGTGATAAAGCGGAGATTGAGTTATACAAGGCGCAAATCAAACCTCACTTCATGTTCAATACCTTGAACTCTCTTTATGGTCTGTTTCTGACTCATGATGGGAAGGCCATGGAGTCATTGGAAAAATACATATCAATGCTTCGGTATATCCATACGACATCCATGCGTGATTTCGTCGCTATATCTGAAGAAGCCGACTATATCAGGCAGTATGTGGAGCTGCAGTCATTGAGACTTAACGGAATGACCTCGGTAAAAATGGATATCGATATTGAAAATAACAGTCTGCGAATTCCTCCTATGTTGTTGGTGACTTTTGTAGAGAACTGTTTCAAGCATGGAATATCACCCGTTGAGAAAAGTCGGATTTCCATATTGATGACAGAAAGAAACGGCAAGTTGGTATTCTCCACTGAAAACCGGATATTCCCGGTGAAACGTATAGGCGAACACATGGGTATTGAAAACTGTCGAAAGCGTCTTGAACTTCTCTATCCGGGAAAACATCTGATGTCTAATGATAGCGACGGTACATTTTATAGAGTGAAACTTTGTATAGATCTGTCAGTATGATTAAGTGTGTGGCAATAGATGATGAGCCGATCGCTTTAAGCATCATTACGGAATATTGCAATCGGTATGGCGGTATTGAATTGAAATGTTTCACCTCCCCCATTGCGGGTATGGATTATGTCAGGGAAACCAGACCGGATATAGTTTTCCTTGATATTGAGATGAACTCACATAACGGTGTAACTTTGGCTAAGGAATTGCCGGAAGGCGTATGTTTGATATTTACTACCGCATACGCCAATTATGCGCTCGATGGGTTCAACGTTGATGCGGTTGATTTTCTTCACAAGCCGATATTCTATCCACGTTTTGAAAAGGCAATGGCAAAAGCCAGGATATTCATACAGCACAAGGATCCGGAGCCTCCGGCCAGATGTATTACCCTGAAAGCGGATCATAAAAATGTGGTTGTCAACTTAAATGATGTCATAGTGATAGAGGCGATGGACAATTATGTAAAGATATTCAGAAAGGATATGCCGACAGTTGTTCCTCAGATCACAATGAAGGAGATTGAAGCCATGCTTCCAGAGGATTGTTTTGTGAGAATACACAGGTCTTTTATAGTATCAATCCCGTTCATAGAAAAATTTTCCAACAGGACTGTTTATCTACATGATTTCCCCCGCCCGATTCCTGCGGGAAGAAAATATATCGCGGTATTTAATAACCTGAACAACATAATTCAAACTAAATAATTTCAAATGAAAAAACTTTTGTCATTGATGCTGTCTACAATCATAGCATCATTATCGGTAACGATGTTTGCCGGTACACCAATCAACCAGACCGGGTTGCCTACAGCTGCCAAAACGTTCATCACTAAATACTTTTCAAAAGATAAAGTGAGAAAAGTTGAGAAAGATAATGGTCGCAGAGGCATGGAGTATGAGGTAGACTTCACGAGTGGCGCCGAAGTCGATTTTACCTCTGACGGCAATTGGAAGGAAGTCAAGGCCGCCCGCGGCACTTCCGTTCCCTCGGCGATAGTTCCGGCAGCCATATCCAAATATGTGGCCACAAATTTTAAGGGACAGTCAATAGTGGAGATTTCCCGGAAGCGTGGTGGCTACAAAGTGGAGCTTTCCAATGGCTCGGAACTCAGACTGACTGAAGATGCCAAGCCCATGCAACCCCGTCAAGGAGGCAGAGGCCAGCGCAGATAAGCACCGCGACATACTGAAATATGACGGCAAGAGTATAAAATGCTTCTTGCCGTCATCTGTCTATATAACAAGTGGATATAGTGAGCATGGTCGAGCGGATGCTCAACTTTTTGATGTTTTGGTTACAGAATTTTTACGATTTTTTTGTAATTTTGCAGTGCCGTTCACAAAGAGCGGTGATTGAATGATTGTAACAGATAAGGCGATAAACGCAACGGTGGCGTATGTGCAGAACTACGCTTTCAAGGAAAACTGGAAGAGTACGGCAGGCTGTAGCCGCGCTCAAAGTCTGATCTGATTTCAGAACAGTCGCATACCGTCGGCAGATTGACGGACAGCGGCCCAAATATAATATCCACATAATATCCCCCGATTTTTATGAACAATCAACGATTGCTCACAGGGCTGCTCAGCGCAGTTCTGCTGGGCGCTGGGGTGTGTGCTTTCGGTCAGAACTCATCAGTAGTAACCCTTGAACAGTTATTTGAGAGCGCTGAAAGAAACAGCATGCAGTTACGCCCCTCTTTCTCCGCTGAGGAGGTAGCCGGCCATGAGATTCGTGTCGCCAGGGCCGGTCTGTTGCCAGACATTAATGCCTCCCTGTCATTCAGCTATATAGGCGACGGATTTACGACCAAAAGGAATCTTTCGGACTATCAGAAAGCCCCTATACCACATTTTGGCAACGCCTTGTCGCTAAGTGTGAACCAGCCTGTGTATGCCGGCGGAGCCATTACTTCTGGCATCAAGCTCGCGGAACTTAAACTGACTTCGGCCCGGTATGCTACGGAATTACAGCGCGACAATATCCGATTTCAACTCACCGGCTTTTACCTTGATATTTACAAATATGCCAATCTGCGTGGAGTGGTGGAGAATAACATCGCGCAGGCGAGGAAAGTGCTTGATGAGATGCAAGCCCGATATGAGCAAGGCGTGGCTTTGCAGAACGACATAACCCGCTATGAACTGCTTGTGTCCAATCTCGAACTCCAACTGGTGAAGATCAACAACACAATCGACATACTCAACAACAATCTTGTCGCTATCGCAGGTTTGCCGCAAGGTACTGTCATAGTGCCCGATCCTGCAATTCTTGATAAGTCGCTTCCTTCACAGAGCGAGTCGTCATGGCAGACTGAGGCCTCGGTCAATTCCCCCGTACTCAGGCTGGCTCAGTCAAAGGTTGACATATCCCGGAAAGCGGAGGATCTGATTAAATCAGAGCGTCTTCCCAAAATTGGATTACAGGCAGGATGGAGTGTCGACGGCCCAATATTGGTGGAGGTGCCGCCGATAAACCGCAATCTAAGCTATTGGTACGTCGGTGTCGGTATCAGTTACAATATCTCGTCGCTATTCAAGACAAACAAATCTCTATCACGGAGCCGGGTGGCCACGGTTCTCGCCGCTGACGAACTTGCGGCGGCGCGGGAGAACACAGAACTTGCCGTCAGGGCTGACTATATCCGCTATCTTGAGTCATACGAGGATCTCAACACACAGCAGAAAAGCGTTGAACTCGCCCAAAGGAACTACAACACTGTGTTCACACGCTATTCCGCAGACATGGCCCTCATCACGGATATGCTCGATGCAGCAAATTCAAAACTTGATGCGGAGCAGCAGCTTGTCAACGCCCGCATCAACATAATCTACTATTATTACAAACTACTGTTTACATCCGGAAAAATATGAAACACCGTACAAAAAAGATACTCTCCTATGTCATCACTCTCGCAGTAATCATCGCCGCCGGTATCTGGGTGGCTTCCAAGTTCATTCATTTTGGCAATGTGGAATTTACCGACAATGCGCAGGTGCAGCGTCAGATTGTGCCTGTCAACAGCCGTGTGCAGGGCTACATCAAGGAAATCCGTTTCAATGAGTATGAACCCGTGAAAAAAGGGGACACGCTTGTCATTATCGATGATGCGGATATGCGTTTGCGTGTGGCACAGGCAAATGCCGATTATCAGAATGCCCTTGCCGGACGCACAGTCGCTGACCGCAGTGTCGGTGTCGCTTCCGCAAATGTGGCTGTCAGCGAAGCATCAATCGCCGAGGCGAAGGTATTGATGGAAAATGCAGCCGTTGATCTTGAGCGCTATCGCAAACTGTTGGAGAAAGAAGCCGTTACACGTCAGCAATATGACGGAGCTGAAACAGACTATAAAGCAAAGAAAGCACGCTATGAGATGCTTGCCCGTCAAAGCTCGGCAACATCCTCGGTAGTCGCCGAGACCCGCCAGCGCATCGCCCAGAATGACGCGGGTATTGAACTTGCAAAGGCCCTGCTCGAAACCGCGGAACTGAATCTGTCATACACTGTGATAACAGCCCCTTGCGACGGTTATGTCTCACGCAAGGAGATACAGATAGGCCAACTTGTCCAACCGGGTCAGACCCTTCTTGACATTGTAGATGGCACAGAGGTTTGGATCACTGCAAACTACAAGGAAACCCAACTGGAGCATATTCACCCCGGAAACGAGGTTGAAATCAAGGTTGACGCCATTCCTGACAAGACTTTTAAGGGTAAGGTCGTTTCATTATCCACCGCGACAGGAGCCGCTCTGTCTTTGCTGCCGCAAGACAACTCGGCGGGAAATTTCGTAAAGGTACGTCAACGCATACCCGTAAGGATTGAATTGACAGATAATGCCGACCTCAACCTTCTGCGTGCCGGTATGAATGTGGAATGTGAGGTAAAATACTGATATGGGCGATTGGCACGGGCCTCAGGGTCCATTCGATATACCCGACGTTCCGAACTATGTGCCGCGTAGGTTAAAGCCTTGGCTTTTTATATTCTTCGTGCTGATAGTGCAGTTTTCAGGCGGCATCTATCTTGCCGCCGCCACCGATATGGTGGGAACGACCGCCCTGATGCAGGAGGATATATTGATGGCCGGATATGCGTCGCTGGTCGGAATGTCTATAAATTTCGCCGTGATGTTCCGGTTGAAGTTCCGTTTCTCCAACCGGATAGGGCTTCTCGTGTGCGGAGCTGTTCTTATTGCCGCTAACTTCATTTGTGCAAATACGACAAATGTCCCTCTGCTCGTCGCCACCTGCTTTGTCGCGGGTTGGTTCCGCATGTGGGCCACATTTGTGTGCAATTCTACAATCCAGCTCTGGCTCACACCGGTGCGTGATATGGCTATATTTTTCTGCTATGTCTATCTTGTAGTTGACGGAGTGATTCAACTGAGCGGTATTGCAACCATCTACACCGCATTCTTCTCGCAATGGGAATATATGCACTGGATAATGAGCGGTCTGCTTGTGCTGATGATGGTAATGGTGCTGGTTCTTGTCAAGCCCGTGAAAGGCCCCATGCAGATACCGCTGTTGGGCATCGACTGGATAGGCGCCGCACTATGGAGCGTTTTCATGTTGTGCTTCACATTTATATGTGTGTACGGCAATTTCTATGGCTGGTGGGAAGCTGAGGAAATCGTCGGAGCGGCAATCTTGGGTATGGTCTGCCTTGCCATCAACCTCTGGCGGGCGACATTCCTCCATCATCCATACATATCTTTTCAGGCTTTGACAAACCGCAATGTCATAAGGGCAACCGTGATATACATTGTTTTCTTCACACTTATGGCAACTGAACATGTGTTTGAACACAGTTATGCGGCAGCGATTCTCGGTTTTGATGAGACCAATCTTATCGACCTCAACTGGTATGTGTTTGCCGGCATCGTAGTCGGATGTGCGTTTACATATCGCACGTTCGCGTTACATAAGTGGCGTTATAAGACTATGACTGCAATCGCATTTGCCTTTGCAGCCATATATCTCGGATGGTTCTATTTCATGATAGATTACGGCGTTGAAAAGGAGATGCTTTTCTTACCGCTCTTCATACGCGGTTTTGCGTCTGTGATTATCTCAATTGTGTTCCTGACCTCAATAGTTCAGAGCGGACTGCATTTCTTTGTATTCCCACAGGCTTTGACTATAAACGGTTTCACTGGCGCGGTAATGGGTGCCACACTCGGTCCCGCCCTGATAGGAGAGTTTTTACGTCATACAATGGCAAAGAACGCTTCTCTCATCTCTGCGCGTCTGACTGACTTCAATTCGGATATCATTCATATCCCTGTCGGTCAACTGTACGGAACCGTCCAGCGACACGCGCTTGTGATTTCGATGAAAGAGATCTATGGTTGGCTGCTCATTGCCGCGATCTTGTCATTAGTCATAATTGCCGTTCGCTACGGTCCGATTCGTCCGACTGCCATATTTCCCAAATGGCGCACAATCCGCAAGATATTCAAGAGAGAAACGCGCTGAAGTTTAGGTCTATCCCGACAGGTGGCAGTGGAAGGCAAAGAAAAGGCTGTGGTGTAGTTAAAATATTACGCCACAGCCTTTGGTTCGTTGGGAAAGATTATTTGGATATCGGTGTGTAACCAGCCGGTGGAGCTATGCCATCTTTTATGGCACGTTTTTCCATGGCCTTGATTCTTGCGTCGGTCGAGGGATGGTCCGAGAAGAGCTGGCTGACTTTGGCTTTGAGTCCGGATGAAGATCCCTCCATGCTCTTCAGCTTTTTGAATGCCATAGCCATAGCCCAGGGATTCTTGCCGGCTTTCTTCAGAAATTCGTAGCCATAATTATCCGCGTTGGATTCCTGTTTTTTGGAATAGCTGTTATTGAGCATCGCTTCTCCGATGCTTCCGATCTGCGAGCTACTGAGTGTGCCTACCATGCCGCCAGATGCGATGAGTGCGTCGCGGGCGGCGGAAGTGAGCAGTGCGGTTTTGAATGCTTTTTTAGTGTCCTGGTGGGCGACATGTCCTATCTCATGCCCGATCACTCCAAGAACCTCGTCATCGGACATCAAGTCCATGAGCCCTGAATAGACCCGCACATTTCCGTCGGCACATGCGAATGCGTTGACGTCGTCTGTCAGATATACCTTGAAAGTGAGCGGAATACCGTTCACGCTTGTCAGTCCCTGGGTCATCTTTTTCAGTCGGATGGTATATTTGCTGTTGGCGGGGGCAATTTTACTCTGTTTGTCGAGGCCGGAGACGTATTGACTCACGTAGCCCTTTATCTGTGAGTCGGACAGGGTCATGGACTGGACAACTTTCGCCGCGCCTTTGGCGGCCTGAAGAAGGTCGAATGCCGAAGATGTGGCCGGAACAGCCGTGCAGATAAAGATTGTGGCGAGAAATGTTATTATTCTGTTCATATCTATATAATGGGTTATAGAGAGTATTAGTTGAATGTTTTTACTGATGTTCCCGGATTTACAGACATCCGGTGGTTTACAGTGCGCTGGGTGAAGTCCTGCATGAATGCTTTACCCCAGCGAACCATTGAATCGATCTCTTTGCTGTCGAATGTCCCGGCAGGATGCGATGCAGTAGGATCTTTCAGAATATCGAAAACTCCTTCGATGCGTTTCATGTCAGAGGATAGTTGCACCATCCATCGTGTCCCGATGATCTGTATCCGTCCGCCTATCATGCTTAGAGCGTAAGGAGCGTGAGTGTCGGAAAATATGTCTGACCCAAGTGCGACGAAAGTCTTGTCGTAGCCTGCGAGCGAGAGTATCGTAGGAGTTATGTCGTGCTGGCTCATCACCCGGTCTGACACTTCTCCCGGAGGAATGGATCCGTCGGGTGTGTGGACGATGAAGAATATGTGGGGCTGTATCCACGGGGAATCGTGGGGCGTCTGCTTGAAGTCGCGGGTGCCGTGATCGGATGTAATGATGAACACGGTGTTGGAATACCATGGCTGGCTCTTGGCAACCGAGAAGAAATTTCTCAGCGACCGGTCCATATATTCTGCGGCTCGGGACGCAGTCCCTTTGTCTGATCTGTAGTCTGATGCATTCCAGTAGTCAGGGACATTGAACGGCATGTGCGGGTTTAGCGTCAGCCATCCGGCAAAGAACGGAGGAGTGAGTGTCGATAGATCGCGGGCTGCATACGCACCCATAGCGTGATCGAATATTCCCCACGCGCCGTCGTGATCCTTTCTGGATGGATAGTCATTACAACTTGTTACATCCTTGAATCCTGAGATTTTAAGGAATTGGTCTATGTTGCATGATCCGGGTTCGCTTCCGAGATAAAACTTCGTGGTGTATCCGGACTCGTGGAGCAGTCTTGCAGGTGAATCGAGATTATTGCCTACGTAGGGTGATGTCATGTATTGGAACGGGGATACAGACGGAAATCCTCCGAAGATAGTGGTTATGCCGTCGATAGTACCTTTCCCGGCCGCGAAAACATGGCGCACTCTCAGAGACTCAGATGCGATGGAGTCGATAAATGGAGTAAGGGTGGCTGTCCGGTCAGAGGGATACACGTTCAGGATGTCGCTCCAGACGGCGCCGCCACTTTCGATGACGATTACAAAGATGTTTTTGCCTTTGGCCGGAGAGTGATCGGGATTTCCAGCTGGATCGTGCAAGGAGGTGCGGATGGAAGCTAATTCAGCCTCGCTGAAGAATTCGAGCGGAACAAGTTCGTCGGTGCCTTTACCGATGGTGCGCATGATGCAGAAAGGTGTATTCTGGACAAGCGGTACCTGCGCCATATTTTCCGTGAATTTTATCGCATCGCTGATTTTGAGAGGATGTCCTTTTATCACACCCCGCATGGCGAATACGGAGGCTGTCGCCGCGATGATGAAAATAAGCAAACGCAATGTGAACGTGGATGCGCGCGATCCGAGTTCAGGCACCGGACGCTCGATCTTGAACCGGAATGCTATCCACAGCATAAGCGTGATCATTGCCGCGGCCAACAAATAAAGCCACCAGCATTCTCCTGCGTAGGAGAGCAGTATGCCTCCGAGGTTCCCTTCATTGATCCATCCGGACAGAGAGTCGAAACGCATGCGCGCCCCGGTGAAGCGGAAGAGTCCTGTGTCTGCCAGATTGGCGAGAAGTCCGGCTGAGTTAGCTATTGCGAAAATGATGTCGCTGGCAGCGAGCCATTTTCTGTTTTCAGCAAGCCGGAACGGGATCATTCTCATTGCGATGAAAGGGATATTGAGCCATGCTGCGGCGCTGAGGTCGAATCTGAATCCGGAGACAGCCAGTTTCATGAGATCTGAAAAAGAGGATACTCCGGTAATGTCGGCGTTCGCGAGATAGAATATGAACCTGGATATCCACAGAAACAGCATTGCCACTGCGAACTGGCAGATTGTGGCTGTGTAGATATTTGATGGTATCCTGAATCTGGATAGAGTTTTCAGTTTCATCTGTAGTCTGTGATGTAGATGGAAAGCTATAGGGTCGTTATTGCTGCATTGTCGGAATTGAGGGGAGTTAGGAGGATTGTTAAATAGCTTGTAAAAACAAGCTCTAAAGGCTCCCCGCCTGACGACAGGGAGCCTTTGAGAGTCGTATCAATGGGGAATCCCCATCTGATATCTGATTTTGTCTTGTTTATTCGAATTCGATGAGAGCCTGGTCGGTTGCGATGACGTCATTTTCGCCGACAAGAATTCTCTTGACAACACCGCTCTTGTCGGAGTTGAGGTCATTTTCCATCTTCATGGCTTCGTATACCATCACGATGTCGCCTGCGTTTACCTTATCGCCGGCTTTGACCTTGATTTCAAGAACGGTTCCACCCATGGGTGCCTTGAGAACAGGACCGGTGATCTGAGGTCCGGCGGGAGCGGCTTCTTTAGCAGCCTCAGCCTTGGGAGCCTCTTTGGGGGCAGCTGCCTGCGCAGCTTCGTATTCAGCTTTACGCTTGTTCTTGAGGAAGCCTGTAGCAACTGCGGGAAGAAGTTCGAGCAGCAGGAATTCTTCGTCGTTCTGAGCCAGCTTCACGCCACCGAATTCAGGGAGAGTCGGGTTTGCTGGTTCCTTATAGCTTGCAGTGTCATACGGAGTCTCAACGGGGCTGCCGGTGATCTGACGGCGGAACTCAGGATCAACGGGCACGGGAGTTGTGCCGTATTCACCTTTGACGAGCGATTTGAACTGGTTGTTGAGGTTGGTGTAGTCGGCAGCGCCTTTGCGACGGTCGAGAGCGACAGCCACGGCCTGAGAGCCGACGATCTGGCTTGTGGGAGTAACGAGGGGTACGAGACCAGCGTCGCGACGCACTTTCGGAATGAGAGCCATAGCCTCCTCAAGCACATCTTCTGCCTTGAGCTGACGGAGGTTGGCAACCATGTTTGAGTACATGCCGCCGGGCACCTCGGCGTTGCGGACGAGTTCGTTGGGTTTGGGGAAACCGAAATAAGCCTCGATCTTGTGGCAAGCGTCGAGAAGCTCTTCCTCGCGGTTTTCGGTGGCAGCCTTGATGGCGCGGTCGAATTCGGCGTCGATCTCTTTCGGCATTTTTGCGTAGTACTCGTCGAAGTCGTTTGGCCATTTGTCCTTGTTGAGGTCGAATGCGGCGAGGGCTTTGCGTGCGTCTACAAGTTCCTTGCGGATCTTGGCCACAGCGTCCATGTTTGCTTCAAGCTCAATGCCGAGTTTCTGGCAGAATATCCATACAAGCTCGATAGCCGGAGCTGCTGAACCACCGCCAAACCACCAGATGTTGGTGTCAACGATGTCAACACCCTTGATGATGGCTGTCAGCACGGAAGCGAGACCGTAGCCGGGTGTGCAGTGGGTGTGGAAGTCAACGGGCACTTTGAGAGCCTGCTTGAGCTTCGGCATAAGAGTGAAGATGCGGGAAGGATTGACAAGGCCTGCCATATCCTTGAGCGACACCATCTTGGCGCCGAGGCGTTCCATCTCTTTAGCCTTGTTGACAAAGTAGTCGTCAGTGAAGATCTTCTCGACAACGATCTCCTCTTCCTTGCCGCCGAAGAGCTTGGCGAAGAAGCCTTTCTTCTTGGGAGCGGGCTTGGGTTCCTCTTTGGGATCCACCGTGTAGCAGACAGCTGCGTCGGCGATGCCTCCGAGGTTGTTGATCATCTTGATGGAGTCCTTGATGTTGTTGATATCGTTGAGCGCGTCGAAGATACGCATTACGTTCAGACCGTTGGCGATAGCCTCTTTATAGAAGCCTTCAAGCACGTAGTTGGGATAGGGAACGTAGCCGAAAAGATTGCGTCCGCGGGAAAGTGCGGAAAGCAGGGATATGCCCTTCATCGCCTTGGAGCATGCACGGAGGCGATCCCAGGGGCTTTCGCCCAGATAGCGCATGACGGAGTCGGGAACTGCGCCGCCCCATACTTCCATGATGTAGAATTTAGCCTCGCGATAGAGGGGGAGAAGCTTGTCGACGTTCTCCTGCTTCATGCGGGTTGCGAAAAGCGACTGCTGACCGTCGCGGAGGGTCAGGTCTCTGATTTGTAGTTTCTTAGTCATTGCTATTGTTGATTGATTGGAGTTTCATGGTTTTGGTGGCACTAAATTAGGCATTTTTTTGCTAACAGCCAAGAAATCGACAGAATAATCATTCAAAAATACCTTCCACAGCTTCCGCCGGTTCGTCGGATTCCACATGGGTGTAGAATTCGGCTCCTCCGCAGATGCTGACGCCCTCCGGTACGTCGAACTTTGCATCCTGCCGGTATTTAAGTTTTGGATCGGCATAGACCCGTTTCATGTAGAGTCCGTAGACCGGAAGTGCCGCACGCGCGCCTTGTCCGAGTGCCATTGTGTTGAAGTGGATATAGCGTTCGTCTCCTCCGATCCATACGCCTGTTACGAGTTCGGGTGTGAAGCCCATGAACCATGTGTCGCTGTTGGAGTTTGTGGTTCCAGTTTTGCCTCCCATTTCGGCGCTGATGCCGTAGCGGCTGCGTATGCTCGCGCCTGTTCCGGCGTCGACAACGTTCAGGAGCATGGAGAGCATCTTGTAGTAGGATTCCTCGCTCATCACCTCGGTCCGGCGGGCGTTGGCCGAATAGATCACATTTCCCTGATTGTCTTCAATCCGGCTTACGTAGACAGGATCGACCTGCATTCCCTTGTTGGCGAAAGCCGTGTAGGCGCTTACCATTTCGCGCACTGTTATGTCGGCTGTCCCGAGGCAGAGGGGATAGGTGGGATCTATGTAGCCTGTTATGCCGAACATCCTCATCTGGTTCACAAGGTTCTGGGGCTTGTATTTGTCGATCAGACGGGCTGAGATCCAGTTGTTGGAGTTGGTGAGCGCCCATCGCAGATCGACCATCTGACCGACTCTGCCGCTGCCCGAGTTTCGTGGCGCCCAGTTTCCGAACACGGGCTGGGTGTTGCTGTAGGCCGAGCAAGGTGTGTCTCCTTCCTGCATGGCCAGGGTGTAGAGGAATGGTTTGACCGTAGATCCTACCTGACGTTTTCCGATCGACACCATGTCATACTGGAAATGATAGAAATCAGGCCCTCCCACATAGGCTTTCACATAGCCCGTTACGGGATCCATGCTCATCATTCCGATGCGAAGGATGCTTTTCATATACATCAGGGAGTCGTATGGGGTCATTCTGACCGTTTTGGTTCCGGGAACCCATTTGCCGTTTTCCTTGACGTATGTGAATATGTCCATTTGATATGGGGTGTGGAACGCTTTGTCGATCTCCGCTTTCGACGCGCCGGCATTCTTCATTATGCGGTAGCGTTCTGTCTGGGCGATGGCATTGCGTATGAGCTGCTGGACTCCGGCTGAGCTTAACTCGGCCCGGTTGGTGGTGTATGGACCTGTCGGACTGTGGCGTTTCTCAGCGGTGAATGCAGGCTGGAGCGTGCCTCCGAGCCATTCGTAGACGGCGTCTTCGGCATGTTGCTGCATTCTGGGGTCGATGGTGGTGTATATTTTCAGTCCGTCGGAATAAATGTTATAGTGCGATCCGTCGGGTTTGGGATTCTTTTCGATCCATCCGTAGAGAGGGTTGTTAGCCCATTGGGTTGAGTCGGTGTTGTAGTTTCCGATCGCTATTGTCCATGCGAGATGGTTCTTGAAGTCGCTCCGGTTCGGACGGACCGGCTTTTCGGCGGTCATCATCTTCCGTATCTGTTCGCGAAGATAAGGCGCACCGCCTTCGCGATGGTCAACCTTGTGATAGTCAAGACCGAGTGGGAGCTGTTTGAGGGAATCAGCCTCGGCCTCGTCAAGTTTCCCGGCTTTGACCATCTGGTCGATGACTACGTTCCTCCGGTTGCGTGTGCGTTCCTCATGTCTGAGCGGATTGTAGAGACTCGGATTTTTGAGCATCCCGACAAGCATGGCGGCTTCCTCTATCTTCAGGTCTCCGGGTTCTTTGCCGAAGTAGACGTTGGCGGCGGTTTTTATTCCCACGGCATTGTTGAGGAAGTCGAATCTGTTGAGATACATGTTGATTATCTCGTCTTTTGTATAGTTGCGCTCGAGTTTGACAGCGATCATCCATTCTATCGGTTTCTGGACGGCGCGTTTCAGAAAATTGGCGGACGGTTCCGAATACAGCTGTTTTGCAAGCTGTTGTGTTATCGTGGATGCACCGCCGGATGATTTGTCCCGAAGTATCAGTGTTTTCACTATGGTGCGTCCCAAAGCACGGAAGTCTATGCCCGAATGTTCCTCGAAGCGGACGTCTTCGGTGGAAATCAAAGCGTCGATAACATGCGGGGACACCGATTCATAATCAGTGTAAACCCTGTTTCCCCGGCCGGAGAAGTAGCGCCCGAGTTCTGTCTGTCCGTCGCCGGCGAGAACCACAGACGCGAGTTTATCGTGAGGATCCTCAAGTTCTTCAATCGGAGGCATATAGCCGATCACGCCGTTGTAGATAAGCAACAGTGCGATTGCGATGAAGAGGCCGATTCCAAGGAATGTTCCCCATAGGATGCGGACGGTTTTTCTGTTGCGTATTCCGCGCTGATCGCGCGGGTTTGCGTTCTCGGATTGAGAATCACTGCTTTTCTTATTCTTGTAAAACAAATTGTTCTGATTCATAAGGGAGGCGTCATTCCGCTGTCCTTGTTATGCTGGTGGACGCGCAAAGAGCAGATGCAAAATTAATCAATTCCCTGCATATAGACAAATCGGTGTTTCCAAACAGACATCGGAAACATTTTCTTGAATAGTGATTGCCGCAAGCCCGGCTTCCGCCATCCCCGAGGGAATCTGGCGAAAGCCGGGCTTTATAGTTATTCAGGCATTACGCCCGTAAAGGGGATCAGTTTTCTTCAGGGGCTGTGAAGAGCGCGTTGAATTCCTCTACGCTGACGGTCTTGTCATCGAGAGTTACAGCACCGTGGATTCCTTCGTAAAGCTTCATGTCGAAAGCCTGGTCTACAAGACGATCGTGTGATTTCTTGTCTTTCAGAATCTCGCCGGCGAGACGTTCCACAGCATCTTCAGGTGCGGAAGTCATGCCATATTGTGCGAACTGGTTGCGGGCCATCAGGCGGGCTACATTCCTGATGTCTTCCTCTTCGAGCTTTATCTGGAGTTTCTCGGCGATGCGGTCGCGGATGATCTGCCATTCGAGCTGAGGACGTGCCTCTTCATATTCTTTGTCGACTGTTTCGTCGGTGAGAGCCTCGTTCTGCATTTTCAGATAGTCTTTGAGAATCTCATCGGGAAGATCGATGGAACCTACGGCTTTCATGATGGCCTCTTTTGCATCGATGGTGAAACGATAGTTTGAATCAGCACGGAGCTGGTTGGCTATCATCTCTTTGAGTGCGGCGCGGTATTCCTCCTCGTTGTGAACCTGATCTTTTCCGAATACCTGATCGAAATATTCCTGGTTCAGTTCGGCGGGGCGCAGCACGATGATCTCCTTGATCTCCATCGAGAAGTCGCCTTTGTGGTTGTCCACGTCGTTCTTGTCGATGTTGAGCATTGATGAAAGCTCAGTCGGGTTGCTTTCGCATGTCTCGGCGGGATTGAACACGATAGTGTCTCCAACTTTCTTGCCTTCGAAGAGTTTGCGCTGTTCCTCGCTTTTGAAGTATTTGGGTGCGAGAATTCCGTTGGTCTGCCTGATGCCGTTCTCGAGAGGTTTGCCTTCGGCATCGAGTTCGACGATCTCGCCTTTGACGAGAGCATCAGGCTCAACCTCATCGCCTTTCACCTGCTCGCCCATGCGTCTGCGGAGACCATTGCTCTGGTTGTCGATCATCTCTTCTGTAACCTCGATCGTGTAGTAAGGCACGTGGAGGTCTTTGTCGACGTGGGTGTCGAAATCAGGGGCGAGACCAACGTTGAATACAAACGTGAATTCTGTATTGTTGATGTCGAAGTTATCATTGCGTTCAGGCACCGGATTGCCGAGTACGGGAAGCTTGTTCTCTTTCACATAGTCAAAGAGAGCATCGCTCACCACCTTGTTGACAATGTCGTATTTGACGGCTGTGCCATATTTTTTCTGGATCAGACCGGCGGGAGTATGGCCGGGGCGGAAGCCGGGTTCGGCGTGGTTTTTGGCAATATCTTTAAGTTGCTTTTTTACCTTGTCGGCATAGTCTGCTTCGACGATCGCAACGGATATGCGTCCGTTGACGTCGTTGAGTCTGTCGAATTTTACTTCCATTTGTGTATGTTTCGAATAGTTGGATTATTTTCCTGATATATAATATATTACTGCGGCTCAGTGGCCGCAGAGCCGATGTGTGTGGCTCTTGTGAACCACACAACGGCTGCAAAATTACAAATTTTTGGCCGAAAAGCAAAATATAAGTTAGCCGTGGTGGCGTAACTATGCTTTCATGAACCAATCATTCCCCATGCAGGTCAGTCTTCGAAGAAACGTTTGAAAACCTTTACTGTCGAGAAATGGTCGGCCACGCCTGCTGTCTCCCGTGCGGAATGCATGGCCCAGATGGCGCATCCCATGTCGACGCCGCTCAATGGTATCTGCGATGTCAGGATATTGCCGAGTGTGGATCCGCCGGCCACATCGCTGTGGTTGACGAAATACTGGCATTTGACTCCCGCCTCATTGCATAACTGACGGAAGACGGCTGCTCCTTCGGCATCGGTCATGTATTTACAGTTTGCGTTGATCTTTATCACCGGGCCGCCTCCGATTACGGGATGGTTTGTCGGATCATATTTCTCATTGTAGTTCGGATGCCAGGCGTGGGCGTCGTCTGCTGAGATCATGAAACTGTGCGCCACTGAGCGGAAGTATTCCTCGTTGCCGTTGTTGGAGAAAGCCCCTGAAATGCGTTGCATCATTTCGGCAAGAACCGGCGAGGCTGCTCCCTGCTTTGTACCCGAGCCGGTCTCCTCGTTGTCGAAGACGGCGAGAATGCGGGTGCTGTCGGTCCGTAGGTCGGCTGTGGCCAGCATTGCCTCAAGCCCTGCGTATGCCATGGAAAGGTCGTCGATCCTGGCCGACTGGAAATATTCGTTGCTTGCTCCGGCTGTGGCTGCTGGTTCGAGCGGATAGAGGCAGAGTTCATATTCAAGGATTTCAGCCGGGGATATGCCGAGATGGTCGGCTACAAGCGACTTCACCACTCCACCACGATTCTTTATGGCCTCGTAGTCTTCCTTGGAATAGAAACCTACAACCGGTTTCATATCTTTCTGAACCGAAAGGGGGGTGCCTTCGTTGACACCCCGGTTGAAGTGTATGGCGAGATGGGGGATGAATGCCACGGGAACTTTGAGATCCACCAGATGGCACACCGGATGGAGGGCGTCCTCTCCGGCGGTCATTACCCGTCCTGATATGGAGAGCGGGCGGTCGAACCATGTATACATTATCCCGCCGCCATATTTCTCTACATTCAGGCTTACGACCCCGCCGTCGCCGTAGATCTCCGCATTGGGCTTGATCTTGAAACAGGGTGAGTCGCTGTGGGCCGAGATTATGCGGAATCCTGATTCGGCAGGGGATTTCTCTCCCACGATGAATGCGAATATCGCACTGTCGTTTTTCGTGATATAGTGGCGTCCACCTTTGCTTATTTTCCATTCTTCACCGGGAAGAAGGCGAGTGAAGCCTGCGGCTTCGAGTTCTTTGCGTAATGTTTCGACAGCAAGGAAATTACATGTGGAGCTGTCGAGCCAGTTGAGCAGACGGTTGATGTCCATTGTCGGTTGTTGTATATTAGTTTTTCAGATTGTTTGAGATCTTCGGGCGGGAGAGTTATGGTCATTCGGCTGAACCGAGACGAAGCTGATTCAGAGGCCGCATCACATTGCACAGCGTTTGGCTCCAGTGTGCGTCGAAGTTGTCCTTGCATTCGGCAAATGCCTGAATGAGCGCCTCTCCATCGGATTCCTTCACATTGCCTACAAAATTGAACAGATCCTGAAAAATGTCAGCAAGACTTTCGGCTACCGAAGCTGCGATCGGAGTCTCGCTGTATTTCATGTCTTCTTCAAATGTCTCCAGATATGTGTCGTCTGGCCCGAGCAGCGACTCAATGCCACGGCGGATACTCTCGTAGTAGTCTTCGTCTACGAAAGTGGATAAATAGGCGATCTCGTCTGTCCCGTCTGTCCCGGTTTCAGTGAAATTGAGATAAATGCGGGGCAGACACCCGAGCATCTCGGCGATGAACTCACCTTTGTCAGCCTCGCGGGCATTTTCGACAGCGATGCAGAATCTTGTAGCCGTAGCGACTGTTTCCCATAGTTTCGCGCGTGTATCCGTTTCCGTCATAATTGCAGTTAATGTGTTGATGAGAGTCTTTCGCCTCAGGAGAGACCTCCTGTTGCAGCGCCTGACATTCCACAAAGTTAGCAAAAACTTTTTAAACGGTAAACATCCCGCATGAAAATCGCACGAAGGGAAATTATGTGTTGACGGAACATGGACTCTTATTTTTACGGGATCGAGATGTACTACTGTACTTCTTCAAGCTCCATCCGCTCGTATAATTCTCTCCATTTAGGGTTTCCCGGGTCTGTTTTTATCATCATTCTGACCGCATCTGGACATCCCAGGTTTGCGGACTTATAGATTACATCGAATGTCTCATCAAATCTGTACTGGCCTGTCTTGATGTAGCACCCGGCGAGTTTCCATCCTGCGCACGGCACATCTTTTTTATAAGCGAGATCGTAATATTTTATGGCTTTGTCAATTGATCCGGCATCGAAGTAGATTGAGCCACAAAACATCATGGCATCGACGTTTCCCATTTCCGCGGCTCTTTCAAGATAGGACATGGCTTTGGCGTCGTTCTTGTCATAGAGTCTCATCCCCGTTATGTACGTGGCCAGCGGATCGTTGTTGGCCAGCCCTTTCTCCAGCCAATACCGGAGGCGGGATGTGAAATAGTCACTGGTGGCGGCACCGGTGTCAGGCGGAGGAGGAGTGGTCGTTTTGGTCGTGTCCTGGCACACATCATCATACCCGATTCCCTCTTCGCTTACTGCTGCCAAGACCACAGGCGCGTTGAGGTCGTAATATTCGAGAACCCTGTGAAATGCGGCGGTGTCGCCTGTTTCGGCCATCTGTTCCAGGCGCTTTATGTCGTCTGCATCCGGGATCTGTCCTTGCGCTGAAACCATTGCCGCGCAGGCTGAAAGTGCTGTGATAAATAAGATTAAAGCTCTCATATTTTGTGTATTATTCTTCTTCAGGAACTATGTATACAGGCACTTCTTTAAGCTCCAGCCGTTCGTATTTCTCTTTCCATACAGGATTTTCAGGATCTATTTCTGTCATTGCCCTGACCGCGTCGGGACATTCAAGATGTGCGGACTTGATCAATGCGTCCAGTATCTGATCCTTATATTTGTTCTGGTCTATATTCATGTAGCATCCGGCAAGTTTCCAGCCTGCGCATGGCACACTCTTTTTATAAGCGAGGTAGTAATATTTGATGGCTTTGTCAAGAGTCCCGTTATCGAGATATATTGAGCCACAGAGCATCATGGCGTCGGTGTTCCCCAGTTCCGCGGCTCTGTCCAGATAGAACATGGCTTTGGCGTTTTTCTTGAAGTAGAGCCGTTTCCCCATTATATATGTGCCCAAAGGATCGTTCTTGACCAATCCTACAGATAACCAATACTGTAGGCGGGATGTGAAATATTCTTCAGCGTTGACTCCGGCGTCAGATGGAGGCGGTGTGGCCGTTTGGGTTGTGTCCCGTACCGCTTCCTCATAGCCGACCCCTTTTTCGTCTATCATTGTCATTGCCACAGGCGCGTTGATGTCGTAATATTCGAGAACACTGTGCAATGCAGCGGTATCGCCTCTTTCAGCCATCTGTTCCAGACGCTTTATGTCGTCTGCACCCGGGATCTGTTCCTGCGCTGAAACGATTGATGCTGTGATTGCCGCGACCAACAGGATTAAAGTTTTCATGATCTTGTCTTAGCGGGATCTTGCTGACCACCAACTTGAAAGCGGAACATATATGATCGAGAAAACAAGCCCTTGTAAAAGCATTTCAACGTTAAATGCCGATTCTTTGTCAAAAACCACGTTGAACAGCCACATGCAAATTGTGAAGCATGCGGTTACGGTGATTACCTGTAGGATGAATGTTATAATTTTCTTTCTCATGATCAGGATGTTTAATTTCTGCAAAAATAGCAAAAAAATCCGATTGTTTGACGCCTTTGGCTTTTTTATCTCCTGACAGTTGATGAATTTGCTGAAGATATGTCGGCCTTGATCCCGGCCTGTAGTGTAAAGGCGTTCCGGGCGCTCTCTGTTAAGATACGTTTATTAAGTATAAACCTGTATAAAGGGCTCAACTTCCGGCTCTATGAAAACGTTCTCATGATACAAAAGCAATAAGGAAGAGTATCCCGCGGTTTCGTGAGAAAGTAAAGGATACGGTTTAAGTTTAGTTAGATATAGTTTTATAGTGGAATCAGGGGAGGAGCGTTGTGGAAGCGCTCCTCCTTTTTGGGGGCAGTTATATGTCGCAATGGTTCAATGAATTACCTGTTTGTAAAAGGAGAGGCGGAAAGCTTAGACTTCTCTGAAAAAAGTTATTCTATTTTACATATATGTCAAACTTTATTTGTAACTTTGCGTTGTAACAACAACGGCAAAGCACAATGAGCGAAGTAGAACTGGTCTTATTAGACCAAAATGAGAACTGCACAGTATATACTATTCAGTTCCTAAGTGATGACTTGAACGAATTTGAGAAATTCATTTCAAAAATTCGTGCTGATGCAACTTTGGACAACGACTACCGTGCAATAGCTCGGTTCATTGACCAAATTCTTGATTTCGGCGCGTTAGAGCGTTATTTTCGGCCAGAAGGAAAAATGAAAGATTCAGTTGTGGCTTTGCCGACTATAAAATCTCGCCTTCGCCTATACTGTCTGCGCCTTTCGGATAAAATTCTTATACTTGGCAATGGTGGTGAAAAGAAAACACGCACTTAAGATGAAGATAACAGCCTTAAAGGGTATGTCGTGGCATTGCAGCGTTTTGAGGAACTGCTTAAAGCTGGAGTACGTGAGGGGACTGTTTCTATCACTGAAAATGAAATTCAAACAGATAAAACTTTTGAGCTATGAGAACTGCGAAAATTCCATTGAGAGAACTTCTTGGTGATATTTCACCTGCGGACAGAGCGCAGACACGATTGTCGTTTGAAATCTCTAACCGACTGGATGCTCTTATGCAAGAGAGAGGTATGACAAAAAAGCAGCTTGCAGATGCCATAGGTAAGCGTCCAAGTGAAATCACACGTTGGCTGAGTGGTGAGCATAATTTTACGCTTGCAACTCTTGCCATGCTTTCCACATTTTTCGGGAAACCAATTATTTCTGTAGGTTGAAATTCTATTATATCGGTCATTAATAATAGATACGAAAATCGAGAAATTTGAAAATAGACAAATACGATGAGTATTAGGCGGTTAGCTGATTCGTCTATTCGTTGGTTTTACCCTGTTTTCGGGAAATTTCGCTATTCAGTACACTTTTAGTACAATCCGATTGTTAATAGTTCTATAACGCTATTTTAATAATCTTCAACCATCATCTAAATTTGCGCAACAAACAAATTTACCTATGGCAAGAATAGACAACCGAAACAAACAAAACCCCAAGTTGCTGCAAGCCGAACTGAGCGACGGACGCGCCAGCCTGTATCTGGAATATTACCTCGGACGCTCCGAAACTCCCGTGCTTGACGAGGTTGGGCAACAGGTGTTTTACACCGATGGGGCGATGAAGGGGCGACCGAAGTTCAAGGTCAAACACGCACGGAAAAGAGAAAATCTCAATCTCTATATTTGGGTGCATCCGCGCTCCACGCAGGAGCGGTTGCAGAACAAGAACACCCTCGCGCTCGCCGAGAAGATAAGGTTTGAGCGTGAGCAGGAGTTTCTGATGCACCGCGAGGGTTACAGGCTGAAAAAGGACAGGAGCGTCAACTTCCTCGACTATTTTCAGAAATACCTCGACAACTATACGAAAGCCGATGTAGCTTCAATGAAAACCGCCCTTACGAAATTCAAGCGATTTCTTGAGGCATCCTCGAAATATGATATTTTCCGTCAGTTCATCCGGGCAGACCAGATAACGAAGTCCATGATGACCGACTTTGCGGAATATCTGCAAGCCAACGGACGGGGCGAGGGTCCGGCGGCAACTTTCCACCGTTTCAAAAAGGTTCTTCGCGTCGCAATGGAGGATGAACTCATAAGGAAGAACCCCTGCGACGGCATCATACTTATCCGTGGGGAAAACGTGCTGAAAAAGGAGATACTGTTGCCGGATGAAATCAACACGCTCCTTTCCACGCCCTGCAACTGCAAATATCCCGATATACAGCGTGCCTTCGCCCTGTCTCTTTTCACAGGGATAAGGTTCTGCGATGTGAGAAGATTGAGATACCGGGATATAGACTACACCGCGCAGACACTGAAATTCCAGCAGAGCAAGACCAGAGACCGCAGTAACCACAGTTGGGTGCTGATGCCGTTGAACGACCATCTTCTGACACTCATAGGGCAACCCTCCGATGATACCAATCCGGACGCATTGCTGTTCGACCTTCCAAGCTATGCCTCCTGCCACGATGTCATTTTAAGATGGGTTGAGAAAGCCGGGATTAAGAAACATATATCATGGCATTGTGCCCGGCACAGTTTCGCAGTAAATGTACTCAACGGCGGGGCGAACATCAAGACCCTCGCAAGCCTTTTGGGACATAGCGGGATAAAGCATACTGAAAAATACACGAGAGCGATTGACAGTCTCCGGCAGGACGCCATAAACAGCCTCGGCAACATCATAATACCGCAGACCACACCGACACACGCGGTGAAATAAATTTATAACCACGACATATCAGAGCAGCCCGACGGTGCAACCTCTTGAAACAGAGGCCTGCGCCGTCGCTGTTTTCTGCCGTTTGCTGTCAAGGGCAGATGTTAACGGATTATAAAATAACAGGGAACTACCTGAGGAATACCTCAGCAGGGTTCCGGCTTATGGCGAACTTTGCGGTGTCGTCAAACGGAAAGGCAACGAAAGAAAAACGATGAAAAGACAAATTATTTTCGGGAATGTTCCCGGAACGTTCCCAAGTCCCCTTCCTGCGTTGCCATACCTTTGCGACACAAAAGAATTACAAACTAAAATTCAAAATTATGATGAATGAAATTATCGTGGTTCCGATTCATCAGGTCAAGGACATGATACAGTCGGCGGTCAAGGAGTGCGTGACCGAGATAATGGCACTCGCCAACCCCGCGAAAGATGCCGAATCCGTCGATATGGACGGGGCGGTGAAATATCTCAACGCCAACGGCTACAGAATCAAGAAAAGCCAGCTCTACAAGCTGACATCTGCCGGGGAGGTTCCCTTCCACAAATTCGGTTCGCGGCTCCATTTCCGCATCGCCGAGCTTACTCGGTGGGCAAGCGAGAGGCTCATCAACGGCAACGCCATCGGGGTACTCGACCCCGTTATTGTCAAACCCTCAAACACCACACGCCGATGAACGACAGCATTACACCCAATCCACAGCAGGCGACATCGCTGACAGTGGCAGACCTGTGGGAGAAATCACTCCTGCGCATAACGGACGAGTGCAAGGCAGACACCGAGGTGCTTTTCTGCAACGGTTCGGTAATAGGCACTCTGGGCAATTTCTCGGCATCCACTGGGAAAGCCAAGAGCCGAAAGACATTCAATGTCACGGCACTGACGGCGGCAGCCCTGAAGAACGGCGAGGTGCTTGCCTATATAGGCGAGATGCCGGAGGACAAGAGAGGCGTGCTTTACATCGACACGGAGCAAAGCCCCTACCACTGCCAGCGAGTGATTTGGCGCATACTGCGTCTCGCGGGTCTGCCCGTTGACAGCCATCCCGAAAATTTCAAGTTCGCCTCCCTGCGTCCGTATTCGCCGGAGCAGCGTCTGGCGATGATAGACCACGCCATAGCCACCACGCCCGGAATAGGTCTTGTGGTGATAGATGGAATCCGCGACCTGATGTATGACATCAACAACGCCACCGAAGCCACCAACGTAATCACCCGGCTCATGGCATGGACAGACCGCTACCAGATACACATCCACACGGTTCTCCACCAGAACAAGGCGGACGACAACGTGAGGGGGCATATCGGTACCGAACTCAACAACAAGGCGGAGACGGTGTTGCAGATTGCCAAGAACACGGAAGACACCGCCGTCAGCGAGGTAACCGCGCCCCTTATACGTTCCATCGACATGGAGCCTGTCGCCTTCACCGTCAACGACGAGGGTCTGCCCGAACAGAAGTTCGGACACGAATTCGGCAAGAAGGCTGTAAAACGGGGATTCAGCTATACGGAGCTGACAGAGGAACAGCACCGTGCCGCTCTGGAGGCAACATTCGCCAACGGCCCCATAAAGAAATACAGGAACCTGATTCCGGCTCTCATGGAGAATTATGCGGCCACCGTCGGGTTCAAACGCTGTTACTCCATAATCACGGAACTCAAGAAATTCCTTTCCTACAAACGGATGATTGTGAAGGATGACAGTCTGAAAGCCTATGTCTATAACCCGGAAGCCCGCTATTGACCCGTACCGAAAACAGGTACAGTATAGTTCAGGGGCGTATATATTAGGGCTATACTCCCAAAAACACACATCATCAGACACAAAAAACAGAATTATGATCAGCGAAATCAAAAACATTCCACTTGCCGATTTTCTGTCCTCACTCGGACACGAGCCGGCAGTGAGAAAAGGAACGAGGCTCTGGTATAAGTCGCCGTTGCGACAGGAACAGACGCCATCGTTCAAGGTCGAGACAACGCTCAACTGCTGGTATGATTTTGGTATCGGCAAGGGAGGCGACATCATTGACCTCGCCAGACTTGTTTACAGCTCCGACAATATCGGGTATATATCGGACATCATCCTGCGGGGATGCGCCGCACCATCGGCACGGACAGTCGCTTTGTCCTTTGCCCCGCGACCCTCCGCACCGAAAGCAGGAGATATGAAGATAGTGCCGTTGGCACACCCCGCACTTCTCGCATATCTCAAAGAGCGGGGCATCCCGGCACACATAGCCGTGGCAGTTTGCAGGGAGGCACATTACAGCGTCAACGGTAAATCATATTTTGCCGTCGCATTTGGGAATGTCAACGGAGGCTGGGAACTGCGCAACAAGTATTTCAAGGGTTGCGCCGGACACAAGGACATATCCTGTGTGCCGTGGGCGAGAGATGGCCCGTCATCAGAGTGCGCAGTGTTCGAGGGATTCATTGATTATCTCTCGGCACTCACTCTCGGACTGATACCGGAATGCGACGCCATAGTGCTTAACTCCGTCACCAATGTCAACAAGGCTATCGCAGTATTGCATGATTACAGCGACATCCGATGTTTCCTTGACAACGATGATGCAGGGAAAACAGCGTTGCAACTGTTGATCGCTGTTCCGGGAAAACACATCACTGACTGCTCACACCGCTATAACGGTTACAATGACCTTAACGACTATCTGGTAGCAACCGCAACGGCTGACGGCAAGTGATGTGAAATGACAGAGTGACGAATCATATAAATGACAGTTCACTTACAGTATCATCAAAGTGACAAATAACATAATCCTTCTGTAACACGCACACGTATTCACCTGCACACATATTCACTTGTGTATGTCTGCACTCAAACGGTTATTCGAACCGATATTCGAGCCGATGTTCGAGCCGATATTCGAGCAACGGTTAGAGTATCCATTCGAACCGTTGGCGATTTTTTGCTGACAGTTTCGCGCTGCGTAAAACTGTTTTCGTGGTTGCAGATGGAGGGGAGCGAGTTTATGTTTTCGTATTACAAGTAATCCCGAAAACCGACCGCTCCCGATGGTCACACAAAACACGACATAAACACATACCAAAAATGAAGACAACCAAGAAATGCCCGGCAAAAGGGCGACCACGGCTGGATGCCGAAAAGAGAAAATCAATACTCATAACCGTAAAATTCGATGTGGAGCAGTACGGCGAGATAATGGGAAAGGCGGTAACCGCAGGCCTCAACAAGTCGGAATACCTGCGCCACGCCGCCCTCCGCTGTACCGTCGTGCCACGACTTTCGGCGAAGGATTTGCAGGCTATACGCGACCTTCAGGGAATAAAGAACAATCTGAACAATGCTGTCAAATTCATCAATTATTTTATGAAAATGAACGGCAAGGCGGACGGTCAGCAACTCATAGAAAGCGTGGGAATTACAATGAAATGCGTCAGGTTCATTACGGATATGATTGAAAAATACCGTAACGGAGGAGGGTGAGCCATGTTCGGGAAGATAACAAAAGGGAGCGGATTCCGTGGCTGCGTCGAATACGTCACCCGCAGGAAAAAGGACGGTCCCGACGGTACGCCATGCGATGAATGGAGGCTTATTGATTCCGGCAGCATCGGCGGAGAGGAAGACCGCGAGGAGATAATCCGCTCTTTCGAGGATAACCGCTCCCTAAATCCGAGAGTGAAAAATCCAGTCGGGCATATCTCGCTCAATTTTGATGCGGAGGATGCCGACAGGCTCGATGATGCCCTTATGGTTGAGATTGCCGGAAAATATATGGAGCGCATGGGCATCGTTGACACCCCGTATATAATCGTGCGACATTTCGACAAGGCGCATCCGCACTGCCATATAGTGTTCAGCAGAATCGACAACCATGCCGGAACAATATCGGACAAAAATGATTATGAACGAAACCGGGATATATGCAAAGACCTCACAAGGGAGTACCACCTTAAAATCAGCGAGGGAAAGGAAAATACCAATGTCAACCGCCTGCGCGGTGCCGAGAAAGCTAAATACCGACTGTTCCACATCATCAACGGCGCATGGAACAATCCTGGCGTAAACAGTTGGGAAAGGTTCGAGAAATGGCTCAGAGCCGGAGGTGTCAGTGTGGAATACAAATACCGAAAGGGAACAGCCATCCGGGAAGGTGTCTCCTTCATCTATGAAGGCAGGAAGTTTTCAGGGTCGAAGGTTGACAGAAATTTCAGTTTCGGGAATCTTGACAGGCATTTCACGGAGTTGCAAAAAGCGTCAACTCGTGTTTCATCGGGACAGACCCGAAGACAGCCGGAGGTTCAGCAACCCGCCGTCACGGTCAGTGTTCCAAATATAGGCAGCTCGCCTGTCGAGGAACAGGGCTGGTCTTGCGGAGGCGACAACGAGACCTGGCCGGAGTTCCGTGCGAGACATCCCGACCTGTCGCCGAAAGAGGCCCTTCGCCGTTTCCACGCGAAGAAAAGGGGCAGCAATATAAACGGGGGATTTCGTTTGTAGATTAGATTAAGGTCTGTGTGTCATCACGACACAAAAGCGTGCATCGAAAGCACTCTTACTACTGAAGGCTCTGGACTGCCTATGGAAGTGGGAGATGTTTACCGATGCACGCTATGCAGACGCATAGCACAAGCATCGCTCGGTTCTCCCATGTCAGAATTGTCCAGATTCTCAGTAGAACTTCAGCGAAGTTATGTTATACTGTATTTTCAATGCGACAGGCTCTCCCGTCGCCTATATTTCCAAATTCGCCACAAAGATAGTGATTTTCGGCGAATTATGGGCTATGTCAGTCGCTGTTTCGGCGGAATCCGTAGAAACGCAGCTTGTAACTGAGCGTGGAACGGCTTATCTTCAACAGCCTCGCAGCCTCCGACATATTGCCGTTTGAGCGTTCAATCGCCTTGGCTATCTGCTTTTTCTCGATGTCCTCGTTTTTGAGGGTAAGCACATCGGGAACTTCCGGCTCCGATTGGAAGAATGTGATGTCCTCCTTCGTTATCGTATCCTCTTTGGTGTGGAAGGCGGCAAAGAGAATCACATCCTTCAGCTCACGCACGTTGCCGGGCCACGGATATGTCCTCAACGCCTTTATCGCCGACAAATTGAGTTTCTTTTTCTCCATGCCTGTCTTTTGTGAGTATTCACCGAGAAAATAATCGGCTAAAGGCTCTATGTCCTCAATCGTCTCACGCAACGGCGGCATCACAATCTCCGCCTGTCTCAATATGTAATAGAGGTTGGGGCGGAATGTCTTTGCCGTGACCATGCCTAACAGGTCGGGGTCTGCCGTGCCTATGACACGCACATCGGGATGTTCGGTTTCGAGGATATGGAGCATCACCGACTGTTTGTCGAAATTGAGCAGATGCACGTTCTTTATTATGATTGTGCCACCGGCGCATTTGCCGAAATAGCCCTTGATGCGGTTGTATATCTCGCTCTGCTCCGATTTCGGATTGTGGTTCCCGACAAGTGCGGCACTCCCGGCGTCAAGCACTATGCAGGGACTTTCGGTTCTTGAACTGTTGAGATAGATTTGCCGTGCTATCTGTTCCTTTCCCGTGCCGCTCTCGCCGAATACTATCACATTGGCGTTGGTGGCAGCGATGGTCTTCACCGTTTCCTCGATGCGTCTGAAAGTGTCGCTCTTGCGTGGTATAAGGCTGTCATCGAGGACAAGCACGGCGTTTTCGGGTCTGGCATACCTGCCGACCGTCTCGACGAGCTGCTTGTCAATCGCCGGACGCTGCACCACATCCACGGCTCCGCCGTCGCGCATCACCGAGAGCAGATCCACGGCGTTCAGATTGTCCACTACGGCAATAACCGGGAATTTATATCCCTCTTGCTTTTGCCAGTTGATTAACTCTTGCGCGGTGCCGTGGGCGAATTTCATCGCCGTAACCACGACCGCACCGGGTGGCAGTTTTGCCACCTCTTCCTTTGCAGCCTCCATATTCTCGACAACAATCGGCTCATAGCCGTGCTTGACAAGCAAGCCCGACATAAGCCGACGGTCGGATTCGGAGGCATCCACAATCATTACTTTCATTGTATTTATTACTTCTTGAAATATAAAGTGTTTTAATCCTATCATAAGCTCAGATTAGAGATTGTAGATAGCTATTATATTGATGATAGTGTTCTGGTGTCAAACACCGACATACAGAAAGACATTTGTTTCAGTCGTATTTATGATACATTCTACTTAATCTTACAAATAAGTACTTAGCAACCTTAAAATATTTGTGACGACAACTCCGGGCGTTGGTCATGATGCCAGTAGGGATAGGGTTTGGACGTCTTGCTGACAACATCAAGACGCTGGATTTGTTCTGCCGTAAGTTTCCACTCCACCGCACCGAGGTTTTGGCGGAGTTGTTCTTCAGAGCTGGCTCCGATGACGAGGCTGCATACCGTAGGGCGTTGCAGCAACCAGTTCAAAGCTACTTGAGCCACGGTCTTTCCAGTTTCCACCGCCAGTTCGTCTAATACATCAATTATGTTATACAGGCGGTCGTAGGAGACAACGTTATCTCTTACAGGTGCACCGCCACGTGCCACTCTTCCGTTTTGCGGCACGGGATTGTTCCTGCGGTAGCGGCCACCAAGACGCCCGGCGGCAAGCGGACTCCATACAACCGTGCCTATCTGTTGATCAATACCAAGCGGCATCAGTTCCCATTCAAAGTCTCGATTGAGCAAAGAATAATAGACCTGATGTGCCACATAACGACTCCATCCGCGACGTTCCGACACTGATAGCGACTTCATCAACTGCCAACCTGCAAAATTGGAACAGCCGATATAACGGATTTTCCCGCTTGTTATCATATCTTCCAATGCCCGTAAGGTTTCCTCCACAGGAGTATTCGCATCGAAGCCGTGTATGTAATAAAGGTCTATATGATCTGTATTGAGACGGCGCAGACTCGCCTCACATGCTTCTATCAGATGGAAACGCGATGCGCCTTCCTCGTTACGGCTGTTTCCCATGGAGAATGTCCCTTTGGTGGCTATGAGCGCCCTGTTACGCTTTCCGGCAATCGCCTTGCCCAATATTTCTTCGGAAAGTCCGCGTGAGTATATATCTGCTGTATCAAACATATTAAGTCCAGCATCCAGACACATATCAATCATACGGGTGGCTTCCTCCACTCCCGTGTGTCCCCAGCCCTCGAAGCCGTGAGAGCCGCCGAATGTTCCTGTTCCCAAAGTCAAAGCCGGGACATAGAATCCCGAACCGTTTAATTTACGATATTCCATATTTCTGATTTATTTTTTAATTCATGCAAGCAACATAAGTACCGACAACCCCGTTGCGGCAGTCGTAGCATTGCGGAATCCCTTTTCCGGCAATCGTTTTACCAAAAGTATGCCCGCGACACCACCCAACAAAACAAACGGGATGGTATAGACATCCAGCACCAGAGACCAGATTGTGATATTGTCCCATGCAAGTATCTGTACCGGAATTTTCAAATAGTTGATTACAAGGAAGAACCATGCGTTTGTGCCGACAAAACTATATTTCGGCATCCTTATCGACAGTAGATAAATAGCCATTACCGGACCTGCGGCGTTGCCTATCATCGTAGTGAAACCGCCCATAAGTCCGAAAAGCGGACTGAACCACCAGTGCGAAGACAGGCTGTTTTCTTTCCCTTTCCGGTCTGTCCAGAGCATAACGAGCATGATTGCGGCAAGACAGCCTCCCATAAGGTGCTTAAACTCAGTAGGAGGAACAATCTTATCTACAAACAAAGCCACGACAAATCCTGCCAAAGCAGCTGGAAGCAGTTTGAAAACGTATTTCCATTCTGCTTTGCGTCGGTAATAAAGTACCGCGATTAAATCAGCCGCACATAAGATTGGCAAAATCAATCCGGTCGAAGGTTTTGCTCCGAAAGCAAGAGCCATAAGAGGAACTGATATGAGACTTAATCCTTGTATGCCGGTTTTGGACATGCCAATTATGAAGGCAGACAAAAAGAGTATCCCCCACTGTATGGGGGATTGAATCCACATTGAAAGATCCATTATATCATGTGTTTTTATAGTCCGAGAACGCGCGTTAATTCCTGCCGCATGATGTCGGCATCCACATCGTTGCCCGTCCAGTATTTGAGGGCTATTACTGCTTGATTGACAAGCATATTCATGCCGGGCAAGACATGCCGGCATCCTTTGCTTATGGCATCCTTGACGAAATGCGTGTAGGCGGGATTAGGGATGCAGTCGGCAACCACCATATGCGGCTTTAATGTGTCCGCATTGATATTCAGTCGCTGCTCCACATTAGGATACAGACCTACGGATGTTGCGTTGATTACTATGTCCGTATCTGCCGGAATGTTGAAAATGTGGTCCCATAAGACAAATGAAGCACTTGTCGGCGTGTGTTGGTTGAGCATATCAACCAAAATCTGTCCGTCTTCAGAAATATTTACGACTGTTATTTCCGAAGCTCCGGCCAGTGCCATCTCAACACAGATGGCGCGAGACGCCCCGCCAGCACCGAACACAACCAGTTTCTTTCCCTGCACGGATGTCACTTCCGATATGGCCTTTACAAAGCCCTTGCCATCAGTGTTCTCTCCACGTGTTTTTCCGTTTTTTTCGATGATGACCGTATTGACCGCACCGATAATCTTGGCAGACTCGCCTATTTCATCAAGGTATTTGATGACCTCCACTTTGTTCGGAATGGAGCAGTTAAAGCCTCTCCAACCCATCGCCTTTGCTCCTGCCACAGCAGCTTCAAGTTTTTCGGGACCAACCTCGCAATTGATGTAACGGTAGTGCATTTTGTGGTGGCGGAATGCTGCTTCCATAATTGACACTGTCGGGTTTTCTGCCGCAGGCTTTGCGAAAGAGCCTACCAGTCCCGGAAGGAAGTCGGGGGCTGGATTGTAATTTTTCAAATCGTTGATACTCATGACGGGATAATTATAAAGTTTGCTAAATTCAATTATTTCGGGCAGCTTTGCCATTGTGCCATCGTCATTGGTCAGTTCACACAACACCGCGTAAGGCTGGAGACCGGCCAATTTCATGAGTTCCACGCTTCCCTCGGTATGTCCTTCCCTTTTCTTGACTCCTCCCGGACGGGCAATCAACGGGAATACGTGTCCCGGACTATGGAGCGATTGAGGCGTAGCTTTTTCCGCGATAGCGGCTTTTATCGTCTTGACACGGTCTGCGGCCGATACCCCGGTTGTCACTCCTTCGGCGGCTTCGATGGAAATGGTGAAGGCAGTACCGTATGTGCTGGTGTTATGCTCTACCATAAGCGGCAGATTAAGTTCTTCCGCTTTTTCCTGAGTAATGCACAGGCATACTATACCGCTGCAATGGCGGATCATGCAGGCCATATCCTTTTCTGATATGGTCTGTGCCGGAAAAATTAGATCGCCTTCATTCTCCCTGTCCTCATCATCGACTAACAAGACACCCTTTCCGGCTTTAATAGCCGAAATTGCATTTTTCACTCTTGCGGTACTGTCTCCAAATACCGCCAACAAATTATCATGTTCCATTATTTTATTCATTTGGCCGTTATTTGTTTCTCACAGAATTCGATTTTTTCCTTATTGGGTCCGATGATGGTAAAAAATCGGACACCATATTCCCAGAAAGGCAGGAATCGGATATTGTCATCCAACATTTCGTAACCCAGTTCCTTAATCTTGGAAAACACCGCATCGATATCTGTCACATTTAATGCTATGTGGTCTATTGCCCCGGATTTCATTGAGGCTTGTTTGTTTTCATAAACTTCCATGATGAGATTTCCCAACTGAAGGAAAACTACTGATGTTCCATCCTGTTCATTGATGGTCTGCCATACGATTCCAAATCCTAACCCTTTATAAAACAGAATACTTTTCTGAATATCATCTGTTGGTACCCCTACATGTTGAATTCCTGTAATTTTTGTTCTTATATCCATAGTGGCATTATTTTAGAATGAAATTCCTGATTGTGCGCAATACTCCATTCTCATCATTGGAAGGTGCTATATAACGTGCGAAACATTTTAATTCTTCCGCTGAATTTGCCATCGCATAACTGTTGGATACAGCCTGAAGCATTTCCGCATCGTTCATCTGGTCACCGAAAGCCATGCACTCATCAGCTTTTACCGACATGTAGTTCTGAAGGAATATTAACGCGTTGCCCTTATTGGCTTCCTGATGACTTACATCAAGCCAATTCTGACCGGACACAACAACTTTAAGAGAATCGTTAAAGTGTTGTAGCACGGGATAACTGTTAATTGAAGAACCGCCAAAGTCATATACGGCGATTTTAAGAAACCTATCATCTGTAATCTCCAAAAGGTCAGGAACCAAGTCACATCTTTCGTAATAAGTGCGGGCTTGTTTTACAAATTCCGGCATGTCGTTTTCTATATATGCTTTACCTTTGCCGCACAACACCGGAAATGCTCCCTCGATACCTCTGACCTCACGAATGACTTTATGTGCTTCATTCACGGGGATATCGACAACCAGTAATTCCTGAGACCTAAAAACTACATATGTGCCATTTTCCGCAACAAACATAATGTCGTCCTTTACCCTGTTGAAAAGTTTCAGCAGGTTATAGTATTGCCTGCCGCTTGCTGCAACAAACATGACCCCTTTTTCTTTCAGACTCTCAAACACGGAAAAGAATTCCGGATTCAGTCTCCCTTTCGAGTCCAAAAGGGTTCCATCCATATCCGCTGCAATCAATTTTATAGCTCGTTTTTCCATATTTTTACAGATTCTGCTATTGTTTTTATTTTGACATTGCAAAGGTACGGCCAAAAATTGAGTTGTACTTTCATAATATTTGCAGTTTTATTCGTTATATTTGCAGCTCAATAGAAAGTTTGATTATGGCTGTATTAGAACGCAAGATCATACACGGTATGGCTACGCAGTGTAGCCACATATCCTATCCACAGTTTGTGCTTCCACTTCACAAACACATGGAGTTTGAAATCATGCTGTTTACAAAAGGGGGCGGAAAGCAGTTCGTGGGTGAAGGCGTATCTGAGTTCCGCGCCGGCGATGTCGCGCTCATCGGGAGCAATGTCCCCCACCTGCATCTGTGCGGTTCCAAACTATCACCTGCCACATTCGACAATGGTGCAAAATATGAGCCATGTGCAGGCGAGGCGATTCAGTTTCTCCCAGATCTGTTTCCTGCATATATGCACGACCTTCCAGACTACCGTCCAATACACAAGTTGCTGAAAAAAAGTCAGTATGGAGTGCGTTTCTACGACGAAAGTGTGTACGAAGATATATTGGAGATGCTTGGCGAATTGGACAGTTCGGAATACACCGCACGCATCATCTGTCTGCTCCGTATGCTGGACAGACTGTGCCGTTGTAGCCACACCGAACTGTTGTCAGACACGGCATACAACAGTTCCAACTGCATATCTGACGTAAATGAACCCGTTAATAAAGTGTATGCCTACTTGTACAATCATTTCAAAGATTCTATTTCCCTGTCAGACATTGCCGCATATGTTAAGCAAAACCAGTCTGCGCTCTGTCGTTACTTCAAGAAACGCACCGACAAAAGCATTTTCCAATGTCTTGCTGAAATAAGAATAGAACACGCCTGCAAGTTGCTTGCCTATTCGGAAATGACGATTTCACAGGTCGCCTACGAGTCGGGCTATAACAGCCTTACACATTTTATTTCTCAATTTGAAAGGCTTACAACGCAGAAACCTTCAGAATATAGAGCACTGATAAAATCGTAAATTGCGATAATTGCTTTAGTATTCCGAATTTATGCTAAACCCTATACTATCCATACATAAATAGAAGACGGCAATAAGTTCATAGCCCCGCTTGACAAGTAACCCCGACAAATATAGGGAGGTGGGCTGAACACCCTATAAATACCGTTGCCTAATATTTATAATTTAATAACCAGTATATATCTTATAAAAATAGTACAAGATATGTATATATATCCATAACTATCTATACTTGTTTTTATAGACAAATTAATGACTGGGGAAAAGAGAAAGCCATAAGTCCATTCCCTATTCAGCCAACTCCAACAATTTCTCTTTTCCCCAGCTTCACATCCTCACTTTGAAAAGCACCAATATCGCCTCAAAAGCGGTAAATCAACGAAAAACATTGCAATTAAAAATTCCAAACAACCGTTAAATATCTGCAAAACGCTTTCTCTCTCTTACTCCATTTTCCGCCATTAGTACATTTTTAGTACATCTTTATGGAGTGATATTATCTGATATTCAGATAATTGCTACAATTAAAAATTATCCGGTATTAATATAATAGAATATATTCTATAGTTGGAATCAGGGGAGGAGCGTTGTGGAAGCGCTCCTCCTTTCTGTCGTATGGCTCTTCTTATTTTATTAGTCCAATATCAGGTAGTAGATATATGATAAGATAATGATTGTGATGATATACAGGCATATCCGGATTAATGTCCGTTTCTTTTTGCTGAGTTTCTTTGTCTTTTTGTCGATGAACATGAAAATGATCGACAAGACGATGCCGCCAGCAAGGTATATCAGGTATTTGTTCAGCATATATCTTTCAAGTTTTTTGCAAAGTTAGACTTTTTTTGAGATAAAGCCAACTTTATAGCCGGCGTTTTATAAATAGTTTCAGGATTGTTGCCATAATCAGGGCCGCTGCTCCGCCCAAAAGAATATATCCGGAGATTTTTACTGTTCTATCCCATGCCGATTCATGGGCCCTGCTTCCGGTCTGGTTGAATTCTTGTGCCACTTCTGGCACAATGATGCTGTCAGTAACCGCACGGTAGACGGTGTCTGTCGCAATGCGGACACGTGTTCTCCATTTTATTACGGTTTTCTCCACTGAGTCGCCGTTTTGCCGGATGATGACGCTGTCGCGGTCAATGATTGTGTCAGAACGCTCTCTGAAACGGATTATGGTATCCCGGTGGTTTTCAGTTCTCTCGATTGGAACATAGATCTTTTTGCTGCATCCTCCGGTCATTGCGGCCGCAAAAAGAAATGCCGGCATGATGATGCCGGATAGACGAAATTTATTATACATAATGGTTAAATTTTAAATCTTTTGCAAAGATAGTAAAATTGTTGAAATATTGCAAATAAATTCAATATAATAACGGGTTTGCATTATGCAATTTTTTTTGTGCATGATCGTGGCTCTTAGAACAAAAGAAATTTTTTGCAGAGTTAAATATTATTTATAATTTTGCGTAATCAATTACGTAACTGGTTAAATAGTTTGAATATGGACTTTTTTGAGCATGCTGGGAAAAAGGCAATTGGAAGTAGATTAAGGTTTTTGACGGAAATACTGACTCGGGATGCATCGGATATTTATGAGCTTTATGGGGTAGATATAAAGCCCAAGTGGTTTCCTGTCTTTTATTCTCTTATCTATGAGCAGCCCCAGAACGTAACTTCCATAGCTAAGGGAATAGGGCAGACGCATCCTTCGGTAAGTACCATTGTCAAGGAAATGAAGAAAGCCGGGATTATACAGGAGATGGATGACAAGGAGGACAGACGGCGGACACTGATATCATTGACCGAACACGGTATGTTTCTTTATAAAAAATTGGTTGTTCAGCTCCGGGATGTCGAGTATGCTGTTGATTCCGTATCATCGGAATGCGACAATGACCTGTGGGCGGCAATAGCAGATTGGGAGAAAGCTCTCGCGCGTAGATCGATGGTTGACCGTGTGCGGGAGATAAAGGAGAAGCGAGAACAATTATCGTTAGATAAATCGTTAATAAGTAACGAACTATATTAAAATGCAGACAAAAGTATTTGTGCGCAGGGAAGATGCGCTAAAAAAGACGTTTAAGGGGGTCAATCTTGACTCGCTTGCTGTAGGAGAGAAGTCCATGGTAACAAAGATGAACTATGTCAAAGGGAACTTTGCCACTCTTCATACTCATCCTCACGAACAATGCGGGTATGTGATATCCGGAGAGTACCGTCTTATCGTAGACGGCGATGAAAAAATAGATGTCATCATGCATCCAGGGGATACGTATGCAATACCTGGCAACACACCTCATTCTTTTGAAGTGATCGTCGGTGGTGAGGTTGTGGATGTGTTTACTCCCCACAGAGAGGATTATCTTTGAGTATCTCGTTAATGTAGGGAGATGCGGCGAAAAAACGGCATCTCCCTTAAATTAATCAAGTGTTATGGATAAGGAATATACGCCGGATAATATAGAGAGTCTCGGTCCGGACGAAGTTTTTGTGTTCGGAAGCAATCTGCAGGGCATTCATGCAGGAGGAGCCGCCCGTGTCGCTTTGGAGAAGTTCGGGGCTGTGATGGGGCAGGGTGTGGGAATTCAGGGTCAGGCGTATGCCATACCCACAATGCAGGGAGGAGTGGATACGATCAAGCCATACGTGGATCAGTTCATCGAGCTTGCCCGCGAATGGGATCAGACCACATTCTACGTTACGCGCATAGGCTGCGGGATAGCGGGCTTCAGGGATGAAGAGATCGCACCTCTTTTTGAGGAAGCATACGATCTTTACAATGTGCGGCTTCCGGAATCATTCGCCAGGATAATCATGCGCAACCGCAATTCCGGCAAACAAGCTCTCAGAAGTTCAGGTCGTTGAAGTTGAAGCTTATCTTTCCTGTCAGATAAGTGATGTTTATTGTTCCTGAGGAAGAGCTTTCCAGCATCAGAAGATGGCTGAGGTGCTTTCCTCCTTTCATGGTGCGTCCGAATACGGATGTGGATGAGCCGGTGGCGCCGTTGGATTTTGTGGCCAGCGTCTCAAGTTTCTCTTTTTTTATGATTTTCTTCACAATCCCCATGGCCTGCTGAACCGGGTCTGTGGTGCCGTTGATTCGTATGCTTTCGATTGAAGACAGTTCGCTGGCTGAGATCCTGATCGATTTGGTGTTGATGGTGCGGTTGCCCATTGTGGCGAGCATGGACGGAGAGATGTAGCTGTAGGTTACGCCCGGAATCGTGGCGACATCTTTGAATACAGGCTGGTCATTGCGGGCAATGGCGCTTATTGCCGCTGTCAGGGCGATGATGATCGCGATTATTATATTTTTCATAATTATATGGTAGTTTTTACAAGCTCATAATGTCTGGTAGAAGTTCATTCGAAACCGGCCGAGTCGAATATGTCTTCGAGAAGCAGAGCCACCCGTGCCATACTCTGTTCGCTGTCGCTGTAGATTTCATCTATATTGCTGGTGGAGCGGCCTATCGACAACGAAGCGAGGAGAACGGAATCGTCGTCCCGTTCAGCGGGGAGAGTGGCTGAGGCTGGAAGGAATACTGGATCGCTTGCAGATGTTTCGACGGAACCTGGAATAACAGCTGCATCTCCGGCAACAGGTGTATCCGTGTATTGTGTATTTATTGCGCTGACATTGGTCTTTTGCCGTCGTGCCGGGGTCGATGGAGCGGTCTGTCGGGATATAATGTTGCCTGACCGGCGTTCACGGACATTGGCTGGATGGGATTCCATCGTTTCGGTTACAGTTTTTTCAGCTTTGGCGAGGATCGGCTGCGGCTGACTGTCGTATGTCAGATCCAGGCCGATTGCCGATGCAAGCAGCAACGCTACCGAAGCCGCCGCTCCTATCATGATCCTGCGGCGGAAAAGGGCACGTCTGGATCGGGAGGCGGCATCAGCGACAGCTTTGTCAAGACGGGATGAAAGTCCTTCCGGGAAAGTGATTTCCGGAGTGTCAGCCAATCTGCACATAGATGCGACCAGACGCAGATCGGCGTCGAACGTGAGATCTGCCGGGGATCCGTTTCTGGAAACATAGTCCCGTGCTATCTCATGAAGCTCATGTTCATCCGCAGGATCGATTTCCGCGGCAAACCATAGTTCGATAAGCCGGGATGTCCTTTCGGAATCAAAATGTCGTTGATGCGTTGTGTGCATATTTGAATTGGTTGGTTGTCAGTGGTTTGATTTGGATCTAAAAAGCTCCCGAATTTTTGACCTTCCACGGGATAGAAGGACTCTTACATTTTCGTCGCTCATTCCTGTTGTCTGTGCGATCTCTGAATTGTCGAGGCCGTTTATGGCACTGAGTTCCACCACTTCCCTCTGGCGGGGAGCAAGTTGGGTCAGTAGTTTTCTGACCAACGCCAGATCATCGCGGGCCTCGGCAATGTCGTGGGGTGTAAGGTCCTCTGGAATCTCGACGTTATCTATCTCATTGACGGTCTGAGGTATTCTCCCGTTGCGCCTGAGTGAGTCGAGGGCCTGGCGTTTCACAGCCGTCATGCAGTAAGCCTCTGGCTTCTCGATCTCGGCAAGCCGGCTGCGCGATTCCCAAAGACGGAGCAATGTGTCCTGCACGCAGTCGGCGGCAGCATCCTGGGAGCGCAGCATCATGAAAGCGCAGGCATACATCTTGGGATGCAGCGGCCGTGTAAGTATGTTGAAATCCTCTTCGGTCATTACTGTCCCGGCGTCTGAAAAGTGCTGAAACATTTATATGACGCAGAAAACCCGATTATGTTGCAGTCTCGATGGTGATTTCTAAGCTGCTAATGGGTCGATGGCCGTTTTTGATGATAACAGCTGTAGCCGGTTCATGAAAATGGCCGGGAACTGATCCGGCTATCGGATCGGCCCCGGCATTATGCTCAGGTTTTATTAAGTTTACAGTAGGATGCTTTGTCTCAGTCGTTTTTGTGGGACTTCTCCCATTGCCGGCAAAAGGGTCTTATACCGCATTCCGGACATTTTGGCTTTCGGGCAGTGCAGACATATCTTCCGTGCAGGATCAGCCAATGGTGGGCTTTGGGAAGAAGATCCGCCGGAAAATGTCTGACAAGAGTTTTCTCTGTCTCAAGCGGAGTTTTACTGTCGATTGTAAGTCCGATACGGTTGCTGACGCGAAACACATGGGTGTCCACGGCCATCGCCGCCTTGTTCCACACCACGGCAAGCATCACGTTCGCGGTCTTTCTCCCTACGCCTGGAAGTTTCATCAGGGAGTCTATATCCGAAGGCATCTCTCCCCCGAACTCATCGCAAAGTGTCCGGGCGGCATTGATCAGGTGGCGCGTCTTGTTGTTGGGAAAAGTCACGCTTTTGATGAATGGGAACACTTCCTCTTCAGTGGCTGCGGCCAGACTCTCTGGTGTCGGATAGGCGTCGAATAGGGGAGGGGTAACCATATTCACACGCTTGTCGGTGCATTGGGCCGAGAGGATCACTGCCAGAAGCAGATGGAACGGTGTGTCGTAATGAAGTTCTGTCTGCGGCTCCGGCATGTTGGCCGAGAACCATTCGGTAACTCCCTCATATCGCGCCTTGGTTGTCATAATGTTCTGTGTGGAGGTCAATGTGCAGCCTCGAACTCGCGCAGGAAACGCAGGTCGTTTTCTGAGAACATCCGGAGATCTTTCACACGGTATTTGAGATTTGCGATTCTCTCAACTCCCATGCCGAAAGCGTAACCGGTGAATTCCTTGGAGTCGATTCCGCAGGATTCAAGCACGTTCGGATCCACCATGCCGCATCCGAGGATCTCTACCCATCCGGTGCCCTTGCAGAACGCGCAGCCTTTGCCTCCGCAGAGATCGCAGCTGATGTCCATTTCAGCCGATGGCTCGGTAAAGGGGAAATAGCTTGGACGGAGTCTTATTTTTGTTTCGGGTCCGAACATCTGCCTTGCAAAATAGAGCAGGGCCTGTTTGAGATCCGCGAAAGAGACATTACGGTCTATGTATAGTCCCTCCACCTGGTGGAAGAAGCAATGTGCGCGGGCTGATATCGCCTCGTTGCGGTAGACGCGTCCGGGGCATACAATGCGGATCGGAGGCTGTGTATTCTCCATCACGCGGGTCTGGACTGAGGATGTGTGGGTGCGAAGCAACACATCCACCGGATTGCGGGAGATAAAGAATGTGTCCTGCATGTCTCTCGCTGGATGGTCGGGCGGGAAATTTAGGGAGGAGAAGACATGCCAGTCGTCTTCGATCTCAGGCCCCTCGGCTATGGTGAAACCCATGCGGCCGAATATGTCGATGATTTCGTTCTTGACGAGGGAAAGTGGATGGCGTGTGCCGAGGGGAAGCCGCGTGGCTGTGCGCGTGAGGTCAATGTCTGCCGGAGCGTTGTCGGCCGTAGAGGCTGCCTGCTGCTTGAGCAGGTTGATCTTTTCCGTGGCCATATTCTTAAGCTGGTTGAGCAGCTGGCCTACCTCGCGTTTCTCTTCAGCCGGGACAGTGCGGAAGTCATTGAACAGTAAGCTTACGGATCCCTTTTTGCTTAGGTATTTTATACGAAGCTGTTCAGCCTCTTCCGGGGTTGATGCTGTCAGGTTCTCTATTTCTGCTTTGAGTGCGTTTATTTTATCTATCATGTAATGATAAGTGTGTGGTACGGTTGAACCTTTAAATCCACCGGCATTGTTGCCGGGCATAATTAACTGCAAAGTTAGCAAAAGTTTTGCAAAGCACCGGCTTCGTGCCGTGAAAAAGAAAAATATGGTCGGACCCATGATAAAAAACTGAAAAAAATTGTTAACTTTGTGTGTCGAACTTTTCTGTTAAGATTCTGCTTGATCTTCAGGAATGTCGGCATGTGTTGCATATTTTTAAACATACTCTTATAGATTTATGAAAAAGATCAGAGCAGCCGTAGTCGGCTACGGCAACATCGGGCATTTCGCTCTTGAGGCTCTCGAGGCCGCGCCGGATTTTGAAATAGCGGGAGTTGTCAGGCGTGATCCGTCGGACCGCGCAGGAATCCCGGCTGCAATTCCGGTGGTGGGCAATATACGCGATCTTTCCGATGTGGATGTCGCTATTCTTGCCACTCCGACCCGGAAAGTGGAAGAGACCGCACGCGACATTCTCGCGCTCGGCATAAATACGGTAGACAGTTTTGATATCCATACCCGGATTCCGGCTTTGCGCGACTCTCTGAGCCGTGCCGCGATTGCCCACGGAGCTGTGAGCGTGATTTCTGCGGGCTGGGATCCAGGCAGCGATTCCATTGTCAGGACGTTGCTGGAGGCTGTAGCTCCGAAAGGTCTGACATATACGAATTTCGGCCCGGGAATGAGTATGGGACACACCGTCGCGGTCAAGGCGATAGAAGGAGTAGCCAACGCTCTTTCTATGACAATCCCGACAGGAACCGGCATTCACAGACGTATGGTCTATGTGGAGTTGCTTCCGGGACATGAGCTTGACAATGTAGCCAAGGCGATCAAGGCCGATCCCTATTTCGCGTCGGATGAAACCCACGTGTTTGCTGTTGACAGTGTCGATGAGGTGAAGGATATGGGCCACGGAGTGAATCTTGTCAGAAAAGGAGTCAGCGGAAAGACGCAGAATCAGCTTTTTGAATTCGATATGAAGATCAATAACCCGGCTCTTACGGGTCAGGTGCTTGTCTGTGTGGCCCGTGCGTCGATGCGTCTGCGGCCAGGATGCTACACGATGATCGAGATCCCTGTGGTGGATCTTCTGCCCGGCGACCGGGATAAATGGATCGGGCGTCTTGTCTGATGCTGCCTGGAGATCTGGATACAGTCTGAATAATCTCCGTTTATCCCGCGGTCAACCATGCCGTGAGGATAAGCGGAGATGTTTTGACTCACGCATCCGTTGCTGAAAGTTGAGGCTTTGCGAATTATTTTGTAACTTCGCGCCATGATTAAGCGAACCGTAGCTTCAGTGGCTGTGCCGATTCTGGTTTCGGCTTTTGCAGCCTCATCTTTCGCGCAGACAATTCAGCGCGAGGGAGTGTCCCGCGGCTCAACCCAGCCCGGCAAGACAACCGAGCGTGAAACTCCGGAAAAACAAGGTTCCGCCTGGACTTTGGATCTGCCTCTCGGAATTCATTTCCCGGCGACTATAGACACATTGACTTATAATTATCAGCGGCAGACTATTCCGTCGATGATCTCGGATGCGTATGCCTCACAGGGAAATCTCGGCGGAGAGGGAATCAACATGATATTTTTCAATCGTCCGGGATTCTCGAAATTTTTCTTCGATGATGCCATTGCGCACTGGATTCCGACTTTTGCAAAGCAGAAATTCTATAATGTCTACACGCCGACCACGCTTCTCTCCTATAATTTCGGAGGCAACAAAGAGAATGCGCAAAACCGTCTCAACGCCGTATTCGCTGGAAACGTGAACCGCCGGATAGGCGTCGGAGCGCATATCGACTATATCCATTCCAAGGGATGCTATGAGAATCAGGCTGCGAAAAATTTCAACTTCGGCTTGTCGTTCTATTATCTTGGCGACAGATATGAGGCGCAGGCGTTCTTCAACAGATTCAACACAGCCATCAAGGCAAACGGCGGAATAACCGACGATCTTTATATCACCGATCCAGGAGAGCTTCAGGGAGGTGATGATAAGATTGAGTCAAAAAGCATTCCGACAAGGCTGACTCAGGCTCAGAACCGCCTTAACGGATCAGAGTTTTACATGAACCATGCCTATAAGATCGGTTACTGGGAGGAGGAACAGGTCAACGACACGCTTTCCAGAAGAATATATGTGCCTGTTACCAAAATCCTGTATTCGCTTGATTATCGTTCGGGTCATCATGAATTTACCAACTACAATGGCGAACAAGGCAGGGAATACTGGAGCAATTCCTTTTTCAATGCCGACAGGACGGTGGACAATACAAGGTATTGGACTCTATCCAACACCGTAGGGATCTCGATGATAGAGGGATTCAAGAAATGGGCGAAGTTCGGAATCGCAGCTTATGCGACTTATGAATACCGCAACTACAGCCAGGTGAACCCCGACGAATACACTGTGGTCAATAAAGAGTCGGAAGTTACTCCCTATCCCACTGAGTGGATCGATCCGCATGCCACATCCAATCTCCTCTGGGTAGGAGGCCGGATAAACAAGCAGAAGGGAAGCATCATAAAATACAACGCGGATGCGAAATTCGGTCTTGTCGGTTCGGTGGCCGGCGACATAGACATCAACGGCGACATCTCAGCGCGTTTCCGTATGCTCGGCGACACAGTGGGGATCCGTGCATACGGATATTTCCGGAATCAGGCTGTGCCTTATCTGCTTCAGAAATATATATCCAACCATTTTATATGGAGCAATAATTTCGGGAAGATACGGACTTTCAGAGTGGGGGGTGAATTGCAGATCCCCTGGACGAAAACGGTTCTGAGAGCGGGAGTGGAGAATTTGCAGAACTATGTCTATTTCGATTCCTCATCCATGCCATCGCAGTATGGCGGCAGTGTGCAGGTGTTTTCTGCCACACTCGACCAGAAGCTGAAATTCGGAATATGGAACTGGAACAACACTATCACGTATCAGGCCACATCCAATGCCGATGTCATACCGTTGCCGGCATTGTCCATATACAGCAACATGTTTCTGCATTTCAGGGCATTCAAGGTGCTGGATCTTCAGATAGGAGTGGATTGCGATTGGTATACAAGGTATTATGGACTTGAATTGCAACCGGCCACTATGACATTCCATACGCAGCATCAGACGAAGGTGGGCAATTATGCATTCTGCAACGCATACGTGACGGCGCGTCTCTACAAGGTTCGCTTCTATGTCCTCTGGAGCCATGTGAACCAAGGCCTTTTCTCAAAAGAATACTTCTCGATGCCTCATTATCCGGTCAATCCGAGACGGCTGATGCTCGGCGTATCGGTCGATTTTGCCAACTGAGGCATAAGCTATCCACCGGTGAAGTGAACCATAAGCACCGTATTCAGTTATGAAAGTAGCGGATCATGCCAGCGCCTGAGACAGGGGGCTGCTGTTGCCGTGCATTTCAACAGACCAAAATCACGATCCATGAAAAAGAGATTTAAAGTCAACCTTCTTTTGCAAATACTGATTGCCATAGCGCTCGGTATCGGATGCGGCTACATCTTCCCGGAGTGGCTTGGCCGCCTGTTTGCGACGTTCAACTCCATATTCAGCCAGTTCCTCGGATTTCTCATTCCTCTGATTATCCTCGGGTTTGTGGCTCCAGCAATCGCCGACATAGGGCGGGGCGCCGGTAAAATGCTTGTAGCCACGGCTGCAATTGCCTACGTGGCCACGATTTGCTCCGGTTTTCTCAGCTTTGCCGTAGGCGATTCGATATTTCCACACCTGATCACTCCCCGTCCCTTACAGGCCGAGATCCCCGGTGCGGCAGATCTACAGCCTTATTTCAACATAGAGATTCCGGCTCTTATGACGGTCATGACAGCGCTTGTGCTTGCCTTTCTCCTTGGAATCTGCATGGCCTCCATCAAGGGGACGGCGCTCAGATCGTGGTTTTCGGAATTCAGGGAAGTGGTGGAGATGGCCATAAGAAATGTAATCATCCCGCTTCTTCCGATTTACATATTCGGGATATTCCTGAACATGACGTGGTCCGGTCAGGTGGCTACAGTCCTCGGGGCATTTGCAAAAATAATCCTTGTCATATTTGCGCTGCATGTGTTTCTGCTTGTGGCCCAATTCTGCATAGCGGCTCTTTTTGTGAGGCGTAATCCGTTCAAGCTTCTTCTGACTATGCTTCCCGCTTACTTCACTGCTTTGGGAACACAATCGTCGGCGGCTACAATCCCGGTTACGCTCCGGCAGACCATAAAGATGGGTGTCAGCGAGGACGTGGCCGGGTTTGTCATTCCATTGTGCGCCACGATCCACATGTCGGGAAGCACGATGAAAATTGTCTGCTGTTCGATCGCGTTGATGCTGATGCAGGGAATGCCTTATTCATTGCCTATGTTCGCAGGATTCATCTGCATGATCGGGATATCGATAATTGCCGCGCCTGGAGTCCCCGGAGGAGCTATCATGGCGTCGCTCGGCATTATGGCTTCCATGCTTGGTTTTTCGGAGACAGATCAGGCTCTTATGATAGCCCTCTATATAGCGATGGATTCATTCGGTACGGCATGTAATGTAACCGGCGACGGTTTCATCGCACTTATTGTAAACTGGATTTTCAGACGCAAGACTCATCAGGTATAACCTCAATCCTGAACATTTATAATCCCTTTAAGGATGTGTTGAAGCACACCATTAAAGGGATTTTGCCGTTTCAATTATGATGCCGGCCGCACGGTTTATAGTGCCGGGCTTAAAGTAAGGGTTGGGCCTTCTGAGGGCTATCTCCCTCATTTGATCAGACATCAGGCGTTTCAACCCGCGGGATATAGCCTCGGCATCGCATTCGCAATCTATCACTGATTCCCCGCGTGCGCGTCCTTTCTGTCGGTCTCCGATGTTGAGTGTGGGCACTCCGAGCGAGGGAGCCTCGATGAGTCCGCTTGAACTGTTGCCCACCACTCCTGAGGAATGGGCCACAGCGGAATAATAGCGTCTCGCGCCGAGAGATGCCACTGCCAGTGCTTTCTCGGGGCGGTCGGCACACCATTGCTGGATCATGCGCCTTACGGTCTCTCCTCCGGTGTCGGAGTTCGGAAGCGTGAACAGGAGCCGGATGTCGGGTGCGAGCAGATCGAGTGCGCTTAGAAACTCTTTTGTCTGCCGCTCTTCGTCGCCGTGTTGAAGTGTTACCGGATGGAATGTGGCTACAAGAAACCTTTCTCCAAGTTTGAATCCGATGGATTCCTCGATCTCATCCAGCGGCAACGGAGTGAATTGGCTTATTGTATCAGCAGCCGGCGAGCCGATGCAGAACACCGTGGCAGGATCCATACCCATCGCGATGACCTTGTCTCTGTATTCCTCCGTAGATGTGAGATGCACCGAACTCAGTTGTGTGATGGCATGGCGGATGGCATTGTCGTATGCCCCGAGGGTTGTCTCTCCCCCGTGGAGATGAATGATTGGAACCCTGAAAATCAGAGCTGCCGATGCGGCGGCAAGCATTTCGTAGCGGTCGCCCAAAATGACTGCCACGTCCGGTTTGAGACGCTCGAGAGAATCGGCGATCCCTATCGATTCAATTCCCATCGATTTGACTGTGGCTGAAGGTGTGTCGGCGTCAAGAAGCATTTCTACCTTGGCATTGACCGCAAATCCCTCGGCTTCGATCTCTTTTACGGTCATGCCGTAGCGAGGCGATAGATGCATGTTGGTCGCTATGATCTGGATTGAATCTTTACCAACAGTTTCGGATATGCGTCTCATTATGGGCGAGAGGATGCCGAATTCGGCTCTCGATCCGGTGATAAAGCAGATTTTCGGAATCTTCATGGTCATAGTGTGATCGGGTCGTCAATGTTAAAATCACGAGAGGCTACTGATCCGCATACTGTATCCCATAGCATTGGCGACAATCCGGTGCCGGGGCGTTTTGCCGTAAGCATGTCGGCGGTAAGTGTCTCCCCCTTTCTGATAGCTTTTGCAGCGACTATGCTTTTACGTGCCACAGCCATATTCTTACGTTCGGATTCGGATGGAATCTTGATGGCCGAGCCGAGAGCGAGAGTTGTGGTTCTGATGGCATTGACCATTGCTTTAAGTTCTTCCGGATCGAGCGAGGCTGCATGATCGGGGCCGGCGGCTTGTTTGTCAAGAGTGAAGTGTTTCTCGATAATTGTTGCTCCCATTGCCGCTGCCGCTATCGGGACCGTTATTCCCACCGTGTGGTCGCTATAGCCTACGGGGAGGCCGAAAGCATGGTGTAGCGTTTCCATTGCCCTTAGGTTGACATCCTGATAAGGGGTGGGATATTCTGTGTTGCAATGCAGTAGGGTGATCTTATCGCGTGGTGTCCCGGATTCGGAAAGAGCATCCAAGGCGAGCGCCACATCCGCTATCGAACACATCCCGGTAGACATGACTACCGGAAGCCCTGTCTGACCGATGGCTCTGAGCAACGGCAGATTTGTTATCTCGCCGGAAGGCACTTTCATCATGTCGACGCCTATATCCGAAAGAAACTCCACGCTTTGCTCGTCGAAAGGGGTGGAAAGGAAACGGATTCCTATATCTTCGCAATGACGGGCGATCTCGATGAAATCCTTTTCGGATAGCTGAAGTTTCCTTAGCATTTCGAGCTGGCTTGTGGCCTGGCAGTTGCGCCGCTGATAGTCGGCTGTGGAAGATCTGGCTGTAACAAGCTTCTCGGCGTGGAAAGTCTGGAACTTCACGTAGTCGGCACCGGCTCTTGCCGCTTCATCAGCCAACCGCCGTGCGATATCGGCCGAACCGTTGTGGTTGACTCCTGCTTCTGCTATTATAATCATTGAAATCGTTCAGAATAAAGTTGTTCTTCAGTAGTTGTTTGTCGTTCCCGGCTCCGGTCAGACCGGCAGGCGGATCAGGCGTTTGCCATGTCCTACGTATATCCCGGGTTTTGTTATGTCGGTCATGACGTCGGTGCCCATGCCGATCACAGCCCCGCTGCAAATTTTCACACCGTTGCGGACTGTGGCGCCGAGTCCGATGAATGAATCGGAGCCGATGCTGACTTCTCCGCCGAGTATAGCTCCTGGCCCGATGAAGACGTTGTCTTCCGTCTGGCAGTCGTGTTCTACGATGGCGCCGGTGTTGACGATGCAATGATTGCCGATGGTTGCTCTGTTGATCACGCAGCGGTGCATTATCTGTGTACCTTCGCCGACAAGACTCGATGGTGTTACTATTGCGGAGGGGGCTATCACGGTCGGGAAACTGTATCCCGGGAAAGATTCGATAAGTTTGCGTCTGACCGAGAGATCCGGCCTGCCGCCATAGACATAAGCGCATACAAGCCGGGCTGTTCCCGGAGGATATTTGCCGCGCAAAGTGTCATCATCGCCAATCCAGGGGAGAGGCATGCGTCCGGATGGTTCAGGAGAAGAGTAACCTGCGGGATAATCGTCCGGATCCATTATCTCAAGCAGGGAAAGGGCGTGGCCACCCCCTCCGATCAGCAGTATCGGAGAGGGTGATCCGCATGAAGCTGTATGCCTCTCAGGGTTGATACAGGAATCTTTTGATTGAGCGTTTCGGTGTCTTTTCAAATTCTTCTTCAAATATTTTGATTTTGGAGACTTTGCTGTATGCCGGCATCTCTTTGTTGAGCGCATCGAGATTGTCGGCCATGATTTTTTCAAGCGCTTCCCTGTCGAGCCCCTGATTCCGGGCGGAATCGAAATCGGGATAGACAAGGGCCACGAGACGTCCGTTTTCGTCGATGATCAGAGATTCATTGACGTATGGCATATTGTTGAGCGACTGTTCTATCTCCTCAGGATAGATATTTTGTCCTGAAGGTCCGAGGATCATGGTTTTTGACCGTCCGCAGATTGTGATGAACCCGTCGCTGTCTATCGTACACAGATCGCCGGTGTTCATCCATCCGGATTCAGGATCGGGCATGACTTCTGCCGTTGCCTTCATGTTTTTGTAATATCCCTTCATTACGTTCGCCCCTCTGACCCAAAGATTGCCGGCCACGTTGGCGGGATCTTGTGAATCGACCCTTACTTCCATCCTGTCGACGACTCTTCCGCATGAACGCAGTTTGTTTTCTTCGGGAGACGCATACGCCACAAGCGGCCCGCATTCCGTCATGCCATAGCCGACGGTGTAGGGGAAGCCGATGCGTTTCAGGAAAGCCTCGACTTCAGGGTTGAGCGCTGCTCCGCCGATGATCAGTTCATGAAGATTTCCGCCGAAAGCCTGTTGGAGATGCGCCTTTACGCTGGCAAGAAGCTTGTTGTCTATATATGGCACTTTGAGGAGGATCCTCATAAGCGGCTTGTCGAGCAGAGGGAACACTTTCGTGCGTATTATTTTCTCAAGGATGAGGGGCACGGTGATGATAAGCTTCGGTCTTACGTCGGCGAAAGCCTTTAGGATGATTTTAGGCGATGGGATGCGTGTAAGGAAAAAGCAGTGGCATCCGCGGCAGAACGGATGAAGCATATCGATCGTCATGCCGTAGAGATGAGCCAGCGGAAGCATATTGACTACGCCGTCGCCTGCTTTGAGAAACGGGAGATGGTCAAGACAAAACCTGATGTTACTCCACAGGTTTCCGAAAGAGAGCATCACACCTTTGGATGCGCCGGTCGATCCGGATGTGTAGTTTATAAGAGCAAGCTCATCCGGGGTGTCGCGGCTGTAGACCACGTCGGATGGATTGAAATCGTAAGGGAATTTCCGTCCAAAAAGCTCATTGATGTTGTTTCTGGCTTCGGTAAGCTTTTTGCTCCTTGACAGAGGCATGCCGAATTCGGAAATGAATAAGACTCCGGTCAGGGCCGGGAGCAGTTTTTCGTCAAGATTCTCCCAGATTGCGGCGTCTATGAACAATAGTTTCGCATCCGAATGGTTGACAAGATGATGGATCATGTCGGGTTTGAACTCATGGAGAATAGGCACCGCCACAAGCCTTGCCGTCAGGCATGCTATCAGGGCTACGGCCCATTTTGATGAGTTTTTTCCGCATATAGCCACCTTGTCTCCCGGCTTCAGGCCTGCCGCGTCGAAAAGGATGTGGAGCTTTTCAATGTAGACAGCCACATCCTTGTAGGGAAGATTGATTCCGCCGAGGTCGGAAAGAGCTGTGATTTCCCAATTGTCCCGGATGCTCTTTTCTATTATCTCATTCAGGGAGGGTGGAAGATGTGCCGGAGTCGGATTCTGGGGCATCTTTGTCGTTGGTGTATTTAATGTTTTCATAGTGTCAATGTTGCTTGTGGCGAAAGGGAGAGACACAATGAAAACACATTATCCCTGTGATCGGTTTTTATCACACTCGAAAGCTTGTTTTCAGACAAGCTGTTGATACCGGTTATTCGCCCAGCAGCTGACGCAGCCGTTCCCGGGTCTGCGATGCTGATTCTCCCCTTGCTATGATCAAACCGTCAGGTCCGATGAGCATGAGATGGGGAATGCCGGTGAATCCGTAAATGTCGTAGGGAATACGTTGTGCCTCGTACATCACATCCCATGGAATGGAATGTTTGGCTACAGCGGCGGCCGTGTCCTCTTTTTTGTCTCTGACGGCTACACCGACGATGTTGACCCCTTTGTCTTTGAAATCGGAAGCTATCGCTTTCAGCTCTGGCAGTTCCTTTATGCACCAAGGACACCATGAAGCCCAGAAATCCACTATGGTGTATTTCCCTGGCTTGACGAGCGATCTGAGAGCCAAAGGCTTGCCGTTGCTTGATGATGCGGTGAAGTCGGTGTATCTGTTGCCTGGGGCAGTCTGCTTTCTGAGTTCTGCGAAGCGGATGAATCGCTCCGCTTTCTTCATTTTTGAGATTCTGTCGGGTGCAGTTTTCAGAAGGGAGTCCACACGGGATGGCTCGGCGAATTTGATCACTTCGAGTCCGAAATAATCGCCGATGGCGTTATCGCGGTTTTCGGAATAGACCTTGTCGGCAAAGTTGACGTATGCAAGCATGTTGTCGAGCGCTTCTACAGAATCAAGCTGCTGCATGAGTGAGGCGAACCGGTCGTTGAGAGGGGTGCCGGTAGCCACATGAAGGGAATCGGAGAGGGATGCCGTGCCTGGCTCTATTATCGCGAATGCCGTTACCCGGCCGTCGACAGTGAGTTCGACAAGCATCGGGTCGCTTTCGGTCAGTTCCGAATTGTCAAACAATGCCTTGCCGTCTTTGATGACTGCGGACTGAAGGATTGTGGAGTCGCGGAAAGAGATCATTTCCACGGTCTTGCCTTCGAATTTATCAGGAAAATGCGCGTCCAGAGCGCTTTTCTCATGGCTGCATCCGCCAAAAACTATGCTGGCGATTGCGATCGCGGTTGAGCCCGCGGATATGAGGGATGGATGGAATTTCATGATTCACAGGGATTGAAAAGTTGGAGCGGAAAAGCCTTTGGTTTACTGTATTTTTACAGTTCAGAACTGTTACGCCACGCAAATTTACGAAAAAATACTGGAAATTCCAAAAGAGGGGATGTCAGTTCATGGCAAAGCCTCTGTGTTGCCAGCGTTTGGAATTCCATCTGCGCAGAAAAACGATCCCTCTGATGTTTTCATCCAATGTGAACATCCACCACATCCCGAGAATGCCGAATCCTGCCGCCACTCCGCATATATAAGCGCCGACGACGGCTATTGACCACATGAAGATGAGTCCTACATAGAAGGGATAGTTTACATCTCCAGATGCCTGCAATGTATTGACGAATAAGATATTGACAGGGCGTCCTACTTCAAGGGCCACGTCAATCCACAAGATTGCCGTTCCAAGTGCGATAATCTGCGGATTGTCCGTGAGAGCCCCCATTATCGCTGTCCCGCCCAGTGCGGTGATGAATGAAAACGACAATGTGCAGCCGACGGCGACCTTAAGAAGCCATTTCCCGAGAACGTATGCCCCTTCCCATCGCCCTGCTCCCACAAGGTGGCCTATGACAATGGCTCCGGCATGTGCTATCGATATGCAGAAAAGATAGCAGTACATTATTATATTGACGCAGTAAGTGCGCGCGGCAAGTGCTTCGATCCCGAGCCGTGTGATGAAATATGCTATCACGAGCTGGGAGCAGGAATAGCTGAGAGCCTCACCCGCGGATGGAAGCCCGATCTTCATGAGATTGCGGAATTCCTGGGTCGGAAAACGTCTGAAAATATGCAGCGGGAAGCGGCGTATGGTGGTCCGGAACACTATGAGGAAGAGTACAGACATCGCTATTATCCTTGCGGTTACGGTAGAGATGGCGGCTCCGTTTACCCCAAGTTTCGGCGCGCCGAATTCACCGAAAATAAACGCATAGTTCCCGGCGATGTTCAGAATATTGACTATGAGGATCACCATCATGGGATAAACAGGTTTGTCGTTGCTTCTCAGCACAGCCGACAGAGTCATTGCCAGAGCCTGCACAAAAGCTCCCGCCCCTACGATCCTCATGTAGCCGGTTCCTTCTGACAGAGCTTCCCCCTCAAGCCCCATAGCCGACAGGATCGGCCCGGCCCACAGCATGAGGGCAATGCTGATCGTAAGACCGAATATCAGGTTTGCCACCAGCGAGACACCGACCACAGTCTCCATCCTTTCCCTTAGTCTCGCGCCGAGATACTGGCTGCACAACACCGATGTGCCGAGATTGATCACCTCAAAAATAAGGAAGCAGAAAGACAGCACCTGGTTCGCGAGACCGACGGCCGCGACGCTTATGTCGCTGTGTCGGGAGAGCATGAAAGTGTCTACCGCGCCAAGAGTCATGACCAGCAATGTCTCGACGAGTATAGGCAGTGTGAGAGTCCCGACCTCGCGTCTAAGCTTTGAATTCCTGATACGGGCGATTGCGCGTGCAGGATTGATGGATGACGCCGAGGGAAGGGCAAAGGCGGGAAAATTCATTTCAGGAAGATCTGATGGTTGGGAAAAAGCCTCCGTGGCTTTCGGGTTGCAAAATTACAACAAAAGAAAAACATGACGGTAAGGTGGGGAACCGACAAGCGTGGATTTTAAGAAATTTTAGCTCTGTCAGCAAAAAACAATGATTAAAATTTGGCTGTTTGGCGAAAAGTCGCTAACTTTGTCCCCGCTATCAAAAACGACCAAGGAGAGATGCCGGAGTGGTCGATCGGGGCGGTCTCGAAAACCGTTGTGCCTTTCAGGTACCCAGGGTTCGAATCCCTGTCTCTCCGCAATAAAGCCTGATTATCAGGCTTTTGTTGTATCTATCCAAATTTGCACCCAAAAACCGGTAATTTGTCTGTTGTTAGAATCCAAATTGATTTTTACGGCACCTGTTTTTTGATTCTAAGCGACAAGAAACGAAAAAAGCCCTGCCGGAGCAGAGCCTTGATATCTTTTTGAAGACACATTTTGTGATTTCAAAGTGTGTCGAGAATTACAGATGGCGTTATCGCCATTTTTGAGAATGCAAACAGTTTCTTGCCAAGGTCTTTGATTGATGCCCCTATGTGATAGAGAGTGTCATCGATAATCAGGAAGCGGTCATGAATGTCGGCCACATACTTTATCTCTATAGGAGCATATTGACGATTATGGCGTTGCAAGTCAAGACGGATTTGCCTTGAACGGTCAGCATCTGTATATATAACTGCGTTAACGCCGTCTCCACGCTTATCAAATAAGGTAAGGACTGACTCATCAACATAGTTGTCAATCAGTACGATTTTCTTTTTCGCGGACTTTACAAGGTCGCATACAAACTTATAAGCGTCGAATATCTGACCGTTGAAGAAAACGCCCTCGACCGGAGGAAGAGATGCTTTGACAAAGAAATCAACCTTATCTGTGAGTTCGTCAAGTCGGCGGTCATGCTCTGACAGACGATGGTCAATCCGCGACTCTATATATAGAAGACGTTGATTCACGCTGTATCCCCGGAGCAGATATTCCTTTAGCACCTTATTCGCCCACTGACGAAACTGTGTGGCATTGATACTGTTAACTCGGTAGCCAACAGATAGTATTGCATCCAGATTATAAAATTTAGTTCGGTAATTTTTACCGTCTGCAGCAGTTAGTTCCAAAATGGAACATACTGAATCCTCATCTAACTCTCCTGATTTGAATATGTTGGATAAGTGTTTGGTGATAGCGGGGCGTTTTGTTCCAAACAGTTCCGCTATCTGAGGTTGACTCAGCCAAACGGTTTCCTTATCCACTCTGACATCTAATGAAAACGTAGAATTTGGTTGATAAAGAATTATCTCATTATCGGCATCATTTATTTTAAGAACGCTATTGTCGTTGTTATCCATGTGAGTGGCTTATTAGATTGCAAATTTAACAAAAATAATCGGTATTTCAGTAGATTACGTTGAAATACAGATTGTCTTGGTTCGCCTGACATGGACATAATCTAAGGGTGGAAGCCTCAAGTGCATACCAGCTTTGCAGAAAGCGCGGACAATCATTAACGACAGCTATAAATATTGCATAGATCGGAATTTCCGCGAACTGGAAACGCGCACATTATCCAACCCTTACGGAATACTACGAAAAACTGCACCGGTGTTAAGAACCGCCGTATGCCGAACGTCCAGACGACGTAATAACGTAATAAAATGAGGCGCTGTCCGTTTTAACGGAAAATTATGATAAGACGGAAAACAATTAAGTCTCAAGGAAGGGTGGAGTTTATAGACTTGGCCAAAGGGATATGTATTCTTCTTGTGATAGGGTTGCATACCGGTGCGATGCCCGATTCGCTCGCCTGGCTTGGAATGATCAGGATGCCGCTCTATTTTGTCTTGTCGGGTCTGTTTTTCAAAGATTACGGTAATTTCCGGGGATCGGTGGTGCGCAAAGTCAATAAGCTTCTGATCCCGTTTGTGTTTTTTACTTTGCCGATGGGTCTTATATCAATTTTATGGAAAACAATTTTTATGGGCATTTCCCGATGATGTTTCTTTGTCCGGTGCTGGGGGTTATGGGAGTGCTTTTGATTTGCAAGGCTTTCGGACGATTTCCGTTTGCTTCCTATATCGGACGGTATTCCATAGTAATCTTATGTATCCACTATCCCCTGATAGTGATGGTGCGCATGGCGCATCGTGTGGTCTACGGCCACCAGATCCCTGGTTTTGTGCTTTTTCTTGCGACTGTGTTTCTATCGGCGGCTCTGATAAGGATAGTGATAAGGTATTTGCCATGGTTTGTGGCGCAAAAGGATCTGATCAAGGTAAAAAGCTGGGATATCAAATAAATTGGTTCCTTAACAATGTGTTAAATTCAGACATACTATGGACGATATTGTTGATGGAAGATGCGGATGGGCCGGAACCGATCCGCTTTATGTAAGGTATCATGATGAGGAATGGGGCCGGATGGTGAGCGATGACAGGGTGCTTTTTGAATTTCTTATACTCGAAAGCGCTCAGGCTGGACTGTCTTGGATCACGATCTTGCGTAAGCGGGATGGTTACAGGGAGGCTTTCTGTGATTTTGATGTGGAGAAAGTGGCATCCATGACTGGCGCGGATGTGGACCGGCTGATGGATTTCCCTGGTATTGTAAGGAACCGTCGTAAGATAGAGTCGGCTATATCGAATGCCAAGGCTTTCATTAAAGTGTCGGCTGAATATGGTTCATTCCGGAATTATATACTCTCTTTTTTCCCTGGTGCCGTTACTGTGGTCAATTCACCCAAAAAGCTTTCCGAGGTGCCGGCTACAAGTCCTGTGTCGGATTCGATGAGCCGCGATATGAAGCGGCGCGGTTTCAAGTTTTTCGGATCCACCATCTGCTATGCCTTTCTTCAGGCCACGGGATTTGTTGTCGATCATCTTGTGGGTTGCCGATGTTTCTCTGCTGAAGAAGTCGTTAAAAGCCAGACATGAATAAGGCATATTGATCCTTGTTCATGTCTGGCATCCTGATATTATGAGTATGAGAATTAGAGCTTGGCGGTAGTGGCGCGTGCGTCGTGTCGGGCTACATGTCTGTCATGTCTTTTGTCATGCTTCATTCCGTGCGCTTTGTGGTTGCCTTTGGATGAATGTGAACGATTGACGGCATGTTTGCCGTTGTTGACCACTATGTTTTCAAGAAATACCACATACTGATCCGGTCCGATTATCTCTTTTACCTCTTCGAGATATTTGCGGCGATCGGCGAGGCGCTCGGCCCGGCGCAAGGAGTCAGATGATATTCGTTTTTCTTTTGCTATTTTACTTTTTTCAATCCGGGAGGCTTTTTGTTTTGCCTTTAGAGATGCCAGTTTCTCTTTCTGACTATCTGATAATTGAAGACCGTTGAAGGGATCAGAAATCCGGTTGCATTTATCTTTAGCATGTTTCTTTCCACAGATATTCTGCTGTTTGGGCGAAGGATTGCAGTTGTTTGTTGTCTGGGCGAAACTATTGAATGAGAGAATTGAGCTTGCTATCAGTGCGAGACCTAAAATTTTCTTTTTCATACTGAAATTATATATTTAAAAATTCTGTTTGCGTTTTTGACCTCCCGGGATGGTCGGGGTTTATCCGGCGTATCAATATATTATTGTTATTTAACGATATGAATGTCAGTATTGTAAAAGATATTAAAACGGTACGGTTGCTGATTAAACCATCCTTTTGTTGTGATGTCTCGCGCGCATACATACGCATGCATGTATATACACAAAGAATGCGGGATGTGCGTCGGAGGCACATCCCGCATGGCTGGATTGGATATTGATTGTTGTGTTGACGGGCTTATTTACCGCAGGGGAGAGGGCAGCGGGGTTTCAATTGCTTGAAGAAGTCATTTCCCTTGTTGTCCACAAGGATAAATGCCGGGAAGTCTTCAACGTCAATTTTCCAGATGGCTTCCATCCCGAGTTCAGGATATTCGAGCAGCTCCACATTCTTGATGCTGTTTTTGGCCAGTATGGCTGCGGGACCGCCGATAGATCCGAGATAGAATCCTCCGTGTTTGTGGCATGCGTCGGTAACCTGCTGGCTTCTGTTGCCTTTGGCGATCATTATCATGGAGCCTCCGGCGGCCTGGAATTGGTCTACGTATGGGTCCATGCGTCCGGCAGTGGTGGGGCCGAAAGATCCAGACGGCATGTCGGCGGGTTTTTTGGCCGGTCCGGCGTAGTAGATGGGGTGATCCTTGAGATACTGGGGCATCGGTTCGCCTGCATCGAGGCGTTCCTTGATCTTGGCGTGGGCTATGTCGCGGCCTACGATAATTGTACCGTTGAGCGACAGGCGTGTGCTGACGGGATATTTGTCGAGTTCGGCGAGTATCTCGGCCATCGGGCGGTTGAGGTCGATTTTCACAACCTCGCCCTCTCCCTGATTGCGGAGTTCTTCAGGAATGAGTTCGCCGGGGAATTCGTCAAGTTTCTCGATCCAGAGACCGTCGCGGTTGATCTTGGCTTTTACATTGCGGTCGGCCGAGCAGCTTACGCCCATTCCTACGGGGCATGAGGCTCCGTGGCGCGGCATACGGATCACACGGATGTCGTGAGCGAAATATTTTCCACCGAATTGTGCGCCGAGGCCTATGCACTGGGCGGCTTCGAGAAGCTGCTTCTCCAGTTCCACATCGCGGAAAGCGCGGCCGAATTCGTTGCCTGTGGTGGGAAGATTGTCATAGTATTTTACGGAAGCCTTTTTCACAGCCGCGAGATTGGCCTCGGCCGATGTGCCGCCGATCACGAAAGCGATGTGATACGGGGGGCATGCAGCCGTCCCGAGAGTTTTCATTTTCTCAACCAGGAAAGGCACCAGGGTCTTGGGGTTGAGTATGGCTTTGGTCTCCTGATAGAGATATGTCTTGTTGGCCGAGCCGCCACCTTTTGCCACGAACAGGAATTTGTATTCGTCGCCCTCTGTGGCATGGATGTCGATCTGTGCCGGAAGGTTGCATCCGGTGTTGACCTCGTCATACATGTTGAGCGGAGCGTTCTGGGAATAACGGAGATTATTCTCAGTGTATGTCTTATAGACACCGAGCGAGATCTTCTCTTCGTCGTCGCATCCGGTCCATACTTGCTGTCCTTTGTAAGCCGCGCAGATGCTTGTGCCTGTGTCCTGGCAGAAAGGAAGCACGCCTTTTGCCGCTACCTCGGCATTGCGGAGCATTGTCAGGGCTACGTATTTGTCGTTCTCGGAAGCTTCGGGATCGCTGAGGATCTTGGCCACCATCTCGTTGTGTTCGCGGCGGAGCATGAATGAACAGTTGTGGGATGCTTCGTTGGCGATGATGGTGAGGGCTTCCGGATCTACCACAAGCATTTCGTGGCCGTTCCAGTTCTCTACTTTGACGTAGTCTTTTGTTATGAGACGGTATTCCGTTGTGTCAGGTCCGAGAGGAAACGGTTCCTGATAGTGGAAAGGTTTAGTGGGCATATTTTCAGTTAGTTATTTGTTATAGTCAGAAATAAGCGGCGGAATGCGGCCATAAGGGCCGAACTCCACCGCGAAATTACAAAAAAGTTCCGATTGAGGGAAATAAAAAAGGACTCTATTTTTTATTAGCAGCAATGTCGTTGGCCATTATTACGGCTTTGTTGATGTGGTCGCAAATGTTCTGTGGCCCTACCAACCGGTCGATCCCTGCATGTTCGAGAGATTTGCGCACGCCGCTGTTTACTCCCGACAGAACGATCTCGATATTCTCATTGTGGCTTGAATTGATGAGTATTTCAAGATTGTGGATTGCTGTGGAGTCGATGAACGGCACCTTGCGCATCCTTATGATGCGCACCACTGGTTTGTCGTGCATGGTGGAACGCATCAGTTCGTCGAATTTCGTGGCTATGCCGAAGAAGAACGGGCCGTCGATTTCATAGACAGACACACCTTTGGCCACTTTCAATACTTCGTGTTGCGACAGATCGGTTCCTTCGGCCACATCAAGTTGCTCGCTGTATACCTTGATGTCTGAGTTTTCCATAACACGGCGCAGGAAAAGCACGATCGCGAGCAGAAGTCCTATCTCGATCGCTATGGTGAGGTCGAAGATGACGGTGAGGAGAAAGGTTACCATCAGCACCCAGATGTCGCTTTTGGGTGATCTGAAGATTCCTCTGACGGTGCGCCATCCGCTCATGTTATAGCTCACCACAATCAGGACGGCCGCCAGGCAGCTCATGGGAACCAGGTTGATCAGGGGCATCAGGAAGAGGAATATAAGAAGGAGAACCAAGGCGTGGATTATTCCTGCTACCGGTGTGCGGCCGCCGTTGGTGATGTTGGTCATGGTGCGTGCGATGGCTCCGGTAACGGGGATTCCGCCGAACAATGGAACCACGACATTGGCCAGGCCTTGTCCGATAAGCTCTGTGTTGGAGTTCGTGCGGGATCCGGTTACGCCGTCGGCCACTGTGGCTGAAAGCAGCGATTCGATCGCTCCGAGCATGGCGATTGTGAATGCCGAGGGGAGGAGCCGGTTGACAATGTCCATGTTGAGGTTGAATCCGTGAGGCATCGGAAGGTCGGTGGCCATATCCTTGAATCTCATGCCGATCGTCTCAACCTGCAATGAAGGGTCGATGCGGGATATGATCCATGTGGCTGCGGTGATCACTATGATTGAAATAAGGGCGCCGGGAAGCCTGCGTGAGATTTTGGGCGTAAGGATGATGATCAGTAAAGAGACAATCCCCACGCCGAGGGTGTAGAGGTTCACACGGTCGAAATTGGCAAAATACACTCCCCATTTTGACACGAAATCACTCGGAACGTCGGTCAGTCCCAGTCCGAAGAAATCGTTGATCTGGGTTGAGAAAATTGTCAGCGCTATGCCTGCTGTAAATCCGACGACGACCGGATAGGGGATGAATTTCACCACCGTGCCGAGCCTGAAAAGCCCCAGCAGAATGAGGATTATCCCGGCCATCAGTGTCGCCACGAGAAGTCCGGTCAGTCCGAATTCCGTGATTATCCCGGCCACAATGACGATGAACGCTCCGGTGGGTCCGCCTATCTGCACGCTGTTCCCGCCGAATGCAGACACCATGAAGCCTCCGATAATGGCTGTTATGAGACCGATGGAGGGGCTGACACCGGATGCTATGCCGAATGCGATTGCCAGCGGCAGAGCCACAATGCCCACCACCACGCCTGCTGTCAGATCGGCCTTGAAGCGGGATGCGGAATAGGACCTGAATACTTCAAGAAGTTTCGGGCTGAAATCAATTTTTCCGTTCAGATTCATAGGGTAGTTGATATTTTGACGTTGTTAGAGTGTGTTTTGTAAATGAATGTAAAAAATTGCCGCAAAGTTAGCCATTTATCTCCGACTGCCAAAATATAAAAATCCGAAGAAGGAAATTTCGTCAGGTGGAAAGTTGGCACGATATTTGTTATATTCCTGGTCTATGATGCAATTTATGCGTCATCCCTGACGTTTTCTTTCAGGAAGCGCTGCCGGCCGGATGATGGCCGATATGCGTTCCTGTTGTTACCAGCAAACACGACATACTATATAAAAATGCACAACGACTTCAGAAACTATGCCGTCAATCATCTCGGCATCAACTCAAATACGCTTGATTGCTACGTGCGCCATATCAATTCGCAGTCATCTTGCGTGAATACGACACAGACCCCGGTGGCCGACTATCTTAATCCTTATATTCTTGAGGAACGCCAGCTCAATGTAACGCAGATGGATGTGTTCTCCCGCCTGATGATGGACCGAATCATCTTTCTGGGCACCCAGGTGTCCGATCAGAGCGCAAACATAATCCAGGCCCAGATGCTCTATCTTGATTCCGCGGATCCCGATAAGGACATATCATTGTATATAAATTCTCCCGGAGGATCAGTATATGCGGGTCTGGGAATCTACGACACGATGCAGTATGTCAACTCCGATGTGTCCACCATCTGCACAGGCATGGCTGCTTCTATGGCTGCCGTTCTGCTTGTGGCCGGAGAGAAAGGCAAGCGTTTTGCGCTTCCCCATTCACGGGTGATGATCCATCAGCCGATGGGCGGCATTCAGGGGCAGGCTTCCGATATAGAGATCACGGCCCGCGAGATCCTGAAGCTCAAGGAGGAACTGTATCGCATAATCTCCGACCACTCCGGACAGCCTTTTGAGAAAGTGGAGGCCGACAGCGACAGGGACTATTGGATGATAGCCCGCGAAGCCAAAGACTATGGAATGATCGACAAGGTTCTTGTCAACGAGAAGAAAAAGAAAGCTGAACTTTGATCAAAGCTAAAAATTGATTAAATGGCAAAGAAAACAGCTAAAAGATGTTCGATGTGCGGGACGGAGGATTCCCAGGCGACACCAGTGGTGTCGATTCTTCCGGGATTGGATCTCTGCACAGACTGCATCCGCTTTATAGATGAAACACGTGATGCGCAGCTTGCACAGTCATCCAAGCAGAAGAGTGTCAAGGGTGCCACGGAGGTTAAAAAGATCCCCAAGCCTAAAGAGATCAATGCCTTTCTTGACCAGTATGTGATCGGACAGGACGAGGCTAAGAAATATCTTTCTGTGGCTGTCTACAACCATTACAAGCGTATCCAGGAGATGGATTCCAACACCGCTGTCAAGGGCGGTGAGGATGCGGATGTCGACATAGAGAAGAGCAATATCGTGATGGTCGGCCCGACAGGCACCGGAAAGACTCTGATCGCAAAAACGATCGCGAGGTTGCTCGATGTCCCGTTTACCATAGTGGACGCTACGGTATTGACCGAAGCCGGATATGTGGGAGAGGATATCGAATCGCTTCTTACACGTCTGCTTCAGGCGTGCGACTATGATGTGGACCGGGCGCAGAGAGGCATCGTCTTCATCGACGAGATAGACAAGATAGCCCGTAAGAGCGACAATCCGTCCATCACGCGCGATGTGAGCGGTGAGGGTGTGCAGCAGGGTCTTCTGAAACTTCTTGAGGGAAGTGTGGTGCTTGTCCCGCCTCAGGGAGGACGCAAACATCCCGACCAGAAGATGATTCCGGTCGATACGAAAAACATACTTTTTATATGCGGCGGAGCTTTCGACGGGATAGAGCGCAAGATAGCATCCAGACTCAACCACAGGATGGTCGGGTATGGGCAGGATGCCTCGAAAAAGAAGCATGAGCGCGATAATCTCATGAAATATGTGTCTCCCCAGGATCTAAAGTCTTTCGGACTTATTCCTGAAATAATCGGTCGTCTGCCGATTCTGACGAGCCTCAACCCGCTTGATAGGGATGCGCTCAGGAGAATCCTGACCGAACCTAAGAACGCCATAACGCGTCAGTACAAGCGTCTCTTCAGGCTTGACGGGGTGGAACTCGAATTCACGCCGGAGGCTTTGGATCTGATCGTTGACAAGGCACTCGAATTCAAGCTCGGAGCCAGAGGCTTGCGTTCGATAGTGGAGACGATCATGGTAGACGCCATGTATGAGATCCCCTCCGATCCGGTAGAGAAATTCGTTGTCGATGCCGAATATGCCGCACGCAAGCTTGCCGAGGCTCATTTTGCCGACACGGTTCCTGTTGATTGAACAAAAACAACTGCAATTTTATAACTCCCGCAGCCGTTCCTGATAAAAAAGGGGCGGCTGCTCCTATTGATGAAGCAACCGCCCGGACTTTGAGATGGGGCATCATCCCTTTTATTGAAGATTGCGTCTGAGAGCCTCGGCCGAGTAGGCGGCTACCGGAGTTGCCGCCGGGATTTTGTCTGCGAGGCCTTCAGCGTAGGGCAGATTCCTGAGAAGTCTGAAGGCGAGCATGTCGGCTTCTTCGCGGGTAAGAGCCTCAGTGGCGAGGCTTATGGCCGCGTCTTCGGAAAGAGTGGCAGGATCAAACATGTAGCATGCGAGCAGACGCGACTCCCTCACATTGCTGTCCTCCCACAGCTGGCGTGCGAGTGTGTCGCGGTCCGTTTCCGGATCATTCAGGGCTGCCTTTGCAATGGCGCTGATCTGAGGTACATTCAGTCCGAAAATTATCCCGTATGGCATTCCGGCCTTGCGCAATGTGTCGGCGAGCATTCCGTTGCGGAGAGCGAAAAATTCCTTCTTTATTTCCTTTATTGACATGGTATGGATAAAAGCGAAGGTCCTCAAGGACATGTTGCCGTCAAGGACCTTCTTGATTATCAATGTTGTTAAACAAGACCTAAAGATCAATGCGAGCTGGTTCCGAGAGTGGAGTATTCGCGGGAAAGGCGAAGCATCTGTTCGGGATATGTCTCGGAATAATCGATGGTGATGTCGGTGATTTCACCTTTCTCATTGGTTACAGGCTTGTAGACAGGGTTGACGAAACCTCTGTAAGGGGGGATGTCGAGCTTGGAATAGCGGTTGAGAACCTCCTTGTGGAGTTTCGGATCGATCTTGACTGCATAGCGGTCGATCAGTTTCTTACCGGCCTCATAGTCTCCTTCGCTCTTTATGCGCTGGATCTCACCGAGAAGCTGCCCAATGAGGGCACGCATTTTTTTGTAGTCATTGATCTTGACGAAAGTCTTTCCACCTTTCTTGACCAGTTCAACCACTTTGTCTTTCTTGCCATGATCGAGAATCCACTGGGCTATGAGCTGACGGTTGCGCATGTGGGCTTCCTCTACGTCCTTGCCAAGTTCGATACGGTTGAGCTGGGTCATGAGTCCGTTGAGCATATACTTGTAGTATTCAGCCTTGTATGCGTCAGGATTGTCGATCACGCCGATCTCGAGGAGCTTCGGATCTGCGAGATAGTAGAGAGCGAACAGGTCCGCGCGGGCCTCTTCGAGTGCGGCTCCGTTTTCTTTCAGAGCATCCTGATCCACCCCTGGGAGCAACTGTCCTGAAGCGTGGCCGAGACATTCGTGAAGGTCTGTGTGGAGCATGTCGGTGATGTAGAGATAATCCTCCATAATCTTGCGTGTCGGGGCGTCGATCACGAACTCCTCATTGAATCCGTTGCCGTGGGAAGCCATCTCGTATGCCTCGGTGATGTTCTCGAGTGTAACCGATTTGGATCCGTGGGCGGCTCTGATCCAGTTTGCGTTGGGGAGGTTGATGCCGATTGCTGTGGAGGGGAAGGCGTCTCCGGCGAGCATGGCCGCTGTGATGACCTTGGCTGACACGCCTTTCACGTTTTCTTTGCGGAAGCGCGGATCAACAGGTGAATTGCTCTCGAACCACTGGGCGTTGCTGGAGATTGCTTCAGTGCGTGCAGAGGCCTTGCTGTTTTTGAAATTCACGTATGACTCCCATGATCCGGTCATGCCGAGGGGATCGCTGTAGCTTTCGATGAATCCGTTGACAAAGTCCACGTTGCTCTTGGTGTCCTCAGCCCAAAGGATGGAGTACTCGTCGAAAAGGCGGAGATCGCCGGTGATGTAGTAGTCGATCAGCTTGGTGATGTATGCTTTCTGTGCATCGTTTTCGGCCACGTTTTTAGCCATGTCGAGCCAGTAGATGATCTTGGCGATAGCCGGACCGTAGAGTCCGTTGAGATGATAGTGAAGTTCCTTGAGGTTGCCATCTTTGTCCTTCACCATTTTTGAGTTCAGTCCGTAGCTGATGGGAGTCGGATCGTTGGGATCCTTTATTTTGGCGAAGTATTCCTCTACTTCGGCCTGGGTTACGCCGGGGCCGTAGAGATTGCCGGCCGATGTGGCGATGATGTCCTGCGAGCCGTCCTGATTCACTTTCTTAGCCATTACGGTGGGATCGAAAATCACCGGGCCGAGTACGTCGATCAGATGCTGGGCGTCTTTGCCCTGGCAAACGGGAAGCTTGTCGGCAGGAAGGGCGCGAACCTGCTCCTCGAAGAATTCCCTGGAGAATTCCGGGGTGAACTTGTCGTTGGAGTAGTGATGGTGGATTCCGTTGCCGAACCATACCTGCTTGAGGTATTTTTCAAAGGCTTTGAAGTCTTTGCTTTCACGGTCGCCTTTGTAATTGGTGTAGATGTTCTCGAGAGTCTTGCGTATCTTGAGGTTGTAGCGTCCGTTCTGATCCCAGATTATGTCGCGGCCCATCTGTGCGGCCTGTGAAAGATAGTAGAGCATTTTTTTCTGCTGCAGGGACAGGCTGTTGAACTCGGGCACTTCGTAGCGAAGCACCTCGATGTCGGCAAAACGGTCTACGTGATAGTTGAAATCCTTGTTTTCGGCGGCTAAGGCGGGCATGCAGGCCAATGCACCGAGTACAAGCGTCGGAATAACTTTTTTCATTGATTATATACTTTAAGGTTTTTGTTTTTTATTTTAATTTATTCCACATAAAGGACAAGCCCTTTGAGGTATTCACCCTCGGGATGGGAAATGTCGATCGGATGGTCTGCCGGCTGGGTGAGCTGGTGAAGGATTCTGACGTTGCGTCCCGATTGGGCGGCCGCGCTGAACACCGCGAGACGGAACATCTCCTTCGTAACCACCTGTGAGCAGGAGAATGTGAAGAGTATGCCTCCGGAGCGTATCTTGTCGAATGCGCGAGAGTTCAGCTTACGGTATCCGAGCAGTCCGTTCTTAAGAGCGTTACGGTGTTTTGCGAATGCCGGCGGATCGAGAATGATGAGGTCGTAGGAGTCTTTCTCCATTTCCGATAGAAAACGGAATGCATCTGTCGCGTAGGTGTGATGACGTCCGTCGCCGGGGAAATTAAGCTCTATGTTGGCGTCGGTCAGTGCGGCGGCTTTGGCTGAGGAATCGACAGAATCCACTCTGTTGGCTCCGCCTCTCATGGCGTAGACTGAAAATCCTCCTGTGTAGCAGAACATGTTGAGGACATCTCTTCCTTTCGCATAATGCTGGAGCAGCATACGGTTCTCGCGCTGATCCACGAAAAAACCGGTCTTTTGCCCCCTCATCCAGTCGATGTTGAATTGCAGGCCGTTTTCGATGGCGATGTTTCCATCGTAGTTTCCGGCGAGATATTCATTTTCCGGATCAAGGTGCGCTTTGTAGGGGAGAGTGGTCTCGCTCTTGTAGTATACATTTCTGATGCCTGCCTCCGGAAGTTCGGTCAGCGCGGCGGCTATCTGATGGCGTGCGAAATGGATTCCCGGAGAATGGGCCTGCATCACGGCCGTGTCTCCGTAGATGTCCACGATCAGTCCGGGGATGAAATCGCCTTCTCCGTGAATGAGCCGGTAGCATGTGTTGTCGGGCCTTATCAGTCCGAGAGTCTGCCGTATCCTGAAAGCATTACGCAGACGCATGCCGTAGAAGTCTTCAGGCAATGCCGCTGATCCGAAACCGAGCATTCTCACGGCGATGCTTCCGATCTGGAAATGCCCTACGCCGATCGTATCTCCGGATGAGGTCTCGACTTTTACGGTTTCCCCCTCTTCGAGTCCTTCGGGCAGGGAGGCTATAGCTCCTGAGAATACCCAGGGATGTCTGCGCAGAAGCGATTCCTCTTTCCCTTTTTTCAGTCTGATGGTCTTTATATTCATTTCCGGTTTGTCTGTGTTTTTATGCAGATTGCGTTTGTTAGACAGGCTCTTATTTGAAAAGACGCACTATGTCCATTCCGTTGGCATAGAGGAGCAGCAGGATAAGGAGCCCCATTCCGATCATTTGCGCCCATTCCATGAACTTCTCGCTCGGTTTGCGGCGGAATATGACTTCGTAGAGCAGAAACATCACATGTCCGCCGTCCAATGCCGGGATTGGCAGGATATTCATGAACGCGAGCGCTACGGAGAGGAAGGCTGCGATATTCCAGAATGCTATCCAGTCCCATTTCTCGGGGAAAATACTGCCGATCGAGCCGAATCCTCCTACGCTTTTGGCTCCCTCTTTTGTGAAGACGAGCTTCATGGATTTGGCGTATGACGTAAGGCGTTCGGTGCCCATCTCCACGCCGCGCGGCACAGAGGCGAACAGTCCATAATGCTTCTCTTCATATCTGTAGAATGCGGAAGGATCCACCTCAAGACCGATTCCCATTTTTGATCCTTCGGATAGTTTCACAGGCAGAACGAGCGTGTCGGACAGCGTCTCTCCCCGCGCCACTTTCACAGCCACGGTCTTGCCGGCATGTTTCTCCAGTTCGGGGAAGAATGAATCGAGAGTCGGTGTCGCCACGCTGTCGATCGCTATTATACGGTCGCCTGCGAGGATGCCACCCTTGTCGGCTCCGTCGCCCGGAGAGACTTGCGTTACTTTGACCGGAAGACGGTAGGCCATGAAGCTTATGGCTGATTCCCCCTTGCGGTTTTCTTCGTCAAGCCTGATCATCATGTCAGCCGGAATATCGATCCGCACGGTGTCTTTGCTGTCGCGAAGCACGGAGACGCTCTTTGCCTGAATCATTTTCATCCGTGCCTCAGCGGGTATGTCGAGCGGCTCTCCGTCGGCTGTCAGAGGTATGTCGCCATCCTTGAAACCGATTTTATGGGCCGCTTCTGAATAGGCCATGCCCATCCCGGCATTGCGCAAGGGCACATATCTCTCGCCGGTGGCATAAACGATACCTGCGTATATGAGGATCGCGAGCAGAAAATTGAACAGGACTCCGGCTATCATCACCAGCAGACGCTGCCATGCGGGTTTGGAACGGAATTCCCAGTCTTTAGGAGGGAGTTTCATCTGTTCCTTGTCCATCGACTCATCGATCATTCCGGCGATTTTGCAATATCCTCCGAGTGGCAGCCAGCCGATGCCGTATTCGGTATCTTTCCAGAAGCTGCGGCGCCCTCCGGACTGATTCTCATCTTCGTCTGGATCCACTCCCTTGAAGTGCCGTTTTTTGCCGAAGAAACCGAAATATTTCCCCGGTTTCCATTTAAATATGGATGTCAGCGGATTGAAGAATATATAGAATTTCTCGACCCGGATTCCAAATATGCGTGCGAAGAGAAAATGTCCGAATTCATGTATGATCACAAGAATTGCGAAAGCGAGTATGAGTTGTGTGGCTTTTATCAGAAAAGTGTCCATCTGTAGGTTGTGGTCTGGGAATATGTGTAATGTGGTTTTAGAGGCGTGATTTCTCCTGCCTGAGAATATCTTCGGCTTTTCCGCGCGCTTCTCTGTTGGCTTCCACCAGATCCTGGATTCCTGTTACCCGGGTCGGTGGCATGGCCGACATTGTGAGTTCTGCAATATGCGGTATTTGTCCGAATCGGATCTCTCCGCGGAGGAATGCGGCCACGGCGATCTCGTTGGCGGCGTTGAGGATGCACGGCATTGTCCCGCCGGCAGAAATGGCGTCGAATGCATAGTTCAGCATTGGGAACTTGTCGGTGTCGGGTGCTTCAAATGTCAGAGTGGAGTATTGGGATAGGCTGAGCATGCTCCGGTTCGATACAAGTCTCGTGGGATAACTGAGCGCATACCGGATCGGAAGATGCATGTCGGGCACGCCAAGCTGCGCCTTCACCGATCCGTCGGCGAACTGGACCATGGAATGCACGATAGACTGCGGATGGACCACAATCTCGATCTTGTCAGGCGGACACCCGAAGAGCCATCTGGCTTCGATCATCTCGAATCCCTTGTTCATCATCGAAGCCGAATCGACAGTTACTTTAGCTCCCATCGACCAGTTGGGGTGTCTCAGTGCGTCGGCTGCGGTGGCGTTGGCCACGTCCTGTTTTTCCCAGGTGCGGAAAGGTCCGCCGCTTGCAGTCAGCAATATCTTGTCGGCTTCAGACCGGTTTTCCCCTTGCAGACATTGGAATATGGCCGAATGTTCGCTGTCCACGGGTATGATGCTGACTCCGTTGGCTTCGGCGAGACGTGTGATTATGTCGCCGGCCACAACGAGAGTCTCTTTGTTGGCCAGGGCTATGGTCTTGTGGCTTTCGATGGCGCTTACTGTCGGATGCAGGCCGCTGTAGCCCACCATGGCTGTGACAACTGTGTCTATATCATCCTCCCTTACGGCCTCGCATATTTTTTCGGTTCCGGCGGCGATGTCTATCGGCAGATCCGCGAGAGCCTGACGGAGATAGGGAAGCGCCGATGAATCGGCGATCACCACTCTCCGGGGCAGAAAGCGTCTGGCCTGCTTTGCGAGCAGCTGCCAGTTGCGTCCCGCTGTCAGCAGCGAGACTCTGAAAAGCTGTGGATGCTCATCTATGATATCGAGGGTTTGTGTCCCGATGCTTCCGGTGCTTCCCAGTATTGCTATGTTTTTGACGTTCAGGTTCAAAAGGTTGCTATGTTAGATGTGCGCCCAGGAAAAGGGACTTTGCCGGGGCTTAGGAAAAGTGTTCAGGAAGCGGCGGCAACGCCATGAGCGTGGCTGGCCTCCTTTTAAATAATGTGCGAATTTACGAAAAAAAAACGAGAAAGCCTTTCTCGTCATCACTATTTCCCTGTATAATCTTTGTTAAGGTGTCAGTTACGGTGTCAGTGTCCGATAAGCTCGAACGGGATGAGCGGATCGCTATTTCGCCATATTTCAATCATCAGCCTCGATCCGTCCCGTCCGTGTCCCGACTGGGGGAAAGCTATGATCTGGCCCGCCTGGACATAATCGCCACGGCTGACCAGCATGTTGCCGAGTCTTGAAATGCGGCTCGCGAATCCGTTTCCATGCTGGATGATGATGACATTTCCGCCGTCGGAGGGTGAGAAAAAGGTGTCCAGCACCATACCGTCGGCAATGGCTCCGACCGGACTGTCTGACGGGATTATGATCTCGGCCGCTGTCGATTTGCGTGTGGCCGCGGTGAACACGCATTCGTCGCTCGGAGGATTGAACAGCATACCTTCAGCTGCGAGAGGAGCGAGAATAGAGAGATTGTATTTTTCCCGCTGCTCCATCATTTTTATGAATTTCTCCTCTTCGGGAGTACGCGACATGACCGAATCCGCTGTGAGCGGACGGGGGTTGACCACAAGGGAGGCCGAGTCGGTCGACTGACGGTCGGTGTCGAACACGGTCAGTATGTTTTCCACGTATGCCCGGTCTTTCTCGTATGCCGCCTGCAGGGAGTCGAGCCGCATGATGTTTTCTTCGGTCAGCGCTCTTGTCGATTCTTCCATAAACCCTGGAAGCAGTTTGCGCAGAGGGGTTAGTCCGACAATGACGCCGGACATTAACAATCCGGCTCCACCGAGCGCAATGACGGCTAAGATCCATTGCCACAGAGGCATACTGACCGAGGCGATCCGCCTCAGGCGCGAATCGTCGTTTAGATTTAGACTGAATCGTCTTGCCCGTTTCTTCATCATCGTGGATTGTCCGGAGATCATTCCGGACCACATCGTGGTGCGAAATTAAAAAAAATATATAATACTGCAAAATGAACTAAAAATTTCTCACGGCGTTATCAAAGTAAAATCAAAACAAAAAACTGTTTATTTAAAAAAGTTAGATTATGAAAGCTAAAAATCTTTACTGCTTAGCAGCCCTTTGCGCAGGTTCATTTGCCATGGCTTCCACAGCCAGCGCTCAAGAGGCTTTCGTCGATGAGGCGGTAACAGTTACTGAATTCTCATGCGACAACACAAACCACTATTACTCGAATTGGCGCAACAACTGGTTTATCCAGATCGGCGCAGGTATCAATCAGCCTTTCGTAGAGAGAGGCGACGGAAGCAAGGCTTCAGGTCCGGTTGTCAACCGTCATAACATGACAGCTGTCTACAACTTCGGCTTCGGCCGCTGGTTCTCTCCCTATCTCGGTTTCCGGTTCAATGCTCTCGGCGGTTCGCTTCATTGGAACAATCCGGTGGCCAGCAACACACGCAACGGATGGACAAAAGCAAACCACGCCCAGTTGAATCTCGAACTCATGTGGGATATGTGTAACTCCATCGCCGGTGTGAATCCCAACCGTCCGGTCAGTGTGATCCCCTTCGTCGGTATCGGTGGCGATTACCTGTGGAGAGTACGCGACGCCCAGCAGCACGCAGCAGAGGGCACAAACATCTACCGTGAGAACGGTGAAAAGAAATCCAACAACTGGACTCTTCCCGTTACAGCCGGTATCCAGCTCCGTTTCCGCCTCTGTAAATATGTGGACTTCTTCGCTGAAATGCGCGCGTCATTCTACGGCGACAACTGGAATCTCTGCTCATTCGGACGTCCTGTCGAGGCTAACGTGGCAGCCGTAGGTGGTTTCAACTTCAATATCGGCGGCCGTGGCTGGGACACATTCAACCAGTGCGACTACATGTCGAAGATCGCATCCCTCAATGGTCAGGTCAACGACCTCCGCTCACAGCTTCTCGCATGCGGTCAGGAAGTGGCATCTCTCCAGTCCCAGCTTCCTTGCCCGGAGCCTAAGGTTCAGAAAGACTGCGTGAACGCTCCGCTTATGACTACAGTCCGCTTCGATCTCGACTCATACGAGATTCTCCCCAATGAGGAAGTGAATGTCTACAATATGGCCGAATGGCTCAAGGCTAATCCCAAAGAGAACGTAGTGATCGTGGGTTACGCCGACAAGGATACCGGTACGGCTGAATACAACATGGAGCTTTCCAAGAAGCGTGCCGACGCAGTGGCCAGCCAGCTTGTCGACAAATACGGAATCGACAAGAGCCGTCTGACAGTGAAATATGATGGTTCGGATGTTCAGCCCTACAGCACCAACGACTGGAACCGTATCGTGATCTTCACACAGAAGTAAGCGCTTTAACCACAAAGAACGGAAAAACATTTAGAACAACATTTATCGATTACTTCTGATTATCCGGATCCGCGGCCTCAAAGCCGCGGATTTTTTCTGTCAGCATGAGCCGGCGTGGATTTTTACATTTGTCATCAGACACAGTCTTAAAAAAGAAAATTATTTTGGTCTTTTCTTTGGCGGATAAATAAAAACGTTGTACTTTTGCAGAGAAATCAGAACCCAATCAGAAAACTGAAGTTTTAACCCATAAATCTAAAACTGACTGACATGAACATTAATGAAATCATGGCCAACCTCGAGGCCAAACATCCCGGAGAAAAAGAATTCCTCCAGGCTGTGAAAGAGGTGCTCATCTGCGTTGAAGACGTATACAACCAGCACCCCGAGTTTGAAAAAGCCCGCATCATCGAGCGTATGGTAGAGCCCGACCGCATCTTCACTTTCCGCGTTACCTGGGTGGACGACAAAGGTGAAGTTCAGAACAATATCGGCTATCGCGTTCAGTTCAACAACGCCATCGGCCCCTACAAGGGCGGTATCCGTTTCCACGCTTCCGTAAACCTTTCAATCCTCAAGTTCCTCGGCTTCGAGCAGACTTTCAAAAACGCTCTCACCACTCTTCCCATGGGTGGCGGCAAGGGCGGCTCCGACTTCAGCCCCCGCGGCAAGAGCGACGCTGAGATCATGCGTTTCTGCCAGGCTTTCGTAATGGAACTCTGGCGCAACCTCGGTCCCGACCGCGACGTTCCCGCTGGTGACATCGGCGTAGGCGGCCGTGAGGTAGGCTACATGTACGGCATGTATAAGAAACTCGCCCGCGAGAACACAGGCACATTCACCGGCAAGGGTCTCTCTTTCGGTGGCTCACGCATCCGTCCTGAGGCTACAGGTTTCGGCGCTCTCTACTTTGTAGAGGACATGCTCAAGGACCTCGGCACTGACATCAAGGGCAAGACTATCGCCATCTCCGGCTTCGGCAACGTGGCATGGGGCGCAGCTACAAAGGCTACTGAACTCGGCGGTAAGGTTGTTACCATCTCCGGTCCTGACGGCTACATCTACGATCCCGCTGGTCTCAACGAGGAAAAGATCAACTACATGCTCGAACTCCGCTCAAGCGGCAACGACATCGTGGCTCCTTATGCAGACAAATTCCCCGGCTCACAGTTCTTCGCTGGCAAGAAGCCTTGGGAGCAGAAAGTTGACATCGCTCTTCCCTGCGCTACTCAGAACGAGGTTGGTGCTGCCGACGCAAAGGCTCTCATCGACAACGGCGTGATGATGGTTGCCGAGGTTTCCAACATGGGCTGCCAGGCTGAGGCTATCGACGCTTTCATCGCCGCTAAGGTTCCCTATGCTCCCGGTAAGGCTGTCAACGCTGGTGGCGTGGCTGTTTCCGGTCTCGAAATGTCTCAGGACGCAGAACACCTCCAGTGGTCTGCTGAAGAGGTTGACGGCCGTCTCCACACTATCATGCACGACATCCACGAGAACTGCGTGAAATATGGCAAGCAGGCCGACGGCTACATCAACTACATGAAGGGCGCCAACATCGCCGGCTTCATGAAGGTTGCCGACGCTATGATGGCTCAGGGTATCATCTAATTGATTTCCCCTAAACCGTCAATCATATAAAATCCGCGGAGAAACGGTCTTAGATGGCCTTTCTCCGCGGAATTCTTTTGACATCATAATGGACCGGAATATCCTTGCCAATATCACAGCCTCATTGAAGCGGTCTCTGCGCCGTCTTTCTTTCCGCAGCGGAGTGATAGTGCTGTTCCTGTGCATACCATTCTATCTGCTGAGCTTCCTCCAGATGCTTTTGCCTATAGACATCGCGGCGAAAGGGGCACTGTGGATCGTGTTCTTCGGGCTTGCGAAAACGTTTCAGTATGCGGGTCTGACAATCGTTGGAGCTGAAGGGATACGGCGTATCCGGGCGCGTTTCCGTTCAGCCGGACGCAAATAGCAGAGCCACCCGGTGGAATTTTCAGGGCGGCTCTGATTTTTATCCGGGACATGTCGTGTCCCGCAGTTATTCAGGTTCTGTTCAGAACACTATCTTGGAGGCCGTGTTACGGCCGTTTTTGTCTGTGGTGATCTTGATCAGCAGGGTGCCACGTTCAGGATCGGTTACTTCCATGCCCTGAAGAGTGAAATATCTCACGCTGATGACTTCGGCATTGTCCACGCAGTCTACTCCAACAGGATCCAAATCCGTCATAAGATCTTTCCAGCCGATAGCCTCGCGATAGGCAGCCTTTGACGTCTCCGGTACGGTAAGGGTGCATTTCTCCGGCTGCACGCCGTAGAATGTATATTGCTGGGCAGTCGGCGGGGTTGTGGCGTCGCATACGATGCTTTCAAGATTGCGGCATCCTCCGAATGCGAAGTCTCCTACGGCCTGCATGGTATTGGGGATGGAGATCGACTTGAGATTGTCGTTGAAGAGGAACACCTGTGAATCCATTCCGGCCACACTGTAGTTTTTGCCGGAGATAGAGACAGTCGCAGGTATGGATAAGTTTCCTGATTCATCGGCATCAGCGGCTTCGACGATGGCTATGCCGTTGTTGACGTAATAGCGGAAAGTCATGCCACCGCCTGAGGCGGCTTTGTAGTATTCCCATGTCTTGAAGTTTTCCCATCCGTTGGCTCGCTTGTAGGCCAAATAGTTGGAAGTGAGTATGACAACGTTGCATGTCGGGAAGATAGACGGGGAGAATGCCTCGCCGTATGTGGTCGGGTCGATGTCGTATGTGAAGAATGACGGTGCCGTCTCGGCGAGCGTGGTGATTCTCGATAGGCTTGTGCATCCGTAGAAAGCCTGCATGCTTATCATGGTCAGGGATTCAGACAGGGATATGGTGGCGAGGCTTGAGCAGTTCAGGAAAGCCTGTGCGTCGATTGTCGTTACAGAATTGGGGATGTGCATGTTTTTCAATGCGGTGCATCCGGAGAAGAGAGCCTGCGAGATTTTGGTCAGATTCTTGGGAAGTCCCACTGCCATCAGTGATGTGCAGTCTTTGAATACGGCGGAAGCCAATGTGGCCTCGGTTTTTGTGAGATCCGCAGTCAGAAGATCGGCAGCTTTTGAGAATGCGGCATTCCCTATTTTGGTTACAGAGGCCGGGATCGCTATATCTTTAACCCCGTTGAGTCCGCAGAATGTGTAAGGCTTGATCTCGGTTATTCCCTCGGGCCATTCGATTTCCGATACGGGAATCCCGTTGATCGACATTGTCGCGCCGTTGCAGAGGGGGTTGCTCGACATTTCGGGGAAATCGATTGTGAGCCATTCATCCATCGACGGATAGCTGACTTCCCTGATGGCGGTAGCGCCGTTGAAAGCATTATTTGAGAAGACTTTGAGCGGCGACTCCATGGTGATTGATGTTACCTTGGTATTGTTCAGCAGCGCTCCAGTGTCAAATCCGGCAACGACATATTCCTTGCCGTTGATGTATGCTTTTGCCGGAATGGTGATGTCTCCGGCATATTCAGGATCGTATGTTACGAGGGCTGTGCCAGCTGTGTCATCTGTCTTGTATTTGAGATCATCAGCCGACTGGGGAGCCGTTACGGTGATCTTGCATGAGGCAGAGAATGTCATTGCCGTTGCGGTAATGTCCGCGGTGCCTGTGCTGATGAGGTTCACCAGTCCGTCGGAGCTTACTGTGGCCACGCGCGTGTCGGATGATGTCCAGTTGATGTCGGCGGTGGCGCCTTCGGGTTGCAACGTGGCTATCAGTTGCAGCGTTGTGCCTGTTTCGGCTGAATATGTCTCTTTGTCGAGTTTGATTCCGGTCAATGCTATCTCCGGCTGGATCAATTCCACCTGTTCAAATTCACTCCAGTTCTTGTCGGCCTTGTAGACTTGCTCATATTCCGCCGGTATCCGGAGTTTGGTGTCGTAGAATGTCAGGACGAATGTATTGTAGACAATTTCTGGTGGGACTGGCGCAAGCACGGTCAGAGTCGCGAGACCGTTGATCGGGAAGAATGCCTGGCTGCCTATCAGTTTGCACGATTTGCCAATCGTTACGTGGTTGATTGTCGCACTTTCGAAGCAGCGTTCGCCGATTGTCTCCACAGAGTTGGGGAACACGAGTTCTTTCATCCCGGAGCATCCCCAGAAGGCTCGGTCGCTGACCGTGATAAGGGATTCAGGCAGTGAGATCGACGTCATGTTGTTCTGACTGTCGAAAGCGCTCGAAGCGATCGACGTTACTGTGTATGTTTTCCCGTCGGACTCGATTTTTGAAGGGATTGTAATATCTCCGCTGCAGGATTTGCTCCAATATGTTGCCGGAAGAACTTCGGCCTGCATGTTTGTTTCATTGCAATTGTATGCAATGCCATCGACATCAACCGTCTTGGCTGATATCGGTACAACGAGCAACGATGCTGCGCATACAGATAAAAATAGACTTTTCATAAATAAAAACTAATATGAGTGAGTTGCATACAGCAATGGCTGTAGCATTATTATTTTCTTATGTGTATGAATGATGAATGCGCAAAGATACGAAAATTTATTTATAAATGCAAAATAGTGCTAAAAATTTTTTCGGACAGCAATAGATAACAGCAATAGATAATTGTATACATACAAGATTACGGCCTCCGCTCCCGGAATGGGATGGAGACCGTAAGTGCCGTTGCATGGATCCTCAAGAGAGGATTCCTTGATATTTATATCAGGCTTTCTTGACCTGATCCACGATAGCTTTGAAAGCTTCCGGATTGTTCATGGCGAGGTCGGCGAGAACCTTACGGTTGATCTCGATGCCGGCCTTGTGGATGAGACCCATGAGTTTGGAGTAGGAGAGATCCTCCAGACGTGCGGCAGCGTTGATACGCTGGATCCATAGGGCACGGAAATTGCGCTTTTTCTGCTTGCGGTCGCGGTATGCGTATGTAAGACCTTTTTCCCAGGTGTTTTTTGCTACAGTCCAGACATTGCGGCGGCTTCCATAATAACCGCGTGTCAGTTTGAGAATTTTCTTTCTTTTTGCGCGAGAGGCAACGTGGTTGACTGATCTTGGCATTTTTTCTTGTTTTTTGGATGTGAGCGGCCTTCTTAATCAATTAGCTCTTAGGTGCTCGTCATCCGGTTAATAAAAAAAGAGTTTTGTTGTGTCGGGGATGAGAGGTTCGGTTCTCTTTTGTCGGGAAAACCGGCTTTTGCAGCCTGCGGCTTCTGTCGCTACGTTTATTAGCGGAGGTTGAGAAGATCGCGAACTGACTTGCGGTTGGCATTGTCAACCAAAGCGGTGTGGTCAAGATTTCTCTTGCGCTTGGTCGACTTTTTGGTCAGGATGTGGCTGTGGTAAGCGTGTTTTCTTTTGATTTTACCTGTGCCCGTCAGAGCGAAACGCTTTTTGGCGGCGCAGTTGGTCTTTACCTTTGGCATGGGTTTGAAAAAATTTAGTTGTTTTAAATTCACCTCAGCACTGGGTGCTTACGGTCTCTTTTAATTTTATTCTTGATTTGTTGAATCCGGTTTGTCGGCCTGATCGTCGTCCTGTTTCTCCTCGCGGTTTTCCTTCTCCTTTTTCGGAGTGGCCGCTTTGACCGGAGACAGCATGATGGTCATTCTCTTGCCTTCGAGTACGGGCATCATCTCTACTTTGCCATATTCCTCAAGGTCGTTGGCGAAACGGAGAAGAAGCACCTCTCCTTGCTCTTTGAAGAGGATGGAGCGGCCACGGAAGAAAACGTAGGCTTTGACTTTCGAGCCTTCCTTGAGAAAGCCTATGGCATGCTTGAGCTTGAAGTTATAGTCGTGGTCGTCGGTCTGCGGGCCGAAGCGTATCTCTTTGACAACGACTTTGGCAGCCTTGGCTTTTTGTTCTTTCAGGCGTTTTTTCTGCTGGTAGAGATATTTCTGATAGTCGAGTACCCGGCATACGGGCGGATCGGCTGTCGGAGAAATCTCTATCAGGTCAAGCTCTTGCTCACGGGCGATGCGCAGTGCTTTCTCTATCGGGTAGATGCCCTGCTCTACGTTGTCGCCCACAAGCCGCACCTCACGGGCTCTGATCTGCTCGTTGGTGGCGTAAGGGCTTTTGTTGTCGCGGCCGCCGCGCTGTGGACGCTGTCCCGGACGGGGACGTGGCCCTGCGGGACGTCGCGGGCCGCTGAATTGTGGTTTTTTCTCCATTCGGTTTTTTTAGCCGTTTTCTCTTGATATGGGGTGTCGTTTACCCTCTTTTTATTGATTTTTAAGCTTTTGTGGTGTTTATCCGATCATGGATGCCACTTCAGCGTTGATTTCGTCTGCAAAGTTAGCAATTTTCATCGTACCTTTGTCGCCTTCGCCCTGTTTTCTTACAGCGACCTCTCCATTTTCCGCCTCTTTTTCTCCTACTATGAGAAGATAGGGCAGTTTGCGGAGTTCATTGTCCCGGATTTTCTTGCCTATTTTCTCGTTTCTGTCGTCGATGATGGCTCTTACTCCGAGACGGTCGAGTTCGCGGACAACTTCTCTGGCATATTCGTTGTACTTCTCGCTTATCGGAAGCACTACAGCCTGCTCGGGAATCAGCCAGAGCGGGAGTTTTCCTGCGGTGTGTTCAAGAAGCACGGCCACGAAGCGCTCCATCGATCCGAACGGCGCGCGGTGGATCATTACCGGACGGTGTTTCTGATTGTCGGCGCCGGTGTATTCGAGTCCGAAGCGTTCAGGCAGGTTGTAGTCAACCTGGATTGTGCCGAGCTGCCAGCGGCGGCCTATGGCGTCCTTGACCATAAAGTCGAGCTTGGGACCGTAGAACGCTGCCTCTCCTTCCACCTGACGGGCAGGAAGACCCTTTTCAGCGCAGGCTTCGATGATGGCGTTTTCCGCAAGGTGCCAGTTCTCGTCGCTGCCGATATATTTTTCCTTGTTTTTGGGATCGCGGAGTGAGATCTGGGCCTCGAAATTGTCGAATTTCAGTGCTTTGAAGATGTAGAGGATAATGTCCATCACCTTCAGGAATTCATCTTTGATCTGCTCCGGCGCGCAGAAGATGTGGGCGTCATCCTGAGTGAATCCTCTGACGCGTGTCAGTCCGTGAAGTTCCCCGCTCTGCTCGTAGCGGTAGACCGTGCCGAACTCAGCCAGACGCAGCGGCAGGTCGCGGTATGATCTGGGATAGGTCTTGTAGATCTCGCAGTGGTGGGGACAGTTCATCGGCTTGAGCATGTATTCCTCGCCCTCTTCCGGAGTGTGGATGGGCTGGAATGAGTCCTTGCCGTATTTTGCCCAGTGGCCTGATGTTACGTAAAGGGCTTTGTTCCCGATGTGGGGGGTGATCACTTGCAGGTATCCGTATTGCTTCTGGATCTTGCGGAGGAACTGCTCAAGACGGTCGCGCAGTGCGGCTCCTTTCGGAAGCCATAGGGGAAGACCCTGGCCTACGGTGGGAGAGAATGCGAAGAGTTCCATCTCTTTGCCGAGTTTGCGGTGGTCGCGTTTCTTTGCCTCCTCCAGCAGCACGAGATATTCGTCGAGCATCTTCTTCTTGGGGAATGTGATGCCGTAGACGCGTACAAGCTGCGGGCGCTTCTCGTCGCCTCGCCAGTAGGCTCCGGCAAGCGACAGCACTTTCACAGCCTTGATGGGTGCGGTGGTGGCAAGATGCGGGCCGCGGCAGAGATCGGTGAACGATCCCTGTGTATAGGTAGTGATGTGGCCATCCTCAAGTTCGCTGATCAGCTCGCATTTGTAAGTCTCGCCCCGGTCGCCGAACATTTTCAGTGCGTCGGATTTGGAAATGTCAGACCGTACGATATCCTCTTTCTTTGCCACAAGTTCCATCATCTTTTTCTCTATCTTGGAGAAATCGTCTGAAGTGATCTTGTGTTCTCCCGGATCGATGTCGTAGTAGAAGCCGTTTTCGATAGCGGGTCCTATTCCGAACTTCACCCCAGGATACAGTTCCTGAAGGGCTTCGGCCAGAAGGTGGGCGGAGGAATGCCAGAAAGCATGTTTGCCTTCGGGGTCATCCCATTTGAAAAGTTCTATTTTTGCATCGCATCCGATCGGGCGCGATATGTCCCATTCCGCTCCGTTGACTTTAGCAGCCAATACGTCGGCGGCGAAGCGGGGGCTTATGCTTTCGGCAATCTGGTGGGGTGTGGTTCCCTCTTCATATTGCCGTTGGTTTCCGTCAGGAAAAGTTATAGTTATCATCCTGTGATTCAATTGTTTGTTGTCGCGCAGTTATCCCGGAGTATCTTTATTGGAAACTCCGGGGCGCAATAATTCGCGCAAAGTTAATGAAAAATCGTCGTTATTCCCAGCTTTTTATGACTTTTTAAGTAAAAAAACTCCACGATTTCTCTCAGGATCGTTTTATTACACAATGCTTCCGCCGTAGCGTGTCAGTCCTGACCATCGTCGTCATCGTCGTCATCCTCCCAGTCGAGGAAGAAAGAATCGGCGTAAGTGTCCTCTTTGAACTTGCTGATCTCGCGCCCGTCTCTTTTTGTAGGACGTCCGAGTCCTTTCCGGCGGTCTACGAATCCCGAAATGCGTGTCATCTCGAGTAATTCATATTGTGATTGCGGCGTGATGTTCTCAAGATATTCAGGCACGAGTCTGGCTCCGAGCCTGTTTTCTGTCAGAGCTTTTACGCGGAATGTATATGTAACCGGTGGCTTGCGCACGTCGATCACATCACCGACTTTGATTGTGCGCGAGGGCTTCACTGCGCTTCCGGAGATGCTTACCCGCCCTTTCTTGCATGCGTCTGTCGAGATGGTGCGGGTTTTGAACACACGCATGGCCCAGAGCCATTTGTCTACTCTTACTTCACTTTTCACGTTTGTCAGGAAGTTTTGGTCATTTGTTGTTGTAATTGGTCATTGCGAACGCTGGTCCGGACAGGCAGAAAGCCTTTACAGCGTCGGCGGCGATTTTCAATCGCTCGGGAAGCGACTTTTGTTGCTCGTCAGTGAAATGTCCCAATACATAATCTATCTGTCCCCCTCGCGGGAAGTCATTCCCGACTCCGAAGCGTAGCCGTGAATAGTTTTGGGTGCCGAGCTGGTCGGCTATGTTTTTCAATCCGTTGTGGCCGGCGTCCGCACCCCCGGTCCGTAGCCTTACCGCACCGAAAGGGAGCGCGATGTCGTCCACGATCACAAGCAGGTTCTCCAGCGGAAGTTTCTCTTTGTTCATCCAGTAGCGGATAGCCACTCCTGAGAGGTTCATGAAAGTAGATGGTTTTAGTACCATCAGCTCGCAGTTTTTCACTCTTATTCTGGCCATGTCGCCGTAACGGCATGATTCCCATTTGCCGTCACAGGAATCCACAAGCTCGTCGGCTGCCATGAATCCGGCGTTATGGCGGGTGCCTACGTAGTCGGGGCCGATATTGCCCAGTCCGGTGATAAGGAATTTCTTCATGTCGGATGGTAGTGATTCTGGCTCTTTCCCTCCGGTGCGTCCGGTCAGCGAGTCGAGCCATTTAAGGAATTTCATGGATATAAACTAAGAGTGTGTTTGGATTTAACACACAATTAATAAATATTTTAATAAAGGAATCTTTATTTTCAAGAAGTTCCACGTTAATCCCGAGGTCTTTTCCGATGCTTTCCGCCAAGTCTCATCGGTCGCGTAGCCCGCTATGCTCCCTCTTCAACTTGCGGAAATCATTCAAAAAATCCTCTCAGTCTTAACGCGGTTTAAATTCAAACACACTCTAATGAGCAGGGCCGCAAATGGATTGCGGCCCTGCTGTAATTAAAACGCTTTGTAGCAAAGGGGGATATGTTATTAACCCTGAGCTTTTGCCGCCGCACCACGCGCAGCACGTGTGAGCTGAACGGCGCATACCACGGCATTCTTGGCGTTCATAAGCTCGAGACCCTCGAAGTGGAGGTCGCCTACGGCGAGAGATTTACCAAGGCCGAGGTTGTCTACATTGACCACGAGACGCTCGGGGATCTCTGTGTATGCAGCTTTTACTTTGAGCTTGCGCATGGACAGAGTGAGCTTACCACCAGCTTTCACACCCTCTGCATGACCCTCGATCTGAACCGGAACTTCCATGATGATGGGCTTGCCGGGGAATACTTCGAGGAAGTCGATGTGGAGTACGGTGTCTTTCACCGGCTGGAACTGGATCTCTTTCATCACAGCCTTACGGGTCTCCCCATTGACTTCGAGATTGATCTCGAAGATGTCGGGAGTGTAGATGAGCTTGCGCACATCTTCGGCTTTGACAGTGATGTCGGTTGTGATCATGCCGCGTCCGCCGGCGATCTCTACCATTTTCTCACCGGGTTTGAGGGTGCCGTTGTAGGGGAGTTCTACAATCTTTCCGCCGTTGAGTACTGCGGGGATCTTGCCTTCTTCGCGGAGGGCTTTCACAGCTTTCTTGCCGAGTTCTGTGCGAGCTTCGGCTTTAAGTTCGTAAGATTTCATTTTGGATTTGATTTGTGTTACTCAAAATAAGCTTGTCGGTATAGTCCGGACCAGCAGATTTCCCATCACACTGAGTCGTCTTTCGACAAAAGCGGTGCAAATTTAGATATTATTTACGGTATACGCAAATTTTTCGGCTATTTCGTCTGTTTGTTCTCGTCATGACGTCGCGGCACATTGATGTTGTGCTTCTCGAAAATGCGCTGTGCGCTTTGATCAAAAAGCTTCCAGTGGGAAATCTGGCCTGCGGGGATCAACTCCTGTCTCCATGACGGGATCACGCGGAAATTATCTTTTTTCCCGGTAGGCTTGGCCGAGAAAAAAGTGTCGTAGTCAGCATCCGAGAACCGGGCTTTCCCGTCGGTGCCGCGCACGACTCTCGCACGGACCAGCGCTCCTCCGCGGGTGTCGACAGTCTTCATGTTCGAGATCAGATTGCCGAGGGAATAGACAACCAGAACGTCTTTATTCTCCTTTTCGTTACGCACTATCTTCATCGGCTGTATCACATGCGGGTGGCCGCCGATGATCATGTCCACTCCTTGTCCTACAAGGAAATCGGCGAGATCCCTCTGCATCGCGTTCTCTAACAGGACGTATTCCACACCCCAATGGACAGCCACCACGAGGATTTCGGCTCCCGCGTCGCGTGTAGCCTGGATTTCCTGTGCTATTTTATTGCGGTCTATGAGAGCCACTTCCGCCCCGGCTTTAGGTTCGATCCCGTTTGTTCCGTATGTATAGTTGAGGAAACCGAAACGGATCCCCTTTATGTCCTTTATGAAAGGGACGAGCGAGTCGCGCTGGGCTGCATCATGATATGTCCCGATGTGGTCAAGCCCGAGCGAGTCGAGAGCAGCCAGTGTGCGTCTCGCGCCGCGGTCGCTCCGGTCGAGACAATGGTTGTTTGCGGTCAGCATCATGTCGAATCCGGCGTCGCGCAGTGCGGCCGCGTATGAATCCGGTGCCGAGAAGCAAGGATATCCGCTGTATGTGCCGGGGCCGCCGAGGGGTACTTCAAGATTGACCACGGCATAATCCGCGTCGGTTATCTCCGGGGCGAGGAGATCGAAACATACGGAGTAGTCATATCCTTTTCCGTCCGAAGCGCTTTTGGCCTGGTCGAGTTGTGCCTGATGTTGCATGGCGTCGCCAGCGAACAGCATTTCGACAGTAACCGGCTCTCCGGGATTCATTATGCCCGTGAGGAATGAAAAAAGACTGAAAAGCAGAAGTGTCATTTTTGATGATTATTTATTAAACAGGCTCTTGGTTTATGGATGAATTGAATCGGGATGCCGTTCATGGAATGATCAGATCCAGTAGTTTGTCGTGCGTCAGGCAGGGGATCACGGATGCCGGATCAATATGAAGTATGGCTTGCCGCAGGGCTTCCTTTTCGCACGGGATGCCGTTTAACCGTCTGCTTATCCTGATGTCGGTCTCCTCGCTCATGAAAAAGTCTCCGGAAATACGGAAATCGTCGATTCTGTTTTGAGAGTCGAGTGTATACTCAATGTAGAATTCCCCGATTCCGTCCAGCCGAGTATGGTTGGTCACGATCCGGGCGTCGGACCGCACTGAGTCCGATCCGGTATCCGTCTTCAGGAACGATGGAGCATAGTATGTCTCTTCTATTCTCTCGATTTCAGCGATGTCTGCTGCTGACAGAATATACGGATCGCTGTCTGTAATGGAGCGGATCATGTAGCTTTCAAAATCTTCCGGAGCAAGGCTTATCCCCTCTTGCTTGAGACATGTGATGCGGGACTGTACGGATTTGACTCCTTTGGATTCAAGCTTAGCCCTGGACGGAGTCAATGCTTTTGAAATGTGGACCGGGTCAAAATTATAGAGCATCGTGCCGTGGGCGATGCAGCGTCCGGGAATGTGATAGAATGCATTGCCTGCCACCTTTCTCCCTTGGATTGTTATGTCGTTTCTGCCGGTCGGTTCCGCTTCGATGCCGATGCGGCGCAGGGCCTGGGCGATCATCTCTGTGTAGCGGGCAAACTCGCCGGTGATGTCGTCTCCGTCTGTGATGTAGGAAAACATGAAGTTTTCCCTGTCGGCGAACACCGCGCCGCCGCCGCTGCGTCTGCGCACCACGTCTATGCCGTTCTCTCTGCAATAGTCCATGTCCACCTCTTTGAGAATATCCTGATTGCGCCCGCAGATCACGGTGGGGTCAACCTGCCACGAGAAGAAATAGTCGCCGGCCGGAAGATTTCTTGCCACCCATTCTTCTGTGGCGAGGAAGAAGGGCAGACGTCGGTGGATGATGTCTGTATTATCTGAAAACTTGATGTGTCTCATGTTTGATTTGAATTAAGTGTGTTGTTCTGTCTATCCGCAAGACTGATTGAAAAAAGATTCCCAATGTCTGTCGGAATAATGGGAAGACATTGGGAAAAATACTTGTGCGTCCTTTATGTTTTTCACACGCTTTGCGTAAGGCGTTCAGAGACCTTTGCGGGCGAGCAGCGTGTTTTTCATGAGGGAGCATATCGTCATCGGTCCGACGCCACCCGGGACAGGGGTTATGAACTCGCATTTCGGCGCCACATTGTCGAAGTCTACATCTCCGCAGAGCCTGAAACCGCTTTTGCGTGATGGATCTGGAACGCGGGTTGTGCCCACGTCGATCACTGTTGCTCCGGGTTTGACCATATCTTCGGTTACGAATCCAGGGTGTCCGAGAGCAGCGACCAGGATGTCAGCCTCGCGGCATATCTCCTTTATATTGCGTGTGGATGAATGGCACACTGTGACGGTGCAGTCGCCTGGCTGGGCTTTCTGCATCAGCAGAGTCGCTATCGGTTTGCCGACGATGTTTGACCGTCCGAGAATGACAGCATGCTTCCCTTTTGTCGGGATGCCGTATCTGTCAAGAAGATCGATGATTCCGGCCGGAGTGGCGCTGCGGAATCCCGGAAGCCCAATGGAGAGACGCCCGACATTGACAGGATGGAATCCGTCCACGTCTTTTCTGAAATTGATGGCTTCAGTTACACGTTGCTCGTCGATATGCCGTGGCAGCGGAAGCTGGACGATGAAACCGTCTACAGCGGGATCGTTGTTCAGCCGGTCGATCTCTTGCATCAGTCGCTCCTCGGTCACGTCTTCGTCAAAGCGTATGAGGGAGCTTTCGAATCCGCATGCCTCGCATGCCTTTACCTTGTTGGCCACATAAGATTCGCTGCCTCCGTCGTGTCCGACAAGGATTGCAGCCAGATGAGGAGCGCGTTCGCCGCGTTCTTTCATGATCTGAACTTCGCGGGCTATCTCCTCCTTGATCTCTGCGGCTGTTTTTTTACCGTCGATTATTTGCATTGCTGATGGGTTAGTCTATTTGTTCGCGGGAGAATGTAAACTTGATCATGGCGTCGTTCAGCTTCAGCGAACAGAGTGTGGGGCGGGCGAGATAAGGCACGCAGCTTGTTACCATCATTGTAGATCCGGAAGTCTCGGTCGTGATGGCGACAGGCACGATTGTGAACTGCATGTCTTTCTCATCCACTTTCTGGCCTGATTCAATCAGATCCACTATGTATTCGCGCATGGATGTGAACGAGTAGCTTTTTGTTGAAGACGAGTATGATCCCCAGAAAGAGGATTTGTCGTCGGGCACTTTATTCTTCTCGAAAAATTCAGCAAGTTCCGAACTCTTTATCAGCAGCAGGTTCGGGGGCATGGTTATGCCGAACTTGTTGGATGTGTGTTCCACGGGGATGGAGAGTGTCAGATTGTTTACCACCGACATATTGCCAGACTGTTCCCTGTACTGGTCGATGATTTCCTGAGCCGGGAATGAGATCTCCACATTGTAGCCGGCCGGAGACTGGAGAATTACTTCCCCGTCGGAGACGGCTCCTGTTACAGCCGTCGACGGGATCAACCTGATGTTGTTGCTGCTCAATACCTCGGGCGCCGATCCGAATACCGGCACGGAATCGATCTTTGTGTAGACTTTATCGACATATATGCTGTCGACAAGCACTTTTTTCGAGAGGCGGTGTTTGTAGAAGAGCTGTGTGTTGACCGACGAGATGTTGATCACGCATCCGTTGCCGAAAGAATTTTCCACATATATCCCTGGAAAATATTTGGCGAAAGAAGAAGGCCAGGCAAATGTGGCTGGATTGGTCCGGTATTCCTCAAGAATCTGTCTACCATCGGCGATGGGCAGCTCGACAGACAAGGGGATGGTGGTCAATTTCGAGAAAGCCGAGTCTTTCATCGCCACGGCCGAAGCTGTGAATGATTTGACCCCGAGTGGCTTGGACGGATCATAGTATCCGGTGGCGTCGAAAAGGTTTGTGATGCTGTCGGGAAGCTGTCTGGTCAGCTTGTATACGCTGAGTTGCTGAGGAGCAAGAGTGTCTCCAGTAATCTGTCCGCGAGGTATGTTGAGAGTCATCCTGTATGAGCAGATCGAGTCGGAGATAATCGAATCGGGTATGTTCAGCTCAGACACACACATCAGGCGGCTCACAAAGCTGCATTGCAGATCGCCATACTCAGGCACGCTGAGCCTGCCCAGAAGATTGGTGGTGCTTCTGGAGTCTATCACCGGAGCCTCTACGGAATGACCATTGAGTTTGAAGCCTACCGAATCTATTGAAATCACCACTTCCCCTTTGGCGAGGGAATTTCCTATGTCGCTGAGGTTGTCCTCGCAGGATGTAGCTAAAATCGGCAGTGCCATCGCGGCTCCGAGGCCGATCGCTGCTTTAAGTTTAGGCGTCATGCCTTTTGATTGAGGTCTATACATTTAGCTTATCCCATGAGAGATTTATAGAAATCGTCGTATGCCTTGGGGTTGCCCTCCACCTGATCTTTGGTCAGGATCGGCAAATTGCGCGATTTTGCGAACTCGATGAGATTCTGGTCGGGATTCTCTGTATGGAAAATCACAGCGTCGCAATATCTCAAAGCGAGACGGTGCATCATGGCGGTATCCGCTTCCAGTCCGGCGAATTCCTTTATCTCCTTGTCGCTCATTCCGTCGGTCTTGAGCTTGCTGAATATCTCGGGGTCGATTTTTCCGGTTATCTCTCCCGGAAGGACGGAGTAGACAATTTTTGCTCCGGCGAAAGAGGGATCGTCGGCATACATTCTGCGCAGGTACATCGGTGTTACGGAAGTCATCCATCCTGAGCAGTGGATTATCTTTGGTTCCCAGCGGAGTTTCTTGACAGTCTCCATGGTGCCGCGTGCGAAAAATATTGCGCGCTCGTCGTTGTCATCCCTGTTGCTGCCGACTGCGTCTTCGTCATCGTCGGAACGCTGGAAATAATCGTCGTTGTCGATGAAATATATCTGGATTCTCGACGGCTGCATGGAGGCGACCTTCAGGATAAGGGGATGGTCGCTGTCGGAAATCGGAATGTTCATGCCGCTCAGGCGTATCACCTCGTGGAGCTGATTGCGGCGTTCATTGACCATGCCGTATTTGGGCATGAAAACCCGTGGTTCGTAGCCTGCTTCCTGCATGGACTGTGGCAGCTCGCGGCCGAGGTTGGAAATGTCCCCTTTGGGAAGATAGGGAGCTATTTCCTGACTCACAAATAAAATTCTCGTGTGTGGCATAAATATAACCTTTCGGATTGGTGTATCTGGCCGCTGACTCTTCTGATCCGGAGTCGCAATGCGCTCGGCGGCGGGATAATTTGCGCAAAATTAGTAAAAATTTTTCTTATATTAAAAATATAGCCTGTGAGGAGGCCTAATTTTACACTTTTTTCACGTTTCGGTGTGTGGTGAAATCAGATGCCGGAAGTTTTTTTCTGCTTGATGGATGCTTTTTTGTCAGTTTTGATTAATTTTCCCATCTTTGACACCTTATAGGAGATAAAACCGACATTATCGTCTGAT
>CAJUSZ010000002.1 GCA_910589425.1 uncultured Muribaculaceae bacterium | reverse complement strand
TTAGGCCGCGTTAGGGACTTCCACCCATTAGATTATGCCCATGTCGGGCGAACATCAGGAGGTGGACGCCAAGGCGTCCACCTCCTTTGTTGGTATGACAGGCATCATGATCAGTAAGCGTTTTTTTCGCCTCTGATGCTATTGAACATTGTCAAAAATATTATTTTCAGATCAAGAAAGAAATTCCAGTTGCGTATATACCATACATCATGTTCCACACGCTTTTCCATTTGCCATAATTGTTTGGTAGCCCCCCTGTATCCATTGACCTGAGCCCAACCTGTAATTCCAGGTTTGACGGCATGTCTGACCATATAACGATCTATCAAGGCACTATATTCCTCAGTATGACTGATCATGTGCGGACGCGGCCCTACCACGGACATGCTGCCAAGCAATACATTAAAAAACTGAGGCAATTCATCGAGCGATGAACGTCGAAGAAAATCCCCGAATTTTGTCTTTCTCGGATCATCAGCCGTTGCCTGCAGACTGTCGGCCTCATCATTAACCTTCATCGTCCTGAATTTATAACATACGAACTCCGAGCCGAATATACCTGTGCGCTTCTGCTTGAAAAACACCGGGCCTGGAGAAGTAAGCTTGATCCCTATTGCTATAGGGACAAAAATCAGCGGGCTCATAAGACAGAAAGGCAGGGATATACATAAATCAAGAGCGCGCTTCACAATCTTGTTAGGCATCGAATACAACGGAGACAGAATATGTGTCATCGCCGGCATCGAGCCTATTGAGGCGATATGAAATTGCCCCTGAATTATCTTGTGATACTTCGGAACATAGACGAATTCAGCACCGGCCTCGTCTGCGACAAGCATCATCCTGCGGATAGTCTCGTCATTCTCAGCGGATATCGTATAGTAGATTATGTCAATCTTGTTGAGCCTCACAAACTCCTCCACTTCTGCGAGAGGTGCTGTGAACTCACCCTGTATCTGCTCAAGAGCGTGTTCGTCATCATCAAAGAGTCCCATGAGCCGGTAGCCATATCCGGCGTCGCTGGCCAATTCCCTCGCAACCATCCTTCCTGTAGGCCCGGTGCCTATAATCACGACTCGTTTGAAATTGAATCCCATCCTGCGGAAACGCTTCAGAATCCGGCGGGAGAGCAACCACCATACGGAAATCAGAAGAAACAATACCGCGCCGAATACAAAAGCAGACAATGCCCCTGTGGAGTATATATCAAATATATAGAGCAGCGCAAGCAGCACACCGACAAAAAGCGATGAACTCTGAAGAGCATTGATCACCACCCGGTCCGCATACAATATGCGGTCATTGTGGATTCCTGAGAAAAACGAAGCCGACGGAATAAACGCAAGGTTGGCAATGAGCCATACCCATTTAGACATAAGATGTCCTCCATCCGGGAGAATCCAGGATGATATCAGATACGCGACATTCAGGACTATATAGTCTCCGAATGTCAACGCAAATCTGATATATTTACCAAATCCAACTCTTTCTTTCATGAAAAGTATATGTCCGGATGAATGTCATATCTACATCGACTGCATTTCATGCGGGGATAGACAAACCTGTATAAAAACCGGGGAATCCGATGCTTGCTGACATGGAATCCCCCGGTTTATGGAGGTTTTATATAATGTCAGGTAGTCGTAATCAGTTAATTTTTTCCTCTACCATCTCAATTTTTTTGCGGATGGTATCGATCTCTTCCTCTATCAGCTTTGTGCGACGCTCCATTTCCTTGACCATGGAATTCCCGGATGAGGATTTTGCCGACAAGAATCCGAGGTTGTTGCGATATGTCTGCAACTCCTGTCTCTTTCTGTCAAGATCGCGCATCAGTCTCTCCCGTTCACGTCCGAGTTTTGATCCTTCGGTTGCATCCAGACGCTCGCTGAAATTACGCATCCTTGCACGCTGCTCCTTCATTTTGAAATTATCATAGAGCGCATCACAAGCCTCACGATATTCCTGCTGTATGCTGTTTTTATTCTTGAACGGCACAAAACCGATAGAAGACCATTCATCCTGCAACTCACGCACACGGGCAATGCCCTCCTTGCGATCGAGATCCATAGGAATCTCCTTGAGTCTGGCAATCAACTGGCGTTTTGCCTCAAGATTGGCTGCCTGCTCTTTACGCTGCTCACCTGTCTCCTTTTTCCGTCTGTCAAATATCACATCGCAAGCCTCGCGGAAGCGTTTCCACATAGCGTCTTTAAGTTTTGCAGGCACCATACCGGCATGCTTCCAATCTTCCTGGATCTTGATGGTCTCGGCAACTGCTTTTGACAGATCTTCCTCCTCGGCCAAAGCGGCTACTTTCGCAATCAGTGCTTCTTTTGCCTTGATAGCCTGATCGAAACGTTCGCGCTGCTGACGGAAATGCTCATTCCGGCGGTTGAAAAGATCATCGCATGCGGCACGGAAACGTGTGAAAAGAGCGTTGTTGGCTTTACGCGATGCGTGTCCGGCATTCTTCCATTTCTCCTGAAGCTCTTTCATATCATTGGCCGCTGCCTCCCAATCTGAATTTCTGCTCATTTCGCGGGCTGCAATCGCCTCGGCTTCCACACACAATGCGGTCTTAGCCTCCTCTGCTTCCTGCTCGGCGGCTTTGCGTGTTTCGAAAAACTCCTGATGGCGACGGAAAACTATTGTGGCTGAAGCATTGAACTCTTTCCATATCTCATCGCGCAATTCCTTTGCAACAGGGCCAATTTCTCTCCACTGGTCTCTCAGATCCTGAAGCTTACGGAGAGCTGAAACCACATCGGCTTCCGTCTCGAGTTTCTTTACTTCATCTATCAGCTGGCGTTTCTGGTCAAGATTCTTTTTGAAATCAAGATCCCTCAATTCCTTATTGACCTTCAATACATCATAAAATTGCTCCACAGCAGCCTGAAAGTTTTTCCAGACTCCGCTTTCCTCGCTTTGGGGGATATCCTTTATCTCTTTGAAATCTACCTGAAGTTGCTTGAATTCAGGGAAACGCATATTAATATTATCAATGTCCTCCGTCAGGTCAAGGATTCTCTTGACTATATCACACTTTTTCTCAAGATTGCTTATCTTACGCGCTTCCTCTGCTGCGAGATACTCCGTGCGACGGCTACGGAATTCCGCTGCCATACGGGAAAACTCCTCGTCGGACTCTGATGGTGTGGAGGAAAATTCCTCAGGAGAATTTCCTGCATCGATAAATTCGGAAAGCTCTGCCTCGGCCTCTTTCTCTCGTATCGTGCTGAACGCTTTTCTTATGGAATTGACCTCTCTGTAGGCATCAAGACGATTTTCAGCGAGAATGTTTCTAAGAGCCTCGACAAGTTCCTCTTTCGTCATTCCACTGAATAGCTTGCGATTGTCTCCAATGGCTTCCTCGTCGGTTAACCCGGCGGCGTCCATCTCGGATGAAACTTCTTCAATACAGGGATTCTCTCCGTCACACTCTGGGGTTTCAGCGACTTCCAGCGCTTCTTTATCCACTTCTTTCTCGATGGCAACGGTCTCTTCGGCTGCCTGACAGGCAGTCGGGGATTCAGGGGTTACATTCTTCTCTTCGGAAGATGTCTTGTCAAGCTCGTTCATAATTTCTCTATTATTTGTCCTGTCTGGTGTCAGGACTTTTGCGTGGTCTATGTTCAATTATTCTTCAAACTTCCCTTTTGCGGGAACTATTGTTTGTCCGGCGCATCTTTCTTCAGGGCTAAAATCAGTCCTGAGGCAAAATCCGCAGGCATTTTTATTACTGGAATACAGGCTAATCCTTACGGATCACCTCTACACCGAGAATCCGGATGTCATCCAACGGGCGATCAGATCTGTCTGTCGCCACATTCTGGATTTTGTCAACTATATCCATGCCGGAGATAACTTCTCCGAATACAGTATATTGCGCATCAAGATGCGGTGCCCCGCCGATAGTAGTGTAATCCTTCACCATTCGGTCAGACATCGGTTCGGGCTTGACATTATTCTCAGTTTCGGCGATCAACTTCTGTCGCAGCGATTCCAGTGCCAATGTATCATTGGATGCCTGGAGCGCACGGATCTCATCCGCATGCTGTCTGCACGCATTTTGGAAATAGCTCTGCAACTGAGTCTGAAAAATCCGGTCGCGCATCTGGTTGAGCTGAGACTCAGAAAATTTATTTCCGGTTACTATATAGAATTGAGATGCTGACGACCTGCGTTCAGGATTCACCTGATCCGCTGTGCGGGCAGCCGCCAACGCACCATATTTATTGTAATATTGGGGATAGACAATCTCAGCCGGGATGGTATATCCGAGGTCTCCCGAACCGAGCTGCTGTCCCTGTTTGGCATTTTTCGACTGAGGATCGCCTGTCTGGATCATGAAATCTTTTATCACACGGTGAAAAAGTACCGAATCATAGAAATTCTCCGACACAAGCTTCATGAAATTGTCGCGATGCAGCGGAGTCTCATCATACAATTTCAGTCTTATATTGCCGAGAGAAGTCTTTAATTCGACTACCGGACCTGGAATAGACTCAGGATCCCTGGTGTCGTTTACCGATGAATTCTCTTTTGTCATAGATAATTGGTTGAGGGTATTAGTATCCTCATGCATGGCAGCCGACAATAGCATGGATGAACCGAGCATTGCGACAGCAGCCGACGATACAGCTTTGAGTATGATATTCATTTCAGGTGTATGGAACTTGGTGATTGGGGTATATCAGATCATATACCCTTAGGGAACATTCTTTTATAAATTCTGCGGAAATTATCGTCCGTCTCGCGAAGCTTATCGGCATTATCGTGGTAATCAGCACCCCAAAGAGCCTCAAGCAACGACCCGATATATTTCCGTTCCCGATCCTTGTCAATAGCTCCCTCTATAAGCGGAGTCAGCCACGGTTCAAACGTTTTTCTGTCTACAGCGGCAAGGAAACGCGCAGATGACGCGAGAAACTGTCCGGTCAGATCCACCCTGAGCATATTGTCGATGAGGGCGGGCATCACATCCACGCATGAATCCACATGATTGACAATATAGTCATACGTGGCCATTCCATCCGTATCTTTTTCGAGATTTTTTAGATCTTCAGTCATTCGTATCTCCTTTAACAATGCAAAAATAGGCATTTATCGCGAACCGGCCACACAAATTTGAGAAAATATTTCAATAATTTGGCCAAATTAGCTAAATTTGCACCGTAATCGAACACGGAACTTATTGGAACCAGCAATGAAACCATCGGATTTTGTCATTGTCATAGGGCGGGAATTCGGGAGCGGCGGACGCGAAATCGGACGATTGCTCTCTCGCCGGCTTGGTCTTAACTATTATGACAAGAACCTGCTCGCAGAGGCTGCCCGCACATTCGGGTTCGACACATCTGTGCTTGCTGACGCAGATGAAAGAAGGCCTTCTTTTATCCGCAGTTTCATGGGATCTTCGTTCGGAAGTGCATCCGACTATGGCAACTGGGGAGCCTTGAGTCCGGACAACCTCTACAAGGTGCAGAGTGAAGTCATAGGGAAAATATGCAGCGCCGGCTCATGCGTGATTGTAGGTCGCACGGCAGACTACATCGCACGAGACCAGAAAAATATGGTCAGCATCTTTATCCACGCTCCGATGGGACACAAGGTGAAACGCATCATCGCCCGCGGGGATGCCCGATGTGAACAGGAAGCGGCAAGGATAGCGCGCAAGGCTGACAGTAAACGTGAAGATTATTACAACTACTATACCGGACGGCGATGGGGGCATGCGTCCAACTATCATCTCTCGCTCGATGCCTCCATGCTCTCCGCAGAAGAGTCTGTGGAGATTATTGTCAGATTTATTGAAAAAATGGCGATGAATCTCGACAACTGATACTTATTATTTATCGATCAAAGAGGCCTCGGAACGTTTTCATACACCAATTGTGATATTACAATAAACATTTTTGGTTATTATTCCTTTATAAAGTATAACTAATTACAAAACTATAAAGGAACTATGAAAACCAGACCTTATTTTCTGACATATCTATCAGCGTTGATAGTCGGCATCCTTCTTATTATATTTACAGGACGTACCGATCTTTTCCGCTGGATAGTCATCGCAGCCGGTATCCTGATTATAATACCATCGGCAGCGGCAGTGATCAACGGCATCATTCCCGCCAGAGACAGCAATGGAATGAAAATTCCCAAACCTTGGTATATTGTGCTGATGGGGGTGGCCGGGATTATATGTGGCGTGATATTGATCTGCATCCCGGGATTTTTCGCAGCATACATAGTATATACACTCGGTGTCATACTTATTTTGTGCGGACTTGCCCAGATTGTATATATGTCAGTTACGGGATCGATCGTGGGCACCAACAAAGGATTCTATATCATGCCCTGGCTCACGTTCATAGCCGGAATCGTGGTGATCTTCATCGGTCCGCGTGGACTTGAGAATATCATCTCTCTTCTGGCCGGCATCTTCCTCACAGTCTACGCAATCAATGGATTTCTCCAGATGGGAGCGACAAGGCAACGTGAGAACCATAAAATAAGAATCAGATAAACATATAAATAAAAAAATGGCAGAGGCGCGGTCTGTCGCTTGGCGCGATATGGCGTTCAAGAGGAAAGTCCGGGCAACACAGAGCATCATACTTTCTAACGGAAAGCTGCTGGCGACGGCAGGGATAATGTAACAGAGAACAACCGCCAGATCCCGTCTGTTCGGGATCAGGCAAGGGTGAAAAGGCGGGGTAAGAGCCCACCGGCCGGCATGGCGACATGCCGGGCCGTACATCCTATGAGTTGCAAGGCCAAGTATACCGGCAGATAAGGGTTGCTCGCCCTTTGCCGGGGGGTAGGCTGCTAAAGCCGGGCGGCAACGCTGCGGCGCAGATAAATGACAGACCGGAGACATCGGTCTCCGACATAACCCGGCTTACAGTGCCTCTGCCTTCATTACAGGCAATGTCCGGTTGAGCGCATGGATCAGAACAGGCTCTCCGGACATTGCTTTTCTCAAAATATCAGCCATGAACACCAAAAATAAAAAAAACTCCGGAGATGCTCCGGAAAAGCCGTCGCTTTTCCAACGCCTTTACGACAAAGGTCTTAACGCGTTCAATTATTTCTGGACCGGCGTCTGGAAAGATCCGGGAAGTTCGTTGAAGATCCGGACTATCAAAACACTGAATCTCACGATCAGGAGCTTTATGGACCGGGGACTGCAAGACAAGTCAATGTCTCTCACCTACTCCACTGTACTTGCCATTGTGCCGGCTCTCGCGCTGCTATTCGCCATAAGCCGTGGATTTGGGTTCCAAAATCTTGTGCAGAAAGAACTTTATGTATACTTTCCGGCACAACAAAAAGCTATAACTACAGCGCTTTCATTTGTTGATTCATATCTGAAACAGTCTTCACAGGGTATTTTTGTCGGAATCGGCATTATTATGCTTCTGTGGACTCTCATATCACTATTGTCTAACATCGAGACTGCGTTCAACAGAATCTGGGGAATAAAGAAGGATCGCTCACTACCTCAGAAGATCACCGACTATATCGCCATTTGTCTTATGATCCCAATATTGATGATATGTTCCTCCGGAGCCTCGATATTTATGTCAACAATAGTGCAGGACAATATCAAACTGCCTTTTCTCACCCCCGTATTCAACGGCTTGCTTGAATGTGCCCCGCTTGTTCTCGCATGGCTGGCTTTCTCGCTTTCATTCTGTCTTATCCCCAACACAAAGGTCTCTTTTAAATATGCTTCGATCGCCGGAGCTTTGAGCGCCATTGCATTCCAGATTCTCCAGCTTCTGTTTGTGAATGGACAGATCTATGTTACGAAATACAACGCCATCTACGGATCTTTCGCCTTCCTACCGTTGATGCTGATATGGTTGCAACTCTCCTGGCTTATACTTATGTCCGGATGTGTATTCACTTATTCCATGCAGAATGTATTCTCCTATAACTATCTCGGCGACGTCGGCACCGTATCCCAGACTTATCGCCGTGAAGTCGCTATTGTAATCACCGCGCTTGTATTCCGGAGATTCATTCGCGGGAAAGCACCCTACTCCATGTATGAGCTGTCTAAATATTATGATCTCCCCATGAGGTTGGTGAACCATTGCATAGGAAATCTCCGTCAGGCCGGGATAGTCTTTACAGTAAGTGATGACAAGGAGCATCTCGGCGTGGCGCCAGCGGTCGAAGTGGGCAAGCTCACACTCGGAGAACTTATGCGCCGGCTCGATGCTGTCGGCAATTCCGATTTCATCCCGGGATTTTCTGAAATGTATGCGCCATTGCTCGGCCGATACAGGAAAATCATGGCCGACTCATACGCGGTGGCACAGACCACTCTGATCAAGGATCTGCCGCTGCCTGACGCAATCAATACCGGAAAATGACCGGCTGATCATTTTTCGCAGACTACTACCGGCTTCCCGGTGATCATGCCTATAAAATCGGTCAGACGCGAACTGGCCTCTCTTCTGGCACGCTTGATTGTACCGTCTGTGTATAACGACTTTATGGCAGCCTTGCGCGCCTGATCCTTCAGATAGCTCTCCTCGGAATTAGTAAGGACTGAAGATCCAAGCAGATCGGTGTTCCACGTATCGATTACCTCAAAGGAAGATGGATCTGTAGATTCAAGAATCTCGACCTTCTCTTTGGGCAGTTTTATCCGTATGGTGTCCGCTTCCATATCTATATCAAGGCTGTCCAGAGGAAACATTATCTGTCCTTTCCTGGTCTGCCGCGCAAAAAAGTGTTTTGTACCTATATGCCCTTTAACCGGGACATCTTCATATATCTCAAGTGTGCATAGATCGGACATGGTACGGATTTCCGCAACTTTAGCCTCTTGCAGACTGATCTTCCCTGCATCTGCATCCCTGAACCTGAAATACAACATCACGCCTGCAACTATGACAGCCACAGATATCAATAAAAACAACAGTCTGGTAATTGTTTTCATAGCTGTTTGAAATTTACATTGACCGAATATCCGTGCATACGGAACAATTTGGCAAAATACAGCCGGGCTTTCTCCTCCGCTGACTTTATCAACGCTTGCCGGAACCGACTGTCTGTCTCTACCTCCCGCTTAAGTTCCTTGTTCATCGTTTCCTTAAGCTCGGCACGCTCCTCCGCGCCTATCTGCGATCTGAATCCTGTTACACGGTAATGTTCCTCTTTCATGTTCATATCACGCCCTTTGAACTCCGTCTGTATCGCAGGGAGATTAAGCTCCACTGTCTTGTTTTTCTCATCCACAGACACGTCTTCCGGGCTTAGCAGACTCAGATCCACATAAGCCTGCATATAAGTATTGTATGAATAGACCGCTATCCTTCTGCCTATTTTCCAATTAGACCGGTCATCGTACTCGCCCATCTTACTGATGGACATGGATGACAACACGAGTTTATCAACGGAAGAGATCTCCTTGAAAAACATCTCCGTGTCTTTTCCCTGACGTCCACAGGCCAAACAAAGTGCCGCGACAGAAACAAATATAATTAATACTCTTTTGATCATAATATCAGGCTCGTTTAATCAAGTTCAACAACAGTGATTCCAGCTCCTCCAAAGCGCACATCCTCATCTGCGAAAGACCTGACCCCTGGTGTGGCTTTCAATTGTTTGCGGATCAGCTCCCTGAGAATCCCATGTCCCGTGCCGTGAAGAATCCTCACTCTTGAAGCCGAAAACTGGAAAGCATCGTCCATAAAGTATATCAATGCCTGCAAAGCCTCGTCGCCCCGCATTCCGCGGACATCAAGTTCCTGCCTGAATTGAAGTTGCCGCTCACGGCTTTCCTTATACGTCTGACTTGACAAAGATACCGGGGAAGAAGATGTGTCAGACGGTTTGGCTGCCCGTTTGAGCTTATCTACAGGCACAATTGTACGAAGGGATCCAAACGCCACTTCTGCCTTCTTGCCATTGATAGATAGAATCTTTCCGACAACTCCTCCATCAGGCATTTTTACATGATCACCCGGCGCAAGTGCCTGCTCCATTTTTTTCGGCTCCTCCTTGGCTTCAGGCTTCCGGGATTTATTCCTGTGGCGAGGTGGTCTGAGATCCCTGGGTATGTCGGATACTTCTCCAGATGAGATAGATGATTTATAATCATCAAGCTCCTTTCGTATCTCTTTGGTGCGGGATTTCTCCGCATCGGCTTTCCTGATCTCAAGAATGGCTCGTTCTATTTTTGCATTGGCCGTAGCCATTATTTCCTTGGCTTCGTTCTTCGCATCGCGGATAATGGCTGTTCTTTGCTGACGCAGAGACACGGCCGTTTCCTCATAGGACGATATAAGCTTATCGAGTTTAGCCTCTTTTTCCTTTATGGAGAGTCTCTTGTTGTTCCAGTATCTCCTGTCTCTGGCAATATCGAGAAGATACTTATCCATCTCCACATATTCTGTTCCGACAATCTCTTTGGCGGCGGCCACGACATCGCGCGGCAAGCCGATCTTTGTGGCTATCTCTATTGCGAATGAACTACCCGGAGTACCCACCGATAATTGGAACAATGGCTGCAAATGCTGTCTGTCGTAAAGCATTGCACCGTTGACCAGACCTTCCACATTATCGGCCAGCGTCTTCAGATTCTGATAATGGGTTGTTATGACTCCCATCACTCTCCGCTTGTTTAGTTCCACGAGGATCGCCTGTGCGAGCGCCCCTCCGATCTGAGGTTCAGTCCCGGATCCCATCTCATCAGCAAGAACGAGCGTGCGCGAATCAGCGTTCTGCAGGAAAAACTTCATGTTCCGCAAATGTGATGAATAGGTAGAGAGATCGTTCTCCAATGATTGCTCGTCTCCTATATCAATGAAAATCTTATCGAAAATTCCCATGTGGGAATTGGAATGCAATGTTGGAAGAATACCGCACTGCATCATATACTGCACGATGCCGACCGTCTTAAGACAAATTGATTTTCCGCCGGCATTCGGACCTGAGATAATGAGTATCCTCTGTCGGGAATCAAGACGGATATATAGCGGAACTACCTCACGGTTCTGTTTGCGCAATGAAAGCAAAAGCATCGGATGAATCGCATGAAACCAATCGATCTCACGATTCTCCTCAAGAACAGGCATCTGCCCGTCTACATCAATGGCAAACTTCGCCTTGGCCCGGATAAAGTCGAAGAGACCGAGCATCTGGAGTGATTGCATGATGTCATCTATATATGGCCTTATCCTTGAAGTCATCGACGTCAGAATTACAATCTGTTCCCTATGTTCGTCAAGTTCAAGCTCACGGAGCCGGTTCGAGGCTTCGACAAGTTCCGCCGGTTCAATAAAGACGGTTTTCCCTGTAGCGCTTCGATCGTGGACAATACCATTTACTCCCCTCTTATTGGATGCGTCTACAGGAATACACAATCTTCCGTCGCGCAAAGCCGGAGCGGTCTCCTTGTCGACAATTCCGGATGCAACCGCCCTATCCAGCACTCTCTGCATGACTGATGAAATAGATGCGGTGGCGTTAGCTATCGAACTACGCAGATCATATAATCTTGGAGACGCGGTGTCTCTCAATTCTCCAAATTTATCGATCAAGGCATCTATCTCGGAATAAAGCGCGGGAAATGTCTCTATATTGGAAAAACTCTCTGACAATGCAGGATAAAGTGGCGCGGAATTCTCGTCATTACCTTCACAAAAAAATTTGCGGATCGACCCAAGAGTGCGGAGAGTCTGCATAAGGCGAAAAAACATCGTCGATGTCAGATAGTTTCCCTCCACCTTCGCCTCCTTCAGTCCATAGGATATGTCATGCAACGTGTCGGAGGGCAAAGATGCACCTCCTGCAATTATCGACACCATTTCCCAAGTCTGACGCAAAGATGTCTCTATCCGCGACCTATCCTTCATGAATGTCATTGATTCTACGTGCTGACGTCCCATGTCAGACTGACAAAGTTCCGACAGGATATGACGCACACCGTCAAAACCGATCTTTACCTCAAAATCGGCAGGATAAATGGATACCATATTTTTCATACTGGTAAGGCAAGCATCAGCATATCGCGTTCAAACAGTATTCTATGCGCGATGCCCGGTTTGAATAATCTTGAAAAGATATTAGTCTTTTTATTGGGAACAATCAACAGCTGCGTGCCTTGCTGCTCCACTGCTTTCTCAAGCTGCATCCTGAAATTCTGGCGATCGAAGATCTCGGCGTGGAATGAAGCTACAGGATACTTCTGTTCAAGAAATCTCCTGAGGTCGTCGGTCTTTCCCTTCATGGAGTCTACAGATTTTTCACTGACAGGAACCAACAGGACATCCACTTCAGGGCAATCAAACATCGACATGAATGAATCAAATGATAATATATCCTGCCTGTCAAGATTACAGAAAAATATTAATCTGTTGATATTCTCAACTCCAACAAAAGTGATATTCTCAGGCACGGTAAACACGGGAACCCGACAATTGTCAAGAACCTCTGCTGTAACGCTTCCGATCATTTCTGCCTCACGCCTTGACTTCCCGCGGGTAGCCATCACAATTAGCCCAGGCTCATTTACCCTGCAATAATCCGAGATTGCCTCTTCCGGAATCCCTTGGCAAACATTTGTGGAGAACTGGAGATCAGGCAACATTCCGGACGTCTGCATACGTCTTATTTTGCTGGAGAGAATTTGCATCTCCCTTTCAGCCGTATGCCTGAACTCACCTGACAAAACAGCTGTCTCGGCCATATCATCAAGGCCTTCAGCGAAACTCAACGGTGATGAAAGCCGTGGTGCCGCATAACTGTGCATAAGCAGCGGATCCATATCGAGGCGAACTGCAAATTCAAACCCGGCCCTTACAGCAAGCATGGAATGTTCAGAAAAATCGACGGGAATAAGAAGTGTCTTTCCTTTGGTTCTTTCCGTAATGCAGACCTCATCGGCATAATCCAATCCGCTCTCACACAATCTTACTGCTTCCGCAAGACGGCTGCGTTCCACTTTCAGTTCTGTCAATATGAGACTGTCCGATACTTTTATCTGCGATGTTTCACATCGCAGACCATGAGCGACAAGACGGCTGCGCATATACTCAGCCACTACGTGCGAATGAATTGCAAAAGAGATCATATCATTAGAGCTTGGAGCTTGTTTATTATCTCAAAAAAATAACCGCAAGACAGACAACAGACCTTTTAATCATGGTCCGGTGTCTGTCTTTTGCCGTCCGCGCTTGAAATCAGGCGGATAGAGTTTTGCTGCGAAGCGTAACTGGTCGCCTGCTTATTTTTCAGCGTTGGCTTCTTCAAGAATCTTGAGAGCCATGTCATAGATTGTCGTATCATCAAGCACGACAAGGCCTCCGTCAGGACCTGGTTCGATATGCATTCCTGCATTCTTACCGAACTGGTAATTGACGCCACCAAAATAATTTCTTACAGTCTGGACTGTTACATTGAGCTCGTCAGCGATGCGGTGAGTTGACCCGTCAGGCAGACTGTCTTTCAGCCTGCGGAGTTCATTGAATGTGATTGTCTTGCTCATGATATTTTTGTTTTAAAAGTTAATAAATAACTTAAGTGAGTTTTATGATTGCTAATTTAGATAAATTTTGTGTAATATGCAAGAATATATACTTATTTTTTATGTTTCCAATTCCATTTATATCCTGACATCACGCCATTACTTAATCTAAACCCCTATCACAAAACAACTTATCATATTATCTCAAAATCAGATGATTTTATCCATCCCTCTACACGGGAATTAAGCCGTATCCTGTACCACTCCACTTTCCCTTCAGCGGAAATGGTTTCCTCCTCTACATGCGCTTTGGTGCCCTGCGTCAATTGAATTCCATTCGCTTTTGAACCTTCATCGGGATTGGACTGGAGACCGACCCTGTAGGATGTAACCACTCCCTCCTTACGGCTATTGAACTCTGACGCTGACACAAAAGCCAACGACACGAATATTCCCGTGAAAACAAGGAATGCCATCGAACTGAAGAATCCAGTTTTCCTTGCCATCACATTGTGACTGAAGATATACAATGCCAAAGCTGCGACAAGCGCTATGAATGACATCACAGCCAGGATCGCCCAGGAATTTGACGATGTGTCAACGGCCACTGCATTATTGACTGACTCAAGGAAAGAAGGTGCGTCAGGCGTGAGAAAATCCTTGTCTTTCCCTGCCATCGCCTTATTGGTGTCTTCGATCTTTGAGGAGATATACATTAGATTATTGTTGATCTGCTTATTTCCCGGTTCGAGTTTCCTTGCACGCTCGTAACAAACTCTCGCCTTGCCGAGATCGCCGGATTTTACATAGGCGTTTCCTAAGTTATAGAGCGTCGATGCAGAAACTCCATACATCTGCATTATACTCTCGTAAGTCGCGGCGGCTTCTCCATATTTCCCTGATTTATATGCCGAGTCAGCAGCCAGTATCAACTTGACAGCATCTTTGGAGTCTGCCTTTACATAAGAGTTCAGGCTCAACACCGACACGACAAGAAGCGCTATAATCCTTATAAACTTATTTTTCATCGATCTCATCTTCTATTTTGTTTGGTGTTTCTGCAACTTGACCGGCAGTGGGGGCAGTTGCGTTCTCAGATGCCCTTACATCTTTCGATAGTGTCTTTGAATCATTAAGCTCCCTGTCAAGTCTTTCAGTTACAGAAGAGACTATACCGCTATCATTCCCGATTTCCGGATTGTTCTTTCTGAAGGCATCCTCCAGTTCATAAATCAGATCGGTAGCCTGACTGTAAAGATCATTCATATTGAACGTATTCCCGACGGGAGTATACTTAGCATATTCACAATCATCCAGCAGTCCGATTGTCTTACGCACAGTCGATTCAGGTACATGGTGGCTGTCGAGTCTTTGGGATACGTTATCCCTTGTGAGTTCCGATGTAGGCATCTTGAGTTTGTGGGCTATATATCCCCACAAGGCACGCAACATCTCGTCATAAAACGATGACGAATCGCCACGCTTCATACATTCATAAGCTTTCTTAAGACGTTTCTTGGCGATCTTACCTGCTCTCCTGCTTTTGAGCATCTCTATATTTGACAGGTCTTTCAGCCTCTTGCGGTAAACCAACACCGCAGCCGTAAGAAGAGCCACACAAATTGCGTATATTAACCAGTATCCCCAACGGTAAACCATCGGGATATGGACTGCCGCAAGATCATCCGAAACAGACATGAGGGTCTGGTCAAACCTCAGCTTATCCCTTGTCTGGGATTTTGAGGAAGAGACGCCCTTGCCTACTTTAACAGCATATCCCTTGGCACTTACACGCTCGTATTGCCCTGTTCTCGGATTGAAGAAACACAGTGATACCGCAGGCAATTTGAAATCACCCTCTTCCAGCGGGATCATAGTATAGTCAAACGTAGACGTACCGCTTACGTTGTCGCTGCCGACTGAAGTCTTCACATCTATTTCCGGCGAATACACCTCTATCTGCGACGGAAAGAGCATGTTCAGATCCGGAAGTTTGAGATACTTCAGGTTTCCACTTCCTTTGACTGTATACACGATGGACGCGCCCTGGTTTGTCTTGAGCGAAGACGATGGAAGCGTCGAGGTAATCGAGAATTGACCTACTCCCCCGGAAAAGTCAGAAGGCTGCGGGCGGGGCAATGACTTCACATCAATCTGAAGATCATTGGGGGTTACATTGAGTTGCAACGGCGAGGAAACCGACATGTTGCCCCAGAAAGGATCATGATAGTATTCCCGCTGATCAACACTCACCGTATACGTATTTCCTATTATTTTGAGTTTTCCCGACATCTGGGGGAAAATAATATACCTCGCGATTACAGCGGTTGCATAAGTTTTACCCTGATAATTCTCAAATGTCAGCTGAGACGATGTCGCTTTTGATTCCTCAACGACAAAGCCCTCAAATTTAGGAGCCGAGGTTGCTCCGATAAATTTTATGCCATCGTATGACGTATAGAGCTTGACTGTATAGACAACGGCCTCCTGCTCGTATGCGCTCGACTTGGAAACCGATGCGCGTAAAAACAGATTGCCGTCTCCTTTACCGATAAACTTTGGCTTCGACGGATCCGCATCTCTTTTTCCGGATGCTGACGCCGTTCCCGCCGACTGCTGATCGGCTTTAGCCTTTCCGATCGTATATCTGACAGAATTACTCTTCATGTTGCCTACGGTTACAGGTCCGTAAGAAAACGTTCCTTCCGCGGTGGCCTTGGCTGTAAGCGTATATGTTGTAGATCTGCTTTGGGTGGTTACCCCATTGACACTGGAATAACTTGATGACTGCCCGGTGCGGTCGAAATACAGCACTTTTGCTCCCGGGATAGAAGACGGGGTAGACGGACGGGCATCTGAATTGCTTATCTCATATTGGATATAGAAGACATCGCCTATTCCGATTGTTCTCTGTCCCCGCTGAGTAGAGACAGAAAGATGCACTGTTGATGCAACCATCGGAAAGACCGTGATCAATAAGAAGATGACGACAATCAACTTTCGCAACAATATCTTCATGCTGTGTAGAAATCAATGTGTGGAGATTACAAGGAAGAGGGAGGGTATATTATGATAACGCCGATAAACCGCAATAGTTACTCTGACGGACAATTTAATTGATCATATACTATGAATTATTTTGGGTTTGGACGGCAACTCACTTTTTATCACCTTTATTTTAAGAGGCTTTGATGTCGAGGTCTGATATGTTTTCGACAAAGGATTGAAATAGACCAACGGAATCGGCGGGATCTCATATTCCCCAGCGTCCTCCGCCCGGATTGTATAGACCATCTCGATCTCTGAAAGCAGTTGATCCCCTGACACAATTACCGATGATTCATTTGTCTCCGACTTGAAGGCCACACCGCCCGGAAGATATTCAGCAAGCGATGGAACACACGAAGTGTCAACATATCCTGAACCGGAGATCCTGTATACTACGATCGCATCTTCTCCGGAATAAATCTTCCCTGGCGGAACAGATCCTTCGATCGAAAAATCACCTATCGCGCCACTATATCCGGAAGCCGCTTTCGGAAGAGACTGGATTTTCACCTTGATAGGACGTGTGGAAACCTCGATGTCATCAACAACCGTACTCATGATTCTTCCAAAAAACGGATGGTCGACCGTTGTCGGACGACGAACTCCCACCGTAAACTCAAGCTTGGGAATCGTTTCCGAACCCGTTTCAGAAGGCATCAGCATGGTCCTGTATATGACAGCCGAATAAAGCTCTCGTCCATTTTCAATAACTCTTTTCAAACGATTCTCCCCGTTGTCGACAATTGGCGCATTCAATATTGTAAATCCTTCAAATTCCTCTCTGGAACTTATAGCTGCATACGCTATGTCAGGAACGGTAGAATATAGTGTTACAGTCAATGCCACGGGCTGTCCTTCGTATGGCTTGGCGGACGACAAACTTGCAACCGCACGAATATCATCCGAGGCTGACACGAACAGACTTGTCGCCATGGTTAAAAACAGGGCAATCAAATATGCTCCGCGAATTGGCATGCTGTTTGGTTTCATCTGTATATATTTTGAGATTATCACCAGTTTTTCCTACCGCCATTGTTACCACGGGAGTTTTTACCTTGACCGGCAGCATTGACTCGGTTTCTCGTTGCGTTTTCCTTGTTTTCCATCGCTTTCAAAATCTGTTCAGCCGTATTGTTACTCATTGAATTATCTTTCTGCTGATCTTTGTCCTGATTTTGATTCTGCTGCTGATCCTGTTGCTGGTCTTTCTGCTGATCCTGCTGTTGATCCTTTTGCTGGTCCTTGTTTTTATCTTGATTCTTTTTATTATCCTGATTCTGATCCTGTAGTTTTTTTTGAGCGATTCTTAAGTTCCTGCGAGCAGTGTCATCTCCGGGATTGAATCGCAACGACTGTTTATAGCATTCTATCGCCTTTTTATAATCCTGTGAATTAAATGCCACATTACCGAGATTGTATGCGGCATAGGAAGCCAGTTTTGGATTCGACGGCCCAAGTCCGATGATCGACGTCATGCCTTCCGTACCACTTTTCATCAACGCTTCTCGCTGCTTCTCATCCAATCCGCTTTGCGCCGCCGATTTGAGCTGAGTGAGAGCGAGATTGAATCTGGCCTCCGGACTCTGCGGATTTACTGCAATGGCGAGTTGATATTGTTGGGAAGCTTCCTTATATTTTCCCTCCTTATACAGTTTGTTGCCCTCGGAAATCGCACGTCTTTCCTTACGTGTGGATTCAGCTGAAAGCGAGAATGCGCAGCTTCCAATGACAAAAAAGGTAAATATTAGTATTGACAGACGTCTCATTTCTTCTCCTCCTTTTTGAAAAATGTTATTTTTGCAAGCCAGCTGTTTTTCTTCTCAATAATAACTATATTGATTATTATCAGAGCAAAAGCTATCCACAGAAAAATGGGGAAAAGTTCATCGTGAAGCGCGCTGAAGCTGGTTTCCAATGCTGTTTTCTTTACTGTGTCAAGTTGCTTGGACAATTCGTTAAGGGCATCATTATTGGATGCGTTGACATATATTCCTTTGCCCTCACCGGCTATTTTTGCGGCAAGATCCTCATTGAGTACTGTAGCAACAGGAGAGCCGGTTGTAGGATCTATAAGAAACTGTCCATTCCCGAGCGGGATTTTTGACGGAACAGGTGAACCAACACCGATAACATCGAGCTGAATACCCTGCTTGCTGCAGTCATGAGCGGCTTTCATCACGCCGCTCTCATCATCAAGTTCCTCAGCATCGGTAATGACAATCAGTGCCTTGCCTATATTTTTGTCATTTGTGAATGACCTTGTCGCAAGCTCTATCGCAGCACCGATATTCGTCCCTTGATTTGAAATCTGCGTGGGATCTATAGAATTCAGAAACATTTTTGCCGAAACAAAATCTCCAGTTACGGGTATCAGCGTGTAGGCGTTTCCTGCAAACACTATAAGTCCGACGCGGTCATTGTCGAGCCTATTGATTAGCTTCTCAAGAATTAGCTTCCCTTGCCTCATCCGGCTCACACCATCGTCAGATCCCGATACGGATGCGAGCATGGAATTACTTGCATCAACGGCTATTATCACCTCTATCCCCTCTTTGGTGCTTTTCTCATCCTTAAGTCCTCCCCAGGGACGGGCAGCTCCGAGAATAAGCATTGTCAGCGCGAGCAATGCGATCGAGAGTTTCAGCGACGGTTTGTAGCGGGATGCATCTGCCATCAATCCCGCCGCCTCGGCATGGATGCCGAACCGCCGGAGCTTCTTCTTACGTGCCACACGCGACCACAAATATAAAGCCACAATCAATGGCACCAATAACAAGAGCAGAAGCAGATATTTATATGCGAAACTAAACATATCGGTCCAAAATCATTTATTAAAAAAATAGAGAACTAAGGCAAACGCCGCAACAGGGTCAATCTTAATATCAACGTCGTTGCATACAGTACCACTGCTGCCAAAGCCCACTTCATAAAGTCCTCGTCAGCTCGTGTGTATCTGTTGACATCGAGCGTGGTTTTCTCCAACGAGTCGATCTCCGCGAAAACATCCTTTAGAGCGCTTCGGTCAGCCGCCCTGAAATATTTTCCGCCGGTCATCTTGGCAATGGAACGCAACGACGGCTCATCGATCTTGGTTTCCATCGTTGTGGTAGAAAATCCGTATGGATCCTGCACCTGTATAGTGCCGTTGGTTCCCACTCCTATGGTATATACCTTAACTCCTTTCTGCCTCGCGATCTCCGCCGCCGTAGACGGGGGGACATCGCCCGCATTGTTCGATCCGTCTGTCAGCAAGATTATGCTTTTGGATTTTGCCTTGCCCGACAATATCCTGTTTATAGAACTTGAAAGCCCGTCTCCGATAGCTGTGCCGTCGTTGAGCGATCCGGGCTGGACATTCTCCAATGCGTTGACCAAAGCCGTGCGGTCATTTGTGAGTGGCATCAGCGAAAGACTTTCTCCAGCAAAAATCACAAGTGCGAGATTATCATCCGTGCGCGAATTAATAAACTCCTGGGTTATCTTTTTTGCGGCCTCGAAACGATTGGGCTTGAAATCATCCGCCATCATAGAACCCGATATATCAAGCGCTATGACAATATCTGTTCCTTCCACCCGCGAGGTGCGCAGATGATCGTACGTCTGGGGCCTGGCAAGCGCGATTATCACACAAGCAAGAGACGCCATCTCCAAGCCGAAAACCAGATGCATCATGTAGACTTTCCACGTTACGGGCAGATTTGTGAAAGCGGAAAGAGAAGACACACCCATCGACGGATTTGCTTTTCTCAGCTTCCATACGTAATAAGCCGTAAGAGGCAATATGATTGTCAGCAGCCATAAGACTGCGGGGTACTTGAACATCATTTGGGATCTCCTTTCTTTATGCCTTTTCCTGAGGGCATATCCAACCCACTTTTGATATTGGTCTGAGGATCAACACTCCCGCCGGAGTCAACTGCTTCTGCCACAGGACGCGTCTCTTCCACAAATCTGCATGCATTCACGAATGCTGCTATGTTGTCGGAGGGCAACGGCCTCACCTTGGCGAATTTCACAAAATCAGCCACATCAAGAATGTCGCGCATATACCCGCGTTTCTCCTTCACCTCACTGTTACCACTAAGTGAATCAATTATTTCACGTGATGTCATTTCCATGGCATTGATCCCGAATCGCTTCTCAAGGTATTCCCGGAGGATATCCGTCAGGAATGTAAAATATTCCTTCTCCATGCCTTGTTCCCATAGTTTCCTGCGTTTCAGGTTCTCCAACCGCTGCATCGCAACTTCATAAGGATTTGGTTCCGGTTTCTTAGCGAGTAATGTGCCTCCCTGCTTCCGGTATCGCCTTAACCCTATTATGAACAACACTGCAAGAACGACTATGGACAACCATAGCCACCACAGATCTATTATCCAGTCAGGTAAAAAATCAAGTAATTTGCCGTCAGGACTCACAGGATCAGTATAATCCGAAATCTGGGCATCTGCCGCAACGGGAACGGGGATGACTTTCAGGACTACCTGATTACTGAACGCCGTGTCCCGACCGCTTACGTATACAAATTGAGGAAGCCGATATGTCCCTGAATCAAAAGCCTGTACGGGGATTGCATAGTTGATCTGGATCATCCCGGATCCAAGGTCTACAGTATCCCGGTCAAATGAAGTGCGAAGTTCAACGCTGTCGCCGCATACACCGACTATCCCGTCTGCCGACATACGCTCGAACATCGGCAAACCACCTTGCGCATTCTTACCCTGCACTGCCTCAAGGCGGAGAGTGGTAAGACGTCCCATGAGTACCTGAACGGAGTCAAGCTTGGCTCTCAGACTCACAGGCGCGGCATTCACCGACATACCGGCCAACAGGATGACAAGCCCGGCAAAAACTGTTTTAAGAATCTTCATTCCGATATAATCATTTTTATTGAGAAAATAAGGAATCTCTATCGGCTGCCACGACGTCTGAACAGAGCCAAAAGGGCTTTCACATAATCTTCATCTGTTGAGATCGATGCCATGTCAACACCGCATTTACCTGCTACAGACGAAAGCTTCTGCTGCCTCAGATACCACTCTTTCTCATACATTTTCCTGACTTTTGCAGAAGATGTGTCAACCCATCTTTCCATACCGGTCTCCATATCCCGCAAACGCATGAGCCCGACAGAGGGAAGCTTGGCGTCGCGCTTGTCATATATCTGGATAGCGGCCAGATCATGCTTGCGGTTGGCAATCGACATACTTGAAAAATAATCATGCCCATCGATGAAATCACTTATCAGAAACGCAGCCGACCTCTTCTTAAGCGCATTGGTCAGGAACTTCAGGGCCACATCTATATCGGTGCCGTTACTTTCTGGAGTGAAGTCTATTATTTCTCTTATGATAAGGAGAATATGCTTACGTCCCTTCTTGGGAGGGATAAACTTCTCTATCTTATCGCTGAAGAATATCACACCCACCTTATCATTATTCTGGATCGAAGAAAATGCAAGTGTGGCTGCCAACTCGGCCATGACCTCCTTTTTCACATCGCCATACGCTCCGAAATTACGGCTTCCGCTTACATCTATGAGAAGCATGACTGTGAGTTCACGCTCCTCTTCGTAAACTTTCACATAAGGCTTGTTATGACGTGCGGTTACATTCCAGTCAATATCGCGGATATCATCTCCCGGCTGATATTCCCTCACTTCAGAAAACATCACCCCGCGACCTTTGAAAGCTGTATGGTATTCTCCTGCAAATATATTTTGGCTGAGTCCGCGTGTCTTGATCTCAATACGCCTTACTTTCCGGAGGAGTTCATTGGCATCCATCGGCATCAATGTTTATTCACTGTGGATTTACTGATCAAATGATCAGGGAACCGCAATCTTATCGATGATATCGTTGATTATCTCATCGGCCGATATGTTATTGGCCTCCGCTTCGTATGTAAGGCCGATACGATGGCGCATAACATCGTGGCATACAGCCCTCACATCTTCCGGTATGACATAACCGCGGCCACGCAAAAACGCATAAGCCCGGGAGGCCTTTGCAAGGCTGATAGAGGCACGCGGAGAAGCACCGTAACCAATGATTCCCTGCAAGTCGGTCAATCCGTATTTTTCCGGTTCGCGGGTGGCGAAGACTATGTCCACAATATAATTCTCGATCTTTTCATCTATGTAGATCTTTTCAACTATTTTCTGAACATCGAGGATCTCTTCAGGATCGACAACAGGAACCACAGGATCCTGATGGCCGCTTATATTCTGGCGTATGATCTGCTTTTCCTCCTCTTTTTCAGGGTAACCTATTACGACCTTAAGAAGGAATCTGTCAGTCTGCGCTTCGGGCAGTGGGTATGTTCCCTCCTGCTCTATCGGATTCTGGGTGGCCATCACCAGGAACGGATTGTCGAGAGGATATGTCTCATCACCGATCGTAACCTGACGCTCCTGCATAGCCTCAAGCAATGCGCTCTGGACTTTGGCTGGAGCGCGGTTGATCTCATCGGCAAGAACGAAATTGGCGAAGATAGGTCCCTTCTTAACTTCAAACGACTCGTTCTTGACGCTGTAAATCAACGTTCCGACCACATCGGCTGGGAGCAAATCCGGAGTAAACTGTATACGGCTGTATTTTGCAGCTACAAGTTGAGCCAATGTCTTGATCGCAAGAGTCTTCGCCAGTCCTGGCACACCCTCGAGAAGGACATGCCCGTTACACAGAAGCGCTATCAGCAGGGAATCTATAAGATGTTTCTGGCCTACGATGCGCCGATCCATGCCGTTGCGGATCATATTGGAAAAATTGCTTTTGGAAGCAATCAGGTCATTCAACTCACGTATATTGACAGGTTCGTTCATACAAGTTTTCTTTGCTTAATAGATTTTACGTTGCAAAAATACAGATTATTCCATTAATATTGGAAGCATTAAGTGTTAAATTATATTGTTGCCGACGTGTTAAATCTTAAATTATATTTTTAACATATTAATCTTTTTGAGAAAACGCATTCCAGCCTTGGGCTCGGATAGGAATTTCATTGCCGTCCCTGCTGACAAGAGCCGCACCGAGTTCCGGTTTGGTAACGTACCCGATCATAGAGACGCCTTTCATTTTCTCTATCTTGTCTTTATCGGCCAATGGCACTGTAAAGAGAAGCTCATAGTCCTCCCCTCCGTTCATGGCTGCCGTCACAAGATTCATATTCAGCTCCTCCGCCATGCATGCGGTCTGATAATCTATCGGTATCCGGTCCTCGTAAACTCTGCATCCTACACCGGAGGCCTTGCAGATATGAAGAAGCTCTGATGAAAGGCCGTCGCTGACATCCATCATGGAAGTCGGCACTATTCCGGCTTTGCCAAGTTCCTCTACAATGTCTTTTCGCGCTTCCGGTTTCAGCTGCCGCTCAAGAATATACTCTTTGCCGGAGAAATCAGGCGTAAAATCCTTGCCCGCACCGGCTGCGACCCTATTCTCCCGCTCAAGCAGCTGCAGACCCATATAGGCGGCTCCAAGATCACCTGAGACGCAGATAAGATCTGTCTCCTTGGCTCCGGAACGGTAGACGATATTCTCTTTGGCAGCATCTCCGATGCACGTGATGCTGATTACCAATCCGGAAACAGAGGCACTCGTGTCTCCACCCACCATATCAACCCCGTAGACCTCACATGCAAGCCTTATGCCGGCATATATCTGTTCCACATGCTCCACTGTGAACCTTGACGAAAGGCCAATGCTGACAGTTATCTGACGCGGAGTGCCATTCATCGCATATATATCGCTGAAATTGACCACAGCAGCCTTATAACCGAGATGTTTCAGCGGAACATAACGCACATCGAAATGGATGCCTTCAAGCAACAGATCGGTAGTTACAAGCACTTCCTTCTCACCAAAAGAGAGGACTGCGGCGTCATCTCCCACTCCTTTGATTGTCTGGGGATGGCGTATGGGGAACTCTTTTGTCAGCCTTTCGATCAGCCCGAATTCCCCAAGCTCGGAAATTTCAGTTTGTCTTTCCTCGTTCATAGCACGAATTGATTGAAAAGGCGCGACCTCATCTGCGATGATGACAGCCGCGCCTCTGATATTTATTTATTGATTATCCAATAGAACGGGAGCGGTATGTTGGTTATCAGATGCGTTCAAGCATCTTCTTTATGATATGTGTCATCACTGGCTGAGCCTTTACAGCAGCCTGCTGCACCTCCTCATGGCTGGGGACTTCTGTAATATCCTTTCCTCCGAGGTCAGTGATCACAGAAACGCCAAACACACGCATTCCTGCGTGGTTCGCAACGATCACCTCAGGAACCGTTGACATACCTACGGCATCACCACCTATCACACGGAAATACTCATACTCGGCCGGGGTCTCGAACGTCGGTCCGGGCGTGCCTACGTATACTCCGTGCATCAGACGGATTCCGTCCTCTTTAGCTATATCATCCGCCATGGCCACAAACTCACGGCTGTAGGCCTCTGTCATAGCAGGAAACCTGGGACCCAGCTCTTCGTAATTCTTTCCGCGCAAAGGATTTTCCGGGAAAAGATTGATATGATCGGTTATGACCATCACATCGCCTACAGAAAACTCTTTGTTCATTCCGCCGGCGGCATTGCTGACAAACAGAGTCTCTACCCCTATCGCCTTGAACACGCGCACGGGGAAAGTAACCTCTTTCATGTCATAGCCCTCGTAATAATGGAATCGGCCCTGCATGGCAAGAATGTATTTACCTCCGAGATGGCCAAATATCAGCTTGCCGCTATGACCGGCAACGGTTGATACAGGGAAATTGGGTATATCCGCGTATGCGATTTCCTTGACAACATCAATATGATTCACCAGATCACCAAGACCCGTGCCAAGAATAATCGCTGTTTTAGGCATCTCATCGGTCTGCTGACTGATAAAAGCCGCGGTCTCTTTGATTTTTTCTATCATTGTCTTTTCCATGTTGATATACTACTAAGAGTGATTAATCCTTATTTAACGCTGATCCGCTATCAAAAGTTTGATCCCGTCCAGCAGTTCTGTCTTCTTCCCTGACATCTTTGACCGACTTGTTTCTTAGTTCGGTTTTTAGATCAGAGATAAAATCGGAATACTTGATTCCACCCTCGATACCTACAGAAATCGGCTGGAAGAATACAAAAGGCTTCAGCTTGTCCGGGAAATACGGATTGAAAGCCAGCCTGACGGCATCCTTTTCCGTTGTTACAATTATCTTGCGCTCACCGCTCATTTCATCAAACTTCCGTTCTATCTCAAGAAGATCATTGCGACTGAAATCATGATGATCGGGATAATGGCTCACTTTCACTTTCACCGGATATGGCGAAAAATGACGCACAAAATAGCGCGGATGGGCAATCCCGGTAAGCAGTAATACGGAATCACGCTCCGAAAGCTGTGAGATACTTGCAAAATATGGTGATTCTTCAGGGAACACAGGTTCAAGCGGCTCATATCTATAGCGCGAGAAATAGAGTTTCTGATACGCCATAAGCTCAAGATGGTTTGCCATGAGCCGGTAGTCGAGGGGCTGCATCTGATCTGGACATTTCGTAACGACTACCATATCGGCTCTTCCGAGAGCATGCACACTCTCCCTCAACCGTCCGAGAGGCAGCAGGTGGTCATTGAAGACTGGCCTGTTGTAATCTATCAGAACTATCGACAAACGAGGTTTCACATAGCGATGCTGGAAAGCGTCGTCAAGAATCACAAGATCAACATCCGGATGAAGACGCTTGATCTGCTTGATTCCATAAGAACGTTTCTCGCAAACGGCCACACGCACGGATCCTCCGAATTTATGCCATATCTGATACGGCTCGTCTCCGATGCTGTCTGGAGACGATTTGCTGTTTGCGAGAATAAATCCTTTGGTTTTCCGCTTGTAGCCGCGCGAAAGAACCGCCACTTTGTATATCGCTGACAGATGAGAGACGATGTATTCCACATGAGGAGTCTTGCCTGTCCCTCCCACTGTTATATTACCCACACACACGACAGGAACATCAAACTCCTCCTCCTTCAACAATTTAAGGTCGAAAAGTTTGTTGCGCACATAGACTGCCGCACCGTATAGCCAAGACATCGGGGTCAACAAATATGTCAGCAGTCGGTCCTTGTAGGTCTTCATCTGTTTGCAGCGGGTAAAAACTACATGTTTATAATGGGGTCAATTCCATTTTGCCAGATCAATAGGTATCATTCTGGCCTGCATCGGATTTCCTCGCAGAACATTTACCAGATGCGATGCGGTCCTGGCATCCACACCGGGAGAAAGCTGACGCTCGATAGCTTCATATATCGCAGCCGACGATGCATCCGGTAGCAGATCCCAGAAACTGTTTTCCATCTCAGGATATGCAGCCACATCATAGTTATCCTCTATCTTTGCCTTCTTTGCCGTCCATTTCACAGCATCATCGAGAGATCCAAGATCATCCACAAGCCCGAGCTTTCTGGCCGTCATGGCATCCCAGACCCGTCCTTCCGCTATGGCACGCACTTTAGCCTCCGGCAATTTTCTTCCTTTGGAAACACGTTTGACAAACCGGTCATATCCACGATTTATATAATTCTGCATCACCGAATACTGCTGCTCGTTCATAGGCCTGAAGAGGCTCGGGAAAGCTGCTTCGGGGTTGGTGGATACGCTCTGCATATTGACTCCAAGCTTTTCTGCTGCGCCACTGAGTTCCGGAAGAAGGCCGTATATACCGATTGAACCAGTGATCGTGAGCGGATCAGCAAATATTCTTTCTGCATCGGCTGATATCCAATATCCACCGGATGCAGCATAATCTCCCATAGAGACAGCAAACGGTTTTTTCTTGCTTTTGAAGTATTGCAACGCCTCGGCAATCTCTGCGCTGCCAAACACGGAGCCACCCGGACTGTTTACACGCAGAACGAGGCCTTTGACATTATCGTCGTCGGCGAGCTTTACAATAACCGGGACAAGATTGAAACAGTTTATCCCATCATTGCCTGTTTCTGAAATCTCACCGGTAGCATACAACACAGCAATCTGATTCTTATTTCCATAGGCTTTCCCCCATTTTGTCCGTGAAGCAAGGAACGCGGGAGAGATGAAATTCACCTTATCGGGATCTTTCCCGACAAGGCGACCCAATGACTCATCTATCATTCTATGAGAAATCAGCTTATCGACCAGTTTACCTTTTACTGCCACCGTCTGAGGTGCGAACATTATATGATCCGTATTTATAAGCCTGTCGATATCACCAGACTGAATCTGACGTGAATCAGCTATAGCTTTTTTCAAATAGCTCCACATATTCCCATAGAGGGTGTCGAGCTGAGCTTTGGCCGGAGCGCTCATCTCGGTCATTGTATATGGCTCTACCGCCGACTTAAACGTCCCGACCTTAACCACCTGAAAATTGACACCAAGCTTATCAAACAGACCTTTCATGTATGGAATGCTGCCCGAAATGCCCTGCAGCGCCATCGAACCCTCAGAATTCAGAAATATGCTGTCGGCACAAGAGGCTACAAAATAGTCTGGAGTTGAATAAGATGTGCCATACGCATAAATCTTTTTCCCTGATGTCTTGAAATCAACAAGTGATTTCCTCAGAGCATCGAGCGTCGCAAATCCGGCCGACACTCCTCCACAGTCAAGATATATGGCATCGACATCCTTATTCTCCTTTGCCTCTCCTATTGCCGCCACAAGAGTGCTTAGAGACTGCGTCTTCTCCACATTCCCCTGTGCGAGGGATATGTAGTTCATATCCATTTTCTTTTCCCGTTCGTCGATCGTACCTGAAAGACTGATCTTCAGTATGGAGTGTTTCTCAATTTTCATTTCATCAGACGCCGATGAAATACCGATACGCGCTATAAGTCCGACTATGACGAAAAACATCAGGACTCCAAATCCAAGCAGAGCTATCCAGGCTCCGACAAAGGATGACAATAGGTTCCAGAAAAATTTTTTAAGCATCTCTTGTTGTTTGTTTCAAATTCAATTTAGGAGATCGGCAGACATATTGTCAAGCCAGACACTCCCGGATGACCGCCTTCACATCTTCGGCAAGGCCTTCAGCTTTTTCGGCAGTCGAAGCCTCACTGTATATCCGGATAATAGGCTCTGTGTTCGACTTACGGAGATGCACCCATGAGTCTGCAAAGTCTATTTTAACACCGTCTATGTCAGTTACCTTTTCAGACGAATACTTCTCTTTCAATGCATCCAACAGCGCGTCTACATTGATCTCGGGCGTAAGCTGCATCTTGTTTTTCGCTATGCAATATTGGGGATAGCCGGCTTTCAGCTCGCTTACAGTCTTCCCGCTTTTGGCGAGCAGCGTCAGGAACAACGCAACTCCGACAAGGGCGTCCCGGCCGTAGTGAAGTTCCGGATATATTACTCCGCCATTCCCTTCGCCTCCGATAACAGCACCTGTACGCTTCATCTCGGTCACAACGTTCACCTCGCCGACAGCAGCGGCGGAATAATTGCATCCGTGAGATTCAGTAACATCTTTCAACGCACGCGAGCTGCTCAGATTGGAGACCGTGGATCCGGGAGTATTTGACAACACATAGTCAGCTACCGCAACTAATGTATATTCCTCGACAAACATCTCACCGTTTTCCATCACGATCGCAAGACGGTCCACATCAGGATCAACCACAAATCCTACATCGGCCTTGCCATTCCTCATCAGATCGGAGATCTGACCGAGATTCTCGGGGATCGGTTCGGGAGTATGGGCAAATTTACCGTTAGCCTCACAATTGAGTTCTATTATATTTTTCACTCCAAGAGACCGCAGCAATTCCGGGATCACGATCCCACCGACAGAATTCACGGCATCAACCGCTACAGTGAAATCGGCCTTGGCAATCGCATCGCAATCAACCAAAGGCAACGCCTTGACCATATCTATGTGCCGTTGAGTAAGCGTACCGTTCACATATTCCTTGCCGAGATCAGTTACCTCAGCGAATCTGAAATCCTGCTCCTCGGCTCTGCGCAGCACCTCTTTACCTTCCGCATCATTCAGGAACTCTCCTGAAGAGTTCAAAAGCTTCAGCGCATTCCACTGCAAAGGGTTATGGCTGGCTGTGATTATGATTCCTCCAGCCGCCTCTTCCGACACGACGGCTATCTCCGTGGTCGGCGTCGAGGCAAGCCCGATATTCACCACATCAAATCCCATCGACATGAGAGTGCCGCAAACAAGCTTATCAACCATCTCTCCAGACAGACGGGCATCCCGTCCCACAACGATCCTACGCTTTTTTGTGTCTGAACTTTCACCTATAAAAGAAGCATAAGCAGCGGTGAACTTTACGATGTCGATTCCGCTGAGTCCGTCGCCTGCAAGGCCTCCGATTGTACCTCGGATCCCAGATATCGATTTTATCAATGACATATAGCTTTTCTTGGAATTTTAAACTTAAAATTTAATATTTGTAACGCGTTCTAATACTCTGCTTTAAAATATTTCAGATTGATCAGATACGGGACACAGTCTGCCTGATCGACCTGAAAACCATAATATGAACGCAGAACGAGATTAACCTCACTGTTGTTGCCCACGAACTGAAGGGGCATCTGGATTCCGCTACCGAATCCGGAAGACGCCGCGAGCTGGGTGTTGCCGTAGACAAAACTTGTAGAATTAGTCAGGCTGTTGGCATTACCTTGCGGCGTTGGATCCAATCCATCGTACATATCCTCGATGTTCCAGCGCAAGTATCTGAAATATACTTGCTCACCATAGGATATCATGTCGGACGTATCACCCAGGTTTACGATCTGCATATATATGTAACCATCCTTGTCAAGCCGATAAAACGGAGCATTCTCTCCACATTCGAGTATGCTGTCTGACGGGACACTCCTTTCAACCCGCTGTCCGGAAAGATACCAGTTGGTGGCTTTTTCCTCTTCTCTCAAAAGCTCTGAATAGCTTTTGCCTTTACTGCACGCGCCGCCGAAAAGCATAAACAGCAGCAACGGCAATGTCAGGTATAATATTTTTTTCATAGTTCTTTATGTATGAACGGCATTAATCTATCATATATCAATGATGGCGTTCTGAATTTGTTTCAAGCCATCTGTCGTATGAAGGCATCGACTCAATCAATATACGGCGACATTCATCAAGCGATCCCTTGAATTCTCCGCCGGCGGCCATCACATGCCCGCCTCCACCATAGAGATCCTCGCAGATTTTATTTACAGGAAACGAATTGACACTTCTTGCGGAAACCTTTATGCAATCATCATCCTCGCGCAGAAAAAAACTGTATCTTATTCCTTCCACACTCAACGGAACATTAACAAGTCCCTCTGTGTCTCCCCTCTGGTAATTGAATCTCTCCAATTCTTCCTTCCCGATCGTTATCACTGCGGCGGAATGCGATTCGAAGATCTCCATCTTATGATCGAGGGCATGCACCTGCAACCTGAGGCTGTCAAGAGATTTCAACTCAATCGCCTCCCTTACTATCATGGGCTTGTCCACTCCTTTTTCAAGCAGCTTTATCAGAACAGTATATATCTCAGGATCCGAACAATTTACTGAAAAATTACGCGTGTCCGTTATCAAGCCGGTGGTGAGACAGGTAGCTGCATCAAGAGGCAATTCCTGATACAAGCCGAGGTCGCAGATCAGCCTGAACATAAGCTCACATGTGGATGACATGTCCGGGCAGGATATGGTGAGATCTGCAAAACTATCTGGTTTTTCGTGATGATCTATAAGCACTTTCTTCCCTTTTGTCCCCGCCACCAATGGCTCAAGCATGTCAAGGCGCGACAACTTATTGAAATCACAGCATAATATCAGATCTGACTCGTCGAGCAGGCGCTTTGCAAAATCCGGATATTTGGAATATGCCACCACCTCCTTCGCCTCCGGGAGGAACGACAATGAACGTGGCGGAAGATCCGGAGTTACCACAACAGCTTTCTTTCCGATTGACCTGAGCAGGATAGCCATGCCGAGAGTGCTTCCGACCGCATCTCCGTCGGGACGCACATGGCATGTGAGGACAATATGTTCAGCCTCATCAATCATTCCGCAAAGCATACGGATCTTTGCATCATCCACTTTCTTTGTCAACATATTTATTTTGTATTCAACTTCTTACTACCGCCACACATTATTTTATGCAGCGACAGCCTCAAACAGAAATAACGTCAGACATAAACCGACGCAAATCAACGAGAATTTTTCAATCTACAAAGATAGTACAAAATTTTTATTCAGGCTCCAACATCTGTGAAAAACTTATGTACGGGCAACCATACCGGGCGTCACACGAGTTCTAAACAAGTCATAAATTTGGACACAGAATGTATTTTTGCTAATTTTGCACTTGATTCCGCACACCATATATGTCAAATCAATAATCTATTTATCAATCAACTTATATCGTGCTTGATTTAATCACCCTCAGTCTGTTTAACGCCAACGAGTTTTTCAGTTGGTTTGTCGAAAATGCGAGCTATCTGTTCGTGTTCATCTTCATGATGATCGAAAGTTCATTTGTGCCATTCCCTTCTGAAGTCGTTGTCCCACCGGCCGCATATCTTGCTTGCGCATCCCCTGATTCGGACATGAACATCTTCCTCGTTGTACTGGCTGCCACAGCCGGGGCTTTGTGCGGAGCATACATCAACTATTTCCTCGCTCTCTGGATAGGACGTCCGGTAGTCTACCGATTTGCCGACAGCAAGATGGGACATGCTTGCCTGATAGATAGGGCAAAGGTCGAGAAAGCGGAGAAATATTTCGACAAACATGGGGCGGTATCCACTTTTATCGGACGATTGATCCCCGCGATCAGGCAACTGATATCCATTCCGGCCGGCCTCGCAAGAATGAATCTCGGACTTTTTTCCATTTTCACCGCGCTCGGGGCGCTTGTATGGAATGTCGTTCTCGCGTTGCTCGGCTATTGGCTCTCACTCCATGTTACACTTCCCATGCTGTTTGATAAAGTCGAAGAGTATAACAGATATCTCACATGGGGCGGATATGGAATTCTGATCTTTTGCGTGGCCTACATATTAATCAAGGCATTTGCAAATAAGTCCAGATAACAACATTTCAGAGCCTTTTTAAAGCTCTACATCAACATACCTCATAAAAATAACACTGATGAAAGTCTCACCTTCCCTGCTCTCCGCCAATTTCGGCAATCTTACGCCAGACATTGAAATGATCAATGCTTCTGAAGCGGACTATCTGCATCTTGACGTCATGGACGGCGTATTTGTGCCTAATATATCCTTCGGATTTCCAGTTATGAAAGCTGTGGCGAAACTATGCCGTAAACCTCTCGATGTTCATCTGATGATAGTTGAGCCAGACAAATGGATAAACCAGGTCCGGGATCTCGGAGCTGAGATCATGAATGTTCATCAGGAAGCCTGCACCCATCTTCACAGCACTGTCCAGAGGATTCATCAGGCAGGCATGAAAGCGGGAGTAACAATATGCCCGGCTACCCCAGTCTCCACCCTTGTTGACATAATAGAAGATGTGGATCTTGTCCTTATCATGTCTGTCAACCCAGGATTCGGTGGACAGCCATTCATCGAACACTCATTGAAGAAAACGATGGAGGTGGCAGAACTGAAGCGCGCCTCCGGGTCAAAAGCAATCATAGAGATAGACGGTGGGGTCAACGCGACAACCGGGAAACGACTTTCAGACGCTGGCGCTGAGATGCTGGTCGCAGGAAGCTACGTTTTCAACGCCGAAAATCCTCTTGAGGCGATCAGGGCACTCAAACATATTTAAACACATCAGTGCCGCTTGCGCCCAGATAAATGATTAAACCGTCCTCCAGCTGAGACATGGCTGAGGACGGTTGCCTGTCAATACAAACCGTGCCCGTGGAATTAAAAAACGTTAAAAACCCGATATTGAAGTTGGGGCGATGCAACATTGGCAGTATTTACGCATTATGTAATTGCAAACCGAGAATACATGAGCCTGTTTAAAACAAGCCATTGAAACCTTCAGAGGATTATCCGGTCAAATACCAGGAGATTCCCGAGGTAATCGGAACAATACAAAAATGACCTACTAACCAAATCCTGTAGAATTCAACACCAATGACGAAGACAACCAAATCTATTCTCATAGGAGCGGCTGTTTTACTTTCAGCTCCTGTCCATGCCTCAGTTGCTGAGCCCGACAACCAGTTCATACGCACAGCGGCTTCAACACAAAATTTCCAGACCGATTTCACACAAGCTGCAGAAAAGACCGTAAATGCAGTGGTGTGCATAAAAAGCTATACCAGCAGACAGCAAGGGAACATGTTCGGTTCACAGAACCCGTTCGATATGTTTGACTTTTTCTTCGGTCCCCAGCAGCGTCCACAACAAAGACAACCACGCCAGCAGCAAAAGAAGAGCGAGCCGGTTCAAAGCGGGCTCGGCTCCGGAGTTATCATCACGGCCGACGGATATATAGTAACCAACAATCATGTCATTGAGAATTCTGACAAGCTTGAAGTGCTTTTGAACGACAACTCCACATACGAAGCCAGAATCATAGGGACAGATGAAGCGACCGACCTCGCTCTGCTGAAGATAGATGCAACCGGACTTTCCCCTATAGTCTTTGGCGATTCTGAAACAGTCAAGATCGGAGAATGGGTATTGGCCGTGGGCAATCCTTTCGGATTCAATTCAACCGTTACCGCCGGAATCGTCAGCGCCAAAGCCAGAAGCCTCGGACAAAACGGCCGCAACGGCCAGATGGGAATAGAATCCTTCATCCAGACTGACGCCGCTCTGAATCCGGGAAACTCAGGCGGGGCATTGGTGAATCTGCGGGGTGAACTAATCGGCATCAATTCAGCTATATATTCCAACACCGGCAGTTATTCCGGCTTCTCTTTTGCGATCCCCACAACAATCGTGAGAAAAGTGATGACCGACCTCAAGCAATATGGCACAGTGCAGCGGGCCATGCTCGGATGCACCGTGGCTGAACTCGATGCCAAACTTGCCAAGGAAAAGGATATCACAGCGACAAAATCGGGAATGCTCGTAGACGAAGTTAGCGACATGAGTACGGCAAAAGAACTCGGTCTTCAAAAGAATGACGTAATCGTTGCCCTTAATGATGTTGATATTCACAATTTCGCCCAGCTTACAGAACAATTGAACAAGTTCCGTCCTGGCGACAGCATCAGCATCACATATTACCGCGATAACAAACGGTACACAAAGACTGGCATTCTGAGAAACTCCCAAGGCAACACACAAATAACTAAAAAAGGTGATTTCTCTGACCTTGGATGCGCTTTCATGAAGCTGTCGCAGGAACTTAAACAGCGTCTCGGCATCAGCAACGGTGTTCAGGTTGCGGGACTCAAGAGCGGACCCGTGCGCGACGCCGGTGTCAAAGATGGATTTATAATCATGGAAGTCAACGGACGTGCCGTAAATTCCTCCGAAGATATGGAAGACGTATTCAACCAAGTGATGAAAGGCAACGATGACAAAGTACTTGTTCTCTCTGGAATCTACCCGACAGGCAAAAAGTACTATTATGCGGTGAATCTTTCAGAGGAACAGTAATTTGTATCGGTATCACCAAAACTGAATGACAACAGAACAAGGTCGTCCGCACGATATTTGACACGTGCGGACGATTCATTATTGAAAATACAGACAAACATACTGATTTATAAAATTATAACAGACCGTCTGCCCTGACTGGTTGAAATTCACACACACTTGGTAAGTGTATTTTTCATCAGGGCGGATAATAAAAGTTGTTAGAGTTGATTTTTTTCGTTAACTTTGCAGCAATTTTTTGGTAGAGAGAAATATGAGACAACTTAAGATAACCAAATCTATCACCAACCGCGAAAGTGCGTCGCTCGACAAATATCTTCAGGAAATCGGACGGGAAGAACTTATTTCAGTCCAGGAAGAAGTCGAACTTGCGCGTCGCATAAAAGCGGGCGACCACAAAGCACTCGAAAAGCTGACAAAAGCCAACCTGCGTTTTGTAGTATCTGTCGCAAAACAGTACCAGAACCAAGGTCTCAGTCTTCCTGACTTGATTAACGAGGGAAATCTCGGTCTGATACGCGCAGCACAGAAATTTGACGAGACCCGAGGGTTCAAGTTCATATCATACGCTGTATGGTGGATCCGCCAGTCTATACTTCAGGCACTTGCGGAGCAATCCAGAATAGTCCGCCTGCCTCTGAACCAGGTCGGATCGTTAAACAAAATAAGCAAAGAACTATCCAAATTCGAACAAGAGAACGAAAGACGTCCCTCTCCGGAAGAACTTGCAGAAAGACTGAACATTCCCGTAGATAAAATCGCAGACACGATCAAAGTCTCCGGACGGCATATCTCAGTCGATGCTCCTTTCGTCGAAGGAGAGGACAACTCCCTTCTTGACGTACTCACTAACGATGACAGTCCGAGAGCAGACTCCAAGCTCAATCAGGAATCGCTGTCAAAGGAAGTGGACAGGGCTCTGCGTCAGCTCTACGACCGGGAAAGGGAAATCCTTAAGATGTTTTTCGGCATCGGGTGTCAGGAAATGACACTCGAAGAGATCGGGGCAAAATTCGATCTGACACGCGAACGTGTACGCCAGATCAAGGAAAAAGCCATCAGGCGACTCAAAGGTCAGAAAAGCAAACTACTCAAGAGCTATCTGGGAGAATAATACACACGGTGTAACGCGGTACATAAAAGTTTAAACACATAAAGATTACGCCTATGACTGGTAGCAGACTAAAATTCGTCCTGATCGTCATGGGCGTGATTTCTTTATTGCCAAACATTGCCAGATCTGCAAGTTCGGCCAAACAAGCGGCTTATCCGGACACTACATCGCAGTCGGCCATAGCAAATGTAGCCAGCAACGAACGGGAAAGCATCTTCCCTGCTGGAAGTCGCCCGCTGTGGCTGTCAAATTTCACATGGGGTGTTGACATCGGATCATCTATAGATCTACGCGGCTACGACATGTCAACGCTTGATCTTGATGTGATGCTCGGATATAAAAGTTCGTTTATCAGAACGCTGGGAGTCGGAGCCGGAGTTCACAGATCATTTGGGAAAAAGAATAACTTCATACCGCTATATCTCGTCTTCCGTTCATCGTTTAGGACTAAGCCATCATTGTTTTTCTTCAACATGCGCGCAGGCTATGCATTCAGCACAATCGGCGAGGGAGCGTCAAGAGGGGGAGCTATGGCGGCTGTAGGAGTCGGGATAAACCTGGCGATGAGCAAGAGATTCCAAAGCCACATACTTCTCTCATACTGTTATTACCATATCAACGGACACACCCGCAAAGAGTCTTCTTTTGATTCAAAATATATCGACCTTGCCCGTATAAGCTTCGGTGTTAATTTCTGATTCCACAGATTCATGTCGGAAATATCGCAATAATTGTCCCACAATTCCTGACTGGCGAATTTCTCTAATTTTTACAGAGAATAATTGCTAATTTTGCCCCATTAAAACCTGATGATGAAATTTCTAAAGATCATAAGCATACTTATTGCAGCACTGCTCATCGCCCCTCTCCAATGCTTCGCAGCGGCAAAGCGACATTCAGAGAAGTCTACATTCACTGTGGTCATCGATGCGGGTCATGGAGGGAAGGACACTGGTGCTGTTGACAATGGCGTTAAGGAAAAAGACATTAATCTCGGCGTAGCCCAGGCCCTTGCGCAAAAGATAAGGAAAAAGATGAAAAATGTCAAGGTCGTGATGACGCGAGACAATGACACTTTCATCTCTCTTCAGCAGCGCGCAGACAAAGCCAACAGCGCAAAAGCTGACCTGTTCATATCCATCCATACCAATTCAGTGGATGCATCAAATAAAAACAGACGATCAGTAGCAGGCGCATCGGTCTATGCCCTCGGGCTGCACAAAGATGCCAACAATATGGCTGTCGCCCGACGGGAAAATGCCGTGATCGAACTTGAAAAAGGATTCGGCCAGAAATACAAAGGGTTTGACCCCAATTCAGACGAATCTTATATAATATTTGAGATGGCCCAGAAAAAAAACCTGAGCCAAAGCATAAGGTTTGCAAATGAAGTTCAAAAACAACTCGTAGCCGAGGCCGGCCGACGGGACAGAGGGGTGCATCAGGCCGGATTCTGGGTTTTATGGGCCACATCAATGCCTGCTGTGCTGATAGAACTCGATTTTATATGCAATCCCAATTCAGCCAAATTCATGGCTTCAGAAACCGGGCACAACAAGCTGGCCGAAGCAATATATAAAGCCGTTGTTAAATACCGGGACAATCTTGTAAAGACATCTTCATCCAAAAACAGAGCTGAGGCGGAGATTTATGATAATGAAAGCGGAGATGAAACCATACTTCTCGCAACATGCGACAACGCTCCCCGGAAATCGGCCGTGTCAACTCCTACTGCATCCACAAAAACTGCAATTCCATCAAAAAGACGCCGACGTTCCAATGCTTCGAGAATAGAATCCGCAAACAGAGATCTTGAGGCAAAATCAATCGTGGTCAACACACATCCAAGATCTTCAAAAACCAAAGCGGATTTTGTAGACATAAAGTCAAATACCCGGATCGACAATAATGATGCGGATAAAAAATCTGTCGTCGATCCACATCCCGAAAAAAACAAAATCGCAAAAAACACTAAAAACAAAAACAACCGGCACGATTCTAAAAGCAAGTCGGACAAACGCATAGTAAACAATAAGATTGTAGCACTTGGCAAGACGCCAGCCGATCCACAGGAAAAAACAGCCAAAGCTTTCCTCGGATCCCCGACGACTGCCAAAAACAAAAAGAGCCAGACGGCGTTAGAATCAAGAGAAGGATCCGATTCAGACAGCCATATCAATAAAGGATCCTTGCGGGCAAGACACAAAAAAAGATAAAGCCATGTGATAGAAGTAAGAACCGGACAATTAAGCTCCGACATATCAACTTACTCCTTGCTATCAATAAACCCAAAATGAAATATTCGCAAATATGAAAAAAATATTTACCAAGGAATTTATAATAGGAATCAGCGTTATAGTCGCCATTGCAATATTAATAGTAGGCATTGATTTTCTCAAGGGAATCAATCTATTCAAACCGGCTAATTTCTATTATGCCACATATACAGATGTAGCCGGTCTTGAAACCGCAGCGCCTGTTACTCTAAACGGATACAAAGTGGGGCAGGTCCGGGAAATATCTTACGACTACTCAAATCCCGGACACATAAAAGTCCTGCTTGCCCTGAACAAGGAGCTTCAGGTTCCTGAAGATTCCAAAGCACTTATCGGCAGCAACTTCCTAAGCGGGGCATTTGTGGAATTGAAATTAGGTGTCTCCAAGAGGAAACTTGCCGTAGGCGGCGATATAGCGACCGGAAGTTCCCCTGACGCCCTTTCAGCACTCACCGACGAAGTAATGCCGAAGGTAAACCAGATACTCCCCCGGGTGGACACGCTCCTTTACAATCTTAATCTTCTCGTCTCTGATCCGGCCTTGGTTGCATCAATAGGCAGAATAGATGGAATCACCGCCAATCTGCTGGCAACGTCAAGCGGACTTAACACTTCAATGAACCGTCAGGTTCCATATATTCTTGGAAATGCAGGAAGAATTACCCAAAATATCGATACCATAACGTACAATCTCACAGATTTGTCCAGACAACTCCGATCGCTCCCACTGCAGTCTACCATGAACAATATAGACCAGTTAACAAGCAATCTAACCAAATTCTCGAACCAATTAAACGATACCAAGTCAACTCTCGGACAGCTCACCACAGATCCGGAGCTTTACAACAGGCTTAACAATGTGGCTGCCGACATCGACTCGCTTATAATAGACATAAAAAAGAACCCCAAAAGATATATAAGCATAAAATTGCTTTGATATTGAAATATAAGGAATATATCAAAGCCAATATTGCTTGACGCATACATGATTACGAATCCGCTATCCGGACTGAATCCGGATAACGGATTCGTAATATTATCAGACCATTTCGTAATAACTACAATAATATAGATTTATCACACATAGCTGTCGCATATTTATAATCATCTGATTCACTGTAAATTGACCATAAATATATAGCAACAATTCACACATGATCACATACGTGTATACATTCCACTGATTGTCAACACTTTCAATTAAAATCAACACTTCCAAAAATTTTTGCATTTTTTTTTTTACAAATTTTGAGCGAAATTTGTAACCGCTTAACGCCAAAATGCGCTTCAGCAGACAACCACACCAAGCGATCATGCGAGAACAATTTCAACAACAATGGAATAATTTCACAAGGCTCATCAGAGCCAATGTCGGTCAGGAACGATTCGACACGTGGTTTGCTGACGCTACATTCAACGGCTTTGACGGAAACGAGCTTACCATAGGACTCCCCTCCCACTTTTTCTTCGAGAAATACGAATATGATTTCTACAATATCATAATCGCATCACTCCGCCGCAGTTTCGGCGCCGGTGTGAAACTGGCCTACGAAATAAATGTCATCAACCATGATGACAACAGTAAAGTCCGGATCGAAAGCCCTGAACAAAGCCCCGTGATCTACAGCAAAGTCAACAAACAGGCGCGCAGGGCAGTAAATCCTCTTGAATCACAGGATAATCTGGATGAAGGCGAGATCGACCCGCAACTGAACGAATCGCTCAACTTTCAGAACTACTGTGTGGGAGAAAGCAACAAACTTCCTTTCACCATAGCCGAATATATTGCCAACAATCCCAATAAGAATGACTTCAACCCATTCTTTCTATACGGAGATGTAGGCGTCGGTAAAACACACCTGATCCAAGCCATAGGGATAAGGATAAAGGAGATAAACCCGGCTTCAAAGGTTTTGTTCATGCCGATGCGTCAGTTTCAGAACCTACTGGCCGGAGCGACAATAAAAAAAGAGATACCCGGATTCATCAACTGGTTTCAGCAAATGGACGCCCTGCTCTTTGACGATCTGCAGGAACTATCTTTCAAAGACGGGACAATGAACGCGCTATTCCCAATTTTCAACCATCTGCACCACAGAGGGAAAACATTGGTTTTCACATGCGACCGTCCTCCTGTTGAACTTGATGGCATCACCGATCGTCTGATAGACCGATTCAAGTGGGGAGTTACAGAAAAGCTTTCGCGTCCGGATGCCTCCTTAAGAAAACAGATATTACATTATAAAGCATCTAAAAATGGTCTCGACCTCCCCAACGAGGTATTGGACTATATCGCGGAGAACACTGCCGGATCAGTCCGGGAACTTGAGGGAATCGTAATGGGTATCCTGACCAGAAGCATTACCCTCAATGCGCCTATATCCCTTGAGATGGCCCGCAGCGTAATGCGCAATTCCGTAAAACAGGTAAAGAAAACTATCAATTTTGACATGATAGTCGACGCCACCGCCGAATATTACAATCTTAACCCTGACGTCATTTTCTCAAAAAGCAGAGTGCGGGAGATTGCTGACGCGCGAATGGTGGCCATGTTCCTGGGAAATAAACTCACAGAATTGTCGCTCAAATCCATCGGACGCAAGCTGAACCGAACACACACCACCGTGATGCATGGCATCGCTGCGGTAAAAGACCGCATGCCGTTTGCCCGGGAACTGACAGAGGCCGTGGAATCCATCGAGGCCGAGCTTCGTCGATAATAAGACAAGGGGAGCTGATCCCTTATGCCATCCCTCATTACATTTTGTTGTCAGTGCTTTTTTTTGTAATTTTGTCATCGCAAATTTCTCAATGAGATGACAAGAACAGATTCAACCGGACAGATACACGATAGTTTTGACCACGATCATCTGTGGCATCCATATACCTCTACTCATGATCCTCTGCCGACTTTCAAGGTGGACCACGCTTCTGGAGCCATTATAACCCTTGCAGACGGAACTGAACTGATAGACGGCATGTCTTCGTGGTGGTGCGTGATACATGGCTACAATCACCCCGTTCTCAATCAGGCTGCCAAGAATCAGATCGACAGAATGAGTCATGTCATGTTCGGTGGATTAACTCATCAGCCAGCGATCGACCTCGGGAAGCTACTGCTCTCCATACTCCCTCCGTCAATGAACCATATCTTCTACGCCGACTCTGGTTCCGTGGCCACAGAAATAGCGATGAAAATGGCTGTGCAGGCGATAGATGATCCACCGCACACTAATTTTGCCACAATCCGTTCTGGATATCACGGAGATACATGGAATGCCATGTCGGTTTGCGATCCGGTTACCGGCATGCACGGTGCATTCGGGACATCCCTGCCGATAAGACATTTTGCGCCGGCCCCACAATGCAGATTCGGAGAGGAATGGGATCCGGCTGATTACGAACCTATGCGGATAATGCTCGCGGAAAACGCTGACACAATAGCTGGCGTGATACTTGAACCCATCGTGCAGGGAGCCGGAGGAATGCGCTTTTATCATCCGCAATATCTACGCGAGCTAAGGAAACAGTGCGACGATCTCGGACTGATCCTGATATTTGATGAAATCGCTACCGGATTCGGTCGGACCGGGAAAATGTTCGCATGTGAATATTCCGGCGTAGAGCCTGATATAATGCTGATCGGGAAATCCTTGACCGGAGGATTCATGACTTTCTCCGCAGTGGCAACAACAGCGGCAATAGCAGACAGAATCTCATCATCAAGAGCAGGAGTCATGATGCATGGCCCGACATTCATGGGCAATCCCCTCGCTTGCGCGGTAGCAATCGCGTCAACCGAGCTACTTGTCAACTCTTCATGGAAAAACCGCATACAAGAGATCGAAGCTATCATGAAAGAGCGTCTTGCGGAGGCAGCGACTTTACCCTGCACGGCGGATGTCAGAGTTCTCGGAGCAATTGGAGTGATTGAGCTTAAGAATGAGGTGGATCTTGCCCCGTTCCAACAAATGTGTGTGGAGGAGGGAGTATGGATAAGGCCATTTGGCAGGAATGCCTATATAATGCCTCCATACATGGCAATCACCGACGAGCAATTGCACTCATTGTGCGATGCACTTTTGAAAATAATAAAAAGGCTCTATTGCTGATGAACAAGTCTCTGGATGTATATTATGAGATTATGGGCAAACTCCGGGATGAGGGACGGTTACGTTCTATCCCGGAATCTGACAGGTCTTATGCCATTGATTTATCATCCAACGACTATCTTGGTCTTGCCGCAAGGGAAGATGAATTCGACAAAGAACTCTCCGAGCGCTTTCCTGATGCCGGTTTCACATCCGCCGCCTCACGCCTCCTGTCACGGAGAGGGAAATACCATGCTCAATTGGAACAGCTAATTTCCAGCCTCTTCCATCGAAAAGCATTAATTTTCAACTCCGGTTATCATGCCAACGTTGGCACCATATCATCTCTCGCCCAAAGATCCACTCTGTTTTTATGCGACAAATGCATCCATGCCTCAGTCATTGACGGTCTGGCAGTAGGGAAGGCCGAGTTCAAACGCTTCCCGCACAATGACATAGCCAGACTAGAGAAAATTCTTGCGAAAGAATCCGAATCATACCGGCGAATAATCGTGGTCGTGGAATCGATCTACAGCATGGACGGCGATCTCGCGCCACTTGAGAAAATTGTAAAACTCAAAGAAAAATATCCGGAGCTTATCATCTATCTTGACGAAGCCCATGCGTTTGGAGTACGCGGAGAAAAAGGTCTCGGACTTGCTGAAGAACTTGGACTCACTGACCAAGTGGATATCATTGTCGGGACTTTAGGCAAGGCTTTGGCATCAGCCGGGGCATTTGTCGTAGCCTCAGACATAATCATCGATCTTCTGATAAACACCTCCCGACCTTTCATATTCTCGACCTCTCTCCCACCCGTTTGCGCCGCCCGGTCTATAATTATGATTGAAAAAATGCTTTCAATGAACAATGAACGCAAACGGTTGTCAACGCTCTCCGGCAATCTCAGATGCGGAATCGAAAAGATCACCGGAAAACAAAACAATTCCGAATCACAAATTATACCCCTGACAACAGGAGACGCAGAATCTGCCGTCAAACTTGCTTCGGAATTAAGGGCAAACGGTTTCGACGCTCTCCCGATAAGACGTCCGACAGTTCCGCCCGGCACCGAACGCATACGTTTTTCTCTCAACAGCTCTCTGAGAGACGATGACATCAGTTCACTGTTGTCAACTTTGGAAACACTTTTACCCAAGTTTCTAAACAAATGAAGTTCTCACTGACTCATCATAAAGATGATAACAAACGGCTTATTCTTATATTTGCCGGGTGGTCTACTGGCGTGGATTTATATTCCGACATTATAAAAGAGGATTGGGACACCGCCGTCGTTTCCGATTTTTCATCGCTCGATTTCCCATACGACGAACTCAAGAAATATTCCACAATATATCTTTATGCATGGTCGCTCGGTGTCTGGGCAGCTTCAAGAGTCATAACAGCCGACGAAAACATATCGATGGCTTTTGCCATAAACGGGACTGAGTTTCCTGTCAATGATGAACTCGGCATTCCGTCAAGCATATTCAAAGGTACCGCAGACAACCTCGACGACAGGAATCTTTCCAAATTCAGGAAACGTATGCTGAATTCTAATGATCCCGTTCTGATGGAAAAACTCGGGAAAGGTTCCGAGCCGGTAGCGGCACTCAAAGATGAGCTTCTGTCAATAATGAAAGCCTCTGAAAAGCCCCATGAATCCAATATAAGATGGCGGCGTGCCTACATAGGGAAACATGACCGTATATTTCCTCCAGCCAATCAGGCGAGAGCATGGAATTCCAGCAATACAGACTCTGAAGAAATCTACGAACTTGATGATCCACATTATATAGCCATATCCAGAATTGTTAATGCGACAATTCCAGATACAGCTAAAGTCGGGAAAAGGTTTCAGACCTCTGCAAGAACCTATGATTCCGAGGCGAAAGCCCAGTCGATAATAATAAGGAGGCTGACAGACATAATAAAGGGTCTTGACATCACTGAGAATGGGAATGTATTGGAAATAGGGCAAGGCACCGGTCTTTTCACGCATAGTTACGCGCCTGTTGTCAAACCGTCATCCATCGACTACGTGGACTTGTATCCTACCCGACATTTCAATCTGGCACCAGCTGAACGGTATTACGTCAGGGATGCGGAATTGTGGATCGATGAAACGGAATCTTCATACGACATGATTCTCAGCGCATCCACCATACAATGGTTCAGGAATCTTGACCGCTTCTTCATGAATTCCGCAAAAGTGCTTAAACAGGATGGTGTTTTGGCATGCTCCACATTCCTGCCCGGTACTCTAAGTAAATTCGATCAATTCAGGCCATCTCCAATGCTCTATATCCCAGCAGAAGAGATTTGCCGCATGGCAGAAAAATATTTCAATTCCGTTTATACCGAAGAGGATTCAATCGAAATCGTGTTTGATTCGCCTAAAGAAGCGATGCGCCATCTTAGAGAAACCGGTGTCGGCGGAGCATTCGGCCGTTTCGGTACGATACGGGACATGTTCAGGAGCATCACCGATCCCGATGGCAGAGTTACCCTGTTGTTCCGGGCGTTATATATTGTGGCGAAGAAGAGCAAGCATTGAAATAGTTTAGGCGCCGACAACTCAATGCCGACGCCTGAAGATTTGGGTGGAGCGCCCTTCTGACGGCACGCTCCTGCAAAACATAAAAACTAAATACCTGTAATTCTTTTTCTGAAGCCTGAATCAACGGGCATAATCCTTAAGCTGCTCGCGAAGTTTCTTGCGCGCGAAGAAGATGCGGCTTTTCACTGTGCCGAGCGGAAGACCCATTTTATCAGCTATCTCATTATATTTATAACCGGCAAGATAAAGCGTAAATGGTTCGCGATATTCCGGTGAGAATGCATTGACTGCTGTAGAAATCTCTTTGACAGCGAACGATCCTTCAGGCGTGGCCAGACCACTGTCCTGACAGATATTGAGGTGGTAAAGATCCTCTGTCTGGTCAATTACGGTCGCTTTTCTTACGGTCTGACGATAATTGTTGATAAAGATATTTCTCATTATCGTGAAGATCCAGCCCTTGAAATTGACATTATCCACATACTTCTCTTCATTGTCGAGAGCTTTGAGTGTGGTGTCCTGAAGAAGATCTTGGGCAGCCTCGCGGTTTGTCGTAAGCTGATAAGCGAAGCTAAGAAGATTACCCTGCAGACCGACGAGACGCTGTTTGAAAGATTCCTTTGTTTTCATGTTTAGGTATTTTTTCAAGTTGTTTTCAGATGTTTTACGATAGAATAACACCCGGACATGAAAATTTGTTCTACCCCAGCAGTATTTTTTTATCACGAATGCCTCTCACATTAAGATAAAATATTGTATTACAACGGCTAACTTAATAAATATTTTTCTATAGAAATGTTTTCAGCCGATGCATATTTTTTCAAAAGAGCCACGGACATGTCAACTACCGCGTCTTCATCGGTTGATTCCTCACCATACATATTGACTATCATGAGCAGCTTTTTTGTTGACTCAGTCAGCGATGTCCTGACCACATCGCTTGTCGGAGTCCCGATAGGTCCGGATTCATCCCGATATACGGGAAGACCGGCTATATTTAGCAAACCCCGGCCGATCGCATCAAATTCCTCTCCTGCCTCCCCGACTCCAAGTGTCAGAACAGATCCGCTCACCTTCTCGGCATCAAAACCGCCTATGCTATACCCTGTCTCCATTGAGATCAGATTTATTATATCCACCATAGTGCTTAGCCGATATAGGCCTTTGCCGTTAACCACACGCCTGCAGAGCGATTCCGCCGACGGTCTATACCGATTGGGATCCTTGCCCAACAGTTTATATGCTGTGCGTGTTGCCGAAATAGCCGGTCTTCTCTTTATCTGGTCAATGGCATAACCATCCTTTATTCTTCTCCCCGCCGCCTCGATCTCCGACCATAGTCTGTCATCTGTCGGAGCGTTGGAAACATCGGCTGTAATCACTATTGCTTTGTAATGCTTGATTACTGATCTTATATTTTCAGCAAACTTCACTTCCATAGTACTCATCAGATGTCATTCATTTCACGCAACATTCTTTCCGCCGCTTCAAGATCGGCCGGGGTATCAATGCCCACAGTGGGATAATCGCTTACCGCCACATCTATCGGTATTCCCGCCTGAAGCCACCTTAATTGCTCCAGACTCTCTGCAAGCTCAAGAGGAGACGGAGGAAGATGCGTGATCCTATCCAGAACTTCCCTTCTATAGGCATAAATGCCGATATGCGTATGAAACGATGATTTTGAAAGCCAATCTTGCCATTCTACTCCACGCACATACGGGATAATACTCCGCGAAAAATACAATGCTTTCATCTTCCCGGAAAAAACCACTTTGACAATGTTGGGATCAAACAGAGCCTCAAACCCTTTGTTTTTGTCAAAAAGCCTGACAAGGGTAGCAATCTGCGTGTCTTCTCTCGATATGAAACATTCTTTCAGTTGCTCGATCTGCTCCGGACGGATAAAAGGTTCGTCTCCTTGCACATTGATCACCACATCCGAATCCGAATCCAACAACCGGCATGCCTCGGCAATCCGGTCCGTCCCGCTTCTGTGAGCGGGAGATGTCATCACACACTTTATGCCATTGCTTTCCACACATTGACTTATACGCTCATCATCAGTGGCGACTATCACACTGTCAACCGATTTCTCAACCTGCCTTGCGACGCGGACAATCATCTCCACTCCACCTATTTTTGCCAACGGTTTACCCGGGAAACGGGAAGATGCGTATCGAGCCGGTATAATTGCTGTAAACTTAGGTTTATTCATGTTCTTTTTATTTTTGATAAAGTATTTTTCAACCATCCGGGCACAATTGCCGCCCCTATGGCCAGATAAAGATAGTATGAAATCAATCTCCAGAATATAGCCAGAATCAATGCCATGCCGACAGTCGGAACCAAATCGCCATAGTATTCAGAAAAAAGCCATTCACTCAATCCGGATCCGCCCGGTGTCGGACTGACCATAAGCACAACCCAGATTACAAACTGGCGGGCGAGAATGATCCATCCATACGGGTCAGCCTGAGGAAGAAAAGCGAGAAACAATGCATTGACAACAAGATACCGGGAGATCCACGACAAGGCCGTACCCATAAAAACTTCTATCCAGAAGCGCATAGGCTTGCTTTTCAATTCGGCGGACGTGGCAACCATATTGTCGCCAAGAGCCGCCATACCCGAATGCCACCTCCTTAGTAATCTGATCGAGAATATTTTCATCAAAACAGACCTTATCCACAACGGCTTAACTATTATCCCCATAAACAACACAAAAGTCCATAAAGCGAGAACCCCGTAAACAGTCCAGAATGTAATCCTTATTCCATGCGAAAAATCAGTGCCCCCTGATGCAAACAATTCTGAACCAGGAGTAAGAAATGCAACAACCGGGCATGAAAGCACAAAAAATAACTCGTCGAGAAACAGCGTGGTCATCATCAAAGTTGTAGCCCGGCCGAAATTAATTCCCTGCGACCACAGGAACACCATTCCCAACGAACTGCCACCGACGGCAGATGGCGTTACACATGAAGTGAACTCACAAAGCATATCAACCTTCAAGGCCTTGGACCATTTTAGTTCCCTGTCTGTCAAAGCCCTGAATCTCCAGGTCAATCCAAAATCCCGGCCAAACATACATAAGAACGCTATTATGATGAATCCTACAGTGCGTGGTGTTATCCTTATGGAACCCAGGATTTCAAACAGATTCTCTTTCCCGGCATCATGTATGAACATATAAATGACTACACCGAGTCCGATGACAACAGGAAGAATGACTTTCCACGTTGCAAACGTTTTCTTTGATATCTGCGGTTCCTGCATATCCTCGCCATGATCGGGCATAGTCTCACTCATCTGTTTTGATGGTTTTTTATTAGTATCCTATATCTGTCAGCGACTTCTTCTACCACATCCTCCCAGCTTCTCACCAAAGTGCGTTTAGCCCCGAGTCCCGCCGAAGCGATTAAATCTCTTTGCCTGTCAAGTCTCTTTATCATATCCGCATAAGCATCGGCAGACCTTTCCGAGAGAAATCCGTTTACCCCATCCCTTATCACTTCCGACGCTGTCGATCCCAGCGGTATTACGGAAGGAGTACCGAGCGCGGCCGCTTCCCTGACCACAAGCGGGGCATTGTCATATAGCGATGGGAACAGGAAAAGGTCTGAAGCACCATAGTAGATCTTTAGTTCTTCTCTTGACGTTACAGATCCACACAATCTCACTCTGGATGAGAGTCCCGACGAATCTACCATCGCCTGCAATTCTTTGGCCGCATATCCCGTTCCCACAAAATTCATGTGAAATCTGACATCACCATCGATCTTTTTAAGAGCTTCGGCAATCAGCCCTATCCCTTTCTCCCAGATATGCTGACCCACAAACAACAATGACAATGTATCCGGTTCAATCCCCAGTTCTCTTTTGCATCTGAATTTGAATCTATCCGACTCTTCTACCGTCATGTCAGCATAGTCTATCCCGTTGTCCACCACTGTCAGCTTACCCTTGTAGCCGTATTCCCTCACAGTTTCCTCGACAGCCGGCTGGGGAATCCATACTTCATCGCACATGTCGAAGAATCTGAGAATCCGTCTCATGATAATCGGGATCATCCAAGGCAGATGCCGCAACGAGTGTTCAAGATCAGTCCTGTATTTTGAATGAAAAGTACCTATCAACGGAACACGCTGACTTTTTTTGACGTAGACTGCCAGCCGTCCTGATGAAAACGGACAATGAGAATGAACAAGACTGAATTTACGTGTGGAAAGCTTCCGCCATATCGCTGGATCCGCCTTTGGATAACCATACCGATATGGATGCCGCGAATATATAGGCAAAGAAAAATACCGGATCACATCACAACCGCAATCCACCCTCTCAGGATTCCATGGAGTAACAACACAGGGATCCATTCCCATCAGAGGCAACCACCTTACATAATTCTCAACAGTCAATGTAACCCCATCGATAATAGGAGGAAAACTATCGTTGAATATTCCTATTGGCGTTTTATTGACAGTTGTATTCATGTAAACCACATTTGGACTTTCCCTTATAAACAACCACTTGGGATGAATGTTCCGGATTATATCTTGTTTGATAACAAACTCTTAAACTGCAAAGAGCATAAACTGCATCTTTTTCAGATCGGCTATAAACAGCTTGTCTGTCAGCAGCTCGCCGCATTCAGCAATGTATTTTATCGCTTCAGAAGCCTGCATTGTGCCTATCATGCCTGGCAACGGTCCGAAAACACCACCGGACGAACATGGAAGAATCCCGGAAGTCCTAATGGGAGGGAATATTGAATGATATGGCGTTGTCCCTGGAAGATATGTAGTCAATTGACCCTTGAATTCATAGACTCCTCCAATAGAACATGGTAGTCCTAAATTCTCGCATACACCCGAAGTCATATATTTGGTGTTTGGATTATCACTGCCATCAACTATGAAATCATAATTGCCGAACAAATCCATCGCATCCTTCTCCCTGACCACCATTCTAAGATCAGTTACCTTGACATCAGGATTGAGCGACCTAAGCCTTTCAGCCAATACGGAACTCTTATAAAGTCCTGCGTCTTCAGTCCGGTACATAACCTGACGTTGGAGATTGCTTATATCAATCGTGTCAAAATCAGCTATGGCCACCTCTCCTACGCCTGAAGCCACAAGATAGGTAGAGACTACTGATCCGAGCGCTCCGCAGCCCACTACAAGAACCTTTGCATCGAGCAGCTTTCTTTGCCCAGCCTCTCCCATATCCTCTATAGCGATATTCCTGGCATAGCGGATTCTATCTTTCTCAGTAAGCAATTTCATCAATATCCTACATTTAGGCTATTTGAAAAATCACCATTGACGCCCCACTGTTAATGAAGCGGCAATGGTGATATCAATCATTTCGCATGAATCCGGAACCGGATTAGCCGCAGTGCCAATACTTTCTTACAAGATCGAGCATGCCCTGACGATCCCCCTCAAGTTCCTTGCGGAGATGGTCATCCTTGAAACCTCTGAGTTTGTTGATGATACCGTCTATCATCTGGGGAGAGAACACATCATAACGCTCGAACGCCTCGCGGCTGGCCTCCAAAGCTGCGGCAGACGCCACACAGCTGTCAGGCAGGGATTCGAGAGACTCCAGTTTAGCACGGTTCTCGTCATTATGGATGTTTACGCTGACATACATGTCTTCGGCACGCTTCAGTGAATCTTCCATCTCAAAGCCGATGCGGGCTGCGACAACCATTCCGGCAATGAGCTGATATACGTCTGCTGATCCGTCTGCTGAACGAAGTTCGGCAGTCTGCTTCTGCGGAGGTGTTGTCGGCGAACCGGCCTCAAGAGGATTGGCCTGCGAGCTCATGTCGTTTTTGCCTGTCCATCCAAGAGGCACACGCACGAGAACAGAACGGTTGCGGTCGCCCCAGCATACTGATGTAGGAGCTTCCTGATGAGGCACGAGACGGAAATAGCTTGTGGGCACTTTGTTGCCGAGAGCCGTGATGGCGGGAGCGTAAGTAAGGATGCCGGCGATAGCCTTCTTGGCTACGTCGCTCAACTGTCCGCCGCAAGTCATCATGTTGGTGTCGCCGTCCATAACCTTGAAATGGATATGAAGACCGCTACCTGCCTTTCCGGCTGTGATCTTAGGAGCGAATGTTACGTCGTATCCTTTCTTCATCGCGAGAGTACGGATGATCCATTTGGCAACCATCAGATTGTCAGCTGCCTGCATAGCCGGGATCGGAAGGAACTCGATTTCGTTCTGCTCGAAGATCTTGCCATCGATTGTAAAGTTGCCGACTTCGTTGTGGCCATACTTTATCTGACCGCCAGCCTGCGATATGAGATCCATGCATTCAGCGCGGAAATCATTGAACTTGGCGTATGGTGCTGACTCGTGGTAGCCTTTCTGGTCTGACGCAGGGAAAAGACCGCTGTCTTCGGAAATAACATAGTATTCAAGTTCTCCCATGGCGTAGAAATCATAGCCTGTAACGTCGTGGAAAGCCTTGCATGCCTTACGGAGAGTCTGCTCGGGACTCGACTGAAGCGGTGTTCCTTCCTTGTCGAAGAACGATGCGAGCATCGAAAGAGTGGGAATTTCAGCGAAGGGATCCACAAAAGCCGTTGCATAACGGGGAATCACATAGAGGTCGCTGTTGCCAGCCTCGATGAAGGGGAAGAGGCTTGATCCGTCGACACGCTCACCGTATGTGAGGATCGAATCAAGATATTCCTCTGAATTGATTACGAAATTGAGAGTCTTAAGACGATTGTCATCGGCAGGATACATGAAGTTGACCATCTTGATCCCGTTTTCTTTTATGAAACGGATGATGTCTGCCTTGCGGATCTCGCTCGGCTGCTTGCCGAGAAATTGCACCACTTTATTGGGGCAAAGAGTTACTTTAGAATCCATTCGTTGATTTTTGGTATTATTGATTTAAGGATAGTCTGCTGTGAAGTCTCCGACTGTCGGCTGCAAAGTTACGTCTTATTTATTTATCGGCAAAATTTTATCGGCCAATTCCGCCCGAAGGATTCCAAAAAGAGCCAATACGGATAAGATATGCGTAGGCATGAATAAAGCCGCACCTTCCACAAGGAAAGTACGGCTCCTTTTTTATGTTGCCACAGTTTAGTTTTTAAACACCAGCCTGTCGTCCTGACGATCTATCACAATCGGATGTTCTCTGTCAACTTTCTGTGCGAGAATGTCTTTCGACAACTGGTTCAGAACCATTCTCTGTATCGTGCGTTTGACGGGACGCGCCCCGAACTCAGGATCAAAACCATCTTCGGCAAGGAGTTCAAGTGCAGCCTTTGAGATCTCGAGTGTAACGCCGTTGGATGCCAGCATCTTCTGGACTCCTTTCACCTGCAGATCCACTATTTCCTGAATCTCTTTCTTCGCGAGCGGAGTGAACAGGACGATTTCATCTATCCGGTTCAGGAATTCTGGTCTGATCTTCATCTTGAGAAGATCCATCACATCCTGTTTGGTGCGATGTATCACCTCTTCACGATCATTCCCTTCCGACTTCGCGAAATTATCACGGATAATGGACGATCCTTCGTTTGAGGTCATTATTATGATCGTATTCTTGAAATTGATGAATCTTCCCTTATTGTCCGTAAGTCTGCCGTCGTCCAACACTTGAAGAAGGATGTTGAATACATCCGGATTGGCTTTTTCTATCTCGTCGAAAAGAACCACGCTGTAAGGCTTGCGGCGCACAGCTTCCGTGAGCTGGCCACCCTCTTCATAGCCTACATATCCCGGAGGCGCTCCTACGAGACGGCTGACTGAGTGTTTCTCCATATATTCGCTCATGTCGATGCGGGTCATCATATCCTCATCGTCAAACAGATACTCAGCCAGAGCTTTGGCAAGTTCCGTTTTGCCGACACCTGTGGTGCCCAGGAAAATGAACGATCCTATCGGACGACGGGGATCATTAAGCCCTGCACGCGAACGTCTTACAGCATCCGCCACAGCCTTGATCGCATCATCCTGTCCGACAACGCGCCGGTGAAGTTCCTCCTCAAGATGAAGAAGTTTCTCTTTTTCACTCTGAGCCATTTTTTTCACCGGAATCCCGGTCCATCTGCTTACGATCTCGGCAATATCCTCTGAGTCAACCTCCTCCTTGATCATGGCTCCTTCTCCCTGAAGTCCTTTGAGGCGCTCCTGGATCTGCTGGTTCTCGTCTTCCTTGGCTTTGATCTTTGAATAGCGGATCTCGGCTACCTTGGCATAGTCGCCTTCACGCTCCGCTCTCTCTGCCTCTATCTTCAGCTGCTCGATGTCGATCTTGTTCTGCTGAATCTTGTTGATCTCCGTTTTTTCGGCAGACCATTTTGCCCTCAGGGATTTTTCTGAATCCCGCAGGTTGGCAAGATCCTCATCTATCTCCTTGAGTTTATAGTCGTTGCCTTCACGCTTGAGTGCCTCACGCTCTATCTCAAGCTGCTTGATCTTACGTGCTGCCTCATCAAGAGCCTGAGGCATAGAATCCATTTCGAGCCGCAGTTTAGAGGCGGCTTCATCAATGAGATCGATCGCCTTGTCAGGCAGGAAACGATCGGTGATATATCTGACAGACAATTGCACCGCAGCTATTATCGCCTCATCTTTAATCCGCACCTTATGATGGTTTTCATACCTCTCTTTAAGACCGCGGAGAATTGATATGGCACTCAATTCATCCGGCTCATCAACCATGACTTTCTGGAAACGACGCTCAAGAGCCTTGTCTTTCTCGAAATATTTCTGATATTCATCCAAAGTAGTGGCTCCGATCGAACGCAGTTCACCTCTTGCGAGAGCAGGTTTCAGGATATTTGCGGCGTCCATTGCGCCCTCTCCTTTTCCTGCGCCTACCAGTGTATGTATCTCATCTATGAAGAGGATTATCTCCCCGTCACTCTGCGTAACCTCATTGACTATCGCCTTCAGACGCTCCTCGAACTCTCCCTTGTATTTGGCTCCGGCCACAAGGGCTCCCATATCGAGTGAGTATATCTGCTTGCTTTTAAGATTTTCAGGCACATCGCCCCTGACAATCCTGTGAGCCAGCCCCTCGGCAATAGCTGTTTTACCTGTGCCGGGTTCTCCTACGAGCATCGGATTGTTTTTCGTCCTTCTCGACAGAATCTGGAGAACGCGGCGTATCTCTTCATCCCGTCCTATCACAGGATCCAGTTTGCCGCTGCGCGCGCGGTCATTCAGATTGATCGCATATTTCGACAATGCCTGATATGATTCCTCCGCACTTTGGCCGGTAACCTTATTTCCCTTTCTCAATTCCGAGATTGCCGCCTCAAGACCTTTCTCAGTCATACCGAAATCTTTAAGTATCCGTGAAGCGGAACACTTTGTCCTGAGAATCCCGACCATGATTGCCTCGACGGAGACATATTCATCTCCCATCGACTTTGAGAAGTCAACTGCTTTCTGCAGGGCGTCATTAGACTCCCTGCTGAGAAAGACCTCGCCTCCTGAGACTTTAGGAAGCGATGCTATATCCTTATCGACAGCCTGAGCCACCGGAGCGAGACTTGTTCCGAGTTTCTGGAAAACGAAATTAACAATGGTTTCGCTTTCAGAAAATACCGCTTTCAGAAGATGAACAGGTTCTATCTGCTGCTGACCTGCCTGACGGGTCAGCTCGATAGCTTTCTGCACCACCTCCTGCGACTTAATTGTAAAATTGTTAAAATTCATAATTTTCAGGTGTGTTTTGATTTTTCTGATTTATTAACAATCCAAGACCGCTTAAAGTTGAGTTCATTTACGGGCGGCAGGCAGTATCTCTATCCAGTAGTCGTCAGGATCGTGAATGAAGTATATTCCCATGGATGGATTTTCATAGCATATCCATCCATGGGCGCGATGAAATTCACGTATTTCATCGTATGAACCATCAACCCGGAGCGCGAGATGACTCTCATTCTCACCCAGTTCGTATGCTCCTTCATGATCTCTCAGCCACGTCAGCTCAAGCCGGAACGAGTTGCCTGGTGATGACAGGTAGTTGATCACAAATGAACCGTCCTGAGCCTTTATCTCACCGGTCTTCTCAAGTCCGAGAGCCTCCTTATAAAACCGGAGAGAGCGATCCAGATCCGTTACGTTTATATTGAAATGATCAAAATGTGCGGATATTTCCATATTTATATTATTGTTTGATTACATCAATTAATTTCCAATTCCAGCCCCACCGCAAATATAACAATTATAAGACTGATCTGGCGTGAGTAATGTCCATTTTTTTGTGGCTTTGAAATAAAAACATTAAATTTGCATCGACGTGCGGAATATAGGCTATTTCATTGTTCTATATTATGACATAGCATAAGCAGCTATTTCCGTACCCGTATCAGCAGGTAAGAAAGATAATCTTCTCAACTTAAAAATCTACATCCATCATGAGTAAACCTTATGTACTCGGCATTGACATAGGAGGCACAAACACTGTCTTCGGCATTGTTGACGCCCGCGGACACGTTGTGGCGAGCGATTCTGTCAAAACTCTGAAGTATTCGGACTTCAACGACTATGTGAATCAGCTCAAAGAGGGGGTCGGGAGACTTCTACGCGCAAACGAAGCCGAAGATAAGATCCAGGGAATCGGCATAGGCGCCCCGAATGCAAATTATTACACAGGAGAAGTGGTCAACGCCCCTAATCTTCCCTGGGGGCCGGTGGTTCCATTGGCAAAAGCTGTAAGCGAAGCTTTCAATGGCATACCCGTGGCTATCACCAATGACGCCAATGCAGCGGCTCTTGGCGAGATGACCTACGGAGCTGCCAGAGGAATGAGGGATTTCATAATGATCACACTCGGAACGGGCGTCGGATCAGGCATCGTAGTAAACGGACAACTCGTGTACGGTCATGATGGAAATGCAGGTGAACTTGGCCACGTAATTGTCAAACGCAACAACGGACGTATATGTGGATGCGGACGGACAGGTTGTCTTGAAGCTTATTGCTCGGCAACCGGTGTCGCACGTACTGCCCGCGAGTTTCTTGAAATACGCACCGATCCTTCCGAACTGCGCAGCATTCAGATCGAGGACATAACCTCCAAGGACGTTTATGATGCAGCCATTGCCGGTGATAAACTTGCAAAAGAGATTTTTGAATATACAGGCACTATACTTGGCCAGGCTTTCGCAGACATGATAGCCTTCTCCAGCCCGCAAGCTATCATTCTTTTCGGCGGCCTTGCAAAGAGTGGAGATCTTCTGCTCAAACCGATCAAAGAGTCGCTTAACCAGGCGATCATGCCGATCTTCAGAGGTAAAACAAAAATCATACTGTCTGAATTGCGCGAAAGCGATGCAGCCGTACTTGGTGCCTCGGCACTCGGTTGGGAAGCCAAATACAGAGCCGACATCAATCCTTCCGCTCCCCAATCAAATCTTCCGGTAGAAGTAGCCGCAGACTGATATCAATAAAATACATATAGCCCGCATTGATTCAACGATCAATGCGGGCTATATGTATTTTATCATCAGGCTCAACTAAATCCGAGCATCTTATATCCGATCTGAAAGAAGGGCTGTCTGTAATCCCTGGGACGCCTGACGTCTCCCCCATAACAGACTATGTCTATATCCAAAGGCACAAGACCAAGTTCGCGGCATCTGTCATTCCTGCCGGCCGACTGCTCGATTCTTTTAAAAATCGCATCCAGCTCACGGACGTCGAGTTCTGATTCCCCTACAGCGACTGCATTTATATAAGGATCTGACTCTGTTGAATGCAGACCGGCATTTACTACGGCCGGAGTCTCGTAAAGGCCTGAAACACGAAGTCCATGCACAAAATTTTTAATAGATACAAGAGCCGATGTAAGAGCCGAATGTCTATCACCGAAGTTGCTGCCGAGGCATATCACAACCTGCACCCTATCTTTATGTGGATTATCTGACGCGACTGCTTCCATTTTCTGCTGACCTTAACACAATAAGGGTTATCTCCGGATCAGCGCCTATTCTGAAAGGCATCCCGACTTCCCCGCATCCGATGTTGACATATATTCTGACCGGCTGGCCTCCTTGGGTCCTTTTCTCATACAATCCGGACCATTGCTGATAGATGTACTTCGCAGGCGACCATCGCCATGATCCAAGCTTCATGATAAACTGCATGGCATGGGTATGTCCGCTGAGAGTCAGATCCACATTCGTTTTTTCAGCCACTTCCTGACGCCAGTGTTCCGGATTGTGAGTGAGAAGTATCTTGAACTTTCCATCATTCAGATTATCCGGTGAACCGGCTGAATAAGGATAGGCTTCGCCAAGCTTTCCATATTGATGAAACGGAGGTTCTCCCCAGTTTTCCACTCCGATAAGAACTATGCTGTCTGATTGGGAGCGGACAAACAGATGGTCATTGTCAAGAATATTCCATCCCATCGCACGCTGCACGCGGTGCAATTCGTCAATGTTCCTCTGCCTGTCTTCCGGGGTGGGCCAATCCTTGTAATCACCATAATCATGGTTACCCATAATGGAATATACTCCGTCTTTGGCTCTCAGTCTCGACAGAGGCTTGACAAACGGATATATCTCGCTTGTAGAGCGGTTTACAATATCTCCGGTAAAGACTATCATATCAGGATTGAGAGAATTGATCGAATCAACCAGATCGCTGATGAATGTCGTGTCATTTCCCCATGTGCCTACATGGGCATCAGAAAACTGAACAATCCTGTAACCATCAAAGGCCGGTGGCAGTTTTTCCGAAACAATCTCTATCTCGTTAAGCCCGATCGCCCGACGGCCGGAGACAGCGCCCCACCATATAACTCCAAAAGATATGAGCGCCAAAGGAAGACCGACGTAAAGTCCGAGTCTGACCCTTTCTCTTTTCCACAGCCTCGGGATTCTGCCGATTAACGAGAAGATAACATATATAATCTTGGGCAGATAGATGCTTATATATGCATAAAGCATCCACATCAAGGGGATAATGCTACCCTCCCCACGTTTGGGCATCACCGTTATGGCTGCAAGCAACGCCCAGCACATCACAGAAGAGACCAGATACAGCCGGGACCACAGCCGACGCCGCGAATATCTTCTTATATCTAGATAGACATACCAGTCTATCAGGAAACTTATTATGAATAAAACGACTATAGCCTTGATTTGCAATCTCATGGTCAGATTTCTCCTCCGAGAATCGTTTTTAGTTTATTTTTCAACGGATTGGCATACATCGTGATTATCTTCTCCTTCATCCAATCGCGTTCATCTGCGGTTACGTCCGCCACATCAACTTTATCAAGTTGATTCTCGAGATACTCCTCAAATCCCGATTTTTCCTCGGAAGTGTATTTTCTGGCAAAACGTGATGTATGATAAAGCATATCGAATGCCACATAGTTGATCGGGAATATCTCATAGCTGCGGTGGATAGCCTGATCGATGATACATCCTACATGGCGGGCGGCCGTATTCGTGTCAGGGAAATCGCCGATCTGATCCAAACGGTTATTGATCCGGGGGGTCAGTTGGAAATGGACTTTACCCTTGAATTGCAACAATCCTGTTTCCATTGAGAAAAGATCGTCCCGCTGGCTTTTCTTGAAATCAGGATCGCGGCGTCTCAACAGAAACTCGCGTGCTTTCAGGTAATCGTTGGGATCATATTCATAAGAAATCGCCACAGGCATCAGATTTATCTCCTTGAGCCGGTCCATGAACACCCCTTCTCCTGAAAGAGCGAGCATCTTCACAAGTGAATCCTGGGTCTTATCAGAACTGTCTTTCGCCCGTCCTTCACGCTGGGCTATCCATATAGACTCATGCTTCTCCACTATAGTGTAATGGATATATGCCGACAGTTTCTTGGCCGCCATCAACCCTTCGCGAAGCCCCGTGTTACGCTTGACTATAAAACTCTTATTAAGCCGCACAAGATCCGTAATCCAGTCAAATACGAGAAGATTGTCTCCGATCGCCACTTCGGTTGTGGGTATGTTGTGGCGCAGGAAAGCCAGATTCAGGAAAGAAGCGTCGAGGACTATATCCCTGTGGTTTGTAATGAACGTATAGTTCAATGCCGGATTGAAATGCTTCACGCCTCCTATCGTGATTCCCGCCGTAGTGGTTTTCGCAAGCATTTCCAGAAACGGGAACATTATCTGACGCTGAAAATCATATTTATTCGTGATTTTCAGAAGATCCTCCATAAGAGCCGGGATAGCTTCCTTGGGCATTGCATAGCTTACGGCATGGAGAAAGCCAGGCTCTTTGACAAGATGGGCCATCTTGTGCTGGAACTCGGCGTCATCGTATGGGGCTATATCGTTGAATTTAAAATCAGAAGAGTCCATTGTCTGTCCTTTTGGAAAGTTGGGGATGCGCAAGGTCTTCTACATTCCCTGCGGATGATGATTGGATAATATTTATTCATCCGTTGCGCCCCGCCATGGGCTGCAACTGCTGTGCAAAGTTAGCAAAATTTTTCCACTTCCCCAATCTTTGTTCCCGCAATACTTCTCTTATCGGGAGCGATCATTGCAAGAGCAGCGAAAACGCATCATAAAGAAGAGTGTAAGGGTTTCACTGAATAAGGATTGACTCGTGAACAGGATTATTCGCCGATCTGATGAAGAGTTCATTGATCTTTTCTGCGGAAAGCCCAGTAACCGCACAAGCCCCACCGGTGATTTCAGAGTTTACGCAAGGAGCCATCACTAACTCTCCGTTCAGCTCCACTACTATTACTTTCCCTATATTATCCCCCGTAAATTCAGCCCATGCTTCAGCTTTTTGCCTGAAATCCGATTCATTCCCTAAATGAAATTCTATTTGGGTGTACTGTTCATCTTTCTTGCCATATATTTGCAACACCGCCCTTCTTATTTCGCTTTTGAAAGAACAATCTGCTTTCACAATACCGAAGACTGTTTCTCCCGCACCGTTCACTCCACAAACATATTTGTAGCCATACTTTGAGATTCCAGTCTCACTCAATGCTGTCTGATGAATTGCTGAAACCATTGCCCGATTGTAATCTGATTCTTTTTTGAGAATATAGATCAGTTCACTTTTGTTTACAGGCGCTGTCTCGATTCCATGACTTGAAAGATATGAAATAAATGCCTGCATTTCTGTAAGCACATCATCCGGACATTCATCTTCTTCAGCAGGGATAAAGGCCTCAAAAGTCCACGAAACATCATACGGTTCTCCCGCCCTCACCCGCAGATCAGACAGACTGTCAATGCGCTCAACCTGAGTAACAGACTGACTCTCATACATCGTTCCTCCATATCGCTTCTCCAAAAAGTTTTCTATCTCGCCACGGCTGATCAATAACTCAGAAATATGAAGCGCCCCTTTGGCTCCAGCCACATAGTCCTCACGAATCACTTCGGGCTGTTTCTCATTCAGGTTAATATGTTCGATAAACAATGAGCATCCGACCATGCGCCCGAGATCATAGGAAGTTCCAGGCGATAACATATATGAAAGGACATCAGCCATACCTTGCGCAAAATATTGACGATTGGCCATAATTCCAGATTTACCTATCTGATTTATATAAGCCTGCAATCCAGGCTGAAACGCTTTCATAACTCCATAAGCGGCAAAAAACTTACACGCTTCACCCGCTGGAAGATCAACAGGATTGATAGAGTCATTGAAACTGGAGATATATCTTTTGGCCTCTATCGTGTCCTTTGGCAAAACAAGCTTATTGTCTGCCACTCTTCTCAATCCCTCTACAATACATGCAACCGGCGGACGCTTACCGAGGGGCTGATGTTCAAAACCATCACTGAGAAAGACACCCTGCATAGCACCTAACGAATAATTCACAACAAACACCGAATCAATCATCTCATTACCGGACGGAAGAGCATCTTCAAGCCCGCGGATATATTCCCGGGCCTGTGATTCATTTGTCAGAAGTCTATTCTCTCCGGCAAGCATTCCGAGTGTGGTCTGATGTCCGAGTGCGTATGAAAGTGTATCTACCTGCGCCTCCGAAGAAAGAGTCAGCAACACAAAGAGGATAGTGAAAAAGTATCTCATTCGTTTATCTTTGAAAAACTGTTTATAATCGCAAATATAAGAAATTCCAATGTAACACACAAACTTGCATTCAATTTATGATCCTCAGAATTCCACAGGACACACAGGACACAATATACTTAAAAGCCTCCGACGCAAATGCCGGAGGCTCCTAAATGTCAACGCAGATTAAACTCGACGGTTTCTTGCTTCCCATTTACGGTCAGGATTACCTTACAATCCCTGAACAAGGTGCATTTTTTGAATGTAACCTTGATGGTCGCCACTCCATCAACCACATTGCAGCGAATCTTCTTGGCTTTGTACTCTTTGTAATCATTTACAAATACCGCATCAGTCACTGAATAGTTTTTTGCCGCACCATCATCAACCAACGTAATATTCGTTCCTTTGATGTTGTCCAGCTTCTGGACACGGATCTCGGCGGAAGCGTATAGAGCGCACACGCTTAATAAAACTGCTAAAAATAGATTCTTCATGTTTAGTATGGTGTTGGTTTCGATGCAAAATTAGCCACCCTGCGCCTACCAAACAAAAAAATCATGTCGAAACCAGTCCTCATTTCACACCATAACAAGCTGATTATCAGCATCAGGAATTAATATCGATTCCTCATGTTGAAAATCAGCAGCTTATATCCTACATTTTGGACACAAAATAATCCTTGTCTATTGCATCCGAAGAAAGTATCCGATCCTTAAGGCGGCTCCGGCGATTATAGAAATTCTTAATTCTTATATCTGTCAGGATACATACCGCCCTCGGAGATAATCCGGCATAGAGATAAGTCAGAAAAACGATGTCCTTCCCTGACAATTCCGGTATTTGACCCTGGACTCTGTCAATTATATTGTCCAGATACGTGTTTACTATCTCTGTTAATTTATCGACGCTATCCTTGTCTCTCAACGACAATATCAAGTTTTCAACGTCATTACAGAGCGTAGCCTTCGATTTATCTGAAGTGCTTTTCTCAAAATACTTGCCACATAGCAAATTCAATGTATCGAGCCGAGTCCCGTATAAATCATCGACTTTCCTTTGCAACTCTTCGTTTATGGCAGATTTGTCTGAAATAAGAATCGACAACTCCTCGATTTTCTGCCGCTTCAAATCAAGACGACGACGAACCAACAGATAGGCTGCGCATCCCGCGACGAGTATTATGGACAACGCCACAATAAGAATTATCCATGCCATGTTAGATTTGCTTTTCGATTCAGCCAGATTCTCCGCATACTGTTTATTAAGCAAATCTATTTTATGAAGCAACTCACCTGCATGGGTTGTGTAGCATCTGACTTCACCCCTGTCTGTAGATAAAATCAATTCATCATCATAAGTGAAATGCGAGCTGAATGGGAAATCAATTGAAATTTTCCACTCGGTCGACTTACCGTCTACCTCGTCTGACCGGGCTATCAATGAAAAAGGTTCTTGGGGCAGATATGTATTGCCATCATTCTTCCATTTGACATCATAAATAGTGAATGGTGTATTCGCACTTTTCAACGTAAACGATATGCGCGTCCTGTCGTTTTCATTGGATAGGAAATTTAACTCCATTATCAGCCTCTCATCGGGAATGTTGTCCGAATCCAGGACAGAATATGTTACTATATTGGTTGAGTATGTGAAAAAACGACAGAATAGGATAATAATAATTGAAATAATATACGCTTTCATACGCCTGAGTGAAGTGAGTTTTATATCTGCAAGTCCATGGACTCGCTAACCGTACTTTTTATATTGCCTTACATTTTCTACGAATAAATTTATTAACTTTGCGTCGATAACTTTATGCTAAATTAATGATGAAATTACATCTTTACTCGTTTCTTCCAATAATAGGAGGCATATATGGCTCTTTTCTCGGAGCATATATGAGGAGCGACAACAAGTCTCCTAAGACAAAGAGAGCTTTGCAAATAACTGGAATATTCATCTTAGTGATCTTTGTAGCTTCAATAATCAAAATCTTTATTCATTGAAGTCCACTATTGCCCACAATCTTTATCCTTTCCAAGTGGCTTTCCGCTGCGGTCAATTTGTGAAGCAACATTTTGGCCTCGTTTCCTATACTTGACGGCCTCGGTTTTGTTGCACGCTTCGGAAAGAGCGCACCCTGAACAACCTTGAGAATTTTTGGGCCTTTTGATGATCTTCACCACAACCCAACATATCGCAACCGCCACAAACACCCCGACCAGAGCGTATTGCACGTAGAGATTCAGATCCACTGTCAGTATCATGTTCACTGTTTTTTCCTCTTTTTCTTAACTATATCCGGTTGGTAGCCTATTTTTCTATTCGAGTTATCTTTCAATACATTGCTCGTGATATCATTTATCAACGACTTAAGATTCTCAATGAAATCGGACGCACCGTCGCCATTGCGCTCTATATCCCTTAGTCTGCGCTCCCATATTCCGGTCAGCTTTGCACTTTTCAGCAGTTCCTCATCTATCAGATTGATCAGATCCACCCCGGCCTGTGTGGCTCTCAGACTTTTACGCTCTTTGCGTATGTAGCCGCGCTTATAGAGTATCTCTATTATGGCAGCACGTGTTGACGGACGTCCTATACCGTTGGCTTTCAAACTTTCGCGTAAATCCTCGTCATCCACATTTGCTCCGGCCGTCTCCATCGCTTTCAAAAGCGTGCCCTCGGTGAAATATTTTGGCGGCTGGGTAGTTTTCTTTACGAGCTTCGGCTTATGAGTGCCTGTCTCTCCCACCTCAAACACCGGGAGTGCCGCATCGTCTCCATCCTTTTCATCTTTATGCTGATCATCATCGGAATCCTCTTTGCCATACAGAGTCTTCCAACCGGGATTCAGGATGACTCTGCCGCCAGCCTTGAAGGCGACTTTCCCTACTTTTGCCTTTACCGTGGTCTGCTCAAATTCACAATCAGGGAAAAACACCGATATGAATCTTATCGCTATTATCCTGAACAGATCAGCTTCCTGTCTGGTCAGTCCGGTCGGAGACACTCCTGTCGGGATTATCGCATGATGGTCAGTTACCTTGCTATTGTCGAAGACCTTTTTGCTCTTCCTGAGCTTCTGGCCCCTTATCGGCCCGAGCAAGGGGTGGAACTCCTTAAGCTGATTCAGGATGTTACGGCATTGAGGATAAACGTCATCGGTCAGATAAGTAGTGTCTACTCTGGGATATGTGGCTACTTTCTTTTCATATAGACTCTGTATCGTACGTAAAGTCTCATCGGCCGAGAAACCCAGTTTTTTATTGCATTCCACCTGCAACGATGTCAGGTCAAAAAGACGCGGAGGCGCCTCTTTACCTTTCTTTCTGGCAATATCAGTAATCTCTATAGGCAAATCTTTCACCTCTTCGAGAAGTTTCGCTCCATCTTCTTCCGATTTGAAAGATTTTCCCTGCGCGGAGAAAAGCGTGTCCCTGTAGACCGTTTTTAGTTCCCAGTAATTGTCGGGGACAAAGTTCTCTATCTCATTCTGCCTGTTGACAACAAGAGCCAATGTAGGAGTCTGCACACGTCCTATTGACAATACGGTGCCGGGCAGAGCATACCGGATCGTATACAGTCGGGTCGCATTCAGCCCGAGAATCCAGTCCCCTATGGCGCGGCATAACCCCGCTGTATAAAGAGGTTCGAGTTCCTTATGCGGTCTGAGATGCTGAAACCCTTTGCGGATGGCATCGTCTGTGAGGGACGATATCCAAAGCCGGCTGACAGGTTTGTCGCATCCGGCTTTCTGCATCACCCAACGCTGGATAAGCTCACCTTCCTGCCCGGCATCACCACAGTTTATCACCTCATCTGCCCGGCCGATCAGATTTTTTATGACCTCAAACTGCCGTTTTATTCCCGAATCATCAATCAGCTTGATGCCGAACCGATCCGGGATCATAGGCAGGGATCCGAGCGACCACCGCTTCCACGCTGGAGAATAATCGTCCGGCTCTTTCAAGGTGCAAAGATGACCGAACGTCCAGGTTACACAATATTCCTCACCTTCGTAATATCCATCGCGACGGATATTGGCGCCAAGAATCGCCGCTATATCCTTCCCGACAGAAGGTTTCTCGGTGATGCATAATTTCATCTCTCCAGACGCTTGGAATCATTCCATATTTCATCCATCTCGGCAAGAGTCATATCCTTTATGTCGACTCCCCGACGTTTTGCCTCTGCCTCAAGATAATTGAACCGGCATATAAATTTACGGTTGGTTCTCTCCAGAGCGTTCTCAGGATTCACACCATAAAGACGAGCCGCGTTGACAACAGCAAACAACAGATCCCCGAATTCACCTTCGAGATCATGCTGGTTTCCCTTCTCCATCTCTTCAGCGACCTCTGCTACTTCCTCACGGACTTTATCCCATACCTGATGACGTTCCTCCCAGTCAAAACCCACATTCCGGGCCTTTTCCTGAATCCTGTTAGCCTTTATCAAAGCAGGCAACGCAGACGGGACTCCCGCAAGGACTGTCTTATTGCCTCCTTTTTCCTTCAGTTTTATCTGCTCCCAATTTTCAGAGACGGTTTTTGCATCATTCGCTTCCACATCACCAAACACATGGGGATGTCTGAAAATCAGTTTGTCTGTCAGCGAGCGGCATACATCGGCAATATCAAAATCACCTGTTTCCGAACCAATCTTCGAATAGAATATCACATGAAGAAGAACATCGCCCAGCTCTTTTCTGATATTATCCTTGTCATCAGCCATAAGCGCATCGGCCAATTCGTAGACTTCCTCTATTGTATTCGGACGCAAAGACTCATTGGTCTGCTTCGCGTCCCACGGACACTTCACCCTGAGTTCATCGAGAACATCAAGCAACCTTCCGAACTCCGCAAGTTTTTCCTCTCTTCTATGCATTGGTTCAAATTATTGGCGGCGCTTCCTTATGCACACATTTCAGTACACATTGTTCCGCGCCGGCATTTTCAGACGCAAAATTACAAAATATATCTTAAAAGAGGATTCGGCCATTTGGCTTTCCAACATTTTTTTGCTAATTTTGCATGGAAATCATCCTTATCAATCCTGAGATTTCCCAACTGATTTATGGCTTCATTCAATCTTAAAGGCCTGGGCGTAGCCCTCGTCACACCTTTCAAGGAAGACAAAACCATAGACTTCGACGCGCTTGGCAGAGTGCTTGACTCTCTGCTTGACGCCAAAGCGGACTATATCGTCGTACTTGGCACCACGGGCGAGACCCCGACTCTTTTCCCGGATGAAAAACAGTCCATCAAAGATTATGTCAGGAATCGCGTCAACGGGAAAATCCCACTGGTACTCGGAGTCGGAGGCAATAATACATCAGCAGTTGTCGAGGAACTACGGACTGGCGATTTCGACGGATTCAGCGCCGTATTGTCTGTTGTGCCGTTCTACAACAAACCATCACAGGAAGGGATCTACAGACACTACCAATGCATCGCCGAAGCCTCACCTCTACCCGTGATACTCTATAATGTCCCCGGACGCACCGGAGTCAATATGACCGCTGAGACCACCCTCCGCCTTGCACGGGACTGCAACAATATCGTCGGAGTCAAGGAAGCATCAGGCAATTTTGTACAGATCGAGGAGATCATAAAACACAAACCGGATTCTTTTCAGGTCATATCAGGCGACGATGGAATCACCTATCCCCTCATGACACTCGGGGCGGTAGGCGTGATCTCCGTGATCGGGAATGCATTCCCGAAAGAATTTGGGAGAATGGTCCGCCTTTGCCTCGACCATAAGTTTGACGAAGCACTGAAGATCCATTTCAAATTTACAGAGTTGTTCAATCTGATGTTTGTAGACGGCAATCCTGCCGGAGTGAAGTGCGCACTTAATGCACTCGGGATGATTGAGAACGAATTGCGTCTTCCCCTTGTCCCGACCAGACTGTCAACCAATGAAAAAATTCACACTCTTCTTGCCGAATTGAGAGGTGAGATTTAGACTGTGTCTGGATCTGACTAACCATCCGGATATTCTTTTATCCTGACCGAGCATGATTGACAGAGCCACAGCGGACCGCATAAAGGATGCAGCCGATATCGTCGAAGTGGTGAGCGACTACGTGCATCTGACCCGACGGGGATCAAATTTCATGGGGCTATGCCCATTTCACAATGAAAGGACTCCATCTTTCTCCGTCAACAGACGGAAAAACATGTGCTACTGTTTCTCATGCCACAAAGGGGGATCGCCTGTAAATTTTATAATGGAGAAAGAGGGGATCAACTATCACGACGCCCTGCTCCATCTTGCAAAAAAATACGGCATCACCGTAGAAGAACGCGAGCTTACCGACGAGGAACGGCAGCTCCAGAGCCGTCGTGAGGGTATGCTCGTCGTCAACGAATGGGCGATGGAGAAGATGGAAAACAATCTCACCGCGACAGACGAAGGCCGCGACATCGGCCTTCAGTACTTTCTTCAACGTGGCATCACAAATGAAGCCATCAGAAAGTTTCATCTCGGGTATGCCATTGACCGTCAGACCGCACTCAGTGATGAAGCCAAAGCCGCGGGCCACGATCTCGAGATCCTCAAAGAAGTAGGCCTTGTCGGAATTTCCGGCAACGGCAATATGTATGACAGATTCAGGGGACGCGTCATATTTCCGATCCAGAACACGGCAGGAAAAGTAGTGGCATTCGGAGGACGTGATCTCAAAGGGGGACCGGCCAAATACGTCAATTCTCCGGAATCAGATATTTATAAGAAAAACAGGGAGCTTTACGGAATATACCAGGCAAAGAACGAGATTGTAAAGCAAGACAAATGTTTCCTTGTGGAAGGCTACATGGACGTTATCGGCATGTGGCAGGCCGGAATGAAGAACGCAATCGCATCCTCAGGCACAGCTCTTACAGACGGTCAGATAGCGCTGATCCACCGTTTCACCGAGAATATCACCCTTCTATACGACGGGGACGCAGCCGGAATCAAGGCAGCATTGAGAGGCATCGATATGCTCCTGAGCCATAAGATGAGAGTGAAGGTTCTCCTGCTCCCTGACGGACACGATCCGGATTCATTTGCAAGGATCAACACTCCGGAGCAGTTCCGCAAGTATGTAGATGAGCATGAGACCGATATAATCCGGTTCAAGGCTCAGGTTCTGATGAACGATGCGGCCGGCGACCCGCTGAAACGGTCGGAGGCCATCAGAAGCGTAGTGGAATCTCTGGCATGTATCCCGGATCCCATCACTGCCAATGTCTATATTCAGGAATGTTCCAGACTGATGGATGTAGATGAAAGCATCATCGCTACCGAAACAAGACGTATGCGGGCGCAAATACTGGAAAAGCGCCGGATGGAACGCAAATATGAACAGGAGCGGGACAAACTTGCCACCGACATAAAAGAGCATTCCTCTGTTGCACCAGATCACAGGACGGGGCAGCAATCAGGCAATACCGGTTCGCCGTCCCTTATGCCGTATGAAAAACAGTTGATACGATATTGTGTCAGATACGGGATGATGGACTTTTGTGAAGGGATGGACGAGTCGGGCAACGCCGTGCGTCTCAATGTGGCTGAGTATGTGTATGTGGATCTGGAATTGGAAAACATCAGATTCAGCGTTCCGGCCTTTGAAAAGACTTTCTCCGTAATACTCGGACTCAAGGAACAATATGAGCAGGATCTGCTGAAGTTTAAAGCGACCCAGGACGTATTGTTTCAGCAGAAACGGGAGGAAGGCATAAAGGCTATCTCAATGAAAGAGATGGAACTCAGCATGATTGCATTGGAAGAGGAACGGCTTGACGAAAGCCTTAAAGCCGAACGGCTTGAAGAGGAGAAGATGTTTTCTGCGGAGTATACTTCCAGAACACTTGCAAGCCACGAGGATGACGATGTCAGAATCCTGGCCAACCAATGTGCCAATGATGTCCAGCCTCTAAGCAGAAGATTTGATAAGATTGGCAACAATATCCCTGAACATGACCGTCTTTTTGATCTGATTCCAAGAGCGATAACAGAGTGGAAACAGGAAATTACAAAGCTTGAGATCAACAGGCTCATGGAGCTGATAAGAAATGCAGGGTCTGGCGACACGGAACTTACAGCCGAGACAATGCGACAGATAGCCTCCCTACAGGAGACCATGAGGGATATAGCAAAATCAATAGGAGAAAGAGTGATCTCCCCAAGAAGATAAACCAACAAACGACAATAATGAATATACTTGAGATAGAAAACCTTACCAAACACTACGCCAACAAGACAGCCCTCGATGGCGTTTCTTTCAATGTCGGGGAAGGTGCTATATGCGGACTGCTCGGGCCGAACGGAGCGGGGAAAACCACGCTGCTCAGAATAATAAACTCAATACTTGTCAGCGACAGCGGCTCGGTAAGGATCAAAGGCGAGCCGGCATCACTCCATGCCAACAGAATGATCGGATATATGCCTGAGGAACGCGGTCTTTATGACAAGATGAGAGTCGAGGATCAGATAATGTATTTCGGATTGCTTAAAGGGGGCGATCCGGCCAGACTCAGAGTGGTGATGGATGAATTCATCGAACTGTTCAATCTTCAGAATGACCGTAGACGTCGTGTCAAGGAGCTTTCAAAAGGTAACCAGCAAAAGGTACAGATAATATCCACCCTTGTGCATGAACCTGATCTTGTGATCCTCGACGAGCCTTTCAGCGGCTTCGATCCGATCAACGGCGCGCTTCTTCAGGAGCTTATAAACAGGCTTCAGGCACGCGGAAAGACAATAATGCTTTCCTCCCACAATATGGCGGCCATTGAGGAAATTTGCTCAGACATTTCCCTGATCAATCACGGGCGGCTGCTTCTGAATGGCCACATCGCCGACATCAAGGAGGCGCACCGCACAGAATGCCTCATAATCACCACCCGCAAAGAACTTTCCATTCCGATGCTCACAGACACAGGCCTGATTGTGAAAGCGGAGCCTACAGCAGCCAAAGACTGGAGAAAGGGATTTGCCTACAGAATAAAAAAAGAGACCAACGCGAGAAACAATGACATTCTCGAGGCGGTGTCGATACAGGGAGAGATACTACATTTCGAGGAGGAACTTCCCACACTTAACGATATATTTATTTCTTACACAACAGGGCAGGCTTCAGTTGCCGCCACAAATATTGACTGACCGATGTCGCAATTATCTCTTATCATAAAAAACGAATATCTGACCGACGTCAGAGCTAAATCATTCTGGATCGCAACTTTTGTCCTTCCTCTGGTAATGATCGCTTTCGGAGTGTTCATCGGATTTCTGTCAGCGGATTCCGAATCACTTTCGACGGCAGCCAATTTCGCAGCCCCCGACAAGGACTCCATGACACCCGACAAAGCACTCGGGATGATGCTCGGGATGATGCTCACTCTGTTCATAATGATGTATGGCGCACAGATTTTCAACAAGGTGAAAACCGAGAAATGCAACCGCATCGTGGAGATTCTCGCAACGTGTGTCCCCGGACGCACTATGATGATGGCAAAAATCATTGCTGTCGGACTTGTCGGACTCACACAGATTCTACTTTGGTTTATCCTCACAGGCATCTTGGCCGGTGGCCTCATTCTTGTGTTCATGCCGGATATATCGTTCGATTTTCTGGCCAAAAGCGTATTCTGGCGCGGAATGATATGGAGCATTGTGTTCTTCATAGGCGGATATATTTTCTATGGATCGCTCTTTGCCGCCGTTGGAGCCATGACAGACAAAAACAATGAGAATCAGGAATATATGTCGATCCTCACATTCCTTCTGCTCGGAGCATTCTATATAGGAGAATATGCGGTAGACCACGGCGAGGGTGTTTTCGCCACGATATGCATGTATCTGCCGTTCACATCCCCCACAGTAGGGACAGTAAACGCTGTCGGAGAAACCACTCCGGCGTGGATGGCTGTTCTGTCGGCATTGGTTCTGTACGCATGTGCATTTCTGTCCATCTCTTTTGCCGGCAAGATCTACACATCGTCTTTGCTGCTGAAAGGGAAAAAATTCCTTCCGAAAGACATCATCACATTTCTCAGATCCAAGTAACCGGTATTTGGTCTTTAGGCAGTTTCGATGTAACTTTGCATCCCCAAACTGAAAAAACAATTTCAACTTCATTTATGAAATTTAACATCGACGCCACATCCCCAGGCACAAACGCACGTGCCGGAGTCTTCACTACCGATCATGGAGCGGTGGCGACCCCTGTATTCATGCCTGTCGGGACTGTGGGATCTGTCAAGGCTGTGCATCAACGCGAATTGCGTGATGACATAAAGGCCCGGATAATCCTCGGCAATACATATCATCTTTATCTGCGTCCGGGCACAGACATAATAAACAAGGCCGGAGGGCTACATAAATTCATCGGATGGGAGAAGCCTATCCTTACCGATTCCGGTGGATTTCAGGTGTTCTCCCTCTCTTCACAGCGTAAACTCCGCGAGGAAGGAGCGCTTTTCAGGAGCCACATAGACGGGAGCAAACATCTTTTCACTCCTGAAAATGTCGTTGACATACAGCGTCTCATAGGCTCGGACATAATGATGGCTCTCGACGAATGCCCCCCCGGACAGTCAGACTACAGCTATGCGTCAAAATCCCTCGACCTCACATGCCGGTGGCTCGAACGCGGATGGAAACACTACAAGGAAACCGACCCGCTTTACGGACACTATCAGTCGTATTTCCCTATCGTGCAAGGATGCGTATATCCAGATCTCCGACGCAGATCAGCTGAATTTGTAGCGTCTCTCGGAGCTGACGGCAATGCAATCGGCGGACTTGCCGTAGGCGAACCAACGGAGAAAATGTATGAGATGATAGAGGTCGTAAATGAGATCCTGCCGGCAGATCGTCCACGTTATCTGATGGGAGTCGGAACCCCCGCGAATATCCTTGAGGCGATCGACCGTGGAGTGGACATGATGGATTGCGTGATGCCTTCACGCAACGGACGCAATGGAATGATATTCACACGCAACGGGATCATGAACATGCGCAACAGGAAATGGGCGGATGATTTCAGTCCCCTTGACTCCGAGGGTCCCGCATGGGTCGACGAAGTTTACTCCCGAGCTTACGTCAGGCATCTTGTAACAACAGGAGAAATCCTCGGAATGCAGATCTGCTCCATCCATAATCTCGCATTCTATCTATGGCTTGTGGACGAAGCCAGAAAGCACATCATTGCCGGCGATTTTGCCCAGTGGAAGCCTTCTATGGTGGAATGTGTTACCCGCAGACTCTGACTATCACTTACAGGATATGAAACTGAAGAATTTCTGGAAAACCGTCCGAAAACAATCAAAGCCCGCAGGATGTTCCACCGATAACGTATCAGGAGAAACCATTGTTCCTTCAGCAGAAGAAACAATGGTTAAAGCTGTTCACGCGAAAACGGGAAACAAGTCCTTCGGTAGCAGACTTGATTGGCTTAAACCGAAAATCCTCGACAGATACATACTGAAAAAGTTTCTTGGCACATATTTCATGGCTACACTGCTCTTTCTTGCAGTCATAGCCATGTTTGATGTTACAGAAAAGCTCGATGCATTTCTCACTGCGCCGATTAAAGAGACCCTGTTTGACTATTTTCTGTCATTCCTTCCTTATTTCGCCAATCAACTTTCACCCCTGTTTGTTTTCATTTCCGTGATATTCTTCACATCAAAACTTGCGGGAAATTCAGAGATCATAGCCATTCTCTCAAGTGGCGTCAGTTTCCGCAGACTGCTCCGGCCTTACATGATCGGAGCCGCATGCATCGCCGCATTGACATTCGTATTGAGCAATTATCTGATCCCACCGACTAATGTAAGGCGTATCGACTATACGAATAAGTATGTTAGAAACAAACGGGTGGATACTGGCATAAATGTCCAGTTGATGGTCAAACCTGGCGTTGTGGCCTATTTCGGACGGTTCGACAATAATACAAAAACCGGCTATCGGTTCACCCTCGACAGATTCGAAGACAAAAAACTCATGTCAAGACTGACAGCACAGACTATCAGCTACGACACCACCAAGCTGTATAAATGGCAGGTGCGCGACTACATGATACGCGATTTCAACGGGATGAAAGAGACAATCACCCGCGGGAGCATGCTCGACACTGTGCTGACAATAGAACCAAGCGACTTCCTGATTGCCTCCAACGACCAGGAGAAACTAACCACACCCGAAATCAACGAATATGTCAACAAACAGAAAATGCGTGGTGTGGCAAACATCAAAGCCTTCGAGATCGAACGTGAGAAGCGCTATGCCGCCACAGCTGCCGCATTCATTCTCACCCTGATAGGGATGTCGCTGTCGTCAAGAAAAGTCAAAGGAGGAATGGGGCTCAACATAGGCATCGGACTTGCACTGAGCTTCAGCTACATCCTGTTCTCCACGGTTACAAGTTCGCTCGCAATATCGGGAATAACCACACCTTTCATAGCGATGGAAATTCCTAATGTGGTCTATCTTGCCATCGGGATATATCTTTACCGCCGGGCATCAAACTATTGACATCAGGTCAAGCTGGAAAAACACCAGATCGGCTCTCTCTCCTTTATCCGGAGCATATAACCATCTTTCCAGACGTCCTGACTCGACAAAACCGGACTGAATGAACATCCGTATGCTTGCAGCGTTGTCCGACGCCACTTTCGCCCCTATATTACGGAGGCCGAGAATCCGGTTCATGTACTTTGAGCCAAGCAATACAGCTTCCCGGCCCAATCCCTTGCAACGCGACTGAGGAAACACATATATCCCTGCGAATGCATTGCCATCGCGGATATTGATTTCCGTAAAGTCAATTATGCCCACAACGCCGCGCGGGTCTTTTTCCTCCACAATCAGACGAAGCTGTCCGGCACGCACCGGATCTGCATCGTAACCGACAGCATAATCATATAATTGCCGGAAAGAAAACGGAGCGCAATATCCGTTATATCTCATATTCAGAGGATCATTCTCGGCAATTGCCATAATTGCCGCATCTTCAGGTTCCACAGCCCTGAGAATTATCCTGTCTGATTCAAGTAGCGATCTCGTTCTCATCTCCGCTGGTTTGCGAAAGGGATTCTGTTGACAATGGAACGTCCGAGCGTCAGCTCGTCGGTGAACTCAAGCTCATTGCCTATGCTCAGTCCACGGGCAAGAACCGAGATTCTTGCCCCGGTGTCCTCAAGTTTGCGGAAAATATAATAATTAGTGGTGTCCCCTTCCATAGTCGGACTGAGTGCGAGGATCACCTCCTCCACATTCTCATCCCTTACCCTCTCGACAAGACTGTCTATCTCAAGATCAGAGGGACCTACACCGTCTATCGGGGAAATAAGGCCACCAAGCACATGATAAAGGCCGGAATGTTCGTGGGTTGATTCTATCGTAATCACATCCTTCACATTCTCCACCACACATACAATCTTCTGATTTCTCCGGGTGCTTGAGCATATAGGGCACAACGGCTCTTCCGTGATATTATGGCATCTCGGACAATATCTCACATCCCGCCTCATCCTTATCAAGGATTCACCGAGACTATATGCCACATTTTCCTCTTTTCTAAGGAGATGCAGGGCAAGCCTCAATGCGGTCTTACGGCCTATGCCCGGAAGTTTGGACAACTCATCGACCGCCGTTTCAAGCAACATGGAATTTAAGCTTCCGTTCATGAGCGCGAAGTTAGCAATAATTTCACTCCGTCCATACACTCGATTCATCTTTTTTCGTTACTTTTGCATACATTAAGAGCTTATTTAAAATAGCCGTAAGATGATAGAATACATTTCAGGCATCCTGGCCGATCTCAATCCAGCAGCCGCCGTTGTAGACTGCAACGGAATCGGCTACGAAATAAACATCACCCTGATTGATTATTCGGCTCTGCAGGGACAGACCCGCACAAAGCTATATATTCACGAAGCCATCCGGGAAGACGCGCATCTGCTGTATGGATTTGCCGAACGCGAGACAAGAGAAATGTTCCGTCTGCTGATTGGAGTAAGCGGCGTCGGTCCAAACACCGCCCGTCTGATACTATCGGCCATGACTGTTAAACAATTGCAAAATGCCATAGCCACCGGCGCGGACTCCGCACTTAAATCTGTAAAAGGTATCGGCGGCAAAACCGCGCAGCGTATCATTGTAGACTTGCGCGATAAAATAAAAGAGGGCGCCGCTACGTTAATTTCGAGTACACCATTGTCGCCACAGATCTATGATGACGCTCTCTCGGCCTTGATGATGCTTGGATTCTCAGCTCCGCAAAGCCGCAAAGCGCTCGACAAGCTATTTGCTTCCGATCCGTCGCTTTCAACAGAAGACGCCATCAAGCAGGCACTGAAGATGCTCTGACTGGCTCTGTCCCGACCATTGAACACACATGAAGCGAAGCCGAAACATCCCACGCCTTATAATTGTTTTCTGTGCGGCAGTTGCCGGCGCAATAGCCGGTGCTTTTTTCTCTCCAGCCCAGCAGGCAACACCGCTGACAGTCTCCCCGCCCCCTCCTCCACCTACTCCATACCTCGACAAAACAGCAATTCCCGACAGCATATTAATGCTTTCACCCGTCCAGACCACTGTCCCGCAGGGGTATGCTGATTATGCGTCCAGAGAGTTCGTCGCTGACCTGAGAGACCCTGAGAACATCAAGACGTCCGCGGAATTCGATCCTGAGACCGGGATGTACTGGATCAGGACAAAACTCGGAGACAGGGAAATCGTTACGCCATACATGATGACTGCCGAACAATATCATGAGATGGTCAACCGTCAGGATATGTTCGACTATTTTCAGGAGAAAAACTCCGAAATATTCGAGAAAAAAGAAAAGCAGGCGTTCAATATCTTCGACATGAACTTCGCACTCGGACCGCTTGAGAAAATCTTCGGCCCGGGCGGCGTCAGGCTCACCACATCCGGATCCATACAGCTTTCCATGGGTGTCAAGAGCAACAAGACAGACAATCCGGCTCTCTCGCTGAAATCAAGGCGCAAGACATTTTTCGACTTTGACCAGAAGATACAGGCCAATATCAATGCTTCAGTCGGAGACAAGCTCAAATTCAACATGAGCTATAACACCGACGCTACTTTCGATTTCGACTCCAAGAATCTCAAACTCACCTACGAAGGAAAGGAGGATGAGATAATCAAAAGCATCGAGGCAGGAAACGTCTCCATGACCACCGGTTCTTCGCTGATCAGAGGCGGAACCGCTCTCTTCGGTGCCAAAGCAAAACTTCAGTTCGGCAAGCTAACGCTCACCGGGCTGATCTCGCAGCAAAACAGTGAATCCCAGACCGTAACTACCCAGGGCGGAGTGCAATCAACTAAATTTTCTGTCAAGGCAGACAACTACGATGCCAACAGACATTTTTTCCTTGCACAATACTTTTATGACAACTACGACCAGTTCGCATCCAAACTCCCCCACGTTTCGTCGGGGATAAACATCACGCGAATAGAAGTTTGGGTTACCAACAAACAGAACAATTACAACGAGAGCCGCAACTTCGTTGGATTCATGGATCTGGGCGAGAACTCCCGTCTGGCTAACAATTATTGGCAACCCAACGCTTCGCAGGCAGTCCCTTCGAATCTGTCCAACAACCTCCTTGATGTGATCAAGAACCAGTATCCCGACGCACGCAACATCAATCTCGTAACACAGACTCTTGAGCCGCTACAGGCTTTCGGGATCCGAGGTGGTCAGGATTTTGAGAAAGTCGAGAGCGCCAGGCTTCTAAGCTCATCCGAATACTCACTTAATTCCACTCTCGGATATATATCACTTAAATCGGCTCTCAATTCCGACGAAGTTCTTGGAGTGGCATACGAATATACATATCAGGGAAAAGTTTATCAGGTCGGTGAATTTTCATCCGATGTTTCCTCCACCGAACAATCACTCTACCTGAAGATGCTCCGCGGAACCACAGTTTCCACCAAACTTCCGATGTGGAAACTGATGATGAAGAATGTCTATTCGCTTGGAGCATACCAGCTTCAAAGCAAAAATTTCAAGCTGAATATCAAATTCTTAAGCGACACAACCGGAACAGAGATCAATTATCTCCCGGTAGGCTCAATTGCCGACAAGCCTTTGCTTCAGGTAATGAACCTTGACCGTATTGACTCAAACCAGGAATCCAACGCCGACGGTTTTTTCGACTATATCGAGGGTTATACCGTACAGTCATCGACCGGTAAGATCATTTTCCCGGTGGCGGAGCCATTCGGATCCAATCTTGAGAAAAAAATCGGGAACCCTGACATTGCCGCGCCATACGTCTATAAAGAGCTGTATGACTCCACTCTTGTGGTGGCTCGCCAGTTCGCCGACAAAAACAAATACACACTTACTGGAGAATATCAGGCATCATCAGGTGCCACGATCAGACTTAACGCCATGAACGTGCCCCGTGGCTCGGTTGTGGTTACAGCCGGTGGTGTCACTCTGGTTGAAAACAGCGACTACACCGTGGACTACAGCATGGGTATAGTTACGATCACAAACCAAAGCATTATCGATGCCGGTACAAACGTAAGCGTTACGCTTGAGAACCAATCCCTGTTCTCAATGCAGAGGAAGACTCTGCTGGGTCTTGACGCACAATACCGGTTCAATAAAGATCTTACTGTAGGCGCTACTATCCTCCATTTCTCAGAGAAAGCTCTGACTGAAAAAGTCAATATCGGCGACGAGGTGATCAACAATACCATGTGGGGACTGAACCTCAGCTGGAACAAGCAATTCATGTGGCTGACCAATCTGCTCAACAAAGTCCCCACCATCAACGCCACCGCCCCATCTTCGATAAACGTTACCGCCGAGTTCGCACATCTGATTCCCCACAAGCAGAAATCCGGTTCAAACAAGGGTTCAAGCTACATTGATGACTTCGAGACCACACAGACCGGTGTGGATCTGCGTTCACCATATTCATGGTTTCTCGCGTCAACCCCTGCCGAGCAGTCAAACTCAGCATTGTTTCCGGAAGCATTGCTGTCTGACAACATCGATTACGGTAAAAACCGTGCGCTGCTTTCGTGGTACTATATCGATCGCCTCTTCACACAGAAAAACTCATCTATGGTGCCTGGCTATCTTAAGAATGACGCCGAGCAAATGTCAAATCCATACGTGAGGGAAGTTACAATAAACGAAATTTTCCCCAACAGGGATCTCTCATACGGAGAAGCTGACTACATACAGACGCTTAACCTTTCATTCTATCCTAAAGAGCGCGGCCCGTACAATCTTGATGCCGACAACATAGCTGATGACGGTTCCCTACTGTTCCCCGAGAAGCGATGGGGCGGCATAATGAGAAAAATAGACAATACAAATTTCGAGAATTCCAATGTAGAGTATCTGCAATTCTGGATGCTCGACCCGTTCCTCGACCCGGACAATCCCAACACCGAGGGGGGAGATCTATATTTCAATTTCGGAGACATTTCGGAAGACATACTCAAAGACGGGATGAAAAGCTACGAGAACGGCATTCCTATCGACGGAGATACCAGATTCATAGCTGAGACAAAATGGGGTCGGGTAAGCCGCCAGAATTCTTTGACTTACGCGTTTGAAAATTCAGAAAACGCACGTCCCATGCAGGACGTGGGTCTCGACGGTCTGCCCAATGCCGCTGAGTTCACATTCCCGACTTATAGCGAATATCTCGATAAACTGCGGATGAAACTTTCCGCAGCAGCAATCTCCGAGATGCAAGACAACCCATTCTCTCCTTTCAATGACCCTGCCGGAGACAATTATCATTTCTTCCGCTCGCCTTATTACGACGATCAGAAAGCCGGTGTAATCGAACGATACAAGCACTATAACGGCGTGGAAGGGAACTCTCTTTCTCCCGACCAGAGCGACAATCCTTATTATCAGTCGTCGCGCAGCGTTCCTGACGTGGAAGACATAAACCAGGACAACACTCTGAATGAATATGAACGTTATTTCCAATACAAAGTCTCAATCCGTCCGGAAGATCTCGCCGTAGGCAAGAATTATATCTCTGACCGCCAGGAGAGCAGGGTTACCACTCCGGCCGGACCGAAGACTGTGGTATGGTATCAGTTCAAGATCCCCCTTTCCTCCCCTGATAAAACTATCGGAGGGATAAACGATTTCTCTTCCATACGTTTTGCCCGTATGTTCATGACCGGATTCAAGGAGACCACCCATTTGCGTTTCGCCACCCTTGAGCTTGTCAGAGGAGAATGGCGCGACTATAAATTCAACCTCAACAGCCGTAACGACGCCCCGGCTGAAGGCGAGCTCGACATGTCGATTGTCAATATCGAGGAGAACTCCGGACGCACTCCGGTGAACTATGTGTTGCCTCCTGGTGTCAACCGTATCCAGGATCCAGGCCAGTCGCAAGCCACCCAACTCAATGAGCAATCTCTCTCCATGACAGTAACCGGATTGCAGCCCGGTGATGCACGGGGAATATACAAAAACACCCAGCTCGACCTCAGAGTGTACCGCCGGCTCCAGATGTGGAATCATGCCGAAGCACTCATCGATGACAAGACCAACCTGAAAAATGGAGATCTCGCATTGTTCATCAGGCTCGGATCCGACGTCAAAAGCAATTATTACGAATATGAGATTCCCCTCGAACTGACTCCCGCCGGAAACTACAACAATCTCTCCAGCGCCGACCGTCAGATCGTATGGCCGATCTCCAACTTCCTCGACATCCCGCTTGAAGCTTTCACCGACATCAAATCGGAACGAAACCATGAAAAAAGCGCAGGAACCTCAGGAGTTGGTTTCACAAATGTTTTCTCACGCAGGGATGGCAGCAACGAACGTAATACAGTCTCCATTCTCGGCAACCCTTCTCTGTCGGATGTGCGCGTGATGCTTATCGGCATCCGCAACAAATCCAATTCAGTCAAAGACGGATGTGTCTGGGTCAACGAGTTGAAGGTAACCGACTTCAATGAAAGCGGAGGATGGGCCGCGAAAGCCAATGTCAATCTTGCTTTGTCAGACATAGCTACTGTCAATTTCTCCGGCCACATGGAGACTGCCGGCTTCGGCGGCGTAGATCAGGGACTGTCGGCACGGAGACTCGATGACTATAAACAATTCAACATCGCCCTTCAGGGTGATGTAGGACGCATTGTTCCCGAGAAGCTGAAACTGTCGGCTCCTGTATATTATTCAAAATCAAGCGAGACCACAACTCCTAAATATAATCCTCTTGATCAGGACATGCTTCTGAAAGATGCCCTCGACGCTGCCACTACAAAACACGAAAAGGACTCGATCAAAAGCTATGCGGTAACCCACCGCACTGTGGAAAGTTTCTCTCTGAGCAATTTCAGATTTGATGTGCGCAGCAAGAATCCCATGCCCTGGGATCCGGCCAACTTCCAGATCTCATTCTCTTTCAACAAGCAGAAGAATGAGGATCCGACAACAGAATATGAAAACACGAGCGACTATCGTGGATCTTTCCAGTATTCCTACAGCCCGTTCATAAAAGACTGGAAACCATTCTCAAAGCTGAAAGGGAAAAGTAAGACTGTCAAATTCCTGAAAGATTGGGGATTGAGATGGATGTTCAACTCACTGACATTCTACACCAACATCTCCCGTTACTACTATGAGCAGCAGACAAGGAGCGAGGTTGACGTGGATTTCCAACTGCCTGTCCAAGTCAGCAAGAACTTCCTGTGGGACCGTCAGTTCAATATAACCTGGAATCTGACCCAATCGCTCAACGTATCGTTTGCTTCAAATACAGTGGCAAGGATTGAAGAGACAGTCGGCGCTGTCAACAAACGGCTTTTCCCTGACAAATACCGGGACTGGAAAGACACTGTCCTCAATTCCATCCGCCATCTTGGGACACCGTGGAACTATAACCAGACATTCACGGCATCCTATCGCGCTCCTTTCTCAAAGTTGCCATTCCTTGACTATCTTACAGGAAACGTAACCTATAATTCAACCTACAGATGGGACAAAGGCGCCACAGTCGATGATCTTTACATGGGCAACAGCATCCAGAACCAATCATCTTGGAATGCGGATGCGAGATTCAACTTCGAGACCCTCTACAACAAATCGAAGTATCTGCGTGAGATCAACCGCCGTTTCTCAAACACGGCACGCAGCACAGCCTCGGCACGCAATAAGAAAAAGGATCAGCCTAAAAAATTTGAACGTGCGATCACGTTGTCTCCGGATACTTCCACCCTGGTAAAACACAACATGAAGACAAAAAAAGTGCTTTTATCAGCAGTAGCAAATGGGCAACCGATGAAACTCGAGACAAAAGTGATCGATGAAAACACGGTTGAGATTCTCACACGCGGATCTCAGCAGCTTAAGATAACTGTACGCGAAAACAATAAAGCCGATAAGAAGAATATATGGAAGGAGATCGGAGATCATTCCATCCGCTTCCTCATGATGCCCCGGAGCGCATCGTTCAGGTGGCGTTCCACACATTCGATGACAATGCCTCAATTCGCACCGAATGTAGGCAATGCATTCGGACAGACCCGTTCCTACGGACCCATGGCTCCCGGTCTTGACTTCGCTTTCGGCTTCTACGATGAATCTTACGTGCAGCGCGCCCTCGACCGCGGATGGTTGCTGACCGGCAACGATCTGACATCTCCGGCTATCTGGAATAAAACCACGGAATTCAACTTCGAGCTTACACTCGAACCGATCCGTGGACTTAAGATACTGCTGACCTCCAACCTGACGGACAACCGCACACAGCAAGTCCAGTTCATGTATTCCGACATGCCGACATCAAGAACCGGCTCCTACACCCGAACCCACTGGGCTTTCTCCTCCGCCTTGAAATCGAGCAAGGCTGACAATGGATATGCATCGGATGCCTTTTCCAAATTTCTCGAGAACATTCCTATAGCCGCAGCCCGCGTCGAGAATCAGTATTCCGGGATGCGATATCCGTCTCATGGATTCATGGAGGGCAATCCACTCGGCGGGACTCCATACAATCCTGCGAACGGATCGACCTCCGAAACAAGCTCGGATGTGCTTATACCGGCATTCATCGCCGCATACAGCGGACAGAATATACGCAGCATAACTCTTGAACACTTCCCCGGGCTCAGCTCGATGAGACCAAACTGGAGAATCACATACGACGGTCTGCGGGAGATGGGCAACATGAAGAAATGGTTCAAGACATTTACCCTAAGCCATGCCTATCAATGCACATATTCTGTCGGCTCATACGGAAGTTATCTCAATTGGATAGGGGTTGACGGCAACTGCGGTTTCATTCTTGACGAACAGACCCAGATGCCTATACCGTCCTCCCCTTTCAACATAACCTCAGTGTGCATCACAGAGAAGTTTGCTCCGCTGGTCGGTGTCAACCTTACTCTCCACAACGATCTGTCGCTGAATTGCGAATACAGGGACTCAAGAACACTGACCCTGAATTCCTCGGCGGGACAGGTTGTTGAAGCAACCAGCCGCCAGCTCACCGTAGGCGCAGGCTACAAAATTGCCAACTTCAATAAAGTGCTGAAATTAGGACAGAAACAAGGCGGTGTCAACAACGACCTGTCGCTCAATTTCGACCTCTCATGGGCAAGCAACCAGGCTTTGATACGCCGTATTGAAAGCAATTATACCCAGGCTACGTCCGGCACGCAGACGCTTTCAATCAATTTCACTGCCAGCTATGTGTTAAGCAAACGTATAACACTCTCGGCATTCTTCGATCATCAGGTCAACACGCCTCTTGTGAGCAACTCAGCATATCCGACAACTAATTCAAACTACGGGGTTTCGTGCAATATATCTCTGGCACGATAACACACCACATAACGCATATTTCCATGAACAGGCCATCATTATCATTGCTGCTTGTCGCACTGACATCGCTGTCTGTAATTCTTTGCGGATGCAACCAGAAGGATGAACGCACACTGGAAAAGGAACAGTCATCCGGTGTAGTTCTTGTTCAGAACCAGAGTTACTACGAAGTCGTGCTGTCCAACGGGGAATCTCTCTTCTTTTCCGGTATTGATGACTCCGGTGAGATCCAGGGATTGTCATTCTCAGCAGATTCTGTATCGCTCGCCACATCCTATGGCACCGGATTCTTTGTCAACGACGCCGGCGTCATAGCCACCAACAACCATGTGGTCAACTCCACAGCTGAAATGAAGTCCGTAACACGTTCGATAGGCAAAATCATAGAGACACTGAAACGCTCTCTTCAATTTGCCTACCGTTCTCTCGAGAATGAATATGATGAACTCTCCTATGCCTACCAGATCGCGAATATAAATCCAGATATAAGTTATGCCGATTTCTATGCGATCAGGGATGCCCGCGACGCCAAGGCTGAAGAAATGAGAGAGGCTGAATCTGCATTTCACGAACTGAACAATCTGCGCCCGGATGATTCCGAGATAAAATACCACAATCAGATAAGCATCGCATTCAATGACACGCATGTTACAAAAAAATCAGATTTCTCGGAATGCGTGGTTCTCCGGTCGGATGAAAAAAATGACCTTGCACTCATCCAGCTCAAAGACAAACGGACTCCTGCCGGCAAATATATATTCAGCCCGGCTCCGGAAGATCCCTTTGAGTCATACTCACTGACCGACAAAATAGTGGCAAAAATCAAAGAGGATAAAAACAACAGACTGTATATGCATGGCTTCAATCTCGGCCCAGCACTCGCACTGACCGAGGAAGGACTGAAATCCCAGTTCACCAATGGAACCGTGAGCCAGCATACGACAGACAGACTGATGTATACAATCCCGGCTCTTCCCGGCAGCAGCGGATCGCCGGTCGTGAACCGTAACGGAGAACTTGTAGCCATAAACTTCGCAGGTCTAAACGGCACTCAAGGATTCAACTACGGAGTCAGGGTGAAACACCTGAAAAAGCTCATGGAGTCTGAATGACATCACATTCAGGATAATGGTGTATCCGTATTTATCACTATGCACCATTATGTAAACTTTACCAAACGCAGGTTGTCTTATCTATAAAAGATTCTTATGAAAAACATCAGACTTTTATCACTCCTGATAGCAGCCACGCTCTCACTCCTGTCCATCAACGCAAAGGCCTCGACCTTTGCAAATGAGAAGCTGCATTACGTCATTTCGTACAAATGGGGATTAATCCATAAAGATGCCGGAGAAGCCACACTTTCCCTCCGACAACAAGGCAACCGCTACCGGATAATGCTGTCCGCACGCACCAAACCGTGGGCAGACAGGTTTTTCATGGTCCGCGACACTCTTATCGCCGATGTGAATAAAACAGGATTCAAGCCTATAAGATACAAGAAAATATCCCACGAAGGGGGTAAATATGGGATGGACGATATATCTTACTCATATTCCGGAATAAATGTAACAGGCCACTGCAAACGGTATAGAGACAAAAAGGGGAAGATCAGCAGTTCATCAAAGACGCTAACAGCCCAGGGACCTGTATTCGACATGCTCACAATCTTCTATTACCTGCGTCTCATAGACTATGACAAACTCGTAAAAGGCCATGCCGTCAAAGCCACTGTTTTCTCCGGATCAAAAGCTGAGACCATCACAGTAAAATCATTGGGGAAAGCAACGGTAAAAATGAGAAACGGGACAAAAAGAGACGCATACCATATCATCTTTAATTTCACTACGGGGGGAAAGAAGAAATCAAGCGATGACATGAATACATGGATTTCCTCCGATGCAGCCCATATTCCGCTGATGCTCGTGGGCCAGCTCCCTGTAGGGCAGGTGAAATGCTATCTCGTCTGAAGACAGAAAAGTTCCCGACTATTGGATTATAACTCTATCATGATCACAAATGGACTGTAACTCCAAACAATCACCAACTGTATCCTGGATCGGGTTCGGAATGACACTTTTTGTTCTGTTGGCAAACTGGATGTTCCATCTGTCGTTATATCTACAAGCGTTTCCAGACAGCAAACAATTCCTTGAATCATTTTTATATAACGGCTTTATAATCGGAAGTTCATTGCTTCTTGTCGGATTAATATTGTGTATCATCGGTCTAATCATCTCCTCCAAGGGAAAGCGTGACAAAGCCGTTGCTATATGGGGTATAGTATTTGTAGTCCTTACTCTTTTAACATTCGCAATAGATTTTGCTATGAGCAAAGAACCAGTCCAAGTTCTTACACCACCGTCAATAGAACAACAGGCTACAGACTATTCTGATTGCGTCTTGCTTTCCTTTGATAGCTACGGAACTTTGCAGTGACGATGGAATTGAAATAAACACGTTGAGGCGCTGATGTTTTCACTGCTTGTTCACTGCTTGTCCACGCATAAAATCTATTTTGCTGTTACAAAATATTGTTGTAAATTTGTGTTCTGTAACAGGTAAAAAACATATCTCAGAACGTCTACATCACCATAGGTTTCTGAATTTCTACAGGTTAAGATTATTAACATAAATATGATCAAGAAAAGCGACCTTGAGCAGATTATATCTCAAGACCTTTCGGAGCTATGGAACGTGCTTCTCCCGGAGCAGCGACGCATAGTGTCCCAGCATTTCTCCATCCAGAACTACAAGAAGAATCAAATCATCTATGCCGAAGGTGAGATGCCGGAACAACTGTGGTGTCTGCTCGAGGGTAAAGTAAAGACATTCAAGAGCGGAGTCGGCGAGCGGGTCCAGATAATCAGGCTATATCGTCCGGTTCAGTATTTCGGCTACAGGGCATATTTTGCCGGTGAAAACTATACGTCGTCGGCTTCGGCGTTCGAGCCATCGGCAGTCGGATGCATTCCGATGAAAATCGTAGAGGAACTCATCCGTGCGAACAATAATCTCGCTATGTTCTTCATTCATGAATTGTCGAGAAACCTCGGCGGATCCGACAATAAACTCGTAACCCTAACCCAGAAGCACATCCGCGGCCGCCTTGCAGAAGCTTTGCTTCTGCTTGCTGACAATTATGGGCTTGAGGACGACGACGCGACATTGCGCATCTGCATGAGCCGGGAAGACCTTGCGAGTCTCTCGAACATGACATCCTCCAACGCCACCCGCACTCTCGGAGCATTCGTGGAGGAGCAATTGATTCTTGTGGACGGAAGACGCATTAAGATTATCAATCCGCAGAGACTAAGAAAAATATCACGCTTTGGATAATCGACCTACCCGAATGGCAAACCAATGTGAAACTAAAAATTTCATTAATATGAAATCGCTAAACATACAGTTTACAAAAATGCATGGCGCAGGGAAGAACTACATTTTTCTCGATGCCACACGACAATTTCCAGTATTTGATCCGTCTGAACTCGCTGACGTGATCAGCAATGCGTTCTTTGGCGTGGGAGCCGACGGTCTGGCATTGATCATGCCGTCTGAATCGGCCGACTTAAGAATGAGACTTTTCAATTCTGATGGGTCGGAAGTTCAAATGTGCGGTAATGCGGCCAGATGCGTGGCTCTATATGCCATCACCCGCGGACTTATCAACTCCGATTCTTTCACTCTTGAGACTGAAGCAGGGAGGAAAAGCATAACCATACATAGAGACGACAACAATAATATCAGGACGATAACCGTAGACATGGGCAAGCCCATGTTTGTCTCCCCTATTCTGGTATCGCAAACTGACGACGGGCACAACGGTGCGATACTCATCACCGATGACCGGGCTTTTACTGTTGTCCCGGTCGACATGGGAAATCCTCATGGCGTTGTGTTTACGGACGATCTCTCAGATGAAGCATTCTTCACATACGCTCCTCTGTTAGAAAAGCATTCCAGATGGCCGGAGAAAGCCAACATTGAGTTCGCCCGCCGCATAAATGAAACCGAATATGAAGTAAGATTCTGGATAAAAGATTTCGGCGAAAGGCCGGCAAGCGGCACCGGAGCATGCGCCGTGGCTGCCGCCGCAAGGTTGCTGGGCAACAGTTCCCCGAGAATTAAGCTCACTTTGCCGGGAGGGACATTGACTGTGGAGCGAAATCCTGAAACAGGATCACTGGTTCTTGAAGGCAAGGCCTCATTCATAGCTGACGGGACTTTCTATTTCAACACGGAAAAACTTGATATACACAACCAATCCGAAATAATATCAAATCGGATAAAGTAGTTCTGTATACACCAGCAGAGAAAGATCTTCTACCGGCTGATCAAATTTGACCATGAGTGCGCAAATGTTAAAGCTGCCCGGCGCAACAAAACCGGACAGCTCTCATTTTATCTGCTTGTCATTTATTCCGCCGGCTTGTTATCGTCGGAGTCATAATGTTCGTCTGCGGCCTCCCTGCTATCACGCAGCCTGGCTTTCTTACGCAGAAATACATACAACAGAAGTATGACGATAATCTGGATCGCAAGCGTCCCGTAAAACTGGAAATACCGCTTTTCGCCCAACAAATCGGCTTTAAATGCCAAAGCCATTGCAACTGTATAGATCAACATGGCTAACGGAAGCCATATATAAGCCTTATTGCGCATAATTTGAATTTTTTTGATTTCCTGTCTCAGGAAATTATTTGAAAAGAAAGAATCGTAATGTCAGTCAGACCGAATTATCGCGGTCTGCATAGTGTAGGAATGGCGATGACAATGGATCGAACCGACCGCTTTGCAATTCCCTGTAAATGCTCATGCACGCCACGGCATCGAGAGATGCGTATCCCTTCTGGGCTTCCGACAGTTCGCTGGCTTCCCAGTTCGATAGCCTCTGCCCTTTGGATATTCTTTTGCCGAAAACAATGGCGTTTATTCTCGACAGGCTGTTGTCCAATATCTTGAACTGCTTGACATAATGTTGAAGATCAATGAATCCTTTGGGTTCGAAATCCGCAATCCTATGGAGATTATGAAAATCATCATGAAGGGACAAACCTACTTTCACACAATTTTCATCCTCTATAAAATCGAGCAATGATTTGCATAGCCCGATCTTGTTAAGACGAAACAGATAGCACGTATCTTCTGTGGATAGCTGCATCAAAGCCACCTCATTCAACATACCTTTCTTAAAAGACGGGCGTGTTTCGGTATCGAATCCCACAAGAGGAGCCTTTCTGATTTCCGCAATTGTTTCAACTGCACGATCTTCTGAATCCACGACTTCAATTCTGCCGTCGAATTTAGCCGGCGGCAAAAGCGATAGCTCCTGCTTGGATATTGTTAGAAAATAGTCTTCTTGCATATATCAGACTTATGTGAATTAATATGTACCGGCGGTCATCAGGTGTAGCGGCTTGATATTCAGAAAATGGATCCTTGATCATTCTTGGAGACCACAATCTCTGACCACCCTTTCAGTAAAGGTCAATGCAAATTTAATGAAATAATTCGGATTGACAATACGCAGATCAGAATAACGTCATAACGATGCGATTAAGACCCCAACCGGCTATCATCTGTTCAAGGCATCGTCAGAAATAACGTCCGTTCATATTTTTCTTTCACATAACAGGATAGATATGCCCGCGTCTCTCTGGCTATCACACTGTCGGTATCAAAATACGGATTGTAGATTACTGCGAAAATCTCAACTCCTCTTCTACCGAGCGCTTCAAGCGTGAGCAGAGTGTCGCTGATAGAACCCAGACGCCCGTTGGTTACAACTACTGTCGGAAGATTATGTTCTACCACATAATCTATCGTAAGATAGCGTTCCGTAAGAGGAACCATAATCCCACCGGCACCCTCCACAAGCACATGCCTGTATTTCTTCAAAAGAGCAGATGTAGCCTCAGAAGCTATGGTCAGATCCAGACTTTTCCCGTCAATTCTCGCTGCAAGATGGGGGGAGGCAGGATAGGACAGAATCAACGGAGCTGTTATATGGCATAGATCCACGCTTTGAAGGGGAATACCCATTATCTTGCGATGGACCTCTATATCCTCGCTCATCGATTCGTTGCCGGTCTGTATCAGTTTCTGTGTTATGACAGACTCTCCCGCAGATGAAATTTCTCTCGCAAGCCAGCCTGTGGCATAACTTTTACCTACATCCGTACCGATACCCGTTATAAAAAGCACATCAGGAATCGCCCGCAGATTTAAGTTTTCCATTTAATTCGGTTTTATGAGAAAACGACCGTCTCATTATTGAAGAGACGGTCGTTGAATTCTCGGATTTATTATATCCGTCTCACCCTATTACCAGGCGAACATCGGATATTCGTTCATCATTTCGTTTACTTCAAGGCGCACTTCACGGATCACATCCTCATTGTCCGCATTCATGAGTACTCGGTCGATCAGATCTGCGATCTTCTCCATAAGCTCCTCTTTTGCACCACGTGTGGTGATGGCTGCTGTTCCGAAACGCAGGCCTGATGTCAGGAACGGGCTGCGGGTGTCGTATGGAACCATGTTCTTGTTTGCAGTGATGTCTGCTTCAACAAGCACGCGCTCCGCTTTCTTTCCGCTCATCTCGGGGAACTTCGGACGGAGATCCACGAGCATGCAGTGGTTGTCTGTGCCGTCAGAGATAATTTTATAACCTCTCTTGATCAGAGCCTGAGCAAGAGCATCGGCATTCTTCTTAACCTGCATCATGTATTCCTTCCACTCGGGCTGAAGAGCCTCGCCGAATGCAACAGCTTTCGCTGCGATCACATGCTCAAGCGGACCGCCCTGGACACCGGGGAATACGGCTGAATCAAGAAGAGCTGACATTTTCTTGATCTCTCCCTTCGGAGTTTTCTTACCCCAAGGATTGTCAAAATCTTTACCCATCAGGATCATACCGCCACGGGGACCTCTGAGAGTCTTGTGAGTGGTGGTGGTAACGATGTGGGCATGCTTGAGGGGGTTGTCGAGAAGTCCTGCTGCTATAAGTCCTGCCGGATGAGCCATATCCACCATGAAAATGGCACCGATCTCGTCAGCCAATTTGCGCACGCGGGCATAATCCCATTCGCGGCTGTAAGCACTTGCTCCGGCAATGATCAGCTTCGGCTTCTCGGCACGGGCTTTTTCTTCCATCTCTTCGTAGTTGACACGACCGGTCTCTTTGTCTACAGTATAGCTGATAGGCTCAAACATAAGACCTGAGAAATTCACCGGGCTGCCGTGGCTGAGGTGTCCGCCGTGGCTGAGGTCCATTCCCATGAATTTGTCGCCGGGCTTGAGGCAAGCCATGAACACTGCCATATTGGCCTGAGCGCCGCTGTGAGGCTGAACATTAACCCATTCAGCACCAAAGAGCTTCTTGGCACGCTCGCGGGCAAGATTCTCTACATCGTCGACTACCTGGCAACCGCCATAGTAGCGGTGAGCCGGATAACCTTCTGCATATTTGTTTGTAAGACATGAACCCATAGCACGCATTACTTCGTCGCTGACAAAGTTTTCTGATGCGATAAGTTCGATTCCGCGACGCTGGCGAAGGTGCTCGCGGTCAATCATCTCGAAGATTTCGTTGTCTCGTTTCATATTTTGATATTAGATTTTGAGATCATAAAAAATTATTGTGCCGATCCTTTCCGCCCGTTTACAGGCTGAATGAATTCCGATGCAAATTTACACAATCCCCCCCGATTTGGCAAATCTTAAGAGCCTTTTTTACATTTCGGGCAATCTGACATGGTAATCATCAAAACACTCATTGAGTTTCATTGTCCGCAAACTCAAAACAGATGCTGGAACCTCGTAAAGGCACCAGCATCTGTTTTTAAATCGATGCGTGCGGTCTATAAAACCATCTTGCATCAGATATTTCTTTATATGTCAATCAGATCACATAAAGGCCGCAGACATTCATTTTCCGGACTTCTTCATCTCCTTGGCCCAAGTGTCCTTCAATCCTATTGTCTTGTTGAACACCAATTTGCCTTCGGTTGAATCCGGATCTACCGTATAATAACCGAGACGTTGGAACTGATAATGATCTCCAGATTCCGCACGTTCGGCGAGCCACGGCTCGATCATCACATTGTCGCGGATTACCAGAGAGTCCGGGTTTAGCATCTCACGGAAATCACCTTCTTCGGCCGAAGGATTTTCCACAGCGAAAAGACGGTCATAATCGCGCACTTCGGCTTTCACCGCCGTCGGTACCGACACCCAATGAAGGGTACCCTTGACCTTACGGTCCGCACCAGGAAGCCCGCTACGGGTTTCGGGATCATACGTTGCATATATCTCTTCGATATTGCCTTCGTCATCTTTCCTTACTCCGGTGCAACGGACAATATACGCACCTTTCAGCCTGACCTCCTTGTCTGGCGACATCCGGAAGAATTTCTTGGGAGGATTCTCCATGAAATCCTCACGCTCTATCCAAAGCTCGCGGCTGAACGGCATCTGATGTGTCCCCTCAGCAGGATTCTCCGGATTGTTATCCATCTCCATCATTTCGGTCTTCTCCTCCGGATAGTTTGTCAGGATCAACTTAACCGGGTTCTGAACAGCGCTGACACGGGTGGCCGTTTTGTTAAGATCCTCCCTCACCGAATGTTCCAGAAGCTCAATATGGTTGAGCGCCTCATACTTTGTATATCCTATCCGGTTGACAAAATCCTTTATCGACGAAGGGGTGTAACCTCTGCGACGCAAACCGCATATCGTAGGCATTCGCGGATCATCCCAGCCGCTCACGAGATTCTCCTGCACCAGCTGAAGAAGCTTGCGCTTGCTCATGACGGTGTATGTCAGGTTCAATCTGTTGAATTCAATCTGACGGGGGCAGTATGAATCGTCGGCGAGTTCCTTTACGAAATATTCATATAGCGGTCGATGAGGCACAAATTCAAGCGTGCATATTGAATGTGTAACCCCCTCGAAGTAATCGCTCTGGCCATGTGCGAAATCATACATGGGATAGACTTTCCATTTCTCGCCGGTGCGCCAATGCGGGGTCTTTATGATCCGGTACATGATGGGATCCCTGAAATGCATGTTGGAGTTGGCCATATCTATTTTTGCACGGAGTACCATGGATCCTTCGTCGAACTCACCTTTATTCATGCGCTCGAAAAGATCGAGGTTTTCCTCAACCGGCCTATCGCGATACGGCGAATTTACCCCAGCCTCGGTGGGAGTCCCTTTTTGGGCAGCTATCTCCTCGCTCGACTGTTCGTCAACATAAGCTTTCCCCTCGGAAATCATTCTCTTGGCCAGATCAAAAAGCTGTTGAAAATAATCCGAAGCGTAATATAGACGATCTCCCCAGTCAAATCCGAGCCAATGGATATCGCGCTTTATTGCCTCGACATATTCCGTATCCTCTTTTTGAGGATTCGTGTCGTCGAAACGCAAATTACATGTTCCGCCAAATTTTTCAGCGGCGCCGAAATCCATTATAAAAGCCTTTGCATGGCCTATATGGAGATAACCGTTAGGTTCAGGGGGGAAACGGGTGTTGAGACGCCCTCCGTTTTTCCCTGCCTCAAGATCGGCTTTGATTTCCTGTTCTATGAAATTCAGGCCATTCTCATTGACAATAGCCTCTTCCTTAATTTCTGTCATAATTATAAAACTATTTGGAGGTAGAGATATTGTATGAACCTCCGACATACATCCTTTTCACATCAATACTCATCCCACGCCTTTATGCCTATCTCCTCTACGGAGATCTCGCAGAAAGCGTTGATGAATGCTGATGCGAGGCGGGCATTTGTTATGAGCGGTATGTTGAGATCCACTGCCGCGCGACGCACTTTGTAACCATTACTGATCTCCTTGTCCGACAGATTCTTAGGGATATTTACGATCATATCGATCTTGTGAGCCCTTACCATGTCGAGAAGTTGGGGCGAACCCTCTTCATTAGGCCAGTAGACACGGATTGCCGGGATGCCGTTCTCATTGAGGAATGTATGGGTGCCTTGCGTTGCAAAAATAGTGTATCCTTTCCGATGGAGTTTTCTTGCAGGCTCAAGGAGCGCCACTTTCTGGCGGGCGCTGCCGGAACTTATCAGCACGGACTGCTTGGGGATTGAATAGCCTACGGACAGCATGGCTTTCAGTATGGCCTCATTTGTATCATCTCCGATGCATCCCACCTCTCCTGTGGAACTCATATCTACACCAAGAACAGGATCGGCGCCCTGCAGGCGGGAGAATGAGAACTGGGATGCTTTAATACCGACATAATCGAGATCGAACGCCGACTTGCCGGGTTTATCAACTTTCAAACCAAGCATCACGCGGGTTGCGGTGTCGATGAAGTTCTGCTTGGATACCTTGCTGACGAACGGGAACGACCGCGAGGCACGCAGATTGCATTCGATAACTTTTATATCGTTGTCTTTTGCAAGGAATTGTATATTGAACGGTCCGGATATATGAAGCGCTTTCGCTATTTTGCCGGAAATCTTCTTGATCCGACGCATGGTCTCCACATAGAGTTTCTGCGGGGGGAACTGGATGGTAGCATCACCAGAATGAACGCCTGCAAATTCTATATGTTCTGAAATGGCATAAAGCTTAATCTCTCCATCCTGAGCCACAGCATCCATCTCGATCTCTTTTGCCTGCTGGATAAACTCGCTCACCACTACAGGATGGCGCTTGCTGACATTTGCGGCAAGGCGGAGGAAGCGGGTCAGTTCGTCTTCGTTGGAGCATACATTCATAGCCGCCCCGGACAAGACATACGATGGACGCACAAGAACCGGGAATCCTACCTCAGCCACAAACTCATCGATCGCTTCGAGGGATGTAAGCTCTCTCCAACGCGGTTGGTCAACTCCTATTGAATCGCAGAGAGAAGAGAATTTATTGCGATCCTCGGCACGGTCTATGTCATACGCCTGAGTGCCAAGTATCTTTTGTCCTGAAGCATCCAGACGCATCGCAAGGTTATTCGGGATCTGTCCTCCCGTTGATAAGATCACACCGTGGGGAGTTTCAAGTTCAAGAATATCCATCACGCGCTCGAAAGTCAGCTCATCGAAATACAGCCTGTCGCACATGTCGTAATCTGTCGACACGGTTTCCGGATTATAATTGATCATCACCGGACGGTAGCCCTCTTTTGCAACAGTAAGCAGCGCGTTGACGCCGCACCAGTCGAACTCTACCGAGCTGCCGATACGATATGCACCGGAACCCAACACTACCACTGACTTACCGTCATGCTCATAGTTTATATCATTCTCACTACCGTTGTATGTCAGATAAAGATAGTTTGTCTGAGCAGGGTATTCCGCCGCAAGAGTGTCGATTTGCTTGACAACAGGAACTATGCCGAGTTCTTTTCTACGCGCTCTGACTGAATCGGACAATTCTTCGCTTCTCTCGTTCATGGCTTTGCCATAAAGTGCGCGACCTATCTGGAAATCGCTGAATCCCTGAGATTTCGCTTTCCTGAGGAGTTCTTCAGGCAACGCTTTCACGTCGCTATATTCCTCCAGTTCACGACCGGTCTCCACTATATGACGCAGTTTCTCAAGGAACCAACGGTCAATCTTGGTCAGATTGTGGATCTCCTCCACGCTGAATCCATGGCGCAAGGCGGTCGCTATAGCGAAGACACGCATGTCGGTCGGTTCCTTAAGCGCCTGTTCTATATTATCTTTTGATACTTCCTTGTTCTCTACAAAGCCGTGCATTCCGCGACCCGTCATTCGCAGGCCTTTCTGGATAGCCTCTTCGAAAGTGCGTCCGATCGCCATTACTTCACCGACTGATTTCATCGAGGATCCTATCTCACGCCGCACTCCGTGGAATTTTCCCATATCCCAACGGGGAATCTTGCAGACGATATAATCCAACGCAGGCTCGAAGAATGCCGATGTGGATTTGGTTACTGAATTCTTGAGCTGGTGAAGACCGTAGCCGAGACCTAATTTTGCTGCCACAAACGCCAGCGGATATCCAGTGGCTTTCGACGCAAGGGCGGAACTGCGCGACAGACGGGCATTGACTTCGATCACCCTGTATTCCATCGACTGGGGATCGAACGCATATTGGACATTGCATTCCCCGACTATGCCTATATGACGGATAATCTTTATAGCCAGTTTGCGGAGATAATGGTAGTCTTCGTTGGAAAGCGTCTGCGAGGGGGCTACAACAATGCTTTCTCCCGTATGGATGCCGAGAGGGTCGAAATTCTCCATATTGCAGACTGTTATGCAATTGTCAAAACGGTCTCTCACCACCTCATATTCGACCTCTTTCCATCCTTTTAAAGATTTTTCCACCAAAACCTGCGGAGAGAACGACAGAGCTTTCTCGACAAGCTGGACCAGCTGCTCTCTCGTGTCGCAGAATCCGCTTCCAAGTCCACCGAGAGCGTATGCGGCACGGACTATCACCGGATAGCCAAGACGGTCAGCTGCAGCACATGCATTCTCCACATCGCTCACGGCCTCGCTCTTGATTGTCTTGACATCGATTTCATCAAGCTTCTCTACAAAAAGCTCCCGGTCCTCTGTGTCCATGATGGCCTGCACAGGAGTTCCGAGTACTTCCACATCAAATTCTTCAAGAGTCCCGTTCTCATAGAGCTTGACACCGCAATTGAGAGCGGTTTGTCCGCCGAAAGAGAGAAGAATGCCGTCGGGCCGCTCTTTTTCAATCACCTTACGCACAAAATAGGGCGTAACGGGAAGAAAATATATCTTATCGGCAAAACCCTCCGATGTCTGTACGGTAGCGATATTGGGATTTATAAGAACTGTCTCTATATTTTCCTCTTTCAGCGCCTTGAGTGCTTGCGAACCACTGTAATCAAACTCTCCTGCCTCCCCGATCTTCAGGGCACCCGAACCGAGAAGAAGAACCTTGTTGATTTTTTTATTACGCATAAGCGTGGGCTGTCCATTGAATGTTTTCTCTTCTGAATTTGTCATGATGGTGGGTCTACTGGTGATTGGTTTGTGTGTCAAAGCATCGAGATGAATTTATCGAAAATAAACTCCGTATCTTTCGGTCCGCTGCTTGCCTCGGGATGGAACTGCGCCGAAAAGAAGGGTTTCGTCTTATGACGCAAGCCCTCGTTCGATCCGTCGTTAAGATTGATGAAAAGGGGTTCCCAATCCGCTGGTATGGAATCATTATCTACTGCAAACCCATGATTCTGAGATGTAACGAAACACTGTTCCGTGCCGACGAGATTCACTGGCTGATTATGGCCGCGATGGCCATATTTCAGTTTGAATATCTTGGCTCCGGCCGCACGTCCGAGAAGTTGGTTGCCCATGCAGATCCCACAGATCGGCTTGTCGCCCTGCATCGCTTTACGGATGTTCTCAACTGTGATGCCTGCAAATTCTGGAGAACCGGGTCCGTTGCTTATAAACAACCCGTCGAAATCGATTGTATTGAAATCATAGTCCCACGGCACGAGCGTTACTTTCACCCCCCGCCGCGTCAGACAGCGTATGATGTTGAATTTAGTGCCGCAATCCACAAGCACCACATGCTTCTCCCCTTTTCCGAACGTTCTCACCTCTTTGGTCGAGACTTTCGCAATCAGGTTCTCTTTGTTAGGATCAGAGAAGTCAATCTCGGAGTCATCTCCGAAAACTATCTTACCAAGCATGCTACCCTTTTCCCTGAGCAGCTTGGTCAGCCTGCGGGTATCTATTCCAGTGATTCCGGGACGCTTCTCCTCTTTCAGCCATTGGCTCAAAGGCCTCTCCGACTGCCAGTGGGACGGTTCGTCGCTGTACTCCTGGCAAATTATCGCCTCGCAATGGATTCTTTCAGACTCGAAATATTCACTGACCCCGTTTAAATCCATCACATCTGCCGATGGAACGCCGTAGTTTCCGAGTATCGGATAAGTTGCTACTAAAATCTGTCCTTCATAACTGGGGTCTGTAAGACTTTCAGGATAGCCGGTCATTGCGGTGTTGAATACCACTTCTCCGGCACAGGGATGCTCATATCCAAACGATACTCCCTCAAAGCGGGAGCCGTCTTCGAGCACTAATGTGGCCTTGGTGTGTTCGGTCATATCGCTCTTGCTGTGTTGGTCGTGCAAAGTTAGTAATTTTTAACCGACCACGCAAACAATGAGATCAAAATGAAGCTGCATCCAAACAGTCCATGCCGTATATGCAGGCCGCCGATTTCAACTGCAAAATAAAGAGTGTGTTTGAATTTAAACCGCGTTAAGACTGAGAGGATTTTTTGAATGATTTCCGCAAGTTGAAGAGGGAGCATAGCGGGCTACGCGACCGATGAGACTTGGCGGAAAGCATCGGAAAAGACCTCGGGATTAACGTGGAACTTCCTGAAAACAAAAATTCCTTTATTTAAATATTAATTGTGTGTTAAATCCAAACACACTCTTAGAGTTACTATTCCATCAAAATGGCATGGTTTACCATCCCGAGCATTTGTCTATCGCCGGCAGAGTCTCCATATCCCCATGATTCACAGTCTTCAACATCCGGATACATAGCCCTTATGCGGTTTACCTTTTCTTCACCATAACAGTTGGGCGTGAGAAACTCGCCGGTGATGATCCCCCGATTGTCAATCTCGATTTCAGTGCCGATTACCGCATCGACACCGTTTGCCGAGGCCCACGGGTATATCCATTCCGGGATACTTGCCGATACGATTACCACCGCATGTCCGTCAGCCTTATGCTGCCGGATCTTATTTATGACATCCGGTCTCAGATCGCTATCGATTATTTCTTTGAATTTGATCCCCGAAGCTTTAAACCACTCATATTCCTTCCCTTTATAAAGCGTCGAGAATAGCCGTTGCTTGGCTTTGGAATTGGAGAACAACCCTAACTTCCACATGGCCAGATGAAGGCTGTTCTTTACGATCGCACTATAGAAGTTCTTCTTTCCGAGGCTAAACTTAGCAAACTTGATAAACGTGTCGTGTTTAGTAATTGTGCCATCAAAGTCAAAAAACGCCACTTTCATACATATAATATTATTATGAATGACAGAATCCACAGGCCGATACACGACTGTATGAATCTGTCTTCAAGAAGAATCTTTGTCGGGCTGCCGCTTTTACCGTCGACTATCGTAACCTGAAGATATCTCAGAATGGCAATTAACACGAATATCGATGTGACATAGACATATTCGGTATGAAAATTAGAGATGACCTGCGGTGATACGGTATACATTATATAGCACACAATCGTTATCGTCGCTATTATACTTAATGTAAGATTCAGGAATGGACGATTGTATCTGACTATGTTTTCTCTGACAATAACATTATTGCTCTCATAAATCAACACATCATCTCTACGCTTGGCGAATGCAAGAAACAAAGCAAGCAAAAATGTCATCAGTACAATCCATGGCGACAGCCATACATTGCAGGATACTCCTCCAGCAAACAAACGTATCACAAAGCCGAGCGACAGAATAAACACATCAATAATAGCATAACGCTTCAACTTAAAGCAGTATGCCATATTGATAACGAAATACGAAGCGATAAGCAATGCAACCTGGAGCGCTTGACGTTCTAACCATAAGAAGCACATTGTCAGGCTTAACGTAACAAGAATACTTGATATGATCACACCCTGGTAAGGCTTGAGCCTACCGGAAGCAAGCGGTCTGAGACATTTCTTCGGATGTTTTCTGTCTGCCTCAATATCCTTAAGATCATTAATGCAGTAAACTGAACTTGCGATGAATGAAAATGCAAAGAATGTAACAATTGCCTGATGCCAACACCAGCCATTGAACAGCTGACCTCCAAAGAAAAGAGGCAGCAAGACAAACACATTTTTCGCCCATTGCTGAGGACGGATCAGGGATATTATCGCTCTTATCATCTCACAGGAATATTTTTACCAGCTTTGCGCATATATTTAGACAATTTGAGATAATTGAACCTATTACGCTTTCGGTCCAACACCCGTTCAGGTTAAAATGGTATGGATTCACTGCCAGAATCAAGAGAATAAATATCAACGAGGTTTTAGTTGGCGGAAATCTTCTGTCCAACCAATTATTGAATCTTCCGATAATAGTCTTATACCACCCAGGGAACATGCCGCATACTCTTTGCTGAGGAAGAATCAGGAATGCGCTGAAAGTTGTTATCGTGGCATATTGAAAAATTCTTCCTGTGTCACAACTCAGTACGGTCAGCATTGGAATAAGGGTCAAACAAAATACCGGATACAGCAACGAGATCTCCATTCGTTTGGCATTTCGTTCTTCAGCAGTCCCCCGGCTGAAATAAACCATATAATTGGTGAATAGATAGTAGGCTGCTGACAGCAATAAGGGAATAAGGATAATACCGCCACCGGACAAGGACGGCGATACATTATGCTTGAGATGGAACATGAACGCATGGAATGTATCCCACCCGATAGCCCCGATACTATTGTCGTGAATATGAACCAGTGGATGAGCGGGGATAATCGCATTCCATGAGGATATGATGGCTTGTGCCACTTCCGTTGATCCCTTGAAAAAAGAGATTACACCGACTGCGACTATGGGCAAAGCGATAAAAGAATAGTTCAATAATTTATGGCGCTTATCGGTTGACAGTATAATCGCATACAGCACAAAGCCCCAGAAAATGAAAGCTTCATGGATAAAGAGTGAGAATATTACCAACAGGCAGGCCACTGATTTATTCAGAATATCGCGCGAGGAAGGACGAAGGAGAAACACTATGCCTATCAATATTGCATAAAGCATATAGTCCTTACGCACTATATATGCAGTGAAATTTAGAAACAGAGGGGAAAGCAGAAGCCACCAGCATATATTCTGTTTCTTAAATTGATAATAAAACAAGACTGAGACTACCCCAAACATAAGGAAACAGAAAAAACCCAACGACTCTATTATCGGGAACGGAGACAATCGGTATATCTGATATAAGGTTTCTCCAAACAATCCCCTTCTGACGAATCCACCCTGATAGTTGATCAGGAACTCAGAATATTGATACGAATTGAGGCTGCCGCCTATCACGTCAGTATAGACTAAAAAGACTATCTTTAGTAAGAACGAGGTTATGAGTATAATTCCGATGACTATATTTAAGCGTCTACCTTCATTCTCATCGTAGACTCTGCATGATACCGGATCTTTCGGAGAAATGCTTTTGTCTATTGCCATTTTTGACCCAAGCCTCGGTCTTCCTCTCGTCGGCAATAATAATTGGAATGGAAAAGCGTAGGAATCTGTATCTGCCACCATCCTACTACCCGAGACTTCTCGCATTGCCCAATTGATATCGGACGGCAACACGCAGAAGTCCAGGCACGTATATGCAACAATACGACCCGGCTGTGTCTTTCACAAGACACTCTGCCGGATGCGTGATATTACATATCCACGGGCATCTACCGTTGCTCAATCCTTGACATCAATTTGAAATTTTGCGATAATCTCGGATAGTCAAGAATCAGGGCGGATAAACGCTTTCTTATTATGTCAAACAACATCCCACCTCGCTTTACCCCAGACCGGGGCTTCTGCGATGCAGTCTGCTGCCGCAAAATTAGCGAAATTTTTTCACATGCTGATATGTTCAACATCAAAATTTATAAGCCGCAAAATTTCTTGATTTACCGGTTTTGACCCTACGGCCTGAAAAATATGCAATTATTTTGCCAGAAGTTTTTTATTTTCCAAAAAATGTTGTACTTTTGGCGTTGAATTTACTTATCGGAGGGTTCATTTGCGCTTATCAACTTGCCTCCGGATTGTGTTTTTTCGCCGAATAGTCTTATTATGAATAATTTAATTGCTTTAATGCAATCTCTTATCTCCCAGCACAGATCAATTGACGTAGCTGAAAGTGAGTTCAGAAAGCTTCTGTATGAAGACGAGCTTTTGAAGCACAACTACAGACAATGGTGCCGAAAGGAGGGTTTTTCCGAGCGGAAAGGCTTCATTGAATATTGCCACTCATTTATCGATGAAGAAGAGAGCAGATGGGACGTGCTTCGAGATCCCGACATGATGTTCTAACATCTAAATTCGTCCAATAAACTTGTATTATAGAATTTTCAACCCGATGAAGATCAGATTCAATGCGGAATGGGAACCAGTCGCAGCCGTGATGATGGCTCTGCCCGAAGCTGACACCGACTGGGAATACATACTTCCCGAGGCTCAGGATCAATACATCCGAATTGTCAAAGCGCTGACGGAAAGCAACGTAAAAATATTATTGCTTTGCAGAAACACCGAACGCGCCCGGAGCATTTTCAAAGATATCGCACCCGAAGATAAAGTTTGTTTCATTCAAGCGGAATATAACGATACGTGGACGCGCGACTATGGCCCCTTGTGTGTCGAGAAAGACTCGGGACCGAGGATTCTTGACTTCGGTTTCAATGCATGGGGGATGAAATTTGCGGCTGACAAAGATAATCTTGTCAACCTCGGCCTTGCCGACAGACACATATTCACCAAATCATTATACCGCAATAAGAGAGAGTTTATCCTTGAGGGCGGATCGGTGGAGTCGGACGGCAAAGGTACAGTATTGACTACTTCAAGATGCCTTTGCTCCCCCAACCGAAACGGTGGGAAAAGCAAATATATGATTTCGGAAGAATTACGAAACAATCTCGGGGCTGACCATGTCCTGTGGTTAGACCACGGGGCGCTTGAGGGAGACGACACAGACTCCCACATCGACACTCTTGCCCGGATCGCTCCCGAAAACACAATAATTTTCACGGGATGCAGAGACTTTGACGATCCCCAGTTTGAAGAACTGCTGAAGATGCGTGCCCAGCTGGAATTGTTCCGCACAGCCGAAGGCGAGCCATACAATCTTGTGGAATTACCTCTGCCCGATCCCGTGTATGACCCGGACGACGGATCAAGGCTTCCTGCCACATATTGCAACTACCTTATCCTGAACGATACGATCTTCATGCCAACATACGCATCACCGGCAAAAGACCTGCTCGCTTGCCAGACAGTGAAGATTGCGTTTCCTAACCACAAAGTGGTCGGTGTCGATTGCCGCACATTGCTGCGCCAGCACGGATCGCTCCATTGCGCAACTATGCAACTTCCTGAATTCGCCATAGATCAAGTGATATAAGATATGACAGACAGACACACAGTTAAAACAGGAATTGTCCAGCATTCATTCCTCAGCGACATAGAGACAAACCGCGCCAGAAACCTATCCGGGATCGCCAACCTTGCGGCGGAAGGCGCCGAACTGATCGTCCTTTCGGAACTCCACGATTCTCTATATTTCTGTCAGACTGAAAACGTCGACAATTTTGAACTTGCATCCGAGATTCCCGGAGATTTCACTGATTTTTATTCAGCCGCTGCGGCAGAAAACGACGTAGTACTTGTGGCCAGTTCTTTCGAACGGAGAGCGCCCGGGCTGTATCACAACACGGCTGTTGTTTTTGAGAAGGACGGATCGATCGCCGGAATATATAGGAAAATGCATATCCCTGACGATCCGGGGTTCTATGAGAAATTCTATTTCACCCCCGGAGATCTCGGATTCAAACCGATCGACACATCTGTAGGACGCATAGGAGTCCTTGTCTGCTGGGATCAATGGTATCCCGAGGCCGCGAGGCTGATGGCTATGGCTGGCGCGGAAATCCTTGTGTATCCAACTGCAATAGGCTGGAATCCAGACGATCCGGCCGATGAGAAAGAGCGCCAGTTGAATGCATGGATCACAATCCAACGGTCGCATGCTGTAGCCAACGGGATTCCCGTGGTCAGCGTCAACAGATGCGGATTTGAGGAAGATCCTTCAGGACAGACATCAGGCATTGATTTCTGGGGAACAAGTTTCATCGCCGGTCCACAGGGTGAATTACTCTACAAAGCGCCAGAAGACAGACCTGAAGAGGCGGCAATAGAAATAGACCTCGGCAGATCTGAAAACGTCAGGCGATGGTGGCCATTCCTGCGCGACAGGCGAATCGACGCATATACCGGCCTGAGCAAACGCTTCCTACTGAAATAGAAACATACACTGAAATATCAGCGCACCGTAGAAAGGTCTGTCATTCTTTCCGACGGTGCGCTTAGTGCATATATATCGGCACAAGCCGATAGTTTTTCAACCTTTCAAATACTGAACGGAGCTGGGGCTTCAACCGAAACGGGCTGCTTGGACACAGGATGGACAAACTCTATCTTAACAGCATGAAGACATATCCCTCCGTCCGGATTGCTGCGTCTGGCACCGTATTTCAGATCCCCTTTGATGGGATGCCCCATTGCAGACAACTGTGCCCTGATCTGGTGTTTCCTACCGGTTAGAAGTCTTATCTTCAACAATGAATAACGTTCTCCCGTTCTTATCACCTCATATTCCAACACAGCCCTTTTAGCTCCCTGCTGTCCAGGTCGCGCGACAAATGTCTTATTCAGACGGCCATCGCTCACCAACATGTTTTCAAGCATACCGGAAGTTTGCGACGGTATCCCTTCCACCAACGCCACATACGTCTTGTGGATCTCACCGTTGCGCAACATTTCATTCATCCGCGCAAGTGCCTTGGATGTCTTGGCAAAAGCCACACATCCACTGACCGGACGATCAATCCGATGAACCACACCGCAAAAAACATTGCCCGGCTTTGAGTATTTTTCCTTCAACCATAGCTTAAGCATTTCAGACAGCGGCATATCCCCGGTCTTATCACCCTGGACTATCTCGCCGACGCTTTTATTGACTATGATCACGTGATTATCTTCGTAGAGAACCTCCATAAAACTATATTTATCCCATCAAGTATATCTCACAAGCAGGAACTCTTGTAATTGCGAAAAATATATATAATATATAAACGAAAAAGCCGACTTTAGAGCCGGCTTTCCTGGTGGCGGGGACAGGACTCGAACCTGCGACCTTTGGGTTATGAGCCCAACGAGCTACCACTGCTCCACCCCGCGGTGTCATTTACGGGTGCAAAGTTACAACCTTTTTCCGAATCCACAAAATTTTTCGCAAGTAAAAATAACTTGTCTTTTCATTATATGACTTTTATTCCAATTTCATCCGAAAATTATCACCAATAGACCAATCAGATATCCACTCATTCATTACTATCTGCTTCAGGAATGAGTTCGTCAGTCATCTTTTCTGAGATTTTCTTTGAACTCTTGGCGCCAAGTTCCCGCAAGCGCTCTGCCGTACTCACCACACTTTTCGGAGACCCGGCAAGTTTGTTGCGGCAATTCATATATGCAGTCTGCGCATTATCGAGATTCTTGCCAAGTTTCTCAAGTTCGTCTATAAAACCGGCCACGCGATCATAGAGCAGGCCTCCCTGACGGGCTATTTTCGCAGAATTAAGGTTTCGCTTCTCTACGCTCCATAACTGCTCTATCAGCTGTAGCACGGAAAACAGATGAGCCGGGCTGACTATGGCCACCTTGCGGTCGCTGGCATAGTCCCAAAGTTCCGGCCGCATACCGACAGCCGCAAGAAATGCAGCCTCGTTGGGGATGAACATAAGCACATGCTCGGAAGCACCTTTCACCTCACGCTGGTATTGGGCACGGGCAAGTTCATCGACATGACGCTTGACTGAATCGCAATGACGCTTGGCGGCTTCACTGCGGAGTTTATCATCCTCCGCATCACAATACTCCAGATATGCCGTGAGCGAAACTTTTGAATCGATGATCACACACCGGTCCTCGGGAAGATAGACAACCACGTCTGGACGAAGCCCTGCCCCGGATTCAGCATTTCTGATCACTCCTCCGGAGGAATCCCGGGTGAGTTGTGTCGAGAAGTTGATCCCTTCTTTAAAACCGGCTTTCTGAAGCAAAGTCTCAAGTATCACCTCGCCCCATCTCCCCTGCTTGCCCGAATTACCGCGCAAAGCCGCCGTAAGATTACGCGCCTCTTTCCCTATGGAACTGTTTAGCTCGGCAAGCATGTCGATGCGGTCGGCAAGAGAGCGCATGGTCGCGTTCTCGCTGACATAGGATTCCTGACATGCTCTGTTGAACTCCTCAAGACGTTGACGCATTGGAGCAAGCAACGCTGACATCTGCTGGGAATTAGTCTCACGCAACTGGGAGGAATGCAACCGCAGTGACTCCTCTGCGTAAGCCTTGAACTGGGATTCCTGCCGGAGCATAAGATCCTCGTCTCTTGCCTCAAGCCTGCGTTGAAGCTCTGAAATCCTGCGTTCATACTCCGCCGTCATCATTTCATACGGCACCTGATTGCCGGAATCGGATCTTCCCCGGATTACGACCCATACAAGAAGCGCAATCACAGCGCATAACAATACGACTATAATTATTTCCATTTTTCAATCAACTATCAGTTTCCTCATCGCGTCATTAATCCACACTGTGGAATCCATATATATCAGCATCGCACCGACCCCTGCTTTCCGAACCATTGTCTTGGCAGCAGCGCCACCCATTGCCATGCATGCTGTCGCATACGCATCAGCCTCCATCGCGGTGGCCGCGACAATGGTAGCACTGATCAGATCCGTCTCCACAGGCCTTCCGGTAACAGGGCTGATTGTGTGGCCGAAAGACTTTCCCGACACACGCTGAAAATTGCGGTAATTGCCGGATGTGGCAATCCCCGCTTCAGATACTTCCATGACATTCTGGGACACATGCCCGTAGCCTTTTGCATCCGACACCGGACGGTCTATACTCACACGCCATTTTCGTCCCCCGGCGCCTTTGCCATGTGTCAGGACCTCACCTCCTATCTCAACAATGTAATTCCTGACTCCGTTACGCCTGAGCATATTTCCTACCGCATCACATCCGAATCCTTTTGCGATGGCGGAAAAATTGAATTGCATGGCCCTCGTAGGCTTACATATCCATCCGTCCGTCAGCCTTGTGCGTCCTATTCCGGTCAAGTGTAGCAGGGAATCGATTTTCAGTGTGTCGGCTGTTGGTTTATGCCCCTTGCCGAATCCCCATGCGGTTATCAACGGAGACAAGGTTGGGTCAAACATTCCGCCGCTCTCCTTATGTATGCGGCAGGAAGTTTCATAAATTCTCAGCAATGCGCCGTCGGCTTTTATCGAATCTGAAGCGTTGAGCTTGCTTACGAGTGATTCAGGATCAAACACAGACAGACTTTTTCCGACTTCCTCAAGCACTCTTACTATAGAGTCGGCAAGTTCCGGTTCCCCTTCATAAGACACATGGTAGGATGTGTTCCATATCAATCCTTCGGTATGGATATAGGAATGTCCGCCTCCGCAGCCACACACCGACGGCAAAAGCAGCGTAATTACCAACAGATTTAAAAATATTCTAAATCTTATCATAATGATAAATCATCGTTTTTCTCCACAAAGATAGTGATTATTCCGATTTTAATTATTACTTTTGAGCCATAAAAATCCAGTTGCGCTTCTTAATGGAAGTTTCTTAAACATAAAGCTTAACCAACTCACCACAACAGCGCTTAAAATTCTATTTTTAAAACCTTTCTTACGTTATCCTTATGAGACAATCGTTTGTGTTTCTGGCCGAAGGCTTTGAAGATATTGAAGCGATAACCGTCATCGACCTTCTCAGGCGAGCAGAAATCCCAGTCAAAACAGTTTCAATCTCGTCCTCTCTTCAGGTGAGATCGGCACATGGTGTAACAATTACAGCAGACACCATCTTCGACAACACTCTTTTCAATTCGCCGGAATGGCTCATACTTCCGGGAGGAATGCCCGGAGCAACTAATCTTTTTGACTTCGCACCTCTCCAGGGACTGCTCAGACAGCAGGCTGAATCTGAAGATGGCCGGATCGCGGCTATTTGCGCAGCTCCGGCTGTAGTTCTCGGCCAACTCGGTCTGCTCGAAGGAAAAAAGGCCACATGCTATCCCGGATTCGAGCCGATGCTGAAAAACGCATGCCATATTGACGAGCCCGTGGTGGCAGATGGAAAATTCGTTACCGCAAGCGGTCCGGGTATGGCCATGAACTGGGCATTGAAAATCATCGCGCTTACGTGCGGATCGCGCAAAGCAGAGGAAGTGGCATGCGGTCTTCTGGTTTATCCAAACCGCAATGACAGCATTCCATACTCATTCGGCTGAACAAGTTCCAAACTGACCCCGACACACAATCCGCTTACAAATTCACGGCAAGAATCTGTAAGCGGATTCACTCTTTTTTACTAAATTTGCAGGCCGAAATCGCCAACCCAAAAACGATGCAGAACGATAAGCATTCAATTCCATCCACACCACAGGAAGCCAATATATATTGGCAACTTTTCGCTTCATTTTTCAAGATAGGAGCTTTCACATTCGGTGGAGGCTGGGCAATGATCTCTATTATCGAGAGGGAGATTGTAGACAAACACAAATGGATTGAACGGGACGATTTTCTTGATCTTCTCGCAGTGGCGCAATCTCTTCCGGGGATACTTGCAGTCAATATCTCCACCGCTGTAGGCGACAAGCTCAGAGGGATCAAAGGGAGTGCCATAGCGTCAATAGGAACAATTCTCCCCTCATTCCTTATCATACTTGCCATTGCGATATTTCTTACTCCAGATGTAATCAAAGGCAACAGGATAATATCATCAATTTTCATGGGGATCCGGCCTGCGGTGGTAGCCCTTATCGTCGCGCCGGTGATCACATCGGCAAAAGCGGCTAAACTGACGTTGAAAACTGTCTGGATTCCTCTGATAGTAGCCCTCATGATCTCCATTGACGTGGGATTTATAAGCAATCCGATCCTTTACATCTTTCTTGGAGCGGCGGGAGGCTGGCTGTACCTTGTATGGTCAAACCGCAGATTGAAGTCAAAACCATAATCACCCTTCCTACAGATGACATTCTATCTCAAACTTATCTGGGCATATATAAAAATCGGCATCTTCGGATTCGGCGGAGGATATGCAATGCTGTCGCTTGTCGAAAAAGCGGTGGTGGGTCCCGGCTGGATCTCCGAACAGATGTTTACCGATATTGTGGCTATTTCACAGATGACACCAGGACCGATAGGCATCAATTCAGCCACTTACATCGGCTATGTTGCTCCGGCAAGCGTAGACCCCGCATTGGCCTCGCCTCTATGGGGAATAACCGGATCCGTACTTGCCACATTGGCCGTTGTGCTGCCATCTTTCTTCCTTGTCCTGTACGCTTCGCATTTCATCCGCAGACATCACGAAAGCGGTGTCATCAAAAGTATCTTCTCAGGTCTGCGTCCTGTTGTGGTAGGACTGATCGCATCTGCCGCAATAATGCTTATGAATGCAGCAAATTTCAATCCCAATGGGATAAGATGGCAACTTATGACTAATATAGCCATTTCGGTGGCGGCTTTCTGTCTTGTGTTTTTCCCTATTCCATGGAAAGGAAAAAAAATTAAGCTCCATCCGATTTTTGTAATCATTCTGGCTGGAATAGCCGGATTCATTATTTACGGACTATAAATTAAAAATGACTGAATATCAAACTACTCTCGACTGGCTTTTCCGCCAGTTGCCCATGTTTTCGAGAATCGGGGCAGCGGCCTACAAGCCCGGGGTGGACACATCGCTCAGACTTGACAGACACTTCGGCCATCCACATACTAAATTCAGATCGATCCATGTAGCCGGCACCAATGGCAAAGGTTCCTGCTCGCATATAATAGCGGCTATGCTTCAGGCGGCCGGTTACAAAACCGGGCTCTACACATCGCCACATCTGGTGGATTTCCGCGAAAGAATAAAAGTTGACGGAGAAATGATTCCTGAACAGGCGGTAATCGATTTCATCAGACGATATATGGAATCGGACTACGACGGTCATCCGTCTTTTTTTGAACTTACGATGATGATGGCTTTCGACTGGTTTGCACGACAGGAAGTAGACTTTGCGGTCATCGAAGTCGGGATGGGCGGACGCCTTGACTCCACCAACATCATCACCCCAATCGGATGCGTAATTACCAACATCTCATTCGATCATACACAATTCCTCGGAGACACGCTGACAAAGATAGCCTCCGAGAAAGCAGGGATTATGAAAGGAAATATCCCTGTAGTCATCGGAGAAGCAGAGGGCGATGTAAGAAAAGTATTTGAGACAAAAGCATCAGAAACAGGAGCGCCAGTAACCTTTGCGCAGGACTCGGGACTTCTCTCCTCGGCGGTTTCCACACCCGAAGGATTCCTATGCCGGTCTTCACTGACAGGTGATTTCACCTGCGGGCTATCGGGTGATTACCAGCAAAAGAATATCGCTACAGTTCTTTCTGCTGTAAAAATGCTACGCGAAATAGGAGTAAATCTGCCGGACGATGCGGTCAGGAAAGGATTTTCAGAAGTTGTAAGGCTCACTGGTCTGCGAGGGAGATGGATGGTTATCTCCCAGGATCCATACGTAGTCTGCGATACAGGGCACAATCAAGCTGGGCTCACATATAATTTCAACAAGCTGAACAGTCTTCTTGCCCAGCGCGACGGAGCGACTTTACGTATGGTGGTCGGATTTGTTTCCGATAAAGATATAGACCACATCCTGGACATGTTTCCCAAAGACGCGGTCTATTATCTTACAAACGCTGATATTCCCCGGGCGCTTCCTGTGTCCGACCTTGCAGAAAGATGCGAGGCTATCGGAATAAACGGACGCTCATTCGCAAGCGTTTCGGAAGCATGCCGTACGGCTATGAGCGAGGCTCGACCGTCCGATATAGTATACATCGGCGGATCTACATTTGTAGTCGCCGACTATCTTAAGGGCGTCTGAAGCCTAAGAGCTTGTTTTAACAACAAGCTTTTACTTTGCGTTCAACAACTGTTCGACTGCTACACTGAAATCCTCTTTCCCGAGAAAACCTTGGGTACGGTTGATCTCCTTTCCTTCCGAATCAAAATAGATTACGGTTGGAATAGCGCTAACACCGTATTTTTCAGACAGCTTCGGAAAGGAATCAACATCGACAGCGATAAAATCAATTCTGCCGGCATAGAGTTTTGCCGCGTCATGGAAAATAGGCTTGAACTCCTGACATGGAGGACACCATACCGCAGAAAAATCAACGATAGTGGGCAATCCGTTCTCTGACTTGAATCCAGCCTTGACCAGCGTCTCCTCATCAAGGTTTACTGATTTAACAGCATCGGCGATATTTTCAGTTGTTACAGAATCGCTATCGGAAGAATATCCGATCTTCTCTTTCTGATTGTTGACACAACCCGAAAGAATAAGCGTGGCCAGACATGCTGCCACAATTTTCCCATTTTTCTTCATATACTGTTTTTAATAATAAATTGTCATTCAATCCAATGTCTGTCTTCCTCCTCCATTGACAAATAAAGTCTGTCCCGTTATCCACGACGATGCCGGACTGACAAGAAACAGCACAGTCATCGCAATATCGCGCGTTTCGCCAAGCCTCCTGAGCGGTGTGTGCCTGAGCATCGTCTGTTCTATCTCAGGTGTAAGAACCGATTCAAGCGCTCCTGTTCTGGTCGCGCCTGGCCCGACACAGTTTATTCTGACACCGGACATGCCGAAATCATAGGCCAGATTCGCAGACATGTGGTTTAACGCCGCTTTAGACGATGCGTAAATTGACATTCCCGGATCAGCATTAACGCTGCTCATCGAAGTTATGTTTACAATCGCGCCATAACCGGATTTTTCCATGAGTGGAACACACAATCTGGACAATTGCCACGGAGCAAAAACATTGAGTGAATATATCCTCCTGACGTAACCAAGATCTATATCAAAAGGATATTCCTTGCCGCCTCCTCCGCCTCCGGCGTTGTTGACAAGTATGTTTATTCTTCCATACAGCTCCACTGTTCTTGAAACGAGCTGATCCAGATCCTCCTCCACAAGCATGTCGCATCGCACAGCGGCAGCATCGCCGCCATTCTCCCGGATCTCAGCTGCGACAGCTTCAGCCTTGACTATATCGCGGTCAGCAATCACCACAGATGCGCCGGAAGCAGACAGAACAACAGCACAATCCTTGCCTATCCCATCAGCCCCACCGGTTATGACAGCCACCTTCCCTTTTAAGTCAAAAGCCGCATTTATATTGATTCCATCCATATTTTTTTATTTCTAAACAAAATGCTCCGCAGTCAGGTTCGGGAGTTATCCATACTGCGGAGCATAATTACCTTAGTTATCAATTTCCGGAGATGCGGCCTGAATCACTTGATCTCCTTGCCGTTCTCAAGAAGCAATGTCATCGACGGTCTGTCGCAAATTTCAGAAGGCCCAAAATACTGGATCGGTCCCGGATACTGATATAACGTATTGAGAGCAATTGTCTCACGCATGGATGCAAACTTCAGATACGGACGGCCGTTCAGGTTCACAAGCGCTTTCTTGATAACCGGCTTCTCCTGTCCGTTACGACGCTCCATGTTCATCATCATTGTGATCGGTATACCGCCGGCAATCCAGTTTTCCGACTTGTCGGTGAGATTCCGCACGGAACTCATGTAGCCCGTCAGACCAGCGTTAATAAGCATTGCTGCGTTATAACCGAGTGAATATGTATAATCCGCGTCGAAATTTGTCGGATCCGCACATCGGCCTTCATAACCGAAGAAATGATGTTGTGCAGCAAACTTACCGCTGTATTCACCCTCTTCAGCCATCTCCTCAAGTCTTTTTGCCACCATCTCCGAGATCAGGCTCTCGGTCTCAATCAGCGACACCTGCACATTTCCATGACTGTCTCTGTCAAGACTGAGCTGAAGAGCGATATGCTTGGGCAAACTCTTGTAAAGCTCAGCATTCGCACCGGTGAGATGAGAATGTATAGCCCTGAGTTTGTCAAGTTCCTCCAACCCCTCGAGTTCATCGGCATAGTCCACAAGCACATCATTCAGTTCGGATATGAGTTTCTTCATCGACGGAATGAATTCTATAAGCCCCTCAGGCACAAGAACCGTTCCAAAGTTCCATCCGAGCTTGGCTCTTTCCGAAATCACGTAGCAGATATAGCTCACGATATTGTCGAGCGTCATCCTCTTGGCCTGCACCTCCTCGGATATGATGCATACGTTGGGCTGGGTCTCCAACGCACATTCGAGTGCTATATGCGAGGCAGAGCGACCCATGAGTTTTATAAAATGGTAATATTTTTTTGCCGAATTGCAATCACGCTGGATATTGCCTATCACCTCGGAGTAGACCTTGCATGCGGTATCGAATCCGAATGATGTCTCTATCCATTCATTCTTCAGATCGCCATCTATCGTCTTTGGAACCCCTATCACCTGTATATCAGCCCCATTGGCTTTATAATACTCTGCAAGCACAGCCGCGTTCGTATTGGAGTCATCGCCGCCGATAATCACGAGTGCCTTGATATTCAATTCCTCCAGCACTTTCAACCCGGCATCGAACTGATCGGGATATTCAAGTTTTGTCCGGCCTGAACCGATTATGTCAAAACCGCCCGTATTGCGGTATTCCCGGATATATCCAGCCGTGAGTTCCATATACTGATGATTTATGAATCCGGCCGGACCCATCAGGAATCCGTATAGACGGCATTCGCGGTTAAGCGACTTTATCCCGTCGAAAATACCACTTACCACATTATGTCCACCCGGGGCCTGGCCTCCTGAAAGGATTATTCCGACGTTGAACGGTTCCTCAAGACGCTCAGGATGCTCATCCCGTTCAAATTCCACGACAGGCAATCCATACGTGTTCGGAAATAATTCCTTTATCTTCTCCTGATCCGCCACCGATTCAGTGGCTGCTCCGATTCTTACCTTGACCGGACCCTGAAGCGAGGCCGGAAGCTTGGGCTTGTACTCAGCCCTTACTCTTTGGAATGCACTTTTCTTCATGCTTGTTATTTTACCTTATTTTTTACCTCTTTTTCTGTTGCAATGAGTCGGAATAGCCATATCTATGAGGGATGAACCGACCCGACCTAACATGACGCAAAGATAACGATTTTCATGGAATCTGCCAATTATCCAATAAAGCCAACCGGATAAAACCTATACCGCGAGTCCGAAGAAAGCAACACTAAGGCAAATCCCTCTATGGAGTTTTAACACTCTGTCGCTAATTTTTCCTCTGATCACTGTAGTCTTTTTACAATAGATTTGTCTATCTTTGCATACAGGCTGCCGTAAAAGGCTTCCCTATGCATAAATCCAAACACTATAAATAAAAAATGAAAAAGAAATTCATCATTCTGTTTGCCGCACTTGCAAGCATAGTTTCTGCCAATGCGCAGATCTTCTACAAAGTCTCCGGCAATGGTCTTGAGAAGCCGTCCTACATTTTCGGCACCCACCACCTCGCACCCCATTCAGTTGTCGATTCCATTCCGAGTGTGAAATCCGCTCTTTCCGAAGTTGATCAAGTGGTAGGGGAAATAGACATGACAAAAGGGCAGATGGCTATTGCGGCCGCTTTGCAGCCTTTCATGATGGCTCCGGCTGACTCCACCCTACGCGATCTGATAGCACCGGGCGACTTCGACCGAATTTCCAAAGTCTTTTCCCAATATGCCCCTGCTCCGGGGATCACACTGGAAGCCATGTCCATGATGCGCCCTATGGTCGCATCAGCTATCGTCTCCATAGGAATAATTTCCAAAAGTATGCCCGGGTATAACCCGAACGAACAGCTTGACATGTTTTTCCAGACAGAGGCAAAAAACAATAACAAAAACGTGATCGGACTCGAAACTCCTGAGATGCAGGGAAAACTTCTATATACTACCACTCCTTTGACAAAACAAGCCTCCGATCTCGTGGAATTGCTTGACAATCCCGCAAAAATCGTAGAATCAGGCAACCGCCTTAACCAAGCCTACCTTACACAGAATCTCGATGAGATGACCGAACTTTCCGAAAAAGACGACAGCGACCCGAAGTTCATGGAAGCCCTTCTCGACAAGCGGAATGCAGACTGGCTCACGAAACTGCCGGAAATAATGCGTACAGGCAGCTCGTTCATCGCCGTCGGGGCTCTTCATCTTCCCGGTGAATCAGGCCTGGTCGAAGGGCTTCGCAAGAAAGGATATTCAGTCGAGGCTGTCCGCAAGTGATAAAGATGCAATTTGCCATGCAAAAGGGGGACTCCGTGGTTGCACGGCCAGTCCTCCTTTTTCCGCCATGTCTCACACGGGATCCACATCATAATATACCACGGCCTGCTTCAGTCGCGCGTCAGCCGCCATTGAAACATATATCTGACGAAGCAAACCTTTCACTTTCACCATCGAGGCCTCACTTTCCACCTTCAGCATTATAGATTGCAGATAATAATTTGACACTCTGCTCACATAAGGCTTCTCCGGCCCCAGTATCCTCTTACCGAAAACACGACGTAAATTTGTCGCATAATCCACTGCCAACGAGTCAAGAACCGCACTGTTCTTGTGTTTAAGATATATGTTCACAACACGCGTGAACGGAGGATAATTGTATCTTTTGCGGTCGGCAAGCTCTGACTCAAAATATCCCCGGTAGTCATGTGCCTTGACATATTCCAGTATTCCGGATTCGGGCGACGTAGTCTGAATCACCACCTCCCCCTTCTCCTTCCGGCGTCCCGCACGCCCTGCCACCTGCTCAAGCATATTGAACGCACGCTCCCCGCTCCTGAAATCTGGAAAATTCAGAATTGTATCGGCGTTGAGAACCCCCACAACCCTGACTTTCTCGAAATCAAGACCCTTGGAGACCATCTGCGTGCCTACGAGTATGTCGGTATTCTTTATTGAGAAATCCTCTATGATCTGCTGGAAAGCCTCTTTATTGCGCGTGGTGTCAAGATCCATGCGGGCCACCCGGCTGGCAGGGAACACTTCCTGCACCTCTTCGGCAATCCTCTCCGTGCCATAGCCGAACACTTCTATCGAATTCTGACCGCAAGCCGGACAAACATTGGGAAGATAGGCAGAATGACCGCAATAGTGGCATTTCAGCTGGGATATGTTCTTATGATATATGAGCGACACATCACAATTGACACATTTGGGAGTCCATCCACATTCCCTGCATACGACTATCGGCGCGAAACCGCGCCTATTCTGAAACATTATAGCCTGGTTCCCCTCCTCAAGAGCAGCATTGACCGAATCAATCAGTGGCTCTGACAATATTCCCCGGTTAGACTTACGCCTTCTTTGATCGCGCATGTCGATAATCCGCACGTCGGGAAGCGACGCGCCCTCATATCTGCATGAAAGCTCCACAAGTCCGTATTTATGGCAAAGCGCCTTATAATATGTTTCCACAGACGGCGTGGCCGAACCGAGCAGCGTTTTTGCACCGTGCATGGAAGCGAGGACGATAGCCGCGTCGCGCGCATTATACCTCGGTGCCGGATCATACTGCTTGAACGACGGCTCATGCTCTTCATCGACTATCACAAGACCGATATGATGAAAAGGCAAAAACACCGATGAACGTACGCCAAGAACAACAAGCGGGCTGCGAGCAGTCAGCAGCGCCTGCCAGATATCAACACGCTCATTGTCAGTAAACTTTGAATGATATACGAGCAGTCTGTCTCCGAACACACGCCTGAGCCTGTCGGATAATTGCGTGGTAAGCGATATTTCCGGAACAAGATACAACACCTGATCCCCTTTCGAAAGCACGTGTTCTATAAGGTGTGTGTAAATCTCTGTCTTGCCGCTTCCTGTAACACCGTGTAATAAAACCACATTCCGCTCCTTAAAGCTCTGGTGGATCTCCTTGAGCGCGGTCTGCTGCGCCCCCGAGAGTTCAGCAAGCGGAGACGTCCTTACTCCCGTAGGATTGAAACGGTTTATTTTTTTTCTGTAGACCTTGAATATGCCTTTGTCGACAAGCGCCTTGAATATGCCGGATGCAACGCCGGCCGATTCAAGAAGAGCCTTTTTCGAAACCTCCTTAAGTTCTTCACCAGAGCGAAGCATTCCAGACATCCCGATATAGGCAAGCAGCAGTTTCTCCTGTTTAGGCGAGCGACCGACGAGTCTGAAAAACTCCCGTCTTTTATCCTCATCATCCCTGGAGGCACAGAGTTCGACCATTGTCTCTGTACTTGGCCTGTAATGTTCCACAGCGCGCTCGCTGATTTCGACAGCCCCGGATTCGAGCAATTGTTCGATCTCTCTACCCAGTCGTTCGATCCCGGCCACTTTCTCAAGTTCCGAAACACGCATCCTGCCTACATTGGACAAAGCAATCAATATTACGGCCTGCTGCTCCGACAGATCAGCGGCGTCAATGTCGAATTCCTTATTCAATGATATAAAAGTCTCGCTCTCCACTTTCAGTCCTGAAGGAAGGGCGGCCTTCATCACATCGCCGGGAGAACAAAGATAATAGTCCGCTATCCAGTTCCAGAATTTATATTGAGGATAACGTATCGCAGGATCTTTATCAAGAAGAGAGACTATCGGTTTTACTTCATAATTCTCCGGAACGTTATTGTGAATGTCCACAACTATTCCGGTATAGAATTTCTTTTTCCCGAACTGCACGAGAACACGGCATCCGCGCGTGATCACGGATTCCATATCTTCTGGAATCGAATATGTGAATGTACCCTGCAACGGAAGAGGCAGAATCACATCGGCATATTTCAGCGACACGCACCCTGCCTTCCAGTCTGGAGGCAAAGATGATGATAGTCTCGCGGACACTTCTATGAAACACTAATTTTCAGAAAAACCATGCGGCATGGACGCCCCAATGCTGAGATCTCGCACTGAAGTTGTCAAGTTTCAATGTCCGCATCTCGTATGTTACACCCCAGGTGTAGCTCAATGATATCTGCAGATGCTGGATCAGTTCAGCCCCTATGCCTGCCTGAATCCCGATGCTTCCAGCCGGAAATTCGAGCATGGGACACCCGTTGTGGCCGACGGTGAAGTTGAATTCCGGGCCCGCATAGGCAAACGGAGCGATCACCCTCTCCAATCCGCCGAAGCGTGTATATTTGAAACGGACATGGAACGGGACAGACAATTGATGAAGCCATACAGGTTCATCGCCATAGCCATCTGACGACCACACAGGGCGCTGTCCGAAATTCACTTTTCCTCCATGCATATTGTATAAAAGTCCGAAATCTATTCCGAACCCAACTCCAGGGATCATAACTTCTCCTACGGCACCGGCCTGAAAGCCACTCGCTCCCCTGCTGTCTACAAGTTTTTGTTTCCAATAGAAATCAGAATAAACATATCCGACCTGCGGTCCCCATCTGAATTCCGCCGAAGCAGAAAACGCGACGACAGCAAGAACTATCGCCGCAAAGATTCTTTTCATAATCATGGATCTGTCGCCTGAGTCTGTCAGAACAGCCATGCAGCTGTAATTGTCCAATAATTGTTCTTTACCTTGATTTTCTGGGCATCAACGAAATTTTTCGCCACATTGTTTATGCCGAAGCCATAGCTTGCCTGAACCTGAAGATGCTTGATCAATTCCACGCCGAGACCGACATTCCACGCCACCTGACATGTCTTGCTCTTCCAGTAGTCAAGTGTGTTCTTGTCAAGTTTGAACGCGAATGAAGGACCTGTATAGACGTATGGCTTTACGATACTCTCGATTGCCGGAAGAGAAAGCTTATACTTTACATTGAGAGGAATCTCTATGAAGTTCTTGCCCGCATTTATCTCATCTTTTTCCAACACGCCATTGTTGTCCATCGTCGTGATTTCATCGCGGGAATTCATCCTCGTATACATCAGCGACAGATCAAAACCGATATTCACCACCGGAATCATCACCTCTGTCATCACACCGCCGGTGAACCCGGCACGATTCGAAGCGTCCAACACAGAATTGTCGAAATGAAGGTTATTGACATTCAGTCCGGCTTTCACGCCAAATCTTATTCCGGCGTCTGCTGCAAAGCAGATGGTCAAAGCCATCGCCGCGAGAAGGATTCTTTTAAAATTTTTCATGAGCTATATAATTCCAAAATATAAACGACATTCCAGGCCGCATATAGTCAGCCGAGCGGTTGTCGGATGCAAAATTAACAAAATTTTCGTAAACACTCACCAGCTGATGTTATTTTTTACTATACACACGGAAAAACCTTGATTAAACCGGAAGCAATTGTTAACTTTGCATTTGGTTTATGCCCAACTCATAGTTTATGGAAAATACCAACGACACCAACCGCACCAATGACGCAAGTCTTGAAATCACGCAGAAAGCGATAGAAATGCTGCGTACCGTATATGATCCGGAAATCCCTGTCAACGTCTATGATCTCGGACTGATCTACAAAATCGACTTTGACCCGGAAGACAAGACGCTGCACGTGGATATGACCCTTACGGCACCCGGATGTCCCGCCGCAGATTTCATACTCGAGGATGTAAGACAGAAACTTGTAAGCATCGAAGGGCCTGAGGCAGTGGATCTCCGACTTGTGTTTGAGCCTACATGGACGCAGGACATGATGAGCGAAGAAGCCAAACTTGAATTGGGATTCCTATAAAACCTGCTTTCTTGACAACAAACATCCCGACAGACTCAAGGCCACTGGCCCGCGGGAAAAAGGTCTATTTCATCAGCGACCTCCATCTTGGCGCACGTTATTTTCCATCTCAGCGCGAGATGGAAAAGAGAGTTGTGGATTTTCTTGATCATGCGGCCGCCGACGCCGACTCCATATACCTGCTTGGCGACGTACTCGACTATTGGTACGAATACAGATATGTCGTGCCAAAAGGATTCGTGAGATTTTTCGGCAAGCTTGCAGAACTCACAGACCGTGGAGTATCCGTAATCTGGCTGACAGGCAATCACGATATCTGGCTTTTCGATTATCTTCCGCACGAGATAGGAATCGAAGTAGCCGACGGACCTCTCATACGCCGGATTGGCTCAAAGACATTCTTTCTGGCTCACGGAGACGGTCTTGGGAAAACCGATCTGGCCTTCAAGACTATCCGCGCTATTTTCCG
>CAJUSZ010000001.1 GCA_910589425.1 uncultured Muribaculaceae bacterium | reverse complement strand
CGGCGTCAATTTTATAGACTATTTTTTGAAAGCACTAACTGTCAAACTCCCGATTTGACGTGCGTTAACAATTATAGAAAACAGATGCAATCTATCCGTTTAGATTCCCATAAAACAAATTGCTTACGCAGCCTATCAAGGCGTGTTCCTTCTCGGAGCCTTCTCGGAGCTGAATATTAAAAAAATTTTGTCAGATCAAAATAAATGCCTAACTTTGCATTGTCCAAAGGGGCATGATAGCTCTCAGATGGAATGAATAAAGTTCGGGGCGTAGCGCAGTCCGGTTAGCGCACCTGCTTTGGGAGCAGGGGGTCGAAGGTTCGAATCCTTTCACCCCGACAAAAGATAATCAATTCTAAATAAGCGATTTAACGACTTGTTTAGAATTGATTTTTTGTGTTTGTTGACATATTTTACCCTTTTTTATTAGTGCGGAAATACCGAAATTTGCCGAAAATGTTCTACCCCTATTTCATAGGATGAGAATTTTTTACTAAACAAATATTAATATCGGTGCTTATTTTTTAACGTCATGTTTTCTTTCAAATTTATCGTTCGGGCCGACAAAAACAATGCTGTGAAGCTCCGCAGGGATAAAACCGAGATTGCGTTAGGGTTCAAAATATCGGAAGAGACTCTCAGGAATGCGCTATCTGTAAAGCCAAGACCGGAGAATGTGAAATGGAAGGCCGTTCTCATGCGATACACAGCCAAAGTCGAGGAAGTGCAGTGTGAGTTGATGAGTCTGTCATGCCGGGATAAGGATCTCAAGACTGTTCGGAATATGGTAGAGGAATCAATTTTCGGGAAAAAGCCGGCGGAAGAGTCCGCTGTATCCGGATCATTTATCAAAATGTTCAAAGAATACATCAATCGTCAAACGAAACCGTCTACAAAGGAAATTTATTTGCACACGCTCGGGCGGATGGAATTGTATGATCCTGAGGTGGGCGGCAAGAATTTTGAGGATATATACGTTAAATGGCTCTATGGGTTTGATGATTTTCTGCTTGGGCATGGTAATTCGACAAACACCCGCAGCATACATTTCCGCAATATCCGTACGGTTTTCAATCGTGCCATTGACTTTGAGGTCACAGCGGCATATCCTTTCAGGCGTTTCAAGATAAAAAACGAATTCATTAGTAGTGTATGGCGGCATAAAAACAAACGTCAGGCAGATTCTTTTTATCGAGTTGCCTGACGTTGTATTGTCATTTTCTGAATTTTCTGTTCAATTTCGTCGGTTTGCTGCGTTTGCTGTCCGGTCGGATTTTTTTTCGTGCTGAAGATTTAGTATCTCTTACACACCGTATGAAAGCCGCGTCGCTGGACGATGCATCGCCAGGCTTGTAGCCATCCGTAGCCAATGTGTTGAAATCGTACGTCCAATAATTCATGTCCCAGCCTGTAACCGAGGAATTTGCATTCCGACACCAATAGATTGCTCCGGGACTGTCACAAATTTTCCAGAAAAGAGGCATGTCCATGACTGCCGGACTCGGCATTTCCCCACTTCTCACAGCATACCTCAAAGTGCCCGGAGCATCGGTGTTTGCCCAACCGCCGGTACCTTTACGTCGGCCATAACCTGCAGCCCCGATAGGAAAGAATAACTGTGCCCCGGTTGTCTCATTGTAGACAAAGATTCCACGCATACCCTTGGTCTGCTTATTCTCTCCAACGGGTGAATCATAGTAATATCCCATCGCATCTACCACTGGATTCTGAACTGTCGTCGCCCCGTCTGCATAGAGTATTCCATATCCATATTGAATATTGGTTTTATTGTGGATGGAAGTCCAGTCGTCCGTGGTTGCCACTCGTGCATTTTCTCCGTCGATAGTAGCATCTGGCCATACTGATACATTTGTATTACCAGCCATATCACTCCATTTAGTCCCGCCGGTGCCACTGTTCGTAGGATATATCCATAGCGGTTTATTTCCGATATTTTCACCAAATTTATAGCCGGATCGTCTGTTATTTGTAGCATTTATAGGAGATTCCCACCGTCCCCACCGGAACTGATTCCCTTCCTCAACAGGAGACTGTGCAGGTTCTGTCTGTGTACGCATATTGAATGAATACCATTCCGGGCCGTCGGAAGTTATCGCCAGAGGGGCATATCCCTGCCGGACATAGATTATATGCTCGCATGAGAAATTGTGATAACGGATCCTGATCATTGCACATCTTACCTGATTGGGATCGGTAAGTTTATTCGCCGGCTTGTAATTGAACTCAATTCTGGAACCGGTTTCGCCATATATTCTGTCGCCGCTTCTGTATGATTCTCCTGCTGGCGAAAGTTTCACCCATGAAGACTCTGATCCGATCACCTCAGCATACCACGGACCTTCGGAAGACAGAGGTGTGAATGAACTTGTCGATTCCTCAAGAATGTTGGGTTGCTGTGTGGACAGGGCACTTAGAACCACATGGAAAGATTCGTCACTATCGTATTTTCTCCAGATACCTTTCGGATTTACTGTTCTACGCACCTGATAAATGGTGATTGTATCTTTGTATTGCTGAAATTTATTGGTAATCGGATTCTTAAGGCTTGCCGCAACTTCTACTGTGGCCTTTCGGAAATAAGCGTTATAGGGATTATTTCCAGTGTAGCCCGTTGTCTTAATAAGAACTTTCGCACGGGTATACAACGGCATAAGAAGGGTTACACCAGGCTTATCGTCAAGATTATTGATAACCTTGTATGTGCCGTCAGTCGCGTCCGTGCCCTTGTTATATGTACCGGGCGTAGTGCTGAAGTTTCTCCATCCGCGGTTTTTATTCTCGTAATACGTTTTGTTGTCAGTGGCTCCGGCATCTGAAATATTGATTGTCTTGCCTGTGGATCTGAGTGAGAGAAATCCGTTCCAAGGCTGGTTGACTTTGGCTGCATCCGTATAGTATACTGAGGCTGGAGCCCCGAACGGAAACCAGTCGTTTGTGAGAATACGGGTTTTGATCTGGGATCCGGGTTCAATCTCACCGTTGATCTGAACAGGCATTCCGATTGTTTCATCCGTTCCGATATTTTTATCATACAGATATGAGATATAATACGGATTGGGCGCGTCAATCGATGGGGTAGGCTGGTAATACTCAATGTGCCAGTCTACATCGTTGGCGTATTTGTTGAAATGTAGGGTAACTTTATAGTGGCAATTACGTGTGGCATCGTAATTGTCATCCACATTCTGTCCGAGCATGAACCGGTAGATTATCTTGCCGTTGCCCATGTGGCCGGGAACATTGCTTACGTAGTGGGCCTCCACCTCAATATATGTGCCGTATGGTTTCCCATCCCGGTAGCCATCATCGCCAGGGGTGTTCCCGGTCGGATGGTCAATGACGCCGTCGCCATCATCATCCTGATGCTTGCTCTGTCCTTTGCCTTGCTTATTCTCAAAGAAGAACAGGGCATTGGCGTCGTTGGAATGGTTGCTGCCGCGGAAACCGTTGTTGTATGTACCTTTCATGACACGCGCACTCCATTCGTGGCCGAATGCAGACTGCGGAGGTCCCTGCGGATATTGTTTACGATCGTAATAATACTCTATCTCGCCATCTTCCACATCGGCGGCTGATGTAGCTTTTGAGTCTTTCCCGAGATAAGCTTTTTTGTTAATGTTGTGTACTCGAACGCTTTTGAGATAGATATATACATTCTCGAGCAGGTCGCGTCCGTCGTATGCCACAGTTACTTTCGATGCCACACGCCGCATCCAGGAGTAAAGCGTAACAGCGGGTTGCTTAATCTCGATGACGGGTGCTGAGAAGCTTTCGTAATCAGGCCCCACGCCGCTGTCGGATGTTACGAAGCCGAGCATCTGTGCGTTTTGGTCGATGTGGCTTGCATTCCAGTTGAACTGAATGCCGAGCAGCTGGTCGATTGTGGAGACATCCGCGAGCTGAGACTGCGGGACGTTGGCTACAGCATACATTTTATATCTCCCGTATGGTAGCCTTTCGGGGAAAGAGAATGATGCCCTTACCGTAGGATCCTCGGTAGTGGCGAGTGTGTCGGGACGTCCATGATTCTCCGACTTCACCCAATTGTCAATAGGGTAGTGGCCCACGAAGTCGCCGTTGTTTTTAAAGACGAAAATATCGAGCGTGCGGATTACATTAAGCGTGTCTCCGGAGGTTCTTGTCCCGCCTCCGAGAGATGTCTGGTCAAAACCGTTGAACATAGCCTCGCATCTGATCGATGCCTCACCGTCGCCGAATTCACCGTCGGACGACAGATAATCATCAACACAGCTCTGGCTGGCAACTGCGAGAACCAGCAGTGATAATATTTTTATTATATTGGATTTCATCGATATAAACAATTCAAAATGTAACTGATTCAATCAAGTCCAAAGTTTGGTTTTAGCACAACCGAATGATACGGCATGATGTTGACCTGCATGTCGATCTTCAATGGAGCGTACATTGTCATGGAAACTTTCACATGAGTGTTGCGCGGCAGCGCCGGCAGATTTGGAAGAGTGTATGTGCTATAGATTACTGCGTCGGGGCTTTCGGGTGTCTTGAATCCGATTTTCACCTTATAAGACCTTTCCGGACTTTCCGGCAGATATATATATGGTATATATGTCTGAGCCGTTGAGCCGGCAGTCAATGATTTTTCAGGAATCTCAAAGGTGTATTCATCAAGTTGCGAATCCGACGGTAAAGAATAGGAAGTGATGAACCGTCCTCCGAGAGTATAATCTGTCGAGGTATATTTCGATGGTTTGTAGACGGTGTTTCTTGGCAAGAGATATTCTTTGTCAGATATACCATCCACTGTTATAGTGCTGATACTAAACTCGGATACAGCCAGATCGGGTACAGCATTGAATTCAAAAGAGAACTTTACGGCTGCGCGGGTAACGAACATGTCGGCTGTCTGGTAAAGGTCCTCGTCTGTTACCGGCTTCTTTACGTTGATATCGAACACCTCGCTCATCGGGATATACGATCCGGCTTTCGCGTCTTCTCCCGGCTGGGGGATATATGGCTTGCCGTTGTTGTCATACAAAGGCTTCCCGGATACGCGTGTCAGTTCTATCCCTTCCACTTGCTCGCGTGGGAAAACGCTCCCTTCGGCGATTGCAGAGAAGTCATACGGCACGCTGCTTTCATTCGCGAAAAGATAGATCCGTTTTGCTTCTCCGCCCTTCACCAGAAACGTCATGTCGTTTGGATCGGGGAGATGGGTAGAGCCGACATTGGCAAGTCTGTTGGTTTCCACACTTCCATCAGGCCGTACAATTATCACCCTCAGCGAACGCATTTTCTCGTATTGTGTCGCCGGAATCTCAAATCCGATAGTATCGTTCTCTTCATAAACACCAGCCCTGGTTGAAGATACTGATTCCATCGGCCTGACGTTCAGCGTAAGATAGACGTTCCCGCTGGAGGGATCAATTTTCGGCTCATCCGGCTCGCTGAGGGAGGACGAACTGCATCCCCCGGCAAAAACTCCTGCCGCGAGCATAAGACTGCCGTAAATTATATCAGTAAATTTCATTGTTGATGGTTCGAAAAATGGATAAGATGTAAAGTCGGATATGGTCAGCGGTTCAATTGAATTCTATGTCATTTACTCTGACAGGAGAGCCGTTGACTATGATCGATACTTTCACCCATCTGTAATTTGAATCAAGGAGGAAGATAAGATCCCAGTAGTTTTCCCGGTCGAGATATTCCTGCTTATCCATATATGCATACTCCTCGTTTCTGAGCGCTATCAGATATTTTATCAATGGTATGCGCACCACTTCCCGGCCGTCCTTATTCAGATTGATCGTAAGAGTGATGTTGTCGGTCATGGTGAGACGCGAGAGTGCGAACTGAGCCGACGCAACCGACGTGGGATCTCCAAATTGATTTTCGCCGATCTCAATTTCGCCGCGTGTCCAGGGATAAAATGTGGTCGATCCGACTGGCACGAGATCATTTTTGTAGTTGAAGAGAGTATTGTCTGCCGTAATGGTGTATGTAAACGCACTGTCGTCCACCGGCTCGCCGTTTATTTGTTGCAATAAGACTTTTATCTCGTTCGTGTCGCGCATCATGTAGAGGGTAGCGCTTGTGTAGTCGAGCGCATCGGCAGGAACCGCCACATCGAGGTTTCCATAAAACAACTTGTGAAGTTCGGTTCCTTTGGGGGATGTGATGCAGTCTTGATTCATCGCCACCTCAAGGTTCTCCAATTTCGAGGGGAAAGATCTGGAGGCGTCATCAGTGAAATGGAACGAACTCTTGTCGCATTCCATGCCGCCGTAAGCCACAAAATGATATTCTCCCTCGGGCAGATCAATATTCATCCTGTAGTTTTCATCGCTTATCTCAGGAGCGGCGGCTGTACGGGAACCGACAAAGTTTCCGTCTTTATCATATATAAGAAGCGTGAGACAGTCTACCTGGGATGGAAATGCATTTGCGAATTCCATATTGTAGTCATAGACAAATCGTAGCCTTACTCCCTGGTTACACTCTTCGAGATCCTCATTGATCAGGCTGCATGAAGAAAGCATGCCGGAGGCTGGGATAAGCGCAGCCATAAGAACACGGACAAGATATTTTCTGATGTTCATAACAAATTTTATCTCTGTTGCTTCAGTTGGTTCTGTTTTAATATAGAGTAAATCTTCAATTCCTTGCGGGAAGATTTCTTTGTGCCCTGCATCCCGGTCAGGAGATCCAGGGCTTTTAACCGCAGGGGAGAGACGGGACTCTTCCCTGCGGATGTGCGGCAGCGCCGCGTGCTGATGTTTTATTATTTAAAGGATGATGTCGTTGACACGTACAACCCAAGGAATTACCTCGACGCTGACTTTCATGTAAACATCTTCCGGCTCGTCGGGAGTCTCCGGAGTCGGAGTCTCGGGATCATTTTCAGGATCGATGGGGTGGCCAAGCTGACGGATCTGGGTTACAGAGAGCTTGTAGACGTTGTTGCGGACTACAGCGAACTCCATGGGACCCATGATGCCTGCAAGGTTGTTGTCATTGTGGCGGTTCCAGTAGTAGTAGTTGCAATAGTAGCCCCAGCCTTCGCTGCCATTTTCCGCCTGATAGATGGTAACACCCTGGCTTGTGATGCTGAGTTTGAAGGCTGCTTCCGCTGTGGCATCGTCCTGAGCATTCTTCATGGCGTCATATTTTGCGTTCGCGCTGTTTGAGTCGATGGCGAGATCGTCGTTGATTGTAAGTGTCTTGCCATCGTTCAGACGAAGCTCAAAGCTTTCGCCTACGCCGCCGTTTCCGAATACGGTTACGTAAAGGCCATTGTTACGGTTCCATTCCTTTGTCTTGGTGTCGTATGCGGCGGCAACGGCAGCCTGACGCATATCTTCCCAGCCTGCGAACAGATTGTTGGCATATTTGAAAAGCCATGGGTTTGTGCCGTCTGCCTTGGCATTGTTCACAGCCTCGGCCATGTTCTTGACATATACATTGGTGCTGTTGAGAGCAGCCTTTGTTGCGATTATCTTACCACGGAATACGACGCCTGTCGACCATGCGTTTGTCTGGATGTCGGTCTTGGGGATAACGTTTTCCGTTGCATAGCGCCAGATCTTATATTCTTTCTCCTTGTAGTTGTCGGCGAGACCATTCTCAAGCACGTCGGAAATCTTCACTGTTGACCACTGTGAGGCATTGCCCACTTTGCCATCCTCATTGAAGAAGGGATAGTACATATATGTGCCGAATCCTGAGCTGAGAAGGCTCTGCTTCTGCTGAGCGTAGACGTCAACCACATAGTTGCCTGAGCCGGCGATAGGAGTGCCGTTCGCATCCGAATACCAGGGCTTCTCTGCTCCGCAAAGGACGCTGTTGGCATTGAGACCGTCTGCGGACACACGCTCGAGATAGTACATCGAGTTGTTCATGTTGACCATGGACATGTCTGTGAGTTTCACGTTGAGGAGTGTTGCGCCCTCGGTGCCGTCCGCGTTGTATTGCTTCATGACAGGATAAGTCTGGTCGCCATTGGCTGAGCCATCCTTGAAGTCGAAACGGGCAGCCATGCGGTGAACCTTGATGGTGCCGCGCTGGGCTGTCGCTGAGTTGTCGATATTTTCACCCTGTGAATTCTGGCCTGAGAGATCGAATGCGTTCTCTGCTGTGGTGTAGTGGTTCCAGGTGTCTTCTGTGGCGGGGATCTGACGCTTTGAGATCTCAACATTGGACATTACGAAAGAACCTTCGCCGGCAGTTGACCAAAGACTTCCGTCAGTGGCGTTCGAAAGCATGGCCACTTTGTCAACCCACTTCGTATCGCCAAGCGTTGTTGTGGAGAGTGTTGATTTGAGAGGCTCGTTGGGATTGCAGAATACGAAGACGTTGACTTCGGTCTCTACGTTGCCAGACTCGTAATAGGCATGTATGGCATCGCGGGAGAACTTTGATGTGGTGAGGTAGACGGTCTTCTCGGAAGTGTTCTGGATTCTGTCGTTATTGATGAATGAACTTACGATGAAGCTGTTGTCGCTTGATTTAGCAAGTACAATCATCAGAGAACCTACATGATTCTCTTTTGCATATCCTTCTTCTATTCCATCATTGGACGAATTGTCTCCGTCGGTGAAGCTTCTTGTGCCGCCACCGTAGTTGGTTACAATGTTCACTCCCATGTAGTAGCCGGGGCCGTCGGGATTGTAATTGCCACCATTCTCAACGATTTCGTCGTTGCTGCACGATGCGAGCATGCCGACTGCCATGACTCCGCAGAGCCACTTGCTGAAATGTTTCATAAATGTTGAAAAATTAACTATTAATTATTTGTTTTATTGATAATATTCAATGGTTCGGTCATTGTTTGATCCATGAGACAGGACTTTTTGCCTCTCTTGCGGCCTTGATCGAATCGATAGCCTCTTCAGCCTGGGTCATGCCTCCGTTTTTAGCTTTTTCCAGATTGGCGAATGATTCATCCCAGTTCTCTGTCAAAGCACCGTAGATTCCTCGTGCATAATAAGCTTCGGCTGACTGTCCGGCTCTTGACAGATACTTTTCCGCTCTTGCGAATTCCCCTGCGGCCATGGCAGCGTTTGCAGCATTCAGATTGGCGGCTTCGTCCTTAGGGAACATTCTGACAGCGATGTCGAATACTTCGTCAAATTCAGGACTGCCGGCCGGATAACTCTGCGCGAGTATATAGAATTCCTCGAGGCTGAGATCCTGCGGGCGTGTGGCCATGACACGTTTTATTTCCTCCACATCGGTATATTTGCGGACAGAATAGGTGATTTTGTAATTCGTATGTCGAAGAGCCGGATATATGTATTTGAGAATATACGCGTAGTCTGCCGGGAAGCGCTGCTTCATCAGTGCGTCTTTTCTGTCAGGCTCGATATTCTCGGAAATCAGACCCAGGAGTTCCTTGCGGGACGGAAGGACAGACACTTCGAGCGAATCCCGGAGTCCTTCCCAGTCTTCCGGTTCGTAGGCCGTGGTGTAGGTCGATGAAGGAAAATCATACTGTCTGCTGACGTAGTCTTTCAGAGACTGGGTACGGCCTTTTGCAAGGCGGACATTGTTGTTGTATGGTCCTTCGGGAGACGCGAAGCCTTTGAGGCTGATCTGACGCACTTTTATGTCAGGATTGTTTTTGACTTCATCGATGGACTTGATGATCTTGAGAAGTTCAGTAGGATTCTTTCGGTAATCGGGATATATTTCGGTCCGGTTTACCGGGAAATCGATGTAGGCCTGACCCTCGATCTCAACTATCTTGTCTCCGGAGGCTTTCGGCCTGGCAAATACGTAGCTGGGTTCATATTTGCGTGGACGGTAGTCGATGCGGGCTACAGGAATCATTTCGCGCTCGCCTTGCGGAGATCCGCAGCAGCCAAGCTCACGCTGCTGGAATCCAAGAGTGGACGTTTCCATCCAGGGTTCATATTCAATGCTGTGGGCATAGCTTACGGTTTCCCCCTTGCCTGCGCGATAAAGCGAATTAGGGGCTCCGGGACGGTCATTCCGTAAACCGTAATAATACATGTTCTTGCCTGCTATCATCACGGATGGAAGCTGAACCGACTTCGTACTGTCCGCGCTCCATATCACAGGGATAATTTCAATCTCCCGGTTGAGAGACAGCTTATAGTCGCGGGGCGAGATATTCATGCTCACATTGAAGCGGCTGCCATCTTTCCCTGCCTTTATTTCGGAAATATGAAGTTTGTCGATGTTCTGGGCCTGGGCGGCACACGCCACTGCCAGTGCTGCGGGTATGAATAAGCAGACTTTCTTGTAATTTGTCATAGAATTAAGAAAAGAGCGGTGGTTAGTGTGCTTAAAAAAGATATACTATATTCAGAGCGGCTTTTGTCGGCCCGACATAGTTGTGGACTTTGTCGGAATCAATTTTTGTGCCGCATTCTTTACACGGATATGAGTCAAATCGGGTATATATCCAACCTATGCCTATTTCCGCCTCCACACTCCAGTGCTTGGCCACAGGCCAGGCGTATCCGTAAGCCACACCGGCACCGACACCCCAGCCCTGATAGCGCTGATCGGTGAGTTTTGACAGATCGCTCCCGAGGAAATTCGTTATCTTGTTTCCGAGGCGGCTGAAATTATATTGTCCGCCTAAAGCGTGAAAGCCGAGAAAATGTCCTGCAAATCTCTCGCAAAACCAATATCGTGCCTCGGGCTGCACAAGCCAATGTTTCCAGCGATGGCCATCACCGATTGTCCATGCGTTTATCTGTCCGGTGATGTCTAAAGTCCATTTAGGCGCGAGTCCGATTTCCACACCGATGTTGGGATCGAGAAGTGCGTCCTGGAGCAAATTAGTCTTGATCGCGGCTTTTTGAGCTGTGGCTGAAAATATCCCGGCTAAAAAAAGTGCGCACGTTAATTTCAAATGCAGACCTTTCATGCTCATAGATGTTGGTATTTTTTTATTGATGTTTATATTTATTTGCGCGGACAGAACAATAAAAAATTCAGTAAATCATGATAATGCACACTTATAAATAAAAACTTCCTCCCATACAGTCTGCCTTTCTTAAGGCAAAATATGAAGATTTATTTATATGCAGTCTATGTTTGGTTTTAAATAAACCGTGAATTCTCTATTCACGACACTGTCGTTGCATCAGAAAGCTTGAAGCCAAGCCTTTGCTATATTCAGTTGTTAAATCATTTTACAGAAACCTCCGCAGATGCCCAAAGCCGGTATCTTTTTCGCGCAATAAATATGGTTATGTTTGCGGGAGACTGTTCCGGCCTGAACAATATCGGTTGATTTTTGCGGTGCAAAAATACAATTTTCCTGTAACATGGCCATGCTCCGGATTGTAAAATTTAGCAATTTGCTCATGTTTTAACAAATATTTATATATGAATGTGGATGGCGGATGTTTGGAGAAGTTGCATAGATTTACTATTATCCCCGCAAAACAATCCTGACGGAATGTTTTGCGGGGGGGGTAACATTCCGTCAGGATTATGTTAAAATTAACCACATACGGTTAATCTGTGAATCGGCAACTGACTATGCCGTTATCATACATTACTGCTGAAAGTATGTGTCAAGGTTATACTGGATGCTTTCAAGCAGATAATTCAGTGCGGAGTCTGGCTTGTCTCCACGGATGGATTTTGCCTTGTCAGCGATTGTTTTTGCAGCCTCGAAGTAGTTGACTTTCACATCCTGACGCTTTTCTCTCGCTTCGGCAGAATTTCCTTCGATGCCATTCCAGATTTCAGTACCTGTGCGGAAAATCTTTTTGGCGGCGTTAAGAAGGGTTTCATAGTCGGCTGATTCTTTCGCAGCGGCAGCACGATATGCCTTCACCGACTCCGCATCATTGTCCATTCTGTCGTAGACGAAGCCGAGAAGTCCGCAGAGGTTTGCATTATCCGGATTCTCTGCAATGTTCTTGTTGATAAGAGCCAATGCGTCGTCATATTTCTTGTCATTGATCATTGAATTGACAATGTTGTTCAGGAACACAGGCTGGGCAACACCGAATTTCTCGAATCCTGCAAGTGCGATGTCATTGATGTTCTTCTGGGCTTTCGCTTCTAAGGTCGAGTCTTTCTGCATCATGTTCTGCCAGCAGGCTATCTCATAGATGTATGCCTCTGGCTGCTCGTAATTGCAAAGACGGGCCTTCCTGAATGCATCGGCACTTTCAGCCACGCTGCTTCCGGTGTAAGCCGCAAGTCCGGCGTTGAAATAGGCCGTTGCACGCTGAGACTCGTTCACCTGCTCCGCAGACTTGGCAAACGCGGGGATCGACGGCATGTCGGCATATATCATGAAAGCCTGGTATGCTTCGGGATAATAGAGTTTGTTGTTGTAGAAATTGCCGCCCACGTTAAAGAAGTCGTTGACGTGGCCCACAAGCTTGTTGACAATATCCTTTGAATATTTCGGTTTTATTTTTCCTTTGGCATCCGGCAGCGAATCGAGCGGCATTGCTTCCATCCAGTAGCAATAACCGTTGATTAACTGTTCTCCCATTTTCTTTGCATCCACAGCATCCGGATTGATCTGCTGGGCCATGAATGCCTTGTTGTAGGCATCGATTTCGGCTTTACCTGCTGTGTAGAGACTTTTTGCGTCTTGGGGGACTTCAGCAAGTCCCTTTTTCTCTTTCCAATTTTTCACAAGACATCCTGTGGCAGGACCCTGGGCGCATACAGAAGATGCAATTGCCGCGCAGAACGCGAGAGCTAATGTCTTTTTCATTTTATTGAGGGTGTTTGTTTATATTTCTTAATGTTCAACTATAAGTCGGGAGGAGACACGCTTCATGCATGAAGCGTGCATGTTTCCGTTGAGACATCCCGGTCATGCAGAAAGTTTAATCATTTCCGGAAATTTCATGGTTGTCGTCTGTCTCCTGATCCGCATTATCTGCGCTGTCGGCGATTTCCGTTTCGTAGAGCGCCTCCTTTTTGTCTGATTCGAGGCGTTCTTGATCCGGGATATCCGAAATGGCATCGTGTTCAGCCTGTTCGTCGGGGTCTGAATCGACTTTGCATACAGAAGCTATGCGATCGCCACGCTTGGTAAGGTCGATCAGTTTGACCCCTTGTGTGGCGCGGCCCATCACTCTGATGCCCTCTACGGGAAGGCGCAGCGTTATTCCGCTTTGATTGATGATCATGAGATCATTGGAGTCGTTCACATTCTTTATAGCAACCAGAGCGCCTGTCTTTTCCGTTACGGATATTGTCTTGACACCTTTTCCTCCACGGTTTGTGATTCTGTAGTCGTCAAGCGCCGAACGTTTGCCGTATCCTTTCTCAGAAACGACCATGACGGTTTCGTCGGCATTACCGGTCATTGTGATCATGCCCACGATTTCATCATTCTCGGATCCGAGGGTCATTCCCCGTACTCCAGTGGACATACGTCCCATTTCGCGTACGGTGGATTCAGGGAATCTGATCGCACGGCCTTCCCGGTTTGCCATGATCACCTCGGAATGTCCGTCGGTGAGCCTTACAGCCAGCAGCTGGTCATCTTCCCGGATGATTATTGCGTTGACTCCGTTGGCCCTCGGTCTGGAATAGGCCTCCAGAGGAGTCTTCTTGATCACACCTTTCTTGGTGCAGAAAATAAGATTATGCGAATTGGTGTATTCCTGATCATCAAGATGTTTTATCCGTATGAACGCGTTGACACAATCGTCAGACTCAATATTGAGCAGGTTCTGGATAGCCCTGCCTTTGGAGTTCTTTGCACATTCGGGTATCTCGTATACCTTGAGCCAGTAGCACCTGCCTTTGCGGGTAAAGAACAGCATGTAGTTATGGTTCGAGGCGGGATATATGTGTTCTATGAAATCGGAATCACGGGTGTCGCTTCCTTTCGCTCCTACGCCACCGCGATGTTGCGCACGGAAGTCAGACAGCGGGGTGCGCTTTATGTATCCGAGGTGTGAGATCGTGATTATCATTTCGTCATCGGGATAGAAGTCCTCTGCGGCAAGATCCCCGGAGAATTGATTGATTCTGGTGCGGCGCTCGTCGCCATATTTATCCCTGATTTCTATCAACTCGTCTTTTATTACTTTGCGGCAAGTCTCATCATTTGTGAGGATCTCGTCGTAGAAAGCTATCAGACGCATCAGTTCGTCATATTCCTCATGGAGCTTCTCTATCGAAAGTCCCGTGAGACGCCCGATGCGCATGTCTACTATCGCGCGGGTCTGTATTTCATCGAGATCGAATCTCTCGCCAAGCCGCTGACGTGCCATCTCCTCTGTGCGGGAGGAGCGGATGATCTGTATCACTTCATCTATATTGTCGCATGCTATGATCAGGCCTTTTATAATATGTACCCTTTCCTCAGCTTTTCTTTTGTCAAAGATGGTGCGGCGGATCACCACGTCATGTCTGTGGTCGATGAAAGATTGCAGCAGTTCCTTAAGATTCAGTGTCTTCGGGCGACCGTTGACAAGCGCTACGTTATTGACACTGAACGAAGTCTGCAATTGGGTGAGTTTATAGAGCTTGTTGAGTACCACGCGGGCGTTCGCATCGCGCTTGATGTCGATGGCGATGTGCATTTTTCCTCTCGCGCTTGTATCGGTAATGTCGGCGATGCCCTCTATCTTTTTCTCCTCTACGAGATCCGCAATGTTTTTGACAAGCTCATTCTTGATGACTCCGTAAGGAATCTCGGAAATCACTATCTGGTCGTGGTTGCCGTCAGATTCGATCTCTGCTTTTGCACGTATTATGATTCTGCCTCGTCCGGTCTCGAATGCATCTTTCACTCCCTGAAGACCGAAAATTTCGCCACCTGTAGGGAAATCCGGAGCCTTGATGTATTCCATCAATCCTTCGATGTCAAGATCCGGATTGTCTATAAGCGCGAGCGAAGCGTCGAGAGCTTCGGTAAGATTGTGCGGGGGCATGTTTGTAGCCATGCCGACTGCTATTCCCGAGGCTCCGTTCACGAGAAGATTAGGAATTCTTGTCGGCAGGACGGATGGCTCGGCAAGGGTGTTGTCAAAGTTTGGTACAAAATCAACAGTTTCTTTGTCAAGATCCTGAAGCATCTCCTCACCCATGCGGGCGAGTTTTACCTCCGTGTAACGCATGGCAGCCGGTGAATCACCGTCGATGGATCCGAAGTTGCCCTGTCCGAACACGAGAGGGTAGCGCAGACTCCATTCCTGTGCCATACGCACCATAGTCAGGTAGATTGATGAGTCGCCATGAGGATGATATTTACCCATGACCTCGCCGACGATACGGGCGGATTTCTTGGTGTCGCCCGAGAATCGGTTGCCGAGTTCATTCATCCCGAAAAGCACGCGTCTATGTACCGGCTTGAAGCCATCCCTCACGTCCGGAAGAGCGCGAGAGACTATCACCGACATACTGTAGTCGATATAGGCGCTTTTCATCTCCGATTCAATATTGATCGGAATTATCTTGTCGTCTGATTGCATTGTGTGTTGATTGTTGTTTACTTATCGGCTGAGACGGCACAGAAGATTATGCCGGCCAGATTTCAATTCCGACAGGAGAGTTGACGGACTAATCAAGGTACAAAGGTAAGAAAAAAAGCTGAATCGGCGAAACGGGGAGCTATCTTATTTGAATGTGTCGGGTAGGTCGTTTTCGTAAAGCACGGTATCGCCTTTTCTGAGAATGCTGCTTAACAAAACCTGCGATTCTGCAAAGCTGTCCACGATGTGCAGGTTCTTGTCAGGAAAACCGGTTGATTTGATTCCGTTGACAAGTGCCTCACGATTGTATCCTCCCACTATGACAGCGATGTCCACGTTCTCGCCAATATATTTGCCCAGATTCTGATTGAGTTCAAACTGCTGTTCTCCGAGTTCGATCATTCCAGGGGTTACGATGATCCTTTTCCCGTCTTTGAAATGGGAGAGTACATCGACCGCCATCTTAGATCCTGCCGGATTTGAATTGAATGCGTCGTCAATTATCGTTACTCCTCCGGGGGTCTGCTTGATATTAAGTCTGTGTTCCACCTGTTCGATACTTGCCACAGCATACCGTATCCTGTCTTCAGGCACTCCATAATATAATGCGATCACAATAGCTCCGAGAAGATTGGCTATATTGCATTCTCCGACGAGCTTGGTGGTCAATTGAATGCTGAAACCGGACGGTCCCTCGATGGTAAACGATGTGCCGTCAGGCGAGTAGTTCACATCAGTGGCCCGATAGTCGGCTATTATTTCCGGTGATGCGACAGAATACCTGAATGCTTTTGTATTGCTTACCTTGCGCGATGCGCAGGCCTCGAAATCATTGTTTATCACGATCAGTCCGTCGGCTGGGATTGCATCGGCCAGTTCAAATTTTGTAGACTGGACCATTTCAATGGTCTTGAAAGTCTCAAGATGCATTGGTCCTACTGCGGTGATTATGCCGGTCTGCGGGTGGACAAGATCGCAGATTTCCTTTATGTCGCCTTTCTGCTTCGCGCCCATCTCGCAGATGAAAATCTGATTGTAGGGCTTCATGAGTTCCCTTACAGTACGGATGACGCCCATTGGAGTATTGTAGCTTCCAGGGGTCATTATCACATCGTATGATTCAGAAAGGATTCTGTTAAGATAGTGTTTTGTGCTTGTCTTTCCATAGGAGCCGGTTATGCCGATTACTTTTAGATCGGGCATTGACTCGAGTATCGCCCTGGCCTCGTTGTAGTATTTTTTGTTGATGGCTTTTTCAACCGGGGTGAGAAGCCATACCCCGGCGATCACTATGCTCCAGGAAAAAGTCGTTATGAGCAGCAGGACTCCGAGAGGAATGCTGATGAGATATTCAAAAGTGCCGTAAAGGGAATCCGACAGGAAAGCCGAAGCGATCAGAGCGGCTGCTGCGATAGAGCCTGTCAAAGCATATATGCGTTTCACACGGTTGGTGAATACCAGCGGTTTCTTGTATTTTTTCTTCAGAATAAGGCATATCTTCACAAGAGACACAATGGAAATGATCAATGCCGAAGCGGCTCCGTTGATCAGTGTCGAGAAAAGCATGAACAGCATCGCAACATCAACCAATCTCCATGCAGAGAAAAAATTACCGTTCTCAAGCCATTTGTAGTATCGTCTTATTCTATAACTGTTCTGCTGAAGCATCTGTATGTCATACTTGAAGTTCAGCAGCATGTAGGCACCGCATACGGTGTAGATTGCAATAATATATAAAAGCATGTCGCGTTTGGATTTCTGTTGGTTTACTTTAAAAACTCCCTGACTACAGCACGAAACCCTCCTGGATTGTCCAGAAAAGAATAATGTCCGCATCCTGGAAACGCCACGAGTCCCGCATCCGGTATAAGCCGTTCCATGGTTTTTGCATCGGAAAGCGGTGTGGCCGTGTCGTTCTCTCCCCATATCAATAGTGTGGAGGCTTTTATCCGGGGCATTACATGTTTCAGGTCTTCATTGACACACCGGCTCATGACTGCCCGCATCATCGGGGAGGAATTGCGATAGTCGGCAGACCCGGCTTTTCCCCTGTATTTGTCGAGCAGTCTATTGCCGACATTTTTACCTAACAGAGTAGGAAGCAGGTGTTTCAATGTCTTGTATGAATATACCTTCACATAATATTTCAAAGGACGTCGCGGCTTGATGCCGGCGGCATCTACCAATAATACTTTCCCTATAGGATTTCTTGATGCAAGTAGAATCGAGATTCTTCCACCGAAAGAGTGCCCGAGCAGAACCGGATTCTTGATGTCAAGTTTTTTTATAAATTTTTCTATAAGTTGTGTGAATTCTTCGATTCCCCAGGGAGTTGGCGGTTCATCACTTTCGCCATGACCGGGTAGGTCGACATTATAAACGTGCACCCGGTCTTTGATGCAATCACGCACTGAAGCAAGGGTTGTGTGATCACATCCCCAACCGTGCATCATCACGATCGGTTGCCCGTCGGGAAGACCACATTCTTCATAGCGGATCCTCAATCCGTCTATAGTAATCTCTTTTTCCATACGAAACAAGTTGAAACATAGTGGGATTTACAGTAAAACCTGTCTATGTTTCAACTTGCAAAGTTAAGAAAATTTTACAATATATCAATCAGTAATGATAAGTGGGCTGAAATTCTGATATTTAGGCTCGGTTTCATAAACCACGATGGCCCCAAAGGCAGGTATGCCCGAGAGAATTTCGTGAGGCGAGGAAGGAGCAATGCGGGGGCATTGTGACTGACGAGACTCGCGGAAGGCACCGGGCAGACCTGAGGCGATGCTAACTTTACGTTTGAATGATATTTCTCAACCAATGAGTCATGACGATCTCATCCGACAAATAGCCGGAAATCAAATTTAACGGTATAATAACGGTATAAGTTAATAAATCGGTTGGTTATATGTAAAACTGATGTTGACTGTTAAAATTGCATCAGCGCAGAAAAAAGTTACCTTTGCATTGCCTCCTTGGCCGCCTTCGCCCCTTTGGCTCAGTCGCATAGAATAACTATGCTCCATCGCCAAATGGGCGAATTCGACTCAAGGATGCAACCTCTGGAGCCATTGTGGTTTATGAAACCGAGCCTTAGAGGCTGTTTATAGTTTGTTTAAGAGTTTGCTGACGGATCAGTTTTTTTCTCTTTATCCGGTGTGGCGTCTTTTCTGGCGGGGATGTCGATCCGGCTTACTTCAAGCTCTTTCGGCATTGTAGAGGGAGCCATAGCAGTGGGTTCGGCGCTTCTTGAGGCTTGTTTGGGGAAAGCCGGATCCTCGGGCGTCCCTGAGGCATTGAAGAATGGGAATGGAAGTCCGAACAGGACGTCCGCATTCTTGCCCGGACTCATGAATCCTTCGATTACAGTGTCTCTTCCGGATGGGTTCTCGAATGTGTAGAGTCTGAACCGGTACATCATTGCAGCGAGATGTTCAAAAATCGCGCTCTGGATCGCTTCATATTGTGTCCATGCCGATGTGGCTGTGAAGCAATAGAGTTGGAGCGGAATGCCAGATGGGGTCTGGTCCAGTGTGCTGATGAAGCATGTATCTTCGGCCGCGTGGGATATGCCAGGGTTGCTGTCAAGGTATAGTTTAAGATATGCCCTGAACACACCAAGATTGGTGTCGATGGAGCCATCGACGAGACCTTCCGGATTGTTTGCGTTACATTCCTTGCCCTCGTCGCGCTGTTTGATCTTCTTGGCGATCCAGTCCGACAACAGAGGGATGCTGGCAAACGATTTGAGCATGGATTCGTCGGCTGGAAGAACGCTGTCGGCATCTATCATGTAGCATCTGGCAATGCGCCTTGTCTTGCTTATCTGCATAGGACGGTAATTGGTAAAAGATCCGCTTATGAGTGTATACGGAGGAACCGTCGTAACAGTTTTGTCCCAATTCTGAACCTTCACGGCTGTCAGGGATACCTCTACAACCGTACCGTTTGCATCCGTTCCATGTACCTTAATCCAGTCTCCGACATGAAGAGAATCGTTCTCGGACAGCTGCACGCCGGCGACCACACCGAGTATGCTGTCTTTGAAGACGAGCATCAGTACTGCGGCAAAAGCGCCAAGTCCGGCCAGAAGGGTAGTGGGGGATTTGTCAACGATAATGGCTACAGCAATTATCGCGACGATTATCCAGACTATGCCTTTGGCAAGCTGCACCAACCCCTTGAGAGGAAGTTTCCGTTTATTGTCTCTGGAATCGAAGTGCAGCCATAGCACGTCTATGAATGAATTTATCGCGATGGCTGTTATGAATATGATATAAATCCACGTCGCGCGGGTCAACCACGTGCCGAGCGACCCGTGGGCTGCGAGAGTGAATTGAATAAAGATCAAAAACACAATGGCTGGAATTATCCTGCAGAATTTGGTGAAGAAATTCTGCTGTGTCAGATTTACGTAAAAATCACCGGTAAGCTTTCTTCCGGCAAGACGAACCAATCCGATGGTCAACCACTTGATAACGTAGCCTATGCCGATTGAAATAAGAAAAACCAGACCTGCATATATCCATATAAACAGAGTCTGATGATGTTCGAGGCCAAGCCAATCAAGAATAGTGTATACAAGATCCATTATCCAGCCGGCTGCGGTGTACGCGCTGTGGGTGTGTCCTATGTCGACGTGAGGGAGCGCTTTGGAAACTGCTTTTGCTGCCTGCAAAAGTACAAATGAAAGTATCATAGGCCGTATAGCTTTAGAGTGTCGTGTTTAATATGATTACAACCGTCCGGTCTTTAAGGTTCACCAAACTCGAATCCCCGGAGCCCGACTTGATTTAGCATGATTGGTTAAAATCTTGACAAGAAAACAATTAAAAACTCATTAACAATAATTAACATTTGGTCATCTGCTCGTTTTGCACAAACAAAATTTATGTGTGCAAGATTTGCAATTAATTCAGATGTTCGTTAAATTATTGTTTATAAGGATATTAAAATTGTTGTGTATTGAAATTATCACAATTTATGAAAAATTTATCCCACTTAAATTAGGAATAAAGTAGAAATAACATTACCTTTGAAGTGTGGCCTAAGCCAAATATTAAAAAACATTAATAAGAATGGAACTTACACTTGCAATATTGAAGCCGTCAGCAGTAGAGCGCGGTCTTATTGGCAATATCATATCAAGGATTCAGGATAAGGGACTCATTATAGTAGGTATGAAAATGATGCAGCTTGATGAAAATATTCTCAAGCAGCATTATTCCCATCTGGTGGATAAACCATTTTTCCCTTCAATTGTCAGATCTATGACAGCGACACCTGTTGTGGTTCTTTGCCTCAAAGGGGTAGAGGCCGTGCGTGTGTTCCGCGATATGACAGGTGTAACCAACGGCCGTAATGCTGCCCCCGGCACCCTCAGAGGGGACTATTGCATGAGCGGACAGGCAAACATAGTGCATGCCAGCGATTCGCCCGAAAATGCAAAAATAGAGATAGCCCGTTTCTTCAGTCCAGCGGAAGTGTTCGACTGGATGCCGGCTGACAGTGCTTTCTACTATGGTGAGGATGAACTTAAAATGTAAAACTAGTATTTAACTTAATTCAAACCGTAACCACAAAGGCTCTTCGCAAAAAGAAATATATAATGAATTTTAAAACAATAATCTCGCTCTCCTTGGCATTGCTGATCTGTTCGGCAGGAGGCAATGCACAGACTACAGCAAAGAAATCATCACATTCTGCCGCACACAGGCAGCTTCTTGCCAATCAGGCAAAGAGCAAGGATCAGATCCGGCTCATCGAGAAGAATTCATTTATGGATTTGATTGACGACATCGAGCCTGAGCCGGATATTTACACCGAAGGGTGGAACAGCAAGCGTGTAAATCCTTTCAAGGAATCAGACGTACCAAACCGGCATGTGCTAAACGTTACGGGCTATGCCATGCCTGTCGGGCATCCCTCGATCCGCGTGAATTCAAACTACGGATATCGTGCCAAATTCGGAAGAATGCATAAAGGTATAGACTTGCATATCAGAAGTAACGACACAATCTATGCTGCATACGACGGTAAAGTAAGGCTTACAAGCTATGAAGCAAGAGGATACGGAAACTACATAATCTTGCGTCATCCAAATGAACTGGAGACAGTCTATGGTCACCTGAATAAAATCCTCGTCAAGCCTAATCAGGTGGTACGCGCCGGCCAGCCGATAGGTTTGGGAGGAAGCACCGGCCGCAGCACCGGTCCGCATCTTCATTTCGAGACTCGCTATATGGGATATGCTATAAATCCCTCCGCGATATTTGATTTCGCCAATAAGACAGTCCATACGGACACATATACCTTTACCAAAAGTACTTATACCCAGCCGCGAAATTTTGCTCCACGTCATGACAGGGCGAAATCTGAGGATAACCCATATAAGAGTGCAGAGACGACTGTAGCATCGTATGTTGTTAAGTCTGGAGACACCGTTGCCTCAATCGCACGTTCCTACGGTATATCTGCAACAACTCTGCGAAAACTTAATGGTATGAAGCAGACCGATAAAATAAGAGTCGGACAGGAATTGAAACTTAAATAAATTTTGTTTCACATTCGGTTAACGATAAAAGCCATGCGGAACTCAATAAGATTTGAGTTCCGCATGGCTTATTTTTGAGATTTAGCAGATTGCTAAAATTATATCACTTTTCCCATAATCGGAATTATGTTAAATAGACATTCGCGTGTACCCCCGATTCCTCTTCGCTTCCATCTTTGATTGGATAATTGACTACGCCGCCAATTATCAGTGGCTACGATCACGCTGTAACCTGATTTCTAACTTGCTTTGCGGTGTGGACAATCATTTGCCACTTCACATATTTATGCTTTCTGAGTTGGAGCTTTATCGGGAAAATGTCTACAAGGCGGAAAATTAGCTATTGCGGAATCGCAAAACAGAATGGCAATAAAACAATTCAGTACACTATAACTCTTGTGAATTCTTTCTTACGACTACTGGATTGTTCCACATTATGCATTCTGTGCAGAAATTCATGCTTCACATTCCTGTTCATTTGTTTTGGCAGATGCTGGATTGTTTTATGCATCGGCAAAAACGCTGTCATACACTCCTCTTTTTGTACCTGTAGTGTTTTTTCGTATTTATTTAATAAATAATGGTCTATCCATGAGGGACAGACCATACAATGATTGTGTGCTGAGTTGAATACTTCTCTGTTTTACACTCAGAATCGATTTGGAGAGTAATGGTGATTTCTCTCTTAGAGTGTGTTAAATCAAAACACAATCTTAAATTTTTACGAGTTTTACTGCAACCCAATTATTATCTTCCCTGATTTCTTCGACACGCAGGTTGTAGGGTTCCGCAGAGTTCCTGATTATTTCTACATCTTCAGAATAGAAACCGCTCAGTAACATAGTTCCCCCTTGTTTGAGTGCTTTGGAGTATTTATCTATGTCCGAGGTGATTATATTTCTATTTATGTTGGCGATGACCATATCTGCCGGTTCGAGACTGCCAAGCCGGGAAGCGTCTCCACAAAGCATTTCGGCCACAACGTTGTTGAGCTTGACGTTCTCGACTGCATTCTCCCAGGCACCCGGGTCAATCTCTATACCGACAACATCCGCAGCTCCTCTTTTTGCCGCCAGAATCGCCAGAATCGCAGTTCCGGTTCCCACGTCTATAATTCTGAACCCATTGAGATCCATATCGAGCAGATAGGACACCATAAGATTTGTTGTGGAATGGTGGCCGGTCCCGAATGCCATTTTAGGATCAATTATTATATCGTATTCAGCAGCAGGTACATCCGTATGGAAGGTGGAGTGAACCACACACCTGTCCCCTATTACAATCGGTTTAAAATAGTTCTTTTCCCATTCTTCGTTCCAGTCCTGGCCTTCGATCAACCGGTGGCTGCATGAAAATGAAGTTTCAATAGGAAATGAATTCAGGATCTCAGATACCTGTTCATTATCAAATATATCGGACTTGACAAAAGCCGTCAGTCCCTTGTCGTCGGGAACAAATGATTCATAGCCTATGTCTGCCAGAAATGCGGCGACCAGATCGTTTATCTCCTCGCTGGATGGTGTTGAGTCAATGCGTAGTTCAATATAATCGTTCATGTTGTCAGGTAGATTCTGTATGGTGGTTTATCTTCGTTTCTTTCTAAAGAGTGAAAAAACTTTTCTAACGGTGCCGAATGCGCTGAATCCTATCATGATATAATCCATATAATTCAGTCCGGTCAACACTTTGGAAGCGATGCTTCCGGCTCTGACCAGTCCGGAGGATTTTGATCCGGAGGCTGTGCCGGTAAATGCATTGGTGTTTTTGATATGCCTTATCCGCGAGTTAAACTTCTGCTTTGCAAATTCACGTTTGAGCATGAGCAATGCCCTTTGGTAGCGTAATTCCTCCAGTGAATAGCCCTTAAATGCAGCGGCGTTTTCCTCCGCTGTGGTGTTATCCTTGATTTCCGGGGTGCTGTTTTTATTGTATTCAGACATATTGGCTGTATTTATTTATCTAAGAACAAACGGGTTATAAATCTCGCTATGGGATTGTAGAGCAGCGGCTTTCTGAGCAGGATTATAACGATTATAATAAAGACAACAATTCCGGCTACTGATAAAAATGCCAGCGACGGATCCATTATAGACTTGAAGAAATCTACCAAAGCCATAGTTACCAGCGAGAGAGCGAACAATCCAAGCAACACACAGACTCCCCCGAGGATCAGACTGCTTAAAAGTATTGTAAACTTTTCGGCCGCTGTAAGCTTCACATATTCCACCTCGCATTCCAGCCAGCTGCGCGCCTGAACGAATGCATCCTTGATCTCATCGATAAATTTTTCCTTCATATCATTTATGAGTGTATATAGTTAAAGCGCGCCGAGGCAAGTCATCCGTCTAAGATGGCAGTGTCTCTGCACGCTTTTTATTGTTCAATCAGGAGTGCCTGTGGAGGTTTACTCGCCGCCGGCGAGTTCTGCAACAAGTGCGTCGACTTCTGCATCGCTTATTTTAACACCTTTCCGTTTGAGGATGGCAATGATTTCGTTGCGGAGGTCTTCACCTTTTTTAGGTGCGAAAAGAATTGCCGAGGCGCATCCTACAATAGCCCCTCCGACAAATGCGGATATGAGATATAATGCTTTCATATTTTTGATTTGCGTTGTATTTGTGTGGAGATTTCATCACATCCGGATTGTATCCTTCAGAGACACAATCCGGAATGATAAGTGCAATTAAATATGTTTCTCGATCTGGTCTTCGATTTCGTCTACCAGCTCTTCCATTTTGTCTTTCTTCAGGCAGACTCCTTTTTCTTTAAGGAGCTTGAGAATTTTTCTACGGGTGTTCTCACCTTTTTCGGGGGCGAGAAGAAGGCCGACTGCTGCTCCGGCCACAGCACCGCCGATAACCGAAAGGATCACATGTAATGGTTTCATAATAAATTATATTGTTTGATTACTTTATTGATAAATGGGAATCAGCATTGTTAACCTCAACGCCGTTCTTCAGTATAACAACAGAAGTGGGTAAAAAAGTTTTAAAAACTCGTGGAATTATTCCTGTTTTTATAAAAAAACGTGAATAGACATTCTTATATTGTCTGTCGGTCAGAGCGATGCGAATGATGAGCCTATTCCTCCGCAGACGGCAGACTTATATGCGAGTATTCCTTCCTGGGAAAGATCCACCATGCGCATATCCCCTTCCGGAGTGATCATTTTCACATGGCCGCTGTCGATCATCGTCATGAACGGATAGATCTTGCCGTCGTCATTCAGAGACCATGTCTGCGTGTCCTGGTCAAAATCAAGCCGGAACGACTCGCCGGTGGTCTGAAAAGTTACTGTATAGCCTTTACCGTCGCAATCCACAAGATAGCGGCCATTGTCAGTGTCAATCACTTTTGTGGAAGCGGAGACGGGATTGTTGCCGCTCCAGAACTCTATACTGTTCACAACCAATAGGTCGGCCAGGCTTGTAACCTCATAGACTGGAAGCACCCAGAATGCGAAGAACACGAGTTCGTTCACAAACTTGGAGCCTACCTGCTTATTCCAGGACAACACTCTGTTGGTAAGCGCAAAACTTCCTATGCAGCTTGTCATTGCAGTGGAACACAGCATCATGGCCGCAAGGAACACGGGGATATACTTTTTCTTCATTCTTAAGGAATGTTTTGGTTTGACATAGTCCTATATATTATATAACTGATTTCGGCACGAAAGATTATCATTAAAAACAAAATTTTGTTGATGTTTCTGAAAATCATTGATTCAGGAAATGAAAGTGAACAAAATGAATTTGAATATCAGCGCGTATTTTTGTAATTTTGCGCTATATCTAAAAAATACTGTTATGAAAACCAGCAAAAAATCCTCTATCGTCAGTTCGGCAATCTTCGTGTTGATGTTTGTCGTTTCGTCATTGACTGCATCGGCTCAGAATTCAGTTCAGAACAAAGTGAATTTCAGGCTCAACAGCACGCGCACTGCATATATCGTTCCCAATTCAACGAAGAATTACTACGTTTTCAATTATGAGGGACAATCCCAGAAAGAACTCTTCGATAAAGTGCTTGCCGGGATTTACAAAGCAAAAAAACAGTATCGTCTGTTAACGGACGGTTTAACTAAAGTGGAATGGGATTATATTTCCGTCTTTACAATACTTTCTGAAAAAAGTGTACAAGGGTATTATCATGGCTTAAGACTTACGCTCGAGTTTGAATTTAAGGATGGCAAAATCAGGGTAAATGTACCGTTTTTGTTTGATCGGGAAGCGAACAAAAATTTCACCCTGAGTGAATTTCTGGAGATAAATAAGATAATAAACACGATACTCTCAAACGTAAACGCCGAAGAAGATTGGTGAGGAATCACTGACTCCATAGAGTTACAGCAGCGCGGTAGTTGCAGGTTTCTGACCCACAACTGCCGCGCTGTATCATTTGGTTACAAGTTTTGTCATTAATAAAAATTTTAATACTTTTGTGGGAAAATTATAGTAAACCTACCCCGAATGAAAAAACTGTTTTTAAGTACATTAACGGCAATGACGCTATCGATGTTTACATCTCCTGCCTCCGGAGCAGGGATCAATCCGCTATTGGAGCCGTCCAAAGCTCCGTTTCAGACAATACCGTTCAATATGGTAACCCCAGCCAACTATGAGGAGGCCATCATCGAAGGGATAAGGCAGCAGAACCAGGAGATAGAGGAAATAGTATCCGAGCAATCCGCCCCCACGTTTGAAAACACGATTGTGGCTCTTGACCGGTCAGGAAATCTTCTGAATGTAGCGACTCTCACTCTCTCGAATGTGGAACACGCGGTCGGCGATACAGTCCTGATGAATATCATGGCGAAGATAACACCGATGCTTTCTGAGCATTCGGCAAACATAATGCTCAATCAGAAGCTGTGGGAGCGTGTGAAGAATGTCTACGACAACAGGACACAGCGTCAGGATCTCACGCCAGAGGACCAGAGACTGATATCGGAAACATATCTCAATTTCATCGAGTCCGGAGCCTCTCTTTCGGGCGACAAGCGCGAGAAATATAAAAAGCTTGTGAAAGAGCTTTCGGATCTCTCGCTGAAATATGCCCAGAATATAACCAACGGGATGAAAGATCCCTCAAGGCGTCTGTGGCTCAAAGCGAATCAGCTCGGAGGATTGCCTGAATCGATAATTGCTGCGGCAAGGGAAGAGGCAAAGGAAGCCCTTGAGGCTGAAGGCCGCGAAGACAACGGAGACTCATATCTTTTCACAGTCTTCGCCCCATCTTATGGTCCGTTTATGAAATACTCTTCAGAAAGAGACCTGAGGGAAAAGCTCTACAGACTGTATGGATCGCGCAACATCGGCGGAGAATTTGACAATGTGCAGCTCCTGAAGGATATTGCAAATATCCGTCTTGAAATGGCCAACATGCTGGGATTTGACAATTTCGCCCAGTATCAACTGCAGCGTACGATGGTGAAAACACCGGAGGCTGTATGGAAATTCCTCGAGAATCTCAAAGATGCCTATACTCCGGCAATGAAGGCTGAGGTCAATGAAATCGAGGAATTTGCAAAGCAGACAGAGGGAAGCGACTTCAAACTCATGCCCTGGGACTATTCCTACTGGTCGGATCAACTGAAAAATTCCAAATATGCGTTCAGCGATGAAGACATGAAGCCATATTTCGAATTGAACCATACGATCAATGGAGTATTCGGCCTTGCAAACAAACTCTACGGCTATAAGTTCAAGGAAAACAAAAACATACCGGTCTACCATCCGGACGTAAAGGCCTATGAGGTATACGACGGCAAGAGGATGATCGGAATTCTTTATGCCGATTTCTACTATCGCGCAGGCAAAGCTCCCGGAGCATGGATGACGGAATTCAGACCGGAATATAAAGATGATAACGGAGACAAAACATTGCCGATTATCTCAATCGTATGCAACTTCTCAAAACCAGTCGGCAAAGAACCCGTGCTTCTCACTCCCGGTGAAGTCGAGACTTTCCTCCATGAGTTCGGACATGCCCTGCACGGCCTCTCAGCCGATACGAAATACGCCTCACTCAGCGGCACCAACGTATATCACGACTTCGTGGAACTGTTTTCTCAGTTCAATGAAAACTACATGACCCAGAAACAGTTCCTTGACAGTTTTGCAAAACACTACAAGACCGGCAAGCCCATGCCGCAGGAGCTGATTGACAAATTCGTCAGGGCATCGCAATATGCGGCAGCCTACTCCTGTCTGCGTCAACTTGGATTCGGCTATCTCGACATGGCCTATCATACGATCGAACAGCCCATCCGTGCATCGGCCGACATCGAGGAGTTTGAGAAGAATGCCCAGAACCCTGTGAGAATATTTGATGTGGTGGAAGGATGCATGACATCTCCCTCGTTCGGTCATATATTCTCCGGAGGCTATGCCGCCGGCTATTACGGATATAAATGGGCAGAGATGCTCGATGCAGACGCATTCGCTGCGTTTAAGCAGAATGGCATATTCGACCAGAAGACTGCCAAAAAATTCCAGAAAATGCTCCGCTCAGGAGGAACTGTTGATCCCATGGAACTGTATATCGAATTCCGCGGACAGGAACCCACGGTCAACGCTCTTCTTGAAAGAGATGGCATAAGATAAAATCAGTCAGACACAAATAAAAATTCAGCCGCATCTTCCATAGGATACGGCTGAATTTTTATTTGTGCATTGACAACCGGTCAATGTCGTTGTCTATTTATCTTCAACGTTTTTCTGAATCCATCCCTGAATATCATAACCTTCAGGCATACCGGATAATTATCTGAATTGCTGATTCTTTGTCCGCTCAGTGAATAATACTCTGTCGAGACCACTTCGTCGGCATCGGTCTCTGCAATATCAGCTCCTGAATATGACGAGGAAACAGCGTATGTCTTGCTGAAGTTCCCGCATGTCGCGGTAATAGTGCCTGATCCGTCAGCCGTAGCAACCGCTTTCGAGTTGTCTTCTATTGAGAATGGATGGGTAGCGCTCCATATCACTCCAGGAAGAACGCCGAGAGTATATGAAAGGAGACCGGAATCGGCCGAAGATACCACTTCATAGTAGACGGAATTGACTTTTGCCACGTCGATCGTATCTTGACCCGCAATCATCGGGAGGCAGAGATCGTTATACACAAAACCGTCTCCGAGTATGGACTTGCTGTCAAACATTGACCTTGTGTCAAGAGCGTGAGCGCCATCGAATGGAGCGTCAGCCGGATTATTGCTTTTGCCGGTCAGATAGCAGCATCCGTCCACCTTGGCTTGTGAGTCAGTTTCTCCCACTATATTCCCTACATTCACATTATATGAAGGATTACTCGATGTTGACTTGACTGTACCTGCGGAATAACTTCTTGAAATAGAAGTATTCCCTGTCTTTCCAGCTATTCCTCCGGCATATCTTGCCGCAGTTATATTTCCGGTATTATAGCAAGTATTCACAATAGAGGTGCCGGAGGTTGTATTAAGAATACCTGCCGCTCCCCCATTGGCTCCAGCCTTAATATCCGCGGTGTTGAAACACCGCTCTATCGTTACAACTGCTTTTGAGGGAACGTCTCCCACAATGCCTGCTGCCAACATCGAGGCCTCGATTTCTCCGGCATTGTAGCAATCAGAAATAGAGACTTTCTGCGATATTTCCCCGGCGATGCCGGCTGCACGCCCCATTTTCGGTTTTACCGAAGCAATATTCCTACAGTTCTTAACCAGACATCCGTTGGCAGCCACACCAACGATGCCTCCGATTGAAGACATTCCTGATACGACCTCTTCGTTAGAGCAATCAGAGATTATTGTGGATATCTCATCGCCAGCCGTAACAGTAGACACACCGACAATGCCTCCGGCATACGAATATGCCGTGTTTACAAGGCCCTTGTTAGTGCAGCCGGTTAAATTTGCCTTTATGAAAGCTTTCCCGACTATTCCTCCTACTCCATTGCATATCGATGATGAAATATCCCCCTCGTTGACGCAGTTCTGGATCTCGCCTGTGAAACGTCCTGCTATTCCGCCAGTCATGGTCTCGACATAGTTGCTTACTTCCTGACCACCTTGAATCACAGTCTCGCGTGGAGCGGTTCCTATAATCTCTCCAATGTTCACGCAGTCTGAAATAACACATCCATAGGTATCCCTGTTGGCACCGATTATACCACCAACCATCTTATTGCCCACGACCGACGCGGCATTTGTGCAACGGATCATTTTTGACGAGGGATATGCACGTCCTACGAGTCCGCCGACTTCATTTCCTGATGCTGACTCAGATCCTGCTATCGACCGTCCGGAGACGTCCACGTACATTCCTGTGGAACAACCTTCAAGCATTCCCATGCAATGTCCGGCAAACGCACCGACACAGTTTCCTCCCGAGAATCTTGAATTGTCTATCTTAAGGTTTTTAACAATGGCGTTTTCTCCGATATAGCCGAATATCCCGACGCAATCTTTGTCGTCTTTGTCGTCTTTGGCCAAAGTTACATGTTTTATGACATGGCCGTTTCCATCTATGATTCCATTGAAATATGATCCGGAAAGACCGAGCTGATGTATCTCTATCCCGGTGAAGTCAAGATCGGAGGTCAATGCAAAGTAGACACCATTGAAATCATAATTGTTAGAGGAACTGAAATCAGCTATAGCATTGAAATCGCCAGGTGATGAGATCAAGTAGGGAGATGTCAGAGTCCCTTCCCCTGGCAACAGCGAGCCGATCTTTGTCAATGTCAGGACCCGGGTATAATTACCGTTTTTGAGTATAATCTCCGCCTCTGATATTCTGTCGACTTTCCCAGCGCGGATCACATTCCCTTCGATTGAAAACACGTCCGAGGGTTTAGCCAATTCTGCGGTAACGGGCATTGAGGATGACAAATGTCCCTCCGAACCAAAGTCATATAGGCTGAACGGTTGCTGAATGGTGATAAAGGTTGCAGAAGCTCTCTTTACCAGGTCGTTGGTAGCCAATGCCGACGGAACAGGGTAAAACCCTTGCGTCAGAGTCCAGTTTTCAATAGGATTTAGCTTTCCTGATGTCAGGTCTGCTGTTGAGCGACCGGAAAGTCCCTCCTTGTCAAGATTCTCGGAGCCATGGAGTCTGCACGCCTGATTGTCATAATAATTGTTGCTTATGTTGATCTTACTTGATTGGGAAGTGTTGATGCGGTAATCCAGTCCGAGAAGGGCTCCGGCATATACCAGATCCTGGGCATGGACCTGCCCGGTCGATATGTTGTCTGTGATGTTACCTTTTTTATATCCGTTCGTGTTTGAGCCGGCGATTCCACCAGCCTGAGTCCATCCTGTTGTTATATTACCCATATTAAGGCAACCATGTATATTTCCTCCGTTGCTTCCGACTATACCGCCGGCATCGATCAGTTTGGGGGACGTTACGCATTTGTTGAACTGAGAGACCGAGACATTTCCCAGATTGACACATGATCTTACTTCGGCATGATTATATCCGATTATGCCTCCGGCAATCTCACTGTTGCTCTTTACAGATCCATAAAATATGCAGTCTGTGATCTTCAAACCTACGGAGCCTGTGGCGCCATTGCTTGATCCGACGATTCCTCCTGCCGACTTATTGTAGCATAGGATATCCGCCTCAACCTCGCAACCTGAAATTACGGCATTATCTGATAAATATCCCGTAATGCCACCGACATTGTAGTATCCTGCGATTTTAGCAGATCTTATCTTTACGTTGCGGATTTCCGCTCCTTTGCCAAGCGCGCCGAACAGGCCGACATTGCCAGTGCTTCCCTTAGTGTAATCTTTAGCCACACCATCCGGCGAAAATACGACGCCCTGAATGTCGATATTGGAAATCGAATAACCGCCGCCGTCATATTTCCCTGAAAAATAATAGCTCAGTTCACTATTGAATGCATTTATGCATTTAGACGCTATTCCCTTGAAAGACTGGTCGCCCATCATGTCTATATCCGCAGTCTGCCGGAACCATACTCCATCGAAGTGTTCCATGCGATCGCCGTTGCAGCGTTCGGCAAGAGTCATCAGGTGTTTTTTAGATGATATGAGATATGGATTTGCTTCGGTTCCTTCTCCTTCAAACGATACGGGAACGTTCATGACCGGAATGTCCATGCGGTATGTTCCATTAGTCAGTCTGATCGTGTCTGTCACCACATCCTGTGGCATAACAGGATTAATGTTATTTCCTATGATTTTGAACCATTCCCCTATTGCCATTTGTGCCTTGATCCCATTGGAAGCTGTGCTGATATGTGCAGGAGAGGTAAAGTCCATAGCTGACTCGGTAGCGGCAAACATTACATAGGTTGAAGCCGCCTCCTTTATCATTTCCGAGACAAGGGCGATATTCGGATAAGGATACAGATCCGAGGAAAAGGTCCATCTGGACGCATCAAGTCCAGGCAAAACATTGCCGGAAACGAGGTCGAGCGTAGCGCACGCCGTAACACAGCCTTCAGGCACCTGATAGCCCGGGATCTCTCCCCACATCTGTGAATCATAGTAACAATTCTTTATGACTCCGAATTTTTCGCTCGAAGCAGATCCGGATTTAAAATTATGGCCAACGATCGCTCCTGAATATTGCTTGTCGGAACTTTCAAGTCTGCCAAGATTCACGCATGATTCGACAGATGCGTCAGCGTTGGCGTTATATGCGACAATGCCACCTATTTTCTGATATGCGACTTTGATCAATCCTGCGTTCAGACAGTTTGAAACGGTGCCGAAATAATTATATGCAGCGATTCCAGCCCCCTGGGATGGGTTGCCTGATGTAAGCAATCCGTTGCTCAGGCTTACTTCTATTTTACCCAGATTGACACAATTCGCTATGTCTGAGCGTTCGTTTCTGCCAGCGATTCCTCCTGCCGCCTCGGTAGATTCCATTACGGATCCAGTGAAAACACAATCAGACACTTTCGCTCGTAATGAGGAGGAGCCTTTAAGATAACCGGCTATGCCGCCTGAGTTCTTTTTTACGTTGATGATCTGTGCCGCTGATGTGCAGCCCTCTATGGAAGTTCCTCCTTCGGCTTGTCCGACAATGGATCCAGTGTAGCCATAACCTGAAATGCGGCATGTGGAGTCAAGGTGGATGTTCTTTACGGCACCACCGTTCTTCATGACTCCGATAAGACCCACGTACGACCTTGAACCGTTTTTCCCCGCCGGCACTGCAACGCCAGAATCATCCGTGAGGAGACCGTTGATATTGAGATTGCGGATAGTATAACCTTTGCCATCAATGATTCCGGCAAAGTACCAGGAAACTCCGGACGCCGATCCCATCGGGGCTGTTCCGATCCCGTAAAAACCAGTTACGCCACTCATATCTATGTCCCCTGCAAGGGCGAAATAGACTCCTTGATAATGGCTTGCATTTGCTCCGCTCGTCGCACCGGGAACCCCGGCGCATGCTTCCGCAAGAGCCACAATGTCGCGTGCATCTTTGAGCAGATACGGACTTGCTGCTGTTCCGTTGCCACTCAGTCCCAGCTGTGTGTCAGCGGCAAGACTATTGACCGAGTATACGACCAATAGTGCAATCAAACTAAGAAAACGTTTAATCATGATATTATTTTAGTGAATTAATTCATAAGAAATCAGGATATGCAAAATTACAAATTTATAATTATAAACTGATTAATCTACTTTAACAAAAAAACTTTATTATACAGAAAATGTCCCGGATAGCAATTGTCCGGGACATTTTCTGTATTTATATGTATGTGGTATTAATTACCAAATGACTATCCGCTCATTCTCGGGGCGGAACATCGGATCACCCTCGACGATACCGAATGCCTTGAAGAAGGGTTCGATATTGCGGAGCGAAACATTCACACGATTCTTTCCCAGCGAATGCGGATCAGTTTTTGTGCGCGAGAGGATTTCTGCCTCACGGATATTTCCAGCCCAGACATTGGCATAGGCCAGATAGAAACGTTGAAGTGGAGTAAGTCCGTCGATATCTTTTGCCTTGTCGCCTACAGCATCGAGATAAGCTGTCATGGCAACTCTAAGGCCACCCTGGTCTGCGATGTTTTCACCGAGAGTGAACCGGCCGTTGGCATGGACACCAGGAGCGACCTCTATCGCATCGAATTGCGCTGCCAATCCGTCTGCGAGTGTCTTGAACTTATCAGCATCCGCAGTAAGCCACCAGTCATTCAGATTGCCATCCACGTCGTACTGGCGTCCCTGGTCGTCAAAACCGTGGGTCATCTCATGGCCGATGACAACTCCGATCGCACCATAATTGAGGGCATCGTCTGCTGTTAAATCGAAGTATGGTTTCTGGAGTATTCCGGCAGGGAAACAAATCTCGTTGGTAGTTGGGTTGTAATACGCATTGACTGTCTGAGGAGTCATGTGCCATTCATCCCTGTCCACAGGCTTGTTCAGCTTGGCGAAGTTATCCTTTATGAACCACAGTGAAGCCTTGCGCGCATTCTCAGCGAGGGAAAGAGACGGATCCACTTCTATCTCGGAATAATCCTTCCATTTGTCGGGATAACCGATCTTAACGGTGAATCCAGCGAGTTTTTCATGAGCTTTTGCTTTTGTGGCGTCGCTCATCCACGACAGGTTGTCGATATGCTTTCCAAGAGCAACACGGAGATTTTCCACAAGAGTTTTCATATATTGCTTGCTTTCCTCCGGGAAGTATTTCTCAACATACAGTTGCCCCACAGCCTCTCCGAGCATGCTGTTTGGCAGGCTCATGGCGCGTTTCCATCTCGGCTCCTGCTCCTCTTTACCACTCATGACCTTGTCGTACAACTCGAACGAGGCATTGTAGAAATCATCGCTCAGAAGGCTGGTTGCGCTCGAAACGGCGTCAAGAAGCATCAGGTCTTTGATTTCACGTTCGGTAAGAGCCGGAACAATCTCACACAGGGTCTTAAGATATTGAGGTGATGAGACTATGATTTTGTCCGGAGTGCCAAGACCGTGGTTCTTCATAAGCAAAGCCCAGTCTATATATGGAAATTCCTTCTGGAGTTTGTCCACAGTATATACGTTGTATCTTGCCTGAGGATCTCTGCGCTGCTCCCTTGTCATTTTTGCAGCAGCCATTTTTTTCTCTATCTTTATGAGATTAGACCATATTCTGTCGGCATCGGCTGCGGAATAACCTGCAAGAGTCATGATGCGCTTGACGTATGTCTCGTAGGCTTTCATGATCTTGTCGTTGGTCTCATTCTGTTCGAGATAGTAGTCGCGGTCTCCAAGTCCGAGTCCACCTTCACCGATATGCACTACGTTTGAATTGGAATTTTTGGCGTCGGTGCCCACACCTATTCCGAAAAGTGGATTGTCAAAAAGAAGCCGTTCGTCAGAGAAAAGAGTGGCGAGATCCTTGGTGTCTGCTTTTTCTATGATCTCAAGCAGCGGAATGATCGGGGCCGCACCTTCTTTATTCAGACGTGTGCTGTCCATCGCGAGAGCATATATATCGCATACTTTCTGCGCGTTGGTCCCTTTTACTTTGGAATCAGGATTCTGAGCGAGATTGAGAATCAGATCTTTCAGCTGTTCACGGGCATTTTCCCTCAATTGGTCAAATGTGCCGAAACGTGCGAATTCCGCAGGAAGCGGATTGGCGGCCATCCAGCCCCCGCAGGCATACTGATAGAAGTCCTGTCCGGGTTTGGTAGACGGATCAAGGTTACTTTTCTCTATGCCATGTCCGCCGGTGGCGAGAGCCATCAAAGGGACTCCGGCAGCCAATGACAAAATTACTTTTCTTAGGTTCATGTCATTAATATTGTTATTGTTCATTTATTTTTTATTTGACGTTCGATGTGTCGATGTTGTCAAGTTCTGTCTGTGATAGCTCCCAGACAGACATGGCATTCTCGAGAGACTTGCTGATCTGGTTGTATTTGTCGAGGGTCTCGGCGGATGCATCACCTGCTGCTATAAGTTTTTCTATTTCTGCAAGCTGTGTCTCGTATGCAGACACATTCTTCTCCGCTTCCTCGACAGCTTTTCGCAATCTTCGCAGTAGTTTCTCACGCTCTTTCTGTTCGGCGTATGAGATTTTGGATTTTGACACTTCAGGATTGTCCCCTGAAATATTGCCCTGTGCCACAGCTTTCGATCTGTCCGTTGGCTCCTGTGCTGAAGAATTGGATTTTGAAAGTTCAAGCTCATTGAGATGTTTGAGGTTCTTACTGCGTAGAAATTCATAGATCCCGCCGAGATTCTCACGCACTTCCCCTCCTCCGAATTCATAAACTTTTTCAACCAGGCCATCAAGGAAATCACGGTCATGGCTGACAACTATAACAGTCCCGTCGAAATCTTTTACCGCCTCTTTCAGGATTCCTTTGGTTTTTATGTCAAGATGGTTTGTCGGCTCATCAAGAATAAGCAGATTGACCGGTTCAAGAAGAAGCCTGATCATTGCGAGCCGGGTTTTCTCTCCCCCCGAAAGAACTTTAACTTTCTTTTCGGAAGCCTCACCCCCGAACATGAATGCGCCAAGTATATCGCGGATTTTGGTTCTTATATCTCCGGTTGCGACCTGATCGATCGTATCAAACACAGATATTTCCTCATCAAGAAGCTGCGCCTGGTTCTGGGCGAAATAGCCTATCCTGACATTGTGTCCGATCTTGAGGTTTCCGGTAAAGGGAATCTGACCCATTATGCATTTCACCAATGTGGATTTTCCCTCACCGTTTTTGCCCACAAATGCCACTTTCTCTCCACGTTTTATCGTGAACTCGGCATGGTCGAAGATCTGGTGATCGCCGTAAGCCTTCCCTACGTTCTCAAGAATCAACGGATAATCACCGCTTCGTGGTGCAGGAGGAAACTTAAGTCTTAATCTTGAAGTGTCAACCTCATCGACTTCCACAGGAACAATCTTCTCCAATTGTTTTATACGGCTCTGTACCTGAACCGCCTTTGTCGGTTTATATCTGAAGCGTTCAATAAAATCCTTGATGTCGGCAATCTGCTTTTGCTGGTTCTCGTAGGCTCTCATCTGCTGCTCCACCCTCTCTTTGCGGAGTTCAACAAACTGGGAATAATTTACTTTATAGTCATATATCTTTCCGCAGGATATTTCCAGAGTCCGCTTGCATACGTTGTCGATGAATGCCCGGTCGTGGCTGACCATAAGCACAGCCTTGGCTTTCTGCTGCAAGAACTGCTCAAGCCACTGTATCGACTCTATATCAAGATGGTTTGTCGGCTCGTCAAGCAACAGAATATCCGGACGGCTGAGCAATATCTTGGCTAACTCGACACGCATTCGCCATCCACCGGAAAACTCACTCGTCGGACGTGAAAAATCGGCTCTTACGAACCCCAGACCAGTCAGAGTGCGTTCTATCTCGGCATCCATATTCCCGACGTCTTCCATTGCAAGGCGCTCGTTGAGGAACTCAAGCTTCTCGATGAGCCTGTGATACTCCTCGCTTTCATAATCCTCCCTTGACGAGAGTTCTTTGGTAACGGCATCGATCTGCGCACGTCTGTCAAGCTGTGCGCCAAAGGCTTTTTTTACCTCGTTGACCAAAGTGGTTTCATCTGCCACTGACATTTGCTGAGGCAGATAGCCTATTGTTATCCCTTCAGGCATGGATACTGATCCCGAAGTTGGCGACTGCAGGCCGGCTATTATTTTTAGAAGAGTGGATTTACCAGCCCCGTTTTTACCAGTCAATGCAATCTTATCAGATTTGTTGATCACAAAACTGACATTATTGAAAAGGGGGCGGGCAGAGAATTCTACCGAGAGATTATTTATCGAAACCATTAGATTTCACAAGATTTGAATTATAGTAGCGGGGATCGTCCGACACATTTTTGCCAACAAAAGGGGGAAGCATATATTCCTCGGATTGATCATCGAGTTCAATCTCGGCAATGACAAGACCCTCAAGCGAATCTTTGAACTCATCTATTTCCCATTTATGCCCTTCAAAGTACACTATATGCCTGATTTTCCGGATCACAGACGGGCAATAACGATCAAGCATGAACCGGGCGTCTTCATAAGGGATAGGGTATTCAAATTCATCGCGTGTGTTGTTTTCCGTATGGCCTTTTACTGTAATAAAAGCATCAGATCCATAAATTCGTATACGGACGGTGCATCGGTCATCCGATTTTAGATAGCCCTGTATTATTTCAGTCTCACCTGTCTGGTGAAGCCTGAAGCTTTCATCTATTACTAAATATTTATGCTCTATCTCTTTTGACATAATCCGACGTAATTTTATCCCGCATGGCACGTTATAGATTCGTCGCACATGTTGAAACACGATGCAAATATAACAATTATAATGCACACAGCAAAGTTCCGATTGCTTATATTACCGGTCATTACAGCTTTATGTGTTGTATTTGGCATGGGTGCCTCCGCTCAGAACCTGTCGATGGACAATCCGGGGACATATCAAGTAAACGGCATTGTTATCGACTCTCTGACTTCTGAACCGATTCCGCTCGTCAATATATATGCCATCGGTGCGGACGGAGGATGCCTGTCCCGGGAAGACGGCACATTCAACTATACATCAGACAAAAAGATCCATAAGCTCATAGTTAGCTCTATGGGCTATCAACCGGCTGCGGTAACTATATCAGGCGGCAACGGCAGGGATCTGAGGATCTCACTTCTTCCATCCACCACAACACTGTCGGAAGTTTTTGTAAAACCACGTAAAGGCAAATATTCAAGAAAGAATAATCCCGCTGTGGAATTGATGGAAAGAATCAGAAAATCGTATCCATTACACGATCCGAAAAACTCTGAGTATTATGGATATGATAAATATGAAAAAATAGTGATCGGTCTGTCTGACTTTCAAATGCCGGATTCGGGAAGCTGGTCGGCCAGGAAAATGCCATTTATCAAAGACTATATTGATTCAGTTCCATATATCGACAAGCCGGTTCTTAAAATCAGTGTAAAAGAAAAATTCGCATCGCAACTATACACTCACGATGATGACAAAGGCAAAGAAATAGTCGTCGGACAAAAAAGCGCAGGAATTGACAAGACATTCAATCAGGACAATATCCAGACAGCTCTGGAGGATGCTTTCAGAGAAATCAGCATCTTTGGCAATGATATAAGCGTATTGCAAAACAGATTCGTAAGCCCGCTGTCTAATATAGGGGCAAATTACTACAAGTATTATCTTGACACAGTAAATATCGACAACAAACGGTTTCTTGAATTGCAATTTGTTCCTCATAATCCCGAGTCGATGGGATTTAACGGCCGGATGTGGATTGAGGTTGGAGACACAACTGGGTTCGTCAGCCGTCTGCAGATGCGTGTTCCTAAATCGGTCAATCTGAATTTTGTGAAAAACATGATTGTCGATCAGTCTTTTGTCAGAGACAGCCACAACAACTGGCTTAAGAAATCGGATGACATTACAGTTGAATTCCAGATAGTTCCAGGCACTCAGAAGATATACACAAGGCGCCAGACAGCTTACAGGAATCACGATTACTCATCAAACAGCAAGTTTTCACAATTTTACGATAAACCAGGTACAAGATTTATACTTGAAGACGCCTCTGAACGGGATGTGGCTTTCTGGGAAGATGCCCGCATACTGGACATACCCAAAAGTGAAAACAGTCTGGAGAATTTTCTGTTAAAAATGAGAAAACTACCGGTTTTCTACTGGGGAGAGAAAATCTTAGGGATACTTGTCAATGGTTATATCCACACAGGCAAAAACAGTAAATTTGACTTCGGTCCTGTAAATACGCTTGTAAGTACAAACAAGGCAGAAGGTGTGCGCTTCAGGATAGGTGGTATGACAACAGCGAACCTCTCCCCCCATTTGTTCGGACGAGGATATGTCGCTTACGGTCTTAAAGATAAAAAATGGAAATACAAGGCGGAGATGGATTGGTCTCTCATTCCCAAGAAATATCATTCAAGAGAATTTCCTATTCATCTTATCAGAGCTGAGTATCAATACGATACTGACAGGATTGGCGAACATTATTTGTTTACCAATCCAGATAATATTTTCTTGTCTGTGAAACGCAAGGGCAGTTTTCTCATAACTTACAGAAGGCTTGCCCAACTGAAGTATATCAGGGAGTTTCCATTCAATCTGTCGATAGAAGCCGGATTGCGCTATGAAAGGCAGGAAGCTACCAAATGGATAAGATTTGAGAATTCCGATGGGACATATTCGGGACATTACAATCAAACATCATTGTTCATTTCCTTAAGATATGCTCCGGGAGAAAAATTTGTTCAAGGAGCTACATCGAGGCGGCCTGTCAATCTTGACGCACCGGTAATAACTTTGTCTCATGAATTCGGGCCGAGAAAGCTTTTGGGAGCGCCATTCACATTGAACAAGACAGAATTTTCATTCAGCAAGCGGTTCTGGTTCTCTGCTTTCGGATATCTTGATTCATCCCTGAAAGCGGCCAAGATATGGAGTGCTGTCCCCTATCCAGCCTTAGCCTGGCAGAATGCCAACCTTAGCTATACGATACAGCCGGAATCGTATGCATTGCTGAATCCAATGGAGTTTGCAATGGATCAGTTTGTCTCTGTTGACCTGACATATTTCGGGAATGGAATACTATTCAACAGAATCCCGATTGTCAAGAAGACCAAGCTGCGTGAGGTTCTTACTTTCAAGGGCTTTACCGGACATCTGTCATCCCGAAACGACCCATCGCGCAATGACAAGCTGTATCGTTTCCCCAAGGATGCAAATGTCGGGTTTTTAAGTGCTGTTCCGTATATGGAGGCTGGCGTCGGGATTGATAATATATTCTCAATATTGCGCATTGACTATATATGGAGGCTCACATATAGGAACCGCGCTGGAATAGATAAAAGCGGGCTGAGGATCAGTCTCCACTTTTCTTTCTGACTTTCCCATATTTCAGAAAAACACCGGCTACATAAAGAGCCTTTCGCATTTCAGCATCATCGGCTTTCCTTTACCCACGCCAGCTCTGAATGCTATTAAAAAGCTGGTGGTTCCACTCTTGATCTTCAGCCTTGATGAGAGTTCTTCAGCGCTCACTCCATAATTGCGTGCTATAATATTTATATTGTTGTTTTTTAATGATTTAATATCCGATTGTTTAAGTATAGCTGAAATTTTGAAAATTTTTCCTGGGAAATTTTTGACCAAATCTTTTGAGAAGTAGAGGTGGGTATTGATATTCAGTTGTTTAAGACCTTTGTAGCTGCTACATAGATGTCCTTTTGATCCTAACTTAAGCACTGCAGCATTCGGTTCATATATGAATCCTTGTGCCAGATCATCTAAATCAGACAGTATAATATTTTTATAAACATCTGATTCATTTATGTTAACAGTGTATTTTTCAATCTTATCTTTAAGTATGTTTATCGTATTTACCATCCTGAGATTTCCACCTTTTCCCGCACATACAAGAACTTCCTTGCATTCTCCATGCAGAGCCACTACGTGAATCTCAAAACATCCTTTTATACTTTTGGAAACCGCATCTATATCCAGCATTGGTGAGGCTTTGATCATCAATAGGCCGCATTTCTCAAGAAGACTATACGAAAGCTTTTCCACATCCGGGACACAATCGCTGAATGCAAATTTGCGGGAATTGCCGCTGCCTCTTCTGTGAGGATCTATAAATATTACATCAAACTTATCCTCGCAATTCTCTATCCACTCAGTCGAATCACCGCAAGAGACCTTGATGTTGCTCTTATTCAACACACCACAGTTGTATCTCATGACCTCACAATAATGAGGATCCCTCTCAATGGCAATAACGCTCGAAGCGCGGTCAGAAAAAGCAAACACATCGCTGCCAAGCCCGCATGTCATATCTAAAACTTTCGAACCACGTGGAATAAACGAAGCGTGAAAAGCCGCTATCTCGGAGGAGGTAGCCTGCTCTGCGCAGATTGTTGCCGGAAAGACGAATTTGTCATTGCAGGTCAGTGCGTCGAGTTTACCTGCGCTTTTCCTTCTTGCCTCGATCTGATCAATCGCTTCTGAATATGAGAATCCATCGGCACATCTGGAATGGTATTTAAGTCTTAGCTTGTCTGTATTATCATAGTAGTGCTTCTTAATGAATTCAAAAAAAGATGCTGTATATTCCATCAGTCAACACATCATTATAAGTTCATATTTGTTACAAAAATAGTTAAAATGATTCATATTCCTTCCATATCAGCGTTACGATTTAACTGAAACAGACTAAATTTGTCGGATGAAAAATTTCGCAGCGATAGATTTTGAAACCGCCAACGGGTATAGGTCAAGTGTATGCAGCGTAGGTGTGGTGGTTGTACGCAATGGAATGATATGCCAAAAGATTTACCGATTGATTCATCCGGTCCCTAACTATTATTCACCTGCAAATACATCCGTACATGGACTTACCCGCATCGATACAGACTGTGCGGACACTTTTCCCGAAGTGTGGGCAGAGATCTCCCCTATTATTGACGGGCTCCCGTTGGTGGCGCATTTCAGCAGATTTGATGAAAGTTGTCTTAAAGCAGCTTTCAGCCGCTTTGAGATGGACTACCCGCAATATAAGTTTCTTTGCACTTGCTCAGCATCCAGAATGAAATTCGGACGGCAACTTCCAAATCATAAGTTGCCGACGGTTGCCGCACATTGCGGCTATAATCTTGAAGAACATCATAATGCCCTGGCTGATGCTGAGGCTTGTGCGATGATCGCAATGAAGATTCTTTAGAGTGTGTTGTCAGGTAAATTCTAAACAATAGGCGTATCAGCAGATTATTCGGCAAGTAATTTTGTCTTGTGGGTTGTTATAAAAACAAAAGCGATCAAATCGCCAGTTTTATAGAAATCTTTATAAATATGAACAAGACATTATTTGCTATATTGATGTTTTCTTTTGCGTCATTCGGTAGCCATTTAGTTATGGCTGCAGAAGAAACAGACTCTGTCAAAGTCCCTGCGGTAATTCTTCGGGCGCAGGATTTTTCAGATTATCATAATGCGGCACTGATGGGTGATTCCGAGGCAATGCGTCGCGTCGCCGTGTGTTACCAGACAGGCACTGGTGTGGGAAAAGATCTTGAGCAGGCCATAATCTGGTATGGCAAAGCCGCACGAGGTGGAAACGTCGAGGCAGACTTTGACATCGGTACGCTCTACAGAGATGGAATAGGTTTCCCTCAAAGCTACGAAGAATCGGCTTATTGGTTTCGTAAAGCTGCCAGAAACGGAAGCTTGAAAGCTATGGTTGAAATCGGACGTCAGTTTTTGGAAGGCAAAGGAGTGCAGCAGGATGACCGCATAGCTTCCGAATATTTTTGGAGAGCAGGATCCCGCGGCAATCCAGAAGGGCAGTATCAGTATGCTGTGATGCTTCGCGATGGACGTGGAGTTAAACGGGACAAAGAGAAAGCGATAGAATGGTTTGAAAAAGCAGCGGAGAAAAGCTACAAGGATGCGGCGCAACAAGTCAAATCGTTAAAATCAGTTTCTCCGGCAAAACGCACACATAATACGTCAAAACACAGCAAGCGCTAATCCAATATGCAAGCAATGGAAACTAACAAATCTCTGCCGGTTGCAAATTCCGAAAGAGAATTAATACTCATGAACATTTCCGGCCAAGATAAAGCCGGAATAACTGCGACTTTAACAGAGATTCTTGCCCGGTACAACGCTCAGATTCTCGACATTGGTCAAGCAGATATACACCATACGCTCGCTCTCGGTATATTATTCAAGACCGACAGTAATAAGAGCGGAGAGATCCTAAAGGAATTGTTGCTCACAACCAGTGCTATGCATGTGCAGGTTCAGTTTAGTGTAATATCCGAGGAAGCATATCAACAGTGGGTACACAAACAAGGTAAAAACAGATACATAATCACTATGCTTGGCCGTGAAATCACGGCTGAGCAAATATCCAGGGTCACCAAGATCATTACAAGCCAGCGTTTGAACATCGACTCAATCCGGCGGCTGACGGGGCGCATGCCATTGGATAAAACCGAACAGCCACGTGCGAAAGGATGCATAGAATTGTCTGTGAGAGGCAATCCTGTTGATAAGACAGCCATGCAAAAGAGTTTCATGGAACTCGCCGGCACATTGAATTTTGATATATCCCTTCAGGAAGACAATATGTATCGCAGATGCCGCCGTCTGATATGCTTCGACATGGACTCGACACTTATCCGGACAGAAGTGATAGATGAACTCGCGGACAGAGCCGGTGTCGGCCCGGAGGTCAGAGCTATCACAGAATCAGCGATGAGAGGAGAGATTGATTTCTGCGAAAGTTTCCGTCGTCGGGTTGCTCTTCTCAAAGGGCTGGATGTGCATGTCATGGATGAAATCGCCAATAACCTGCCTATAACCGAAGGCGTGGGCCGGATGATGGAGGTTCTTAAACGTTCTGGCTACAAGACTGCCATAATATCCGGTGGATTCACATATTTTGGCAATTATCTGAAACAAAAGTTCGGATTTGACTATGTATATGCCAATGAGCTTGAAATCGGCCCGGACGGAAAGCTGACAGGCAATTATGTAGGGGATATAGTTGATGGACAACGTAAAAAAGAACTGCTCAGGCTGCTCGCCCAGGTAGAAAACATCAATATAGCCCAGACAATAGCTGTAGGCGACGGAGCCAATGATCTCCCAATGCTGTCCGAAGCCGGATTGGGGATAGCCTTCCATGCGAAACCTAAGGTAAAAGCATCCGCCTCACAAAGCATATCTACAATAGGCATTGACGGAGTCTTATATTTTCTTGGGTTTAAGGATTCATACATGAGCGATAATATCGGAACACAATATAATAAAGAAACATAATCTAAACATCAATATAAACCTTATCAATGGGATATCGGAGAATCTTTTGGATAGCGGCATTGCTTACGACAGTGTTTTCAAGTGCCTATCCAGACACATTGAGACCAGACACTATCCAGAGCGTCGGCCTTGTGTTAAGTGGTGGAGGAGCCAAGGGAATAGCTCACGTAGGCGTCATCAAGGCGCTCGAAGAAAATGATATTCCTATAGATTATGTGGCAGGCACCTCTATGGGTGCCATTGTCGGTAGTCTCTACAGTTGTGGATGGACGCCAGACAGTATGATGAACTTCTTTACATCTCCCGACTTTGGCTATTGGAGTTCCGGAGTGATAAATCCGGCAGACAAATATTATTTTTCAATTCCCGAACCCACACCAAAGTGGGTAGGGATTAATCTTGATTTTAAAGATTCCACAATCTTTTCAATGAAGTTGCTGCCGACGAATCTGATTTCGCCTCTGCCGATGAACATAGAATTCATGAGGCTCTATGCAAAATATACCAAACAATGCGGAGAAAACTTCAACAATCTGTTCGTTCCATTCAGATCAGTTTGTTCAGACGTATACCATAAGCATAAGATTGTATCTAAATCCGGATCATTGGGAGATGCTGTCCGGGCGTCGATGAGTTTCCCATTGGTATTCAAACCCATCAAACTTGACGGGGTCTTGGTTTACGATGGCGGCATCTATGATAATTTCCCGGTAGACGTGATGAAGAGTGATTTTGATCCGGACTTTATAATCGGGGTTTCAGTATCTTCTCCAGACACCAGACCGGAAGCAGGAGACATATACAGCCAGCTTGAGGACATGATAATACAGAATAATGATTATTCCTTGCCTGCAGAAGATGGGATCAAAATTCAGGTTCCTGTTCTGAATTTCGGTGTCCTGGATTTCGATAAGGCAAATGAGATATATTCAATTGGCTACAAAACAGGGCTTTCTATGGTTGATTCCATAAAATCCAGAGTTAAAAGCAGGCGTGATCCGGAGATTGTAGATGCAAAACGGAAAGCATTTGCCACACATACGCCTGAAATAGTTTTTGATTCGGTATCAGTAAGCGGAGCAACACCATCACAATCACGGTATATCGAGTTTTTATTTAACCGTGGCAAACAGCGACCATTTGGGATGACGCGCACGCAAGACAGCTATTATCAGGCTGTCTTGACCGGGAAATTCTCTGATCTAGTCCCCAATGCCCGATTCTCCGGAGATTCCACCATCCTCGATTTGCAAGCGTCAGTCAAAGATAACTGGGGAATCGGAGTCGGAGGCTGGATTTCGTCATCTACAAACAGCATGCTATACCTGAATTTCGGCTATCACACACTCAGATTTAATTCTCTTGATGCAAATTTGAGCGGATGGCTCGGACAGACATACTTCGCTGGACAGGCGAGTGTCAGGTTTTCTCTCAAGACGGTCGTGCCTTCGTTCCTCGAACTATCGGCAGTGATCAGCCGCCAAAAATTCTATTCTACCGAACTTCTTTTTTATCAAAATAATACTCCGACATTCATATCGGATTATCAGGCATACGTAAGACTAAAGTATTGCCGTGCAATAGGCCGTACAGCGAAACTGTATGCAGATCTGGGATATGGCTATCTTTGGGACAAATATTTTTCTGACAATGTAAAAAATTATTCCACATCCGGTAGAGACAAAACCCAATATAAGGTCGGTGCATTAAGAGTCGGTATTGAACGCAACACTCTCAACGGCATAATGTATCCAAGCGAAGGGATGAAATTGAATGCATATTTATTTGCTGCGTATGAGCATAGCAAATACATGCCATACGAGCCTGAAACCGAATCGTCGGCTTCTTACGGTAAAGCACGCATAGAGATAGACTGGGAACATTATTTCTCCATAAACAAGCATTTTAAAATCGGAGGAAAAGGAAATGTAGTCGCGACGTTAAGAAAATACCATCAAAACTACACTGCATCAATGATAAGCGCTCCAGCTTTTGAACCGACACCTTCCACAAGAAACTATTTCAATGAATCTTTCCGATCAGACAATTACCTGGCGGCAGGTGTGATCCCGATATGGAAGCCATTCGGTAATATGCAGATCAGAGGAGACTTCTTTGTGTTCAGCCCTATCAGGAATGCCTATAAAAAAAGCGACGGATGTCTTGGTTACAACGGATGGTTCCGGAAAGCTGAATTCATTGGAGAAGTCGCTGCGGTATATAATTTTTCATTTGCAAGTTTATCGGTATACTGCAATTATCTCTCCTCTCCGGCACGCAATTGGAATTTCGGTATAAACTTCGGAATATTTCTTCAGGCTCCGAGATTCGAACGCTGATTATTTATCTTTGTCAGACGGGATGCAATGTACGTCCAGCTGCGGAAACGGAAAATCAAAGCCCGCTTCCGGTAGCTCTTTGTAGAATCTTTCGTTCATCTGAAAATACAACGGCCAATAGTTTGAAGCCTGAGTCCAGGCTCTGACTGCCAAATTTATGCTGCTGTCTGCAAGTTCATTAAGGCCAACAAATGGACTACGGTCAATTTTTACAGGAATCCCTGCATTCAAACTTACTTTCTCCCTGAGTTTCTCTTGCAGGATTTCCTGATGTTTGCGGCGCCGCTGTCTGAATCTGGCCCACCATCCCAACTTTTCTTCAACACACTCAGGTGAATCCGGATGCTGGTCGCAGTCAATCTCAGTTTCCTCCATCTCTCTGTTGATCCGGTCGTCCTCAATATATTGACGCACTACCCTATCATCCGATAATAGAATCTGGAGTATCTTCTCCTTGGCCGCTTCATAGTCGCAACCGTAGCTCAATCCAATGGTCCAGTCCACGCGCCGGTATTGCTCAAGAGAGTAATTATTGATTGAGCCTGTTGAAAGGCCGCCATTGGGTATAATGATTGCTTTATTATCTACGGTATTGATGATTGTATGGAAAATCTGTATCGCTTTGACTGTCCCGGTAAATCCTTGGGCCTCGATATAATCACCGACTTTGTATGGCTTGAGCAATAAGATGAGTACACCGCCTGCAAAATTCTGAAGAGTGCCGCTCAATGCCATACCGATGGCTACACCGGCAGACGCGAAAAGTGCAAGGAATGAACTTGTTTCAAGGCCGAGAATACCAATGACCGTAACTATCAGTATAAAATATAAAACGATCTTTATAAGGGATAATACAAATGTGGTAAGGGATTGGTCTACCTTGCGGTTGACTAATACGGAATAGGTAAACTTATATATTTTTTTGATAATGAATTTACCCGCGTAGAATACTATAATGGCAATCAATAGCTTGAACCCGAAGCTTACGAGTCCGTTGACCATTTTAGAGATGGCGTCATCTAATGAGAGTCCCTCTATCGCCTTGAGTACATTAGTCCCTCCTACAGGAATATCCGGAGTCGGAACAGCAGGAATATCTTGTGTTTGAATCATATCAGTCGATCATTTAAAATGATTAATGAGGATAAACGGCATTGAACCAATCGAGACGACGGTAATAGTCGGACAGAGATGTATGGGTGTTATCTCTATAGATATAAGTTGATAACCCACTGAATCCGTCAGATGGAATCAGCTTATTGTTAAAATCACGCTCCGATGCGAACTTACACACAGTGAAATCTGTAAATGCCTTTTCAATCGATTCGGTGTCTATAATATTCCCGGCAATATCGGCCCCTCTTGACATATATTGACGGAAATCGTATAGATTAGCACTCAAACCTCTTCTTGAATAGCATATCAGTTCAGATGACGGTGGCGCTACGAATGAAGAAAAAGCCTGCCGTGCAATTCTCGCGATTTCTTCGATTCGGGACATGTCGAAAACACCTACCGTAACAGCTGCCGGCTCTGGCGAAAAGAAATACGTGTAATAATCATAGAGTGAACGGGCGGCGCCTTCAAGATCAGGATTCCTATTCATCAAATAAGGGATGGCAGTTTCATAGTTCAACCCGGGATTGTAGATCTCCGTAGGGTAAGCTACAAAAAAATCTGTCTTATTTCTAAGTTGATATGCAACCTCGATCGAGGACATATAGCAACAGTCGAACCAGATGAAATGAAACCCATCGTCGGGAAGAGCTGAGGCAAGTTCATCGATATTCATCTTGTCAGACACAACGTTGTCTCCGCTGATGTCCACGCCCCACCAATAGTCAGGATCAGCTATATCACCGGCCACCGGCTGGTTCGAAGAATCGTCTGGATACGTATGTTCTGAATTTCCAGGTTCCCAGCCTCCGCCATGACTCCAGAAGATAAGCCCGTAAGTGTCCGCTTTTCTCATTTCCTTTGCGTATGCCACCACTTCGGAAAGCCTTTGGGGATCTGTTGTGAAAACATCTGCAGAGAAACTTTTCAGTTCCTTGAAATAAAAAGAATTGTCTTTCTTGTTTCTTACCGCTTCCCAGAGAATAGCCTGTCTTCCAGAACCGGCATTGCCGGGAATAGTCTCAAAAAGTAACAACCTTGATTTGGATGTGTCTGTGTCTTTAAGTCCCCTCAGCATCTCCGCTTTATCAGCAAGCATATTGGAATAAAGATCATTTCCGGAAGCTGCGTAAACAAGAACCACATTTTCCAATTCTTCCGGTACGGGAGATTCCGGTACAACGGGTTCATCATTCTTCGAGCAGGAAATAAGTGTGGCAGTCAACAGCACCGACACTATAATTGTAGTGAATGACAATACAGTACGCTTCATTCTTTTTTATTTCTCAAATACTTTTTTCAGTAAAAACTCGTGCAAAGATAGTATTTTCACATTCAATTTTCAAGCGTCGAAAGTTTTTTTAAGCGCCATACTTGTAAATTTAAGATTTAAATGTTAATTTTGCAATGTTGTGTTAAAATTTCAAATACATCCAAGCAAACCAAGCTGTTAATTAATTGTTAATTCAATATAAGAATTGTGTAATATAATGCCGGCGTATCACTGACGATACAAAAGCTCTGGAATTGATATGAAGAAATCTATAATATGGCTTCTTACAATAGTGATGGCGATCACATTCGGCGCGTTGCTTTATTTTCAGATCATGTATCTGGAAAATATGGTGAAGATGCGTGAGGCTCAATTCACCGAGAATGTGATGAGATCATTATATGCCACCGCCGGCTATCTTGAACGAAAAGAAACATTGCACTTTCTTGAAGAGGATGTCAATATTATTGAGTCAAGCCTTTATGATGACTATGATAATGAAGATCATGAAATAAGCTATTCTGTAGAAAGGCCTGATGGATCCGTAACAAAATACAGGCTTTCCTCTGAGGTAGACAAAAAAGGGGATAAGAAAGTGTCGGCCGTATCATACTCTTCCCCTACTATCGATGTTTCTTCCAGATACAGGGATATGCAGGAAGTGATCCGTAGCCAATATCTATATCAGCGCGGACTGTTGAATGAGGTGATACTCAACATACTCAGGGATTCAGGACATCGACCGGTGATGGAACGAGCTGATTCCACATCCATTCGGCAGCATCTGACTCTCGAACTGGCCAACAATGGACTGAACGTGCCTTTTGTTTTTGCTGTAACCGATGATAAAAACAATGTGGTATATTCCACCGAGGGGTATGAACCGGATCTTGACGAAGGGATCTACACACAGCCATTGTTTCAGAACACGGGCACAACATATTTTCTAAAGATCGAGTTCCCTACCAAGCATTCCTATATATTCTCATCCGTGAGATTCCTCATACCAACGCTTGCATTGACACTCATATTGTTGATAATATTTCTATTTACAATCATAATAGCATTCCGGCAGAAGAAGCTTACCGAGATGAAAAGCGATTTCATCAACAATATGACCCATGAATTGAAAACGCCTATATCCACCATAAGTCTTGCCGGACAGATGTTGAGCGATGATTCTGTCAGAAAATCACCGGCTTCATTGAAACATTTATCGCAGGTGATAACCGAAGAATCGAAAAGGCTACGTTTTCAGGTCGAGAAAGTGCTTCAATTGTCAGTTTTCGACAATACGGGAAGCGCGTTGAAATTCTCTGTGGTGGATGCGAATTCAATAATTTTAAATGTAATAAATACATTTAAAATAAAAGTCGAGAAGTTTGGAGGGGCACTGAGTTGCAATCTGTCGGCAGTTAATCCTGAGGTCAATGTTGATGAGATGCAGTTCACGAATGTTATATTCAACCTACTTGACAATGCGGTCAAGTACATGAGGGAAGATGAGGCTCCTCATCTTGAGATCACTACCAGCAATTTGAATTCCGGGAACTCGATAGAAATACGTGTAACCGATAATGGCATAGGAATAAAAAAGGAGGATCTGAAACATATTTTTGACAAGTTCTACAGAGTATCCACAGGCAACCGCCATGATGTCAAGGGTTTCGGATTAGGTCTGACATACGTGAAGAAAATGGTCAGCATATTCGGAGGGGAGATCAGTGTAGAGAGTGAGTATGGACAAGGAACGACGTTTATCATAATCCTGCCGACTGTAACGCAGGATATGCATAATCAAGTATCCGAGAATTGACAAATAACCAAGAATAATTACAAAAAAATAATATAATGGAAGACAAAACTAAAATTCTTCTTTGCGAAGACGATGAAAACCTCGGAATGCTTCTGAGAGAGTTTCTGCAGGCCAAAGGCTTCAGTGCGGATCTATGTCCTGATGGAGAGCGCGGCTACAAAGAGTTCCTGCAGGGACAATATGATTTGTGTGTGCTTGATGTGATGATGCCTAAAAAGGATGGTTTCACCCTTGCACAGGAGATCAGAAATGTAAATGCGGAGGTGCCGATAATATTTCTGACTGCTAAAACGCTGAAAGATGATGTACTCCAGGGATTTAAACTCGGAGCGGACGATTATCTGACAAAACCTTTCTCTATGGAGGAGCTCGTGAGCAGAATCACGGCGATTCTCAGAAGGGTGAAAGGGAAGCGTGACAGAGAAATCACTATGTACCAGATCGGTAAATACACCTTCGACACGCAGAAGCAGACGCTGATAGCGGACGGCAAGACTCAGAAGCTGACCACGAAAGAATCTGAGTTGCTATCGCTTTTATGTGCCCATGCCAACGATATACTTGAGCGTAATTTCGCGCTTAAATCAATCTGGATCGATGATAACTACTTCAATGCCCGAAGCATGGATGTATATATCACCAAACTTCGCAAGCATCTGAAAGAAGACAAATCAATTGAAATCATAAATATCCACGGTAAGGGATACAAACTGATAGCTCCTGAAGCAAAAGGAAATCCATCTGCTGGCAGCAATTGAGGCTGGCGCAGACTTCTCAATATTTACGTATCCGGCAATATTTCCAATTATTGCCGGATACGTTTCTCTATAGATAGAACTATCTGTTTGTTACCTCATTAATCGGGCTTCCTGCAACAAATGCCTTAAGATTCTCCAACGTTATTTTCATTAACCGTTCACGAGCCTCTTTGGTGGCCCACCCTATATGCGGTGTTATGAAACAGTTTCTTGCAGTCAGCAGCGGATTGTCCGCTTTGGGAGGCTCGCTTGAAAGCACATCTATTCCAGCTGCATATATCTTTCGTTCGTTAAGTGCTTCGGCAAGTGCATTCTCATCCACAAGTGGTCCGCGCCCCGTATTTATAAGAATCGAAGATGCCTTCATCTGGTTCAAGCGAGATTCATCTACAATATGGAGAGTGGATTCATTCAGAGGACAATGCAGAGACACAACATCTGAAATCTTAAACAATCTGTCGAGAGATGCTTTCTCAACCCACTCAGGTAAAGAACATTGATCTTTACTTGTATATGCAATGACTTTCATCCCGAAAGCGTGAGCTATCTCTGCAACCTTACTTCCGATATGCCCCAGACCTATGATGCCGAAATTCTTGCCGGCCAATTCATGCAGAGGCGTATCCCAATAGCAAAAATCGGCGCATCCAGCCCATTTCCCCTGCTTGTTCTCTTCGGTATAGTGTTCCACTCTTGACACAATTGCAAGCAGATGAGAAAACACCAGTTGTGCCACAGAGTCAGTACTGTATGAGGGGATGTTGGTTACAACTATACCTCGTTCCTGTGCGGCTTTGATGTCGACTACATTGTAACCGGTTGCCAAAACACCAATATATTTCAGCTTGGGCAGCGAGTTCAATACAGATGAGGTCAATTGCACTTTATTTGTCAAAACCACATCCGCATCTTTTATCCGTTCAAATATCTCCTCGGGGGAAGTGCGGTCATAGACTGTTGTTTGACCGATCTCTTTCAGCCCATCCCAAGAAAGATCGCCGGGATTTAGGCTGTAGCCATCCAATACTTTTATAATCATGGAATTATAAAGATAATATAATTGTTTAGTTTAACTTTAATGCTTTCGTTGTCTACAAAGATAATGATAATAATTTTTATTTTCCACCACAATTAATGATAAAACCGGAGATAAAAGTATTCAGCCAAGATGCTGATACGGTTCTTTCACCAGATAGAGCATATCTCTGAGCTGTATTCCGTCCTCTACTATTGGATGGTCATAATTGTCGATAAAAAAGTTCTTGATACTGTGAGAGTAATGGTATCCACAGGAATTATAGAAATGCAGCGTGGAGGGCGTCTCTCCTGTTCCAAGTCGGAATCTTTCTCCGGGATATTGCATTTCGACATAAGTCAGCATAGCGCTTCCTATCCCTTGCCTTTGCCTTAGTGGGGAGACAGCAAGATTCTTTATCTCAATCCACCCGTCAGCATCTTCTACTGCAACACATACTGCTATAATTCTACCGTCATCAGTGCCGACAAAGATATTGCCGGAAAATATATAGCGTCGGATCATTTCTTCAGACTCGTCTCCGAGCAGAAGCAATGGCATGATGCGTTCTATATCACCAGAATATTTTCCAATTTCAAGCATTCTTTGTTTCAGATACAGGTATCTTTTTAAGGTGAGATAATACTATTTCAGATATGTCTGCAATGATTTTTTCAGTTTCATCCATGTTATATCCCGAGTTTTCAATAAATACCGCAATTGAATAGCGATGACCGTCCGGGAGATGGACATACCCGGCATCATTGACTGCCAGAAGTCTACCGTTCGGAAGTGTGAATCCCGTGCCGGTTTTATGTCCTATTATAGCTTTTGCGGGCACCAATGGCTTGGCGAGTCTGTTTTCTCCGGTGGAGCATGTTTCCATCAGATGTTTAATTTCCCGGGAAAAAGGGTCATCGTTCTTGCGGTCAAACATATCAATCAACTTAGCCATAGCAATTGGTGTTGAACTGTTTTTATAGCATAGATCGGGAGATTCGTGCATTTCAGCTTCAGTGGAAACTATATTTATGTCAAAGGCATTCAGCCGATGCAACGAAGCTTTGACATTGTTAGTTCCACCCATAAGTCCGAGGATTATGTCAGACGCATTATTGTCGCTATGTTGCAAACTATATGCCATGATTTCTTGTATGCCTGTTCGGATAGTATCCATCTCCGCATATTTATCACGCATAGGACTATGAGTATCTGGTTTCAGATCATTCTTGGTAAGCGTTACGTTTTCGGGCAGAAATGTATTGCTTGTTCTTAAATGATCCCCAAAGGCAAGTGCAATCGGGAATTTATATACACTCAGCATTGGGAAATGCCTGTGGCCATTTACCGCCACTGTGTCTTTACCATCTATAATTACGGCAATTCCTATCGTTGCATCCTTAGTTTCTGCAAGTTCATTTAACTCCTGCTGCATCAATTCTATTCTTGATTTTGATACACATGATGCTAATAACAGTGCGAATATTAATGGAATTGATATTACTACATTATTTTTCATGTCAATCAAGATTCAAGCCGATTGGTCAGTTTATAGAAATGTTCAGTCCTCATGTCTCCGAGTGGAGTCTCAACGTCGTGATTTGTATGATGATATATGAATTCACTTTTTTCACACACACGTCGGGATCTGTCATTGCCATCATAGTGGCTGCACCATAGAGATTTTAGTCTTAAATCTTCAAAAGCATGGCTAATTAAAGCCTTCACAGCTTCCGGAATCAGTCCTTGACCCCAAAATGGTCTGCCAATCCAATAACCAATCTCTCCTTCACATGGCTGAGCATCACCGGGACACATCCCATCAGCAAACGCTATTCCGCAACAGCCTACAGGCTCATTTGTGGATTTCAGTACAACCGCATAAATTTCATGAGCGGAAAAAACAGTACGAATTATTTCGCGACTGTATTCTATAGAAGCATGAGGGATCCAACCTGCTATCGGTCCTACTTCAGGATCACTCGCATATTTGAACAGGGCATCAGCGTCGTCAGAATGCCAGCCCCGTAGAATTAGACGCTCCGTTTCAATCATATTCTTCCAAATTAAAAAACTTTAGTTTGAGGAAAGCCTGAGCCTGAGGCAAAGACTCCTTCCCATAAAAACTCAATGCTTGGGTTATGCAAAAGTACAAAAAATAGCCGATACCGTCGTTCTTTCAAAATCTAACGTGTGCCATATAGCCCGTAGCTGGGGTTGCCGCCCCGTCCCCCTGCTTATCCATTTTGTCCAGTTATTACTTTATTCTATAAATCCAATCATTATATCGCGAATTCTCTGTATCTTTGCAAAATAATAAGCTACAACAATCAACAGACAATAATGATAAAACTGATCAATCGATATATAAATCTGTCGATCCTCTTGATAGTTTTGCTCACGGGATGCGCGAAATCCTCCCAGAACTCGAAATCGCCTGTTGACGAAGGAGAAGATGGAGCCATAGGCATTTCCGAATCAGACAGCGTTAAAGTCAAAGATCCCGATAAAAAAGTCCCTGTAAGCTTTGCTAATTCCTCAGAGGCAATCGAGTTCATGAAAAACTCGGGGCATTGGGAAAAGTATGCGAATGGCATCATACCGAAGATGGCAGAAGAGGAGCTTGTATATGCGACCAAACTTCTTAATAATGAGTTCAGCCGGTTCATAATTGTCGATAAGGCTTCTATGAACGTAATCCTGTACTCCAAATACGGTGAAGTAGAAAAAAAATATAAGATGGCGTGTGCCAAAAACTTCGGGACAAAGCATAAAAAGGCCGATTCACGCACCCCAGAAGGCTTCTTCTCGGCAGAAGGCATATATGACAGCACAGATTGGCTTTTTACGGATGACAATGGTGTTACAAGTCAGAAGAAAGGACAATTCGGCCCCAGGTTCATCCGTCTCAAGTGTCCGAATACGTCGCAGATAGGAATACATGGCACATCAGCTCCGTGGAGCATCGGAAACAGGGTAAGCCATGGGTGTATAAGAATTACAAACGAGAACATACTTGAACTCGTGGAGCTTGTGGAGATCGGTATGCCCATCATTGTTTCGCCAGGGTCGCGTGATATGGCAGTCAATGAATATGAGGGATACTGTATTCCGTCCGTAACCGTTGTTCCCGGTGGATCCCGTGCTGTCAAATCAAACTATAAGCCGCAAAAGAAAACTCAGGAGCAACACACTGATTCTTTGAAAAATGATGAGACTGAAATGGTTGAGGGTGAGAAAACAGATGTATCCACCAATGAGAAGTCTCTTGAAAAAGAGGAGGGAAAAGAAAACTGATATAGGTATGTCATCTAATTTTCAACCGGTTATGGACAACATGATAAAATGACAGAAGAAGTAAATCTACGCATATTGCCTCGCGAGGCCGCTTCCCATAAATGCATTGGGAAAGCAATTTCAAGAAAACTGTCGGTAAAGACCGATGACATAAATGACATCAGGATTATCCGGCGCAGCATCGATGCACGGCAAAAACAGGTCATGGTGAACCTGACGGTGAGAGTGGCTCTCCAGGACACAAAGAAAGTTACTGTCAGCTATGATCCGGTGGTTTTCCCAAACGTCCAAGAGGCTCTGCATTCGGTGGTCATTGTCGGAGCAGGCCCTGCAGGTCTTTTCGCAGCTCTCAAGGCCATCGAACTTGGCATCAAGCCTATAGTCCTCGAAAGAGGGAAAGACGTGGACAGCCGCCGGCTTGATCTTGCCTCATTAAGCCGTACCCAGAAAGTGGACAATGACTCCAACTATTGTTTTGGCGAGGGTGGCGCCGGCACCTTTTCTGACGGGAAATTATTCACACGAAGTAAAAAGCGCGGGAATGTTCAGGAGATCCTCAGACTGTTGCACCAGCATGGAGCCAGAGAGGAGATTCTGATTGATTCGCACCCACATATAGGCAGCGACCGCCTTCCGTCTATTATAAAAAATATACGAAAAAGAATAATTGATAGCGGTGGCGAGGTAAGATTCCAGACCAAAGTAACCGGACTGATCATATCAGATGACAATGTAGCCCGAGGTGTCGAGACTTCAACCGGAGAACAGTTTTATGGGCCTGTGGTGCTGGCTACAGGACATTCGGCACGCGACATCTACAGAATGCTGCATTCTAAAAGAATAAAGCTGGAACCGAAAGGTCTGGCCATCGGTGTCAGGCTTGAACATCCGCAACATCTCATTGATTCGATTCAATATCATTCGCCTGATGGACGTGGAGATTGCCTTCCCGCAGCGGAATATAATTTTGTCTGTCAGGTGGAGGGACGCGGAGTCTACTCATTCTGCATGTGTCCGGGAGGTGTTATTGTGCCAGCTGTTTCCGGACCGGACGAGCTTGTTGTGAATGGCATGTCTGCCTCAGCAAGAGCTTCAAGATGGGCCAATTCAGGTATGGTTGTAGAAATAAGACCTGAGGATATTCCTGAATATGATCCGTACGGGGATCTAAAGATGCTCGTTTTGCAAGAGGAACTTGAACAGCGTTTTTTCGAGGATTCCGGACATACACTCAATGCACCAGCTCAACGCATGACTGATTTTGTAGCCGCCAGGAAATCTGAGTCTCTGCCGGAATCATCTTATCTTCCCGGGATCCATTCTGCAAGGATCGACCAACTTCTGCCAGAATTTATCAGCAGACGTCTGCAAGCAGGGTTTGAGGCTTTCGGGCGAAAATCAAAGGGTTTTCTGACAGACAAAGCCATTCTGGTAGGTCTTGAATCGAGGACATCCTCCCCTGTCAGGATTCCCAGAGGGGAAAACAGATGCCATGTGGAAATAACCCATCTTTATCCGGCAGGGGAAGGTGCCGGATATGCCGGCGGAATTGTTTCGGCTGCTCTTGACGGTCAGAACGCTATAATAGCTTTGGCCGAATCAATAAAAATATCTTCTGATAATAAATTAACTGAAAAAAATGGCCACAATACTTAATATCGAGACTTCGGGAAACATCTGTTCGGTTGCTGTGAGCAAGGACGGAATGATAGAATATCAACTTGAGGATCTTAACCCGATGAACCATGCAAAAAGACTTGCGCCGTTCATTGAAAAATGCTTTGATGAAACCGTGAGGCGTGAGATGCCTCTCGATGCGGTTTCCGTGAGTATCGGCCCCGGGTCCTATACCGGATTGAGGATAGGACTTTCGACTGCCAAAGGCGTATGCTTCGGGAAAAATATCCCTTTGATCACGGTTCCTACTCTTGAGATATTGGCGGTCAAAGCCATGTTCCGCTCCATGGAATGGACCGGAGACGAGATCCTTGTTCCCATGATAGATGCACGCAGGATGGAAGTATACACAGCCGCATACGATTTTGCACTGAACAAGATCATTCAACCGCAGCCATTGATTCTTGACGATACATCCTACAGTGAACTGCCCACGGACCGGAAGATCATATTTATAGGGTCGGGAACCACTAAAGCAAAAGATGTGGTAAAACACCCTGGGGCTGAATGGATCGACGGACTTGAACCTCATGCGCGCGACATGACCGCGCTGTCGGAAAAATTTTTCAGGGAAAACCGATTTGCGGATGTCGCATATTCCACACCTGAATACCTGAAGGAATTTCAGGCATCAACTCCCAAAAACAAACTTTGAGAATTGAAGAATTGTTTGTAATTTTGCAGACTAAGCTAATAAGAACTGAATGTTATACTACAATACAGCACAACCGCAGATGGTTCTTCCCGAATACGGGCGTATAATACAGAACATGGTGGATTTCTGCATGACTTTACCCGACAAGGAACAACGGACCAGATGCGCACATTCCATAGTGAAGACAATGGCGTCTCTTTTCCCTCAGCTTAAAGGGGAAAATGGAGACTATCGGAATTTCTGGGATCATATAAATGTGATGTCCGGTTTCAAGCTTGACATAGATTTCCCGTGCGATGTAATCAAACAGGAGAACCTCAACCCCAAACCGAAGCGTATCCAATATGCGGGATCCCGGCCTAAATTCCGCCATTATGGGAAAATTATAGAAAAAATGATAGGGAAAGTGGCCGTGCTTGAGGATGGCCCTGAGAAAGATGAGCTTATTTCAATGGTCGCTCATCATCTTAAAAAACAGATGCTGGAACATAATAGCGAAGCCATGACAGATGAAAAAGTGCTTCGTGATCTGTGTGAATACAGCGACGGCAAGATCTCACTTGATCCCTCATCCTATATTCTGCATGATTTCAAGGTCATAGCAGCACCGTCCAATTCGAAGAAGAAGAAAAAGAAATGAGTACTTTCATCGTTGAAGGAGGACACAAACTTCATGGCACTATCAGGTGTCAAGGGGCGAAAAATGAAGCGTTGGAGGTGATATGCGCCACGTTGCTGTCCGAGGCTCCTATAACCATTTCCAACATACCTGATATATCCGATGTGCGCAATCTCATCGGACTGTTGAAGGATCTTGGTGTGAAAATAAACTTCACCAAACATGACACTTGTACTTTTCAGGCTGACGATGTAGATATTGAATATATATATACGGACAGTTTTCTGAGAAAAGCGCGATCTCTGAGGGGGTCGGTCATGATTATTGGCCCGCTTGTAGCCCGGTTCGGTAAAGCCATTCTGCCTAAACCAGGAGGAGACAAGATCGGACGTCGCCGTCTTGATACGCATTTTCTCGGGATGCAGAAACTTGGTGCCGACTTTGAGTATATCGCGGAAGATAAAATATACAGGATAGACGCTCCAGACGGTCTGAAAGGTCAGTATATGCTCCTCGATGAAGCCTCCATAACAGGCACAGCCAATCTTATCATGGCTGCGAGTCTGGCGCAAGGAACCACGACGATTTATAACGCAGCATGCGAACCATATATCCAGCAATTGTGCCGTATGCTTATTGCGATGGGCGCACGCATCGACGGTGTTGGATCAAATCTTCTGCGCATTGAAGGAGTCAGTCAACTTGGTGGCACTGAACATACATTGTTGCCGGACATGATAGAGGTCGGATCTTTCATAGGAATGGCCGCTATGACCGGTTCATGCATACGTCTTAAAGATGTCGGCGTGGATTCTCTGGGTATAATGCCGGAAGCTTTCCGCCGTCTCGGGCTGAACCTTACAATAGACGGGGATGATATAATCGTGCCTGAACAGGACGGGTATGAGGTCGAAACATTTATAGACGGTTCGATAATGACATTCGCAGACGCTCCGTGGCCAGGCTTGTCGCCCGACCTGCTGAGTATATTTCTTGTCGTAGCCACGCAGGCACGCGGTAGCGTTCTCATTCATCAGAAGATGTTTGAAAGCCGGCTGTTCTTTGTGGACAAACTAATCGATATGGGAGCCCGGATCATATTGTGCGATCCTCACAGAGCTGCTGTGATCGGTTCCGGCAGACTTCACAGTCTCCATTGCACGGATATGGTATCTCCTGACATCCGGGCGGGCATCGCTATGTTGATCGCTGCATTGGGAGCAAAAGGAACAAGCAGGATACAGAACATAGATCAGATCGACCGAGGATATGAAAGAATCGATGAACGGTTGAACCGTTTGGGTGCCAGAATCATTAGAGTGGAATAGAAGAGAATGAATGTCGTCTGTATTTATAAATAATTCCGCGTATTGATGATTGAAGAGAAAGACATAGAACCTATCGGACAATTCTTGAAGACTCACGGACTCAAGGGGGAACTGAATGTGCAGCTTGATGTAGATTCGGATTTTATCAATCCGGATACCCCTCTTATTGTCAATATGGATGGAATTTTCGTTCCGTTCTACCCTGACAGTATCAGGCCTAAAGGGCGTTTCTCTTCCCTTATCAGGATCTGTGGAATTGATACTGAGCAGAAGGCACGCCAATTCGTGAACAAAACCATTTTCGCATTAAAAAGCCAGCTTGCCGATTTTATTGGCGAAGATGAAGATGGCGATGGCGAATATGCAGAGAATCTCATCGGATTTGAAATTTTCGATGAAACTTCAGACCGCATGATCGGTACTATTGAAAGTGTCGATTATTCGACAGCAAATGTACTTTTCATTCTGGAACATGAGGGAGAGACTGTCTATGTGCCCGCTACAGCTGATTTTATAACCGGATTTGATTCTGACAACAAAATCATAAACATGCGATTGCCAGACGGACTGATAAATCTTAACACAAAAGAACCAAAACTATGAGCGACACAGAGAACAACGACTTTAAAGGATTTGACGAAGATGATGCCGTGGCATTCATCCGTGCAGACATACCGGAGAACATCTCGGACCAATACTCTGATGATGAGATTCTTTTCGTCATCGATTCAATCTGGGATTATTACGAAAACAGAGGATTGACCTCTCTTGATGATATAGACATTGAGGAGGATCTTCTTGACGTTGACGATCTGACAGATTATGTCAAAAAATGCATAGCACGCGAGAAAGAACTGTTTATGGATCCCAAAGATGTGGAATTTATAGTAAAAGCTGAACTGAATTATGAAAAATCTCTTGAGGAGCTGCTATAAGACAGTTGCATCCGTTTGCCTTGCATGCGTTGGTTTATATGCGTCGGCGGAAACGACAGACCAGTCGCATCGGATCGACGAACTCGATGAGCTTTCGTTTGTGGAGATGGTAAATTCAGTAAAATTGGGTAAAAACTCAGAGCTGATAAAAAAGTTTCAGGAGAAGGAAGGTAAAAACAGACTTCTTACCGGACGCAACGTGCCGAAAGATTGGAAGATCGAGTTCTTCCGCAATAAGGAAGTATTGCTGATTACAATTCCCGCCTCAAAACTATTCGCACCTAATGCCACATCGCTGTCGTCCGGAGCGTCGGAATATCTGAATCCGATCAGGCGTTATCTGCGTGATCCGGACATGTACCGTGTGCTTCTTGTGATGCATACTGATAATACAGGATCTGAATCCTACAGAGACAAACTGACAGTCGAACGCGCTGAGTCTGTCTTTAACTGGTTTGAAAGCCACGGTGATGACACGCGCTATCTCTTCGACTACGCAATGAGCGATGACATGCCGTTGTCCCCGAACAATTCAGTGGAGAACCGTGCTGACAACAGACGGCTTGAAATCTATCTTGTGCCAGGCCGAAAAATGCTTGAACAAGCTAAAAGAGGACGTATAGTTTTCTGATTGTTTCCGTTAACTATTTGTGCAAGGGGCAAACATATTGCCCCTTGTGTTGTGTAGAATGGCCATACGCCACGGCATGAACAGGACAATTATGATAGCAAGCCAGACATGACACACAGTTATCGTGCCAGAACGGATGTCCTCCGCGCATCTCGATATTGCCAACCGGACAGACTGCAAAGCATTTTTCGCAGCCGACACATTCGGATGTCCAATGCCATTGGCTCGGGAATATGCCCCATCTCTTAAACAACGGGTATATGATTTTACTTTTTATCCCCGAATATGAGCCTCTGACCACGTCAATTTCCATTATACCTTGTCTGATGCGCTCCGAGATATGTTTTATCCGCTCATGAGAGTCCTCGAGTTTGCGCTCCTCAATCCTTTTTGAGTCCACATCGAATCCGGGAAGAAGCACATAATTATTCGGCATAATCACACCCCATGCTCCCGAAAGATCAAGCCCACGCTCTTTGACAGCTTTACCGAACATCTCAGGAGCTTTTGCAACATCATCACCACAAGTGCAGACCATGATCACACGCGAACCTGCCGCTTTGACATGTCTACAGAAACCATCAGTCAGCCGGGATATGAAATCTAAGACGACCGGAGGGATACCCCACGAATAAATAGGGAAAACAAATATAAGGTCCGACCCCGTGAATTCTACATCTGAGGGATCTGTCTGTGTAATGAGACACAATTCCTCATTCAGATAGTCCCCAAGCCTACGGGCCACAAACCTGGAATTACCGGTTCCTGAAAAGTATAGAATCATCAATCAGCAGTTTATATACTCACAAGTTTGAACATCAGTTCACGAAAAAGATCAAATTCATTTCTCATTGAACCGATTCCCTTGGACTGACAGTCGAAATCCCGGATCAATGATATACACGCTACGCTCTGACGCAGAGAATAAAATTTCATCGCGGCTTTGATTTCGCGTATGGAATATTCGGATCTTGCATTAAGCGCAGTCATTATAGCAGTGTCGCTCTTATCTTTCAAACATCCTGCGATCACAAGTTTGGAATAAAACGAAAAAAGCAGACTGATGCTTTTCATTGGGGAGTTCTGCCGGGGATTTTTTGAGAAAAACTCAACTATCTCCATGGCTTTTGCATAGTTTTTCACCGCAAGAGCCGATGTCAGTTCAAAATTATTGTATTCTTTATTGACGCCTGTATAGTGGCAGACATGATCCCTGGTAATGTTGCGGATCGCTCCCTTTCCAGCGACTATTATCTTATCGATCTCCGAGAATATCTTTTTTAACTCTGTTCCCTGAAGTTCAGACAACATGGCTATTGCCTGACTGTCGATACGGACTCCGGCTGCCTCACAATAATCTTTAACATACGGCCCTATGTTGTTTTCCTTTACACGCGCAGACTGAAAGACAATTCCCCCACCCTTTCCGGCAGCCTTTATCACACGTGACGAGGCAGACAGTTCGTCTCCTTTGAATGCGATTACCAGCACTGTGGTCTGTACCGGATTTTCAATATACGGAGACAGTTTCTCAAGCTGAGTCTTTGCCCGATCAAGAGTCTGAGCCTCCTTCAAGATGACAAGCTGGCGCTCACTCATCAGCGGATATTGACGTGAAGTGTTTGCTACTGTCTCAATATCAGCATCAGCGCCATAAAAAATGAATGTATTGAAATCTTTGTCGGCACTTTCCACCACCCTTTCCTCCAATAGCTTCACTATGCTGTCTATGAAGTATTCCTCAACTCCCATCAGAATATAAACCGGGGCGATATCACCTTTACGTATCGATCCGACTATATCTTTATAAGATAATGATTGAGAAGTTCTGGCCATGAGAAAATACTATTTTGAGTTCGGGATAATTCTTGAAGCTATATATGTCAGACTTCCTGCTACGACTAAAGACATGGCTGATATCCACAATGTGCCGTCATCAGATGTGCCGCAAGTTTCAAACCAGCGCATATCGGCTCCACAATTCCTGATCCATGCCACAATCACAACCATACTGTTGTTAACCGCATGTGCAATGACCGGAAGCCAGATCGTGCCACTCCACCAATATAGATAACCGAAGAACGCACCGAGAAGCAGACGCGGCACAAAACCGTAAGGCTGGAAATGCATTATGCTGAACACTGTAGCCGCAATCCATATAGCGCCATGTGCGCTGACTCCTTTGCCGCGAAGCATCTTCTGAAGTGCGCCTCTGAAAAAGAATTCCTCACCTATACCAGTCAGCAGTCCCACTATCAATACGCCTGAAACCAGTCCGGAGACGGTATCGGTGTCAAGCATACTGTTTGTAGCTGAAAGTGCCTGATTTTCCCACTGCCTGAATACTTTCTCTATATCCGGGGAGAAAGCGATGTTCTCATTAAGACTGATTATCTGATTCAGAAATGGTACGGCAGTAAACATTATGGCCAGTGTGATAAGTATGGCCGACACACTAAAACCTCTGGATATCCCTAATTCATCATACGCATTGCCATACGCAATCTTGACTGAGACGTACGCAGGAATAATAAAAGCGAACACAGCCTGAGCCGCAGATTGACATAATAGTGCTGTTCTCGTTCCTTGTCCGAATAATATATCGAAAAACCCGCATGAGAGTGAGGCCACACATAAACCGACAAACAACGTAACGAATAACAGCACCAAACGCGCCGGTCTTGAAGCGAAAATAGGGTAAAACATTGTCAATCGAATTCTTTTCTTGTGAAGACAAAAAAGCGGCCAAGATACTTTTCCCGTACCACTGGATTTGCTGCAAGCTCTTCGCTTGTACCCTGGAAAAGGATCTTTCCCTCAAAAAGCAGATATGCGCGGTCGGTGATCCTTAGGGTTTCCTGTGCATTGTGGTCGGTAATAAGAATCCCGATATTCTTCTCTTTCAGTTTGAATACAACCGATTGGATATCCTCTACCGCGATGGGGTCTACGCCGGCGAAAGGTTCATCCAACATTACAAATTTAGGACTTATGGCAAGACAACGTGCTATTTCAGTACGGCGTCTCTCTCCTCCCGACAAACGGTCTCCGTAATTATGACGTACTTTTTCCAGGTCAAACTCACGGATCAGGCTTTCCAGTTTCTCTTTCTGATACTCTTTAGAAGTCCCGGTCATTTCCAATACGGCCCGGATATTATCTTCCACACTCAACTTGCGGAAAACGGATGCTTCCTGAGCCAGATAACCTATTCCGAGTTTGGCTCTTTTATAGACAGGATAGCCTGTGATGTCTTTGTCGTCAAGATAGATTTTACCGGCGTTGGGAGTTATCAACCCGGTTGTCATATAGAAAGTAGTGGTTTTTCCCGCTCCGTTAGGCCCGAGCAACCCTACAATCTCACCTTGCGTCACATTTATCGATACGTGATTGACAACAGTGCGGCTACCGTATCTTTTCACAAGATTATCAGTTCGCAATATCCCTTTCCGGACTGCCGATCTATCGGTATTATTTATTGACAGGTTGCCGTCAGCATCAGAAACTGAAATTGTTTCATCTATCATCCCGTCATTAGCCGATGATGGAATGATAGGCCCGTTGTCATTTGGGTCGTTATCAGACAATATCTTATCTGACGAGTGCCGGCTGGGGAAAAGTGGAAATATTTTCATGCGTTGGTATGATTATTGCCATTCGGGAGAAGCGACCTGATATAGTCAGTAAGCAATTTGATTGCAACTTTATTATTTCCACCCTGCGGGACAATCAGATCGGCATATCTTTTCGACGGTTCGATGTGCAGTTCATGCATTGGCTTAAGTGTCTCCTGATAACGGTCGATTACCATCTTGGGAGTCCTGCCGCGTTCAACACAGTCGCGCATGATTACCCTTATGAGCCGCTCGTCCGCATCTGCGTCAACGAAGACCTTGACATCCATCATTTCCCTCAGAGTCTTATCCGTCAGAACAAGTATTCCTTCAACAACCACAACTTCCCGGGGAAGGAGATGGACTGTTTCCTTGAGTCTCGAGCATGTAAGGAAATCATAAGTCGGCATATCTATTGCTTTTCCCTCTCTTAGCATCTCGAGATGTCGGCATAGCAATGACCACTCGATGGAAGCCGGCTCATCATAATTCATTTTGAGCCGGGTTTCGAGAGGTATATGGGCATTGTCTTTATAATAAGAGTCCTGTGGCATCACGGCCACCTCATCTTTTGGCAAGCTTTCTATGATCTTACGCACCACTGTGGTTTTGCCTGAGCCTGTGCCTCCGGCTATCCCTATTACGAGCATATTTGTCTCTATTTTGAGAATTCAGAAATCAAATTTCATTGAAATGCAAAGTTACGAAAATTTCCGAACAAAGGCAAAATCCGATTTTTCTTAATCTGCGAAGAATTTATGGCACGATAATTGTTATAAATTAGAAACACGTGCAGTTTTAACAACTGAAACGCGGATAGAATCAAAAACCAAACCCGAGCTAAAAACAATTTAATTGTTAATCAAATATTTAAAAATAATATGGAAACAGTGTTTTTTCAGGGAAATCCTATGCACACCGTCGGACAACTTCCCGTTGCCGGAAGCATAGCTCCCAATTTTGCCCTCACTGGGCGTGATCTGTCAACCATCGCTCTTCATGACTTCAATGGGAAGCGGCTGGTCCTTAATATTTTCCCAAGTCTCGACACAGAAGTATGTGCGGCCTCGGTAAGACGGTTTAACCAGGACATAACCAAGTTTGCTGATACAGCTGTGTTGTGTGTCAGCAAAGATCTTCCTTTTGCCGCCGGAAGATTCTGTGTGGCCAATGAGATCAATAATGTTCAGACTGCATCAGCTTTCCGCTCTGATTTTGGCAAATCATACGGGGTGGAACTTGCCGACGGCCCTCTCGAAGGTCTGTTCGCACGTGCGCTTGTTGTCATTGACCGGGATGGCCGTGTTCTCGGGACATCACTGTGCAAGGAGATCACTGAAGAACCAGACTACGACTTTGTCAAGAAGATCCTTTCAGAAAATCCTTGATAGCACACCACCCGAAATGCAAATATCCGGAATTAGGAGTTTTGTCTCCCAATTCCGGATATTTTTATTGATATTGCTGACTGTTAGTTACTTGGTCTGGGCTGGCGCTTCTTCCTCTGCCTTTGCTGATTTTTTATTATCTTTCAGATATTTGTCAAGGAACTGGAAGAATACACGTTGCCAAAGGACTGCATTCTGGGGTTTCAATACCCAGTGGTTCTCGTCGGGGAATACAAGCATCTCGGTCTCAAGACCACGCATTTTTGCTGCGTTGAATGCCATCATGCCTTGCGATGCAAGAATGCGGTAATCGAGTTCACCTACAGTTACCAGAATCGGGGCAGTCCACTTATCCACAAACTTATGCGGAGAGTTCGCATAAGTGCGCTGCGCAACCGCATTGTCCTTATCCCAGTATGGACCGCCAAGATCAAAGTCTGCAAACCACATCTCTTCTGTCTCAAGATACTGCGCCTCGATATTGAATATTCCGGCATGGGCAACAAGGGCGGCAAATCTGCCTTCATGATGACCAGCAAGCCAGTAGACAGAGAATCCACCGTAACTTGCACCGATTGCTCCTATGTGATCCGCATCGACATAGGGTTTCTCTTTCATGTAGTCTACTGCGGCAAGATAATCCTTCATGTTCTGGCCTCCGTAGTCTCCAGAGATCTGACGGTTCCATTCCGTGCCGAAACCAGGAAGGCCACGTCTGTTGGGGGCAATTACGATGTATCCATGAGCGGCCATTATCATGAAGTTCCAGCGATAGCTCCAGAATTGGCTTACAGCCTGCTGGGGACCTCCCTGACAATAGAGGATCGCTGGATATTTTTTGTTGGGATCAAAATCCGGGGGAAGAACTACCCACGTACACATTTCCTTGCCGTCTGTAGTCGGAACCATTACTTTTTCAACCTTGCCAAGTTTGACTTTGCCAAGCAATTCGGCGTTGAGTGTGGTGAGATCCTTAGGCTCCTGTCCCTTCGCAGCAAGGCAAATCTCATTAGGACGGCTCATGCTGTGGCGCAGTGCGATCACAGCATCGTTTGAGATCGGCTGAACCCCTTCATAATCCCACACGCCGGTAGCGATGGTATCTATTACGGCAGAGGCGACATCAATCTTGAATATGGGCTTGGTTCCCTGATAATATCCGTGGAAGAAAATTCCTTTCCCGTCGGGCGACCAGGCGATGCCCTCAGGCCAATAATCCCAGTTTTCGGTAAGATCACGCTGGGTGCGGCTTTTCATATCCATTACCATCAGGCGTTTCTTGTCGCTTTCAAATTTTGCTGTGGCCATTGAAAGCCACGCAAGCTGCGAGCCATCCGGCGAGAATACAGGATTTGTATCGTATCCTTCGATTCCCTGTGTCAGACACTCTGTCTTACCGGATTCTATGTCATAAAGGTAAAGGTTTGAATCTGTCGAGAAGGCATAGTCCTTACCTTTGAGTTTGCGTGATGTGTAGACAAGTTTCTTACCGTCGGGACTCCATGCGAACGTTTCAGCGCCGCCGAACGGTTTCATGGGGCACTCATAAGGCTCACCTTTCATGATATCTTTCTCATTTGCCACTTCATAGCCTGAAGCAGTTTTGAAGTCGGCCACAAAAGGATGAGGTATTTCAGTAACCCATTCATCCCAATGCTTATACATCAGGTCGTTTATCACACGTCCTGACGTGTTCGGAAGTCCTTCGAAAAGCGCAGGGTCCTTGTCGTCCGCATCAATCAGAGATCCGAATACGATACGCGATTCATCTGGAGAAATCTCGAAGCACATCACTCCATTGGGAATATTGCTGACACGTTTCGATCCTGTGCCGTCGGGCTTCATTGTGAACACCTGAGGCTTTTCTGTATCAGAATCGTTTGCGATGTACGCGATCAGATTGCCACCGTCGATCCAGCGCAAATTTGATTCAGACGACGGTGTGGTGGTCAATCTTTTGATTTCAGATCCATCGGCATTCATCCTGTAGATCTCCGCATTGGAGGAGTTCTCTTCAATGCTTTCATACGCAAGCGTGAAAATCACATACTTGCCGTCTGGCGAAGGAGTGGCGTTGCCGACGCGACCGAGCGCTTCAAGCACTTCAGCCGAAAACATTCCGTCGACAATCTCAACAGAGGGCTGCTCGATGATTGTCTTGTCAGAATTGCTCTGGCTGCAACCTGTAAGCAATGCTGGTAGAATCATCGTGCCCATAGCGAGTTTTGCTTTGTTCATGTGTAGGTTTATGTTATTATTTTTTAGATTGATAATCTTATTTTGCGCCGCGAAAGTAAGAATAAAAAGTGAAATCTGCAAATATCACTTTCTTCTTTTGTCATTATTATGCCCTCTGCGCAGATTTCTTTCGTTATAGCGGTTTCTGTTTTCGTGGAAACCTTTTGATCCGTATAATCGGTCTATAAGATCCGGCCTGTGCATCCGTTTAAGCGCGGTCGAAATGTTCTTACGTTCCTCCGGTTTGTACCAGAAAAAAAACTGCCGTTGGGCAAGCTTTTCCGATTGGGTGCGGGCTGTATATATTGGCTCAAGCGTATACGGATGGAATCCTGTGTAATATATTTCTGTAGCCAAAGTCATTGGAGTCGGTGTGAAATCCTGAATTTGCTCCAAGTGAAAATCAAGGCTTTTGGTCTCTGCGGCAAGCTCGGCCATGTCCACTTCATGGCATCCGGGATGAGACGATATGAAATATGGTATCAACTGCTGTCTCAATCCCGCTCTGCCGCACTCTGAGTCGAAAATGCGTTTGAAACTTCTGAACAATCCGAAACTTGGCTTACGCATTATTTTCAATACGTTATCGGATGTATGTTCAGGTGCGACTTTCAATCTGCCGCTTACATGATTGGTAATCAGTTCAGAAAGATAACGTCTGTTGGTCCGGTCGATATTATCATTTCCTGTGGGGTGCATGGCGAGATCATAGCGGACGCCACTTCCAATAAAGCTTTTCTTTACTTCAGGAATAGAATCGACACTCCGATAAATGTCCAGCAAATCACTGTGGTCAGTGTTAAGATTCGGGCAAGGACGGGGATGAAGGCAAGAAGGCTTCAGACATTTCCGGCAAAGATCCACATTCTTCCCGTGCATGGCATACATGTTGGCCGAAGGACCTCCGAGATCGGATATGTATCCTTTGAAATCATGCATACGGGTAACCTGACGGACCTCACGCAAAATGGATTCTTTGCTGCGGGAAGCTATATGCTTTCCCTGGTGGGCCGAAATAGTACAGAATGCGCATCCTCCGAAGCACCCCCTGTGCATGCATATCGAATGTCTGATCATGTCGTAAGCGGGAATATGCTTGTCCTTATATCGAGGATGCGGGAGCCTGGTGTATGGCAGATCAAATGAGTAGTCTATCTCACCATCGGCCATCGGCGGATACATAGGATTTATCCTGACGGTATGGCCTTTGGCTTTCTGAAGGATTATATGTCCATTAAATGAATTGGATTCTTCTTCCACTATACGGAAATTTGAAGCCTGTTTCTTTTTATCGGACAGACAATCCTCATAAGAATGAAGCATTATCGCTCCATCGGCAATATCATTTTCATTCCTGAAAACAGTCTGGGGAACATCCGTGATATCACTGATACGCTCACCTTTGGAGAGCCGATCTGCGATCTCGGTTATGGACCGTTCCCCCATCCCATATATGAACATGTCTGCCTTTGTGTCCAGAAGCAACGGCGGTCTCAAACGGTCTTCCCAGTAATCATAGTGAGCCACACGCCGCAATGACGCCTCTATCCCACCTGCTATTACAGGCACATCTGGATAAAGCTTTTTAAGTATTTCAGTATAGACTATCGTAGGATAATCCGGGCGCATTCCATGCCTGCCTCCCGGTGTGTAGGCATCATCATGCCTTAACCTGCGGTTGGCAGTGTAATGGTTCACCATTGAATCCATCGCACCCGCAGAAACACCGAAAAACAAACGAGGTCTTCCCAATTTCTTGAAATCACGCAAATCATCACGCCAATTAGGCTGAGGCACAATTGCTACCCTGAACCCCGCTGCTTCAAGAGTTCTGCCGATGACTGCGGCTCCAAAAGAAGGATGATCCACGTATGCGTCTCCTGTGAACAGAATGACATCGACATAATCCCATCCGAGACGTTCGATCTCAGCCTTCGTAGTAGGAAGCCAAAGTTGTTTTTGTTCAGGGAATTTACCCGCTTCAATTGTTCTGATCATCTCTCTTCTTTTTGATTGCGTCAAGTCTGTTCTGACAATCGATAAGTTCATCGCGGTATTGCGCAGCCTGAATGAAATCTGTGTTTGCTGCGGCTGTGCGCATATCCAAAGTGAGCTGTTTCACTCTTCTTTCCAATTCCTCGACCGACATATAATCCATGACTGGTTCCGCTGCAAGCCGTGCCTTATGGTGTTCCTCAATATATGGACGTGGTTTGACTGAATTACGGACATTAGACTGTTTTGATGTCTTCATGTTAGCACTCTGATCTTCCTGCTCATACAATTCCAACAAATCAGACGGGCCATTATTTTTGACAATAGGAGTCGGAACCAATCCATTCCGGTCATTATAATCCATCTGTTTCTTACGGCGCCGTTCGGTCTCGTCGATAGTAAGCCTCATGCTGTCGGTTATCTTGTCCGCATACATTATGACTTTGCCGTTAACGTTTCTCGCTGCTCTTCCGGCAGTCTGCGTCAGACTCCTGTGATTTCGCAGGAATCCCTCCTTGTCAGCATCGAGTATCGCCACAAGACTCACCTGAGGCAGATCCAATCCTTCCCGGAGCAGATTGACCCCGACAAGCACATCGTATACTCCACTGCGGAGATCATCCAGTATTTTTATCCGGTCAAGGGTAGTGACATCACTATGTATATATGCACTGCTTACTCCCCACTTGTTCAGATGCTCATTCAGTTCCTCGGCCATACGTTTGGTCAAGGTTGTTACAAGTGTGCGTTCGCCTGCGTCTATCCTGTCCTGGATCTCATCCATGAGGTCATCTATCTGATTGAGCGTCGGGCGCACCTCTATCTCAGGATCGAGCAATCCTGTGGGACGTATTATCTGCTCCGTATACACACCTTCGCAACGCTGCAATTCATAATCACCAGGAGTCGCGCTGACGTAGATCACCTGAGGGGTAAGATTCTCGAATTCATCAAACTTCAGAGGACGGTTATCAATGGCCGCCGGGAGCCTGAATCCATATTCGACAAGATTCATCTTGCGTGAAAGGTCTCCACCGTTCATGCCTCTGATCTGGGGAAGAGTTACATGGCTTTCGTCAATTATCGTCAGAAAGTCTTTCGGAAAATAATCAAGAAGACAGAACGGACGCATTCCAGGCTTGCGCCCATCAAAGTAACGTGAATAATTCTCAATTCCCGAGCAATGCCCAAGTTCCTTGATCATCTCGAGATCGTAGCTGACCCTTTCTTTAATCCTCTGGGCTTCTATGAGTTTGCCTTCATTCTGAAAAAAACGGACCTGATCTCCAAGATCCAGAGCTATCTCATCAACAGCCCTCATGGCTCGTTCCTTGGTCGTTACAAATATGTTGGCCGGGTATATATTGAATCCTTCAATTGTGGTCAGTACGGCTCCGGAAGAAGGGTCTACAGTCTGTATCTTCTCTATCTCATCTCCCCAGAAAAGGACTCTGAGTTGAATATCTTCAAAAGATAGCATGATGTCTACCGTATCCCCCTTGACCCTGAACTGTCCGTTTGCGAGGTCAACCTCCGAACGACAGTAAAGGGAATCAACAAGTTTCCTCATAAAAGAATTGCGTGAGATACGGTCTCCCACTGAAATCTTTATGACGCTTTGCTCAAAATCCTCAGGATTTCCCATTCCATATATGCATGAGACGGATGACACCACTATCACATCCCTGCGGCCGGAAAGAAGCGCAGCCGTGGTCGATAGCCTGAGCTTTTCTATCTGATCGTTGATCATCAGATCTTTTTCAATATATTTGTCAGACGAGGGAATATATGCCTCTGGCTGATAATAGTCATAATAACTGACAAAATATTGGACAGAGTTTTCTGGAAAAAAACTTTTAAATTCGCTGTATAACTGAGCTGCAAGAGTTTTGTTATGAGACAATATCAATGTGGGACGCTTCACTTGCTGAATCACATTTGCCATTGTAAAAGTTTTTCCACTACCGGTTACACCAAGTAGCGTCTGGGCAGGAATTCCACTTTCCACCCCTTGCGAAAGTTCAGCGATAGCTTCAGGTTGATCTCCTGTAGGCGCGTATTCTGAAGTCAATTTGAAATCCATAGCCTACAAAGATACAAAATATTTCATCTCAAAACAAGGAGTTCGTATGCACGCAGCGCGCAAAACCATATACTATTCCTTAAATTTCAGTGATTTACAAAATTTTAGGCATAGAAGATTTAAATTTAATCGAGAAGTATATGCAAAAACTTTGTTATAATTCAAAAAAGTAATAACTTTGCACTGCAAAATGGAAAACGCAATTGTTGAATATAAAAATGTCGACATTTCCCGTGCCGAACGTATAGTACTCAAAGACGTAAGCTTCAAACTGCGTAAGGGAGAATTTTGCTATCTTGTGGGTCGGGTTGGCAGTGGCAAAAGTTCACTGTTGAAAACGATATATGCAGATGTAATGCCTGCCGGAGGAGAAAAAGCGGAGGTGCTTGGTTATGATATACTCCATATCAAGAGGAGCCAGATCCCTTTTCTGCGTAGAAAGACAGGCATTGTATTTCAGGATTTCCAACTTCTCCAGGATCGTGCAGTAAAATCAAACCTTCGATTCGTACTTCAGGCTACAGGTTGGAAAAACAAATCTGAAATAGACGATCGCATCGATGAAGTCCTTACCGAGGTTGGAATGCAGAATAAAAGCTACAAGATGCCCCATGAACTTAGCGGTGGCGAGCAGCAGCGAGTGGTTATAGCACGGGCTCTGCTCAACAAGCCGGCTCTTATTCTTGCCGACGAGCCTACCGGCAATCTCGATCCCCAGACCGGTTATCATATAGTTCAGCTCCTACACAAACTTGCATCCCAGGGACACTCCATTGTCATGGCTACGCATAACCTGTCTCTTGTGGAAGATTTCCCAGCGCGGTTGTTAAGGTGTGAAGATAAACATCTGATATGTTGTGAATAAGTATAGCGTCCGTGGAATATTTCTACGAGCGCTTTGAATGGTTAAATTTTAAATGGTTTCAAAAGGCCTGGCTGTGAAGTCCGACCTTTTGTTTTTTTTATAATATTATATACTTTTGGCCGGAAACTTTGTTATAATATATAGAGACAGGTAGCTTTGTAAGATTTTTCTTATACCGTAAGGAACCGGTCATTGGCCGGCAAAGTTACTTTTTATATGGAATCTTTCTGATAACGGCGGTAAAACATGCATTTCTACCTGAAGTAATAATATCAGATCTACTACCCAAACCTACTTCGCATCTATGAGTTACCTCAAATTTGACAAAAGTCTGATGATAAATCTTGAGCAGAGTCTCCCCAAAGAGATGCTACGGACCAATAAATCCGGTGCGTATCACTGCACAACAATCGTCGGATGCAACACACGCAAGCAACACGGATTGCTTGTCATCCCGATTCCGGAAATGGATGACAAGGCTCATATACTTCTGTCCTCCCTCGATGAAACAGTCATCCAGCACGGCGCACCGTTCAATTTAGGACTGCATCAATACGGCGACAGCATTTTCAGTCCCAATGGCCATAAATATATACGGGAGTATTCATGCGATACAGTTCCCACGGTTACTTATCGCGTCGGGGGAGTGATTCTGACCAAAGAAAAGATTTTCATATCCCATGAGAACAGGATTCTTATAAAATACACTTTGGTAGAGGCTCATAGCGAGACAAAACTTCAGTTCAGGCCGTTTCTCGCGTTCCGTAACGCAAACGACCTTTGCATGGAAAATGATGTGGTCAATAAAGACATCAGACCGGTTGACAACGGCATCGCAACGTGTCTTTACAACGGATATCCCGAACTTTACATGCAGTTCTCCAAGCCAGCGGAATGGATTTCAGACGGCCATTGGTATAAAGGGATAGAGTATTATAAAGATAAGAACCGCGGCATTCCCTACAAGGAGGATCTGTGGGTTCCTGGTTATTTTGAAGTGCCGATCAAAAAAGGAGAATCAATAATTTTCTCCGCATCCACATTCGAATGCGATCCGAAGGAGTTTGAACAGACTTATACCGGGGAAATAGCCACAAGAACATCACGGACAAGTTTCTATAACTGTCTTAAAAATTCCGCTAAACAGTTTTATCTTAAAAACAGGAGTGGAATGTATATTATGGCAGGTTATCCGTGGTATAGGGTCAGAAGCCGCGATGAACTCATAGCCCTTCCGGGATGCACTCTCGCCATCAATCATAAGGACGACTATGTTACCATAATGGACACTTTCCTCGCGGCGCTCAGAAATCTCATCGACAATGGTAAAGAAGATAAGGTAATCAGCGAGCTTGATCTTCCGGATATACCGCTATGGGTCATCTGGGCAATACAACAATTCAGGCGGACAGATGGAACTTCCGCGTGCAGAGAGAAATATGGTTCCGAAGTCCGTCGTATTGTAGACGACATACGAAACGGAAGAATCCGGAATTTAAGCCTTGACGACAATGGATTGGTCAGAACAGACGGACGCGTAACCCCTGTAAGCTGGATGTCCGCGTCAATCGGAGGCAAACCGATAATCCCGCGTACAGGCTATATCGTAGAATTCAACGCCTTATGGTATAACGCACTGTGCTTTCTGAACTCTCTCTACGATGCTGAACCTGATGAACGCCATTATTGTGCGGAAATAAAGGCTTTGGCCGATAAAACAAAGGAGTCATTCATCTCTACGTTCCTGAATGAATACGGATATCTGTATGATTATGTAGACGGATCGTACACAGACCTTGAGGTAAGGCCCAATATGGCTATAGCCATTGGTCTTGAATATTCCCCCCTCGACCGCAGGCAGCGCAAGAGGATTCTCGACCTCGTTACCCGCGAACTCCTTACTCCGAAAGGGCTGAGATCTCTTTCACCCAAAAGTTTCGCTTACACACCTTCTTATGTCGGCAATCCTACCGAGCGGGAGTATGCGGTGCATCAGGGACCTGCGAGACCTTGGTTATTCGGGTTCTATGCTGACGCATATTTCAAGGTGTTCGGAGTTGCTGGCCTGTCGTTCATTGAGCGGATGCTTATAGGGTATGAAGACGAGATGACCGAAGGATGTATCGGGTCGCTATCTGAGTTATATGATGGAAATCCACCTTATGCGGGACATGGCGCTGTATCGACTGCCAAGAATGTCGGAGAGATCCTGAGGACTCTGAAAAATGTAAAAGAAATAAATAAACTCCAAAACTCTGAATTATATACCAGATGAAGGCTTTAATGTTCGGATGGGAGTTTCCTCCCCATATATTAGGTGGTCTTGGAACCGCAAGCTACGGCCTTACAAAAGGAATGCATGCAAACGGCGACATGGATATAACGTTTGTAATTCCAAAGCCATGGGGCGACGAAGAACGTGATTTCGCCCATATTATCGGAGCATGCAACACTCCTGTCGCATGGCGCGATGTCAATTGGGATTATGTTGAATCACGCATCGGAAGATTTATGGATCCTCAGGTCTATTTCGATCTCAGAGATCATATTTATGCCGACTTCAACTATATGAAGCTCAACGATCTCGGCTGCATTGAGTTTTCCGGCCGATATCCTGACAACATTCTTGAGGAGATAAACAACTATTCCATTGTTGCCGGAGTCATAGCCCGCACAATCCCATGCGATGTGATCCACTCGCATGATTGGCTTACATATCCGGCCGGAATACATGCAAAAAATGTAACCGGCAGGCCGCTCGTGATCCATGTCCATGCCACAGACTTCGACAGATCCAGAGGGAATGTGAATCCCACAGTATTCGCAATCGAGAAAGACGGCATGAACAACGCAGACCACATCATAACAGTCTCAGACCTTACACGCCGCACTGTGATTGAGAAATATGGAATAAACCCGGATAAGGTTACGACGGTACATAATGCTGTCATTCCGCTGAGCGATGAACTTCTGAATCTCCCACGCCGCAATAAGCATGAGAAGGTAGTTACTTTTCTTGGCCGCATCACCATGCAGAAAGGCCCCGAATACTTTGTCGAGGCAGCGGCAAAAGTCCTAAAGAAGAACAAGAATGTAAGATTTGTGATGGCCGGTTCAGGAGATATGATGGAAGACATGATAAAACTTGCTGCAAAACGTGGAATCGCAGACCGGTTCCACTTCACAGGCTTCCTGAAAGGCAAGCAGGTCTACGAAATGCTCAAGGATTCCGATGTCTATATCATGCCGTCAGTTTCCGAACCATTCGGCATATCCCCGCTTGAGGCAATGCAAATGGGCGTCCCGTCTATAATATCAAAGCAGAGTGGCTGCGCGGAAATACTCCATAATGTAATCAAGACCGACTACTGGGATATTGACGCAATGGCTGACGCCATTCATGCCATCACTTCATATCCGGCTCTCTATCATCAATTGCGTAACGACGGCATTGAAGAGATAAAGGGAATAACATGGGAAAAAGCAGGAAAGAAAGTAATCGATATCTACAAGAAGGTGATTTAAGAACACTGACCTGATATTGCTGAATAATCACTCAACTGAAAAACAGAATCAACCAGATGAAAAATATTTGTTTCTATTTTAAAATACATCAGCCATTCCGTCTGAAACGTTACCGTTTTTTCGATATCGGCAACGACCATTATTACTATGATGATTTCGCAAATGATGAAATCATCAACCGTCTTGCCGAACAAAGCTATATCCCGATGGGAAACATGGTGCTTGATATAATCAGACAAAACGGCAAGGATTTCAAATGTGCTATTTCAATCACCGGAACTGCTATCGAGCAGATTCAGATCCATGTGCCTGAATTCATTGGCGTACTCCGTAAACTCGCGGATACAGGATGCGTAGAGTTTCTTTCCGAAACGTATTCACATTCCTTGTCTTCCCTTCAGGATCCTGAGGAATTCATGCGGGAGGTAAAACTCCACGACGATTTGATATTCAAGCTGTTCGGACAAAAACCGACCGTGTTCACAAACACGGAGCTGATCTATGATGACGAGATTGCGCTGCTTATAAACTCGATGGGTTTCAAAACGGCTGTTACAGAAGGAGCCAAACACATTCTTGGATGGAAATCGCCTAATTACCTTTATACAGCGGCATCGGCGCCCGCGCTTAAACTGCTGCTCACGAATGACAAACTGTCAGAAGACATATCACGCCGCTTTGGAGATCCTTCATGGGATGAATACCCGTTGACCGCCGACAAGTATATGGACTGGATAGCAGCTTTGCCCGAAGAGGAGCAAGTGGTCAATCTGTATTTCAGCATGGATACGTTCGGGCCTTTCCTGCCAAACTCCACGGGAATCTTTGACTTTGTACGCGCTCTTCCCCGTTTCGCCAAAGAACGAGGGATAGTTTTCGCTATGCCTTCGGAAGTTTCGGCCAAGCTGAAGCCGGTGGGCGATCTGGCTATCCCCTATCCGATATCCGGGACAGACGAGGCCCGGGATGTCTCCGCGTGGAAAGGCAACAATCTTCAGCGTGAGGCCCTCGACAAGCTGTATTCAGTAGCCGAGCGTGTAAATCTTTGTGATGACCGCCGCCTGAAGCAGGACTGGGAATATCTGCAGAGTTCGGATCATTTCTATTATATGAGTACGAAAAAACTTGACGATGGAGCCGCCCATTCCTCTTTCAGCCCGTATGATTCACCTTTCTCGGCATTCACAAATTATATGAATGTTCTGGCCGATTTCATAGTCAGAGTACAGGAGCAATTCCCTGAAGAGATTGAAAATGAAGAGCTAAACTCACTTTTGCTCACAATTAGAAATCAATCGGCCGAGATAGATGAGTTGAATAAGGAAGTCAGAACTTTGAGGAATAATATTCTTAATGCCGACGACATCAACAATGCAGCTGTCGATCTTCCCGTGACAATACCGAAAACCGGCACAAAATCCGGAAAGAAAGCCTCAAAGACAATGAAACAGTAATAAACGGGAAATTCACGTATATATCTGAGATTCTTTGTGTAAATCATAACACAAAGAATCTTCTTTTTGTATATGCTGTTTACGGGCTTTTCCTAAAGTTTTTTTCTTTTGACTTCATCCACACCAGGAATAGTCTCTATGTGGGATATGATGGACTGTAATTCTATATATGAATGAACAGCAAACTCTACCGTACATGTCACGATGGAATCAAGAGACTCTGTGTTGATGCTGCTTATGGCCAGATGTAGTTCATTGGAGATACAGTCTACAAGGTCGATTAAAAGATGATATCTGTCTACAGCCCGTACTGTTATCTTTACAGGGTATAATGTCCCGTCAGACTTGAAATCCACAGAGACTATATCGTCTCCTTTCTGGGAAGCCAGTTTTATCGCAATAGGACAATCCCTTTTATGCAATGTTATCATCCCGTCTTTCTCCCGAAAACCTACAACTTCTTCCCCGGGAATGGGTGAACATCTCTTACACCTGTTATATGCAGGTTTGGGCTGTCTCGATATATATGATCTGATGGCCTTGCGTGCCTTATATGTTACGGCAGCATCAAGCCAGTCGGCAGACGGATGATTTTCTTTCTCAGTAAAGATTTCCACTACATCTCCACGATGGAGAGGTGCCTTGATTGAAGTAAGGAAACCATTCACCCGGGCATACTGCGCTTTTTCCCCCAACGCTGAATGCACTTCATACGCAAAATCTATCACAGTGGCTTTTTTAGGCAATATCACCGGACGCCCTTGTGGAGTAAATGTCATTATATCATCGTTATAGAACGATGTAACCACATTCTCGATAAAATTTGAGCCATCTCCTGAATGGTGGGCGATATCCCTAAGCACATCCCTGAATTTCTTAATCCATCTCTGTATATTGTCTTCTGTCCTCTCAGCCATGCATCCCAATTGAGAATCTCGGATCATGCGCTCACTGCTTATATGCACCTCCTGCCATCTACCGAAATCAGCAAGAAGTTTTACATGGAAGCTCTGATATCCATTCTCTTTCGGACTGTCTATGTAATTGGATATTCCTCCGGGTTTCTCGCGAAATCTGTTTGTCAATACGGAATAGATCTTAAGAGCCATGTCTTTTTCCGATATGCCAGCAGGTTGCCTGTAGATTATATCGGTAAAATGCCTGTATTTCAGATGATTGAAATCATCGCCCTGCTTCTGCATCTTTCTCCAGACACTGTATGGCTTTCTATATTCTACAAAAACCTGCACTTCAATGCCGGCTTCTTTCAAAACGCGTTTTATCTCGTCTGCGAAGATTTTTAGCCGGGATCGCTGGCTCGCCTCGTCGCCCGCTATCAATGAGGAAATCTCCTCATATTCATGGGGACATCTGAATCTGAAACTCAGATTTTCAAGTTCAGTCTTCACATTGTAGAAACCAAGTCTGTTGGCAAGCGGCGCATAGAAATAGTCTGTCTCTCCTGCTATCTTCATCTGTTTGTCCGGTCTCATGGAAGACAGAGTACGCATGTTGTGGAGCCTGTCTGCGAGCTTGACAAGAAGAGCGCGGATGTCATACTCTATGGAGTCGAGCATCTGCCTGTAATTATCCACTTGCTTGGAATCGTCATATTTCTCCTTTTTCTGTTTAGTTACGACTCTGACCAAAAATGCCACATCCTCACCAAACATTCTTTGAATATCCCCTATCGTATAGGAAGTGTCTTCCACCACATCATGCAGGAAAGCTGCGACAACAGGATTTACACCGAGCATCAATTCCTCGGCCGCTATTGTGGCAACGGCTATCGGATGAAGTATATATGGTTCACCGGTTTTTCTTTTCTGTTTCGCGTGAGCCTTACGCGCCAGTTCAAAAGCGTCCTGCAATTTCTTGAGTTCCGCTGGCGAAGAAGTTGACGCCATTACATCAAACACATGCTGCGCCCTTTGCTTTATTACAATATCGTAATCAACTTCCATAATACTATTTTTATCCTAAGAATACAGCGATATGCTGATAATTAACCGTGCCATAATTAGACCAGTCGCATTAACGGCACACATGCATGCACATCAAATTGAGCGGCTTAAACTGCAAAGATAAACATTTTTTACAATATACGCACATTAATTTAAAAAATCCAGCAGGCAAACTTTCAAACCTGCTGGATATGCGCATAGTAACCGCTTGTCGACAGAAAACGGTCGCTACCTTATGTCACGCCTTGATTTACTTGAGTTGTACTGACAGAAACATCCTGCAATCAGCAAGACCACAGCCACGCCTCCAAGCCACCATGTAGCGGTTACGCTGGATATAAAACAAGATATTATGAGCAGGATTGATCCCACGGCATAACAAATGATGGAAAGTGTTTTCATAGTTTTTGTTTTAATAATGTAGATGATTGTTTTTTATTTAATAACAAACATCTGGCCAATTTGATGTAAAAAAGATCCGGCAATTATACCGGATCTTTCCATTTCTTTGAGCAATTGTCATAACACATGCCCCTTTAGCAATAGGCTCATTGCATCTCTCAATTTTTTAGCCTCACAAGATGCAGCCTCGGCAAAATCTGTGCCTGAAGAGGCATATATTATACCTCGGGATGAATTGACAAGTAATCCGCAATCGTGGGTCATTCCATAGCGGCACACATCCTCCAGACTTCCACCCTGGGCACCGACTCCGGGCACCAGCAGAAAACTGTCTGGAACAATCTTTCTGACGTCAGCTATAAGCTCCCCTCTGGTAGCTCCTACCACATACATCATTTCTTCAGGACCAGCCCAGGTCTTGGAAACTTCCAATACTTTTTCAAACAGTCTCTTGCCGTCAGAAAGTTCCTGCATCTGGAAATCGGATGAACCGGGATTGGAAGTCAATGCCAGAAGTATAACCCACTTGCCTGCTTCTCCGAGAAAAGGCTTCACACTGTCCGAACCCATATAGGGAGCCACAGTGATAGCGTCCACACCATAATGGGAAAACGCAGAGCGGGCATAAAGTGCTGATGTGTTTCCGATATCTCCTCGCTTGGCATCTGCAATTATCAGTATATCCGGATAATTCTCTCTGATATACGCTACAGTTTTGGCAAATGCCTCGATACCGGATACGCCCTCAGCCTCGAAAAAGGCGAGATTGGGCTTGTAAGCCACAGCATACGGTGCAGTGGCGTCTACAATTGATCTACAGAAACTAAACAACGGGGATTCCTCCCTAAGCAGATGTTCGGGAATTTTTTTTATGTCAGGATCAAGCCCGACGCACAGGAAAGATTCCTTTTGCCTGATACAACCTATCAGCTCACTTCTTGTCATGATTATTATTTATAGAGATGATTCTTTCATTTTTTCTGCGTTTTCCGCCACAATCAACCTATCGATGCACTCTTGAATATCACCATTCATAAATGCTGAAAGATTGTATATTGTATAATTTATACGATGATCCGTAATTCTCCCCTGTGGGAAATTATAGGTTCTGATCTTAGCCGACCGGTCTCCTGTGCTTACCATCGTCTTACGTCTGGAGGCTATGTCGTCGAGATACTTGGAATGCTCCCGGTCATAGATGAAACTCCTGAGACGGGACAACGCGCGCTCCTTGTTTTTAGGCTGATCGCGCGTTTCAGTACATTCGATCAGAATTTCTTCCACTGTTCCCGTAATAGGATTTTTCCAATTATAACGCAGACGTACGCCTGATTCAACCTTATTGACATTCTGTCCACCCGCACCACCGGATCTGAAAGTGTCCCACCTGATTTCACCTTCATGAATCTCAACTTCAAACTCCTCGGCCTCTGGGAGAACCGCCACAGTTGCCGCAGAAGTATGCACACGCCCTTGGGTTTCTGTAGCAGGAACCCTTTGGACACGGTGGACTCCGCTCTCATATTTCATCAACCCATAGACATCCTCCCCGGTCAGTGTGAAGATTATTTCTTTAAATCCCCCGGATGCACCCTCGCTTACGCTTGAGACTGCGAGAGTCCATCCTTTTGATTCCGCATATCTCTGATACATCCTGAATAAATCTCCAGCAAACAGCGCGGCTTCGTCACCACCTGTCCCACCGCGTATCTCTACTATAGCGTTTTTTGAGTCGTCCGGATCGGCGGGAATAAGAAGTAGTTTTATCTCGTCCTCAATTTCAGGTATCTTTGCGAGAGTTTTCTCAAGTTCGTCTTTTGCAAACTGACGCATCTCCTGATCTGTCTCAGTATTTATGATTTCCCGCGCATCTTCAGCAGCTTTCAATGCGGACTCATATCTGCGCATCGCTGCGACAATCCTGCTCAGCTCATGATATTCCTTCGTAAGTTTGACATATCTGCCCCTGTCGGATATCACATCAGGATCAGTTATAAGAATAGCGACCTCTTCAAATCTTGAGTCAATACCGTCAAGACGCTTTAAAAGTGGGGATTCCGAAATAGCCATTGAGATTTCTGTCTGTGCTGTCAGGGTTGTAAATATACTGCAAAATTACAAATTTTACGGGATATTCACAACCCGGCAGTCCGGTGCGCGTTTCAGGGTTTTGACAGTATTTTTTTTTTTCGTAATTTTGTGTACTTTTTAATATGAACTCTGAAGAAAAACATACACGTGGCGTCGGCATAGATGAATTATCTCCGCGTTCTTCCCAGACACAGGAAGAAGAAGGAGGATATTATGTATTGCCAGAGAGTGAAGATCCCAATAACAGTGCGGGGAGTAACGGTGATGACCATTATCCTCACCAAAACGGATGGGCATTGCTTTTCAGCGTGATAATGAATCCTGTGGAGGGTTGGAAAAGGTTGAAACGGGCAAAAATATCATCGGATTTATTTGCTCAATCCTGTTTTTATCCGCTTCTTGCAATTCTGGCCATATCACATTTTTCGGGGCTATTCTATGAAAATTCCCCTCTACAGAATCTTGTTGTGGGAGCATTCATATTGTTTCTTGCATATTTTCTTGGATTCTATACGGTTGTGCTTTTCTCGAAACTGGTTTTACCCCGGGATTGCAGGAATATATTTGATACACCGTTCGGGAGGAATTTCATTCTTGTGGCACTCTCAACATTAGCCATGATTCAGATCCTGATTGAACTGGCTCCGTTTCTCCAGCCTCTGTTTGTATTCTTCCCCTTGTATACTATTTATATAATAGTAAAAGGCGTGCGATTCTTAAGATGTCCTGAAAACCGTAGTACTATTCTCATGACAATGCTTTCATTGCTTACTATTGGTATTCCAGAACTTCTGAAATGGGTCTTTTCACTGATGATCCCTGATGCGCAGCCATATTAAAACATTTTTATCATAATGAAAGCAAGCCAAATAAATATAAAAAACCGTCGTGCATCTTTCGACTACGAAATATCCGAGACTTACACAGCTGGAATGGTTCTTACAGGAACCGAGATCAAATCGATACGCGCAGGAAAAGCCTCGCTGGTGGATTCATATTGTGTCATAGATAACGGCGAGGTCTGGGCCAAGGGAATAAACATATCAGAATACTTTTATGGCTCATATAACAACCATTCTGCAAGAAGAGACCGCAAGCTATTGTTAAACAAGAAAGAGATTGCAAAAATTGCAAAAGCCTCGGAGGATCCCGGTTACACAGTCGTTCCGATTAAGATATTTATTTCTGAACGTGGCTTTGCAAAACTCGTAATCGGTATAGGTCGAGGCAAAAAGCAATACGACAAGCGCCAGAGCATCAAGGAACGTGAAGACAAGCGTAATCTCGCACGCGTAATGATGAAATGACCGTTCACGCTTTCATGTTCCGCTAATTCATAGAAGGATCGTTTGGAATCATAAGCCAGCTTCTGAATGAATCCCCCAAGCGTCTGACTTGGCGTCTCCAGTAATCATCACCATCGCCTGTGAGCAAAGCCTCTGTCGAGTCTTTTTTCCCCACCGCCCATGTTCTGCGCAGTAATTCGCTGTCCAGCTGGTTTGCAGCCCACCCGCTGTAACCCAGCATGAACCTCATGTGTCCTTCTACTTCTCCCCCATTCTCGACAAACTCAACCACATCTCCAAGATCTGCACCGATATACATTCCAGGTAAGATCTCCTTTGATCCTTTGAACACATCACCAAGCGTGTGAAGCATGAACAGGCGCTCGAGGTCTACAGGACCTCCTGCGTGAAGAGGTATATGCTTGCCATTGTCCCACTCGGGAAGGATATCCTGCATTGTCAGACTTACAGGATGGTTCATCACAAGTCCCATATATCCTTTGCCGGGATCAGCGGTAAGCATCAGAATGACAGATCTTGCAAAAAAATCATTCATCATTGGCTGGGCGATCAATATGTCTCCCGGTGATATGTCGGTTTTTTGCCCTCCAAAAGAGCCAAACAGTATAGATTCGATGTCCATATAATTATCTACAATAGGCTGACGGGATAGTTCATTGAATCACCGCAGACTCGTGAGTATCCTGTCATATCACACACAATGTGCAAAATTAAAAAATTCTTGATTAAATAGGCGTTTTACGGTTCTAAAATGTTAACTTTGTAGTCGCAAACTGAACAGGTCAGATATGAAAGTATTGAAATTTGGCGGGACTTCGGTTGGAACTTCCAAGAGTCTCGCACACGTCAAAAAGATTGTGGAGGGATTGAACGGACCGGCCATTGTCGTTGTATCTGCACTCGGAGGATTGACGGACAGGCTCATCTCAACAGCAAATGATGCAGCTGCCGGCAATGCCGCATATAAAAATAACATGGACGGAATAGCAAACCGTCATTACGATATAATTTCTGAAACGATAGATCCCTGCAAACAGAAAGAGGTTATCGATATTATTTCGCCGATGCTTGCTGATTTGTCAGACCTTTACGATGGGGTCGCGTTGATCAGAAACCTCCCTGAAAAGACGCTCGACAGGATCGTAAGTTATGGAGAGCGAATCTCTTCTGTGATTGTCAGCAGAATAATTGCCGGAGCCAAGCATTTTGACTCCACTACTTTCATCAAAACAGAAAAGTGGTTCAATAAAAACATTGCGGATTCAAAACTTACAGACAGTCTGATCAGGCAAGCATTCGGATCCTTTGGGAATGGTGTGGCAGTTTGCGGTGGATTCATTGCCACTGACCGGGATAATGGAGAAATTACAAATCTTGGAAGAGGCGGCAGCGACTATACAGCTGCACTGATTGCCGCCTCTCTCAACGCTGATGAACTTGAAATCTGGACTGATGTAGACGGATTTATGACCGCGGATCCCCGTATCATATCAAATGCAAAAGTGATAGACCATCTTTCATTCGTGGAAAGTATGGAACTTTGTTCGTTCGGCGCCAAGGTCATATATCCACCGACAATTTATCCGGTGTTTCATAAAAACATACCGATCCGCATTTTAAACACGTTCAATCACGAAGCCCCCGGAACATGGATCACAGACAACAGAGACTCTGCCCCATCCGGATGCATTCCCAAAGGCGCAACTACCATGCGCAACATAAGCCTCTTTACAATCGAAGGTGATGCGGCAGACAATACTCCCGACGTGAATTCCAGAACGTTCAATACATTGGCCAAAAATGGGATCAGTGTCATTCTCGTATCCCAATCCGTGGAGCGGTCAAGTTTCTCGTTCGCACTTTCCGAACATGACGCGGACAATGCGCTCAAAGCCCTGCTTAATGAGTTCGCTCCGGATATGGAAGAAGGTAGAATAAATAGAATTGCAAGACATGACAATAAGGCTATTCTGGCGATAGTCGGAGAAAACATCGGCGATATAAGTTCAATCGGGCCAAGAATCTTCAATTCACTTCAGAGGCAGGGTATTGAAGTTCTCGCCTCTTCACATGGAGCATCGTCTTCCAATCATGCCTATGTAGTCGATGCCGACGATACAAACCATGCTTTGCAAGCGGTTCATGAGATTTTTTTTGAATAGCCCGATAAAATAGTTTTCGATATGGAAATTCAGAATGCCAAATATGTAGTAAGCAACGTAGATGTCGATAAGTGTCCCGACACGGATTCTCCAGAATACGCTTTCATAGGGCGTTCAAATGTGGGAAAATCGTCTCTTATCAATATGCTTACCCGAAGCAAAGGGCTTGCAAAGACTTCCCAGACACCTGGGAAGACCCTTCTGATCAACCATTTCGCAATAAACAATGGAGAATGGAACATAGTTGACCTGCCTGGGTATGGGTATGCCGCCAGAGGAAAAAGCCAGCGTGAAGAGATACAGAGGATAATCCAGAGCTATATCCTCGGAAGAAAACAGCTCACTTCACTGTTTGTGCTGATCGATGTACGGCACAAACCGCAGCCTGTAGATGTCAATTTCATGAGATGGCTTGGGAATAATGGTGTGCCTTTTGCAATAGTCTTTACAAAATCAGACAAATTGAGTAAGACAGCAGCCCAGGCCAACATAGAGAGGTACAAACTTGAACTATTAAAAGAGTGGGAAACCTTGCCGCCAATATTCGTAACATCTTCTGAAAAGAAATCCGGCAGGGATGAACTTCTTGAATATATTGATTCCGTAAACAGGATCATTCAAAAATCCACTGACTTGGATTAATTAACCAATTGAATCCCCCCTGACCAAACATCACAAACAATGGATCTTCGGAAACTAATTACCGGAAGAAGTCGTCTGGCTGAGATATTTCGCTTTGGCCTTGTTGGCGTAACGGCGACCATTATACAGTATGGACTCTATGTTGTCTTTGTCAATGCCGTCAAAGTGCCTGCCGTGCCATCTACATTGATAAGCTATGCTATAAGTTTTGTCTTTAATTTTTTCCTTTCAAGTTATTTTACGTTCCACTCAAGACCCAACGCTAAGAAAGGATTTGGATTCACTCTCAGTCATCTTTTCAACATGGGATTGCAGACTGGGCTGGTGGCCATATTCAAAGGCATTGTAGGGCCGACTCTCGCTTTGTTGCCTGCAATAGCAATAAGTTTCCCGATTAACTATATTCTTGTCAGATTCGCATTTACAGCAAAGATATTCAAGGGCAGACGTGAGACTGACATTTCATAAGGTAGATTTATTTTGATGTCTCCTGACTGGCTTCGTCAGCAGAGACAAGCCTTGCATGTTCCCTGACCGCCGCTTCAAGAATCTCGCTCCTTGAATTTATCTTGAACAGTCCGGCCGTATATGAGAGGATTCCATCTCTTTTAAGATCCCTTATCTGTCCTTTCAGATCTGTGATGCGTATTCCTGTGATCTCCACGAGATCTTTTATATTACATTGAATCTCTATACCTGTCGAGCAGCGGTCTGTCATTGTGGCTATCCAGTATCCGATATGCCCGAGCAGACTACTTGAATATATGTTATTCAATGAATCGATTGACCTTTGCGCCCTCAGAGAGAGAAAATTCAGCACATTCATGAGATAGATCTCATCCGATGCAAGCAATCTCAAATACTGTTCTTTTGAAAATTTCATGATACTTGACGGCGTGGCTGCCACAGCCTTATCTGCGTAGCATGTATTCAATCCGAATAGCCTTTCCGCCCCAAAAACAGTACCGGCAGGCAGAATCTCTTTAATCGTGCATCGAGGAGAAACAAGCCTGTGTGTGCGCCCGATTGTTCCGCTTATAAGGTATTTGATGTCTGTGCATGGCTCCCCCTCCAGATAAAGCGTCTCGCCTTTCTGAAGATTCTGAAACTCAATATTTGTCTTTTCTAAAAAGGCAGATACCTGATCTTCGGATATTCCTTTAAACAGGGGAAGATCCATGATTGTACCGTACATCGAAGCCATAACCAATGATTTGATTTAATACGTTTGAGATACGTCATCGTCTCAATTCCTCCCTCAGAAAACGGGTTGTCGGCGTGTCGGTCTCGACAATATCCTCAGGAGAACCTTCAGCGATTATCGATCCGCCTTCACGACCGCCTTCCGGCCCGAGGTCTATGATATGGTCCGCACACTTTATGACGTCCATATTGTGTTCGATGACCACCATTGTGTTACCTTTGTCGGTAATCTTGTTTATCACTCCAAGAAGCACCCGTATGTCCTCAAAATGAAGCCCGGTGGTAGGCTCATCGAGTATGAACATGGTATTTCCGGTGTCTCTTTTTGCCAATTCGGTAGCAAGTTTGACGCGTTGATTCTCGCCTCCGCTGAGTGTGCTTGACGGCTGGCCAAGTTTGATATATCCAAGTCCTATCTCCTGAAGCACCTTGATCTTGTTTAGAATTGAAGGTACGTTCTCAAAAAACTCTACAGCCTGGTTTACTGTCATGTCAAGCACATCAGCAATAGATTTCCCCTTGAATCTAACTTCAAGGGTCTCCCTGTTATATCTTCGCCCATGACACTCTTCGCACGGCACAAGCACATCGGGAAGGAAATTCATCTCGATCGTACGGTAACCGTTGCCCTTGCATGTTTCACATCTGCCTCCTGCCACATTGAAGGAAAAGCGTCCGGGTTTATATCCACGCATCTTTGCATCCGGTAGCGATACAAACAGTTTCCTGATGTCGGCAAACACTCCCGTGTATGTGGCCGGATTTGATCGCGGGGATTTACCGAGCGGTGATTGATCCACCGTAACGACCTTATCTATGTTGTCAAGACCCCGCACATCTTTGTATGGCAGTGGTTCAGACAAGGATCTATAAAGGTGCTTGCTCAGAATCGGATGTAATGTGCCGTTGATCAGGCTTGATTTCCCTGAACCGCTGACTCCGGTTATGCATACAAATTTACCAAGAGGGATTCTGAGATCCACATTCTTAAGATTGTGGCCTGATGCTCCGAATATCTCAAGATACTTACCTGACCCTTTTCTTCTTATTGATGGAATCTCAATTTTTCTTTTCCCTGAAAGATAGTCGGACGTCAGTGTGCCGGCCGATTTGATCTCAGATGGAGTACCCTGGAATACGACCTCGCCACCTTTACGACCCGCTCCCGGGCCTATGTCTACAATATAATCAGACTGATCCATTATATCACGGTCATGCTCCACTACAATGATGCTGTTCCCTATATCGCGGAGTTTCTTCAATGAATCAATCAAACGCTCATTATCACGCTGATGAAGGCCTATTGAAGGCTCATCGAGGATATACAGCACATTGACAAGTTGAGATCCGATCTGGGTGGCGAGTCTTATCCGTTGGCTTTCCCCTCCGCTAAGCGAAGCAGTGGAGCGATTCAACGAAAGATAATGCAATCCCACATCAAGAAGAAAACCTAGACGGCTACGGATCTCTTTTAATACTTCCTCAGCTACTTTTCTTTTCTGCGGATCTACTCTGTCTTCAAGACCTTTTGTCCACTCATACAGATCAGACAGATCCATAGAGGCGACATCGGCGATACTTTTTCCATCTATGAAGAAATGGAGAGCTACCTTATTGAGTCTTTTCCCTTTACATTCAGGGCATACAGTCCGTGAAAAAAACTGTCCGCTCCATTTGTTGGCCTCAGTGCCAGCTTCAAGACTCTGCTGCATCTCTATGTACTTTACCAGTCCCTCATATCCTGCATCGTATCTGCTGGTAGACATTGTTTCGTTGCGAAGGTCAAGCTTGGCATCTGTGCCACCGAGAATATCCTCCATCGCTTCTTCAGGCAGATCTCTGACTGGTGTCTTGATGTCGGCTGAATACAATCTGCATATAGCCTCAATTTGCCAGAATATCAACGAATTCCTGTATTTCCCAAGTGGTACTATTGCTCCGTCGAAAATTGATTTCCCGGGATCAGGAATTATCTTCGTCCTGTCTACAATATCCACATACCCCAGTCCTTTGCATCGACGGCACGCACCTTGATGCGAGTTAAATGAGAAACTGTGGGGAGCTGGTTCCGGATAAGACAGGCCGCTTTCAGGATCCATAAGAAGCTGGCTGAAATGTCTGACCTCACCTGATTCCATATCCATCACCATGAGCTGTCGGTCTCCCTGTTTCAACGCATCCTCAACAGTCTGACGCAATCTTTGCAAATCAGACTTGTCTGCTTTGAGTCTGTCAACCACAAGCTCGATGGAATGGTTACGGTATCTATCCAGTTTTAGCCCATACGCCAATTCTCTGAGTTCCCCGTCTATCCTTACATTTATATACCCCTTTTTTCGGAGATTCTCAAACAGATCCTTATAATGTCCTTTTCTATTCTTGACCAATGGTGCGAGAACATATATCTTCCGTCCGTCATATTTCTCCGCGATGAGATCCACGATCTTATCTTTAGAATATTTGACCATCGGAAGCCCCGATATATAACTCCGTGCCTCTCCGAGACGTGCATAAAGCAAACGGAAGAAATCGTATATCTCCGTAGTTGTCCCTATTGTGGAGCGAGGATTCTTGTTGACAGTCTTTTGCTCGATGCTTATCACTGGGGATAGACCGGTAATTCTGTCTACGTCTGGCCGTTCCAGCGAACCGAGCATATTTCTGGCGTATGAGGAGAATGTCTCGATATAACGGCGCTGACCTTCAGCAAAGATAGTATCGAAAGCGAGAGACGATTTTCCACATCCGCTTAAGCCGGTAATGACTGTAAGAGAGCCATGCGGGATACTGACGTCTATATTTTTGAGATTGTGTACCCTGGCTCCGAAAACATCAACGGAACCGGATGGAACAATATCTATATTTTGCATCGTTTTCTTATGATTTTAAAACTGATTAAGAACCGGAGTTAACTCCTTTCCGTCCCTTATAACGGAGAATGTTTATGTCTCCGCTCAGTTTATAATTCTTTCCGTCAGCACCTTTTGCCTTGATAACGTAGTAATAGACTCCTGGAGAAACAAGCTTGCCTCTGTAACAGCCGTCCCATCCGGCGGATGGATCTGTGAAATGGTACATCTTTGTTCCATACCGGTCGAAGATCCAGCATTCGAAATCCACTATCGACCGATATGCCACTTTCCATTCATCATTCACGCCTTCAGATGCTCCAGGCGAGAACGCATTGGGACATTTCAGCTCTGAAGCCCCGATGCTTACGGTATAAGTGTCTCCGTATGTCTCACACGATCCGTTATCATTGCTGCCAACGAAGCGGACATATCGTGTTCCCTCATCTCTGAATGTAAAACTCAGATCCTGCCCATTCAGACGGTATTCTATATTTCCGAAATCCGGATCAGTTGATATCTGCCACTCAGTATGAATAACAGCATCGGTTATGTAAGCGTTGAATTCTATCTCGGCCGGAGCTGACCCGCCAAGTCCATCCCCACCGGATGAAATCTGGTTTGAATTATCATCGCCTTCCGCCTGGGTTGCGGAAGTATGGCATTCAACCGCTACAGGATGATATGTTGGAGTAGACGCGGAAACCTGACGATTCCATACTTTCAGAAACCTGTCCCCCTCTATAGTGAACGATGTGGCACAATAAACAGGCGGAGTGATTAAAATGGCATGATCTATTCCATCAATGGACTTTATCTGTTCTGTCTGCTCATAATTCTTCCTCTCGTCGTTCCATTCGAGGTTGAGATACCGTACTTCAATTTCGCGAGGAAGGATGAATCTTCGTCCGTTTATTCCATAATAATGGATCTCACTTCCTTTCCCGCTCACATTCAGTACGGTCCGGTCGCAATCTGACTCATCGGAAACCGATACAGAAGTTATATCCAGGTCGTGATTCTCATATCCGACAATCCAGAAATAATAGCGCGAATCTCCATCTTCTATGATGTAACCCATGTCGGTATCTGCATTGCTGATCGCGCTCATATTTCCATCGTAGGAAACATTCGCTATTTCCTCAGCATATCCGCCTCCGAGAGATGAATATCTATACCATTTAGGCCTTGTTGACGTAGATGAGGACTCATAAGAGACTTCCGGGGCATAAACCGAATTTACAACAAGTACTTCATCAAGTCCGGAACTTTTATCGGCGGTCACAGCAATCGGTGGCAAGGGTGTGCCATTGACCGTAACGGGCGAAGCTGCCGCCATACCAATGGACATAAAAATCAGCGCCGTAACTATATAATATTTATTGATCGACATGCAGATCTATGGATTCAGATTTGTTAAACAAACTCTAATTTAAACGTCCCCCTCTCACGGTTTATTGTGTATGACAAAAGCCCGCACCTGATGTTCTCAGATACGGACTTAACGTATAATGAAACAATTATGCTAATCCAAGCAGTTCACGCATTTTGTCAGCCGCTGAAATCAGTCCGTCGGGATCCTTGCCACCAGCCTGAGCGAAAAATGGCTGTCCTCCTCCGCCGCCCTTGATAGACTTGGCTGCCTCCCTGACTATTGATGACGCGTTCAGCCCCTCCTTTACAAGATCATCGGAAATCATTAGGGTAAGCAACGGCTTGTCCCCACCGTGTGTCGCACCGATAAATACGGTATGCTCCGGCGATGCTTTGCGAATTCCGAACGCCACATTCTTTACAACGTCGGGCATCATCAAGCCAGTCTGCATGCAGACCTTTATTCCATTTATATCTTTCGCACTCTCAAGAGTCGCCTTCGTTATCGCTTTGATACGCTCCTCAAAGAACTCTTCTACCTGATGTTTCAAATCCGCGTTCTCTTTGATCGCTTTCTGAACGGCTATCCTGATATCCGATGCATTACCAAGAAATGAAGCGACGTCCTTCATCGTATCCTGAAGATGATCGAGCATTTTCTCCACAGCCTCGCCACTCAATGCCTCTATACGACGGATTCCAGCCGCAATAGAACTTTCCGCGACAATTCTGACCATGCCGATATTTCCCGTGTTAGCCACATGTGTGCCTCCACACAACTCGATGGAGTCACCAAATTTAACCACACGGACCTTATCTCCATACTTTTCACCAAACAGTGCCATGGCTCCCATAGCTTTTGCCTCGGCTATAGGAAGATCGCGGCATTCTTCAAGTTGAATAGCCTTGCGAATGCGGGAATTGACCAAATGCTCCACCTGCCGCAATTGCTCCGGAGAAACTTTCTGGAAATGAGAGAAGTCGAAACGCAGCATCTCCGGAGAGACAAACGAGCCTTTCTGCTCGACGTGTGAACCAAGCACTTCACGCAGCGCTTCGTGGATAAGATGCGTTGCGGAATGGTTTGCCGATGTAGCTTTTCTTGACTCTATGTCTATCCTTGCTATAAAGTTTCCGTCGGGTGCTGACGGCATTTTGTTGGCAAGGTGAATGCCGACTCCATTCTCGCGTTTTGTATCGAAAATATCTATCGAATTTCCATCAGAATCGATCAATTTGCCACGATCGCCTGTTTGTCCGCCCATTTCAGCATAAAATGGCGTTTTACGCAAAATGATCTGATAGAACTCCTTGTTTTTCTGCTTAACTTTACGGTAACGCAGTATATCGGTTTCGCATTCAGCTGAATCGTAGCCTACAAATTCCTGCTCCCCTTCCGATATGATGACCCAATCACCTGTCTCGACAGCCGCGGCATTACGCGCACGTGCTTTCTGCATCTCCATCTCCTTGTCGAAACCAGCATGGTCGAGAGTGAATCCATTTTCACGCAGGATCAGTTCCGTCAGGTCAAGCGGGAATCCGTATGTATCGTAAAGCACAAACGCATCTTTGCCATCGATCGCAGTCTTGCCCTCTGATTTCACTTTTTTCATCACAGTGTCAAGCATACCGATGCCATTGTCCAATGTGCGCAAGAAAGAATCTTCTTCTTCCTTGATCACTTTGGTGATAAGATCTTTCTGCAGTCGGATCTCAGGATAAGCGTCGCCCATCTGTTCAACAAGCTTATCCACCAGACGATACATAAATGCCTCGCTTGCACCAAGGAATGTATAAGCATATCTTACAGCCCGGCGCAGGATTCGGCGGATTACATATCCAGCCTTGGCGTTGGACGGGAGCTGGGAGTCAGCTATAGAGAATGCGATCGTACGCAAATGGTCGGCGACAACCCGCATTGCGACGTCGGTTTTCTCATCCTTGCCATATTCCTTCCCGGATAATTTTGAGATCTCCGCTATGAGTGGAGTGAAGACATCGGTATCATAGTTGGATTTTTTACCCTGCATAGCCATGCACAGGCGTTCAAATCCCATACCTGTATCTATCACTTTGAAAGGCAATGGCTCAAGTTTGCCATCAGCTTTACGCTCATATTGCATGAAGACAAGATTCCATATCTCAATTACAAGCGGATTGTCTTTGTTGACAAGCGACGCACCGGGAACAGCGGCCCTTTCTTCGTCAGACCGAAGATCGATATGGATTTCCGAGCAGGGGCCGCAGGGGCCTGTATCTCCCATTTCCCAGAAATTATCATGCTTATTGCCGTTTATGATATGATCCGGGGAAAGATGGCGCTCCCATATAGATGCGGCCTCATTGTCCCGTTCCAGGTTATCGGCAGGATTTCCCTCGAATACGGTCGCATAAAGTCGGGACGGATCCAATCCAAGCACATCCACAAGAAACTCCCATGCCCAGTCGATTGCCTCGCGTTTGAAATAGTCTCCGAAAGACCAGTTGCCGAGCATCTCGAACATAGTATGATGATAAGTGTCATGTCCCACTTCCTCAAGGTCGTTGTGCTTGCCACTTACTCTCAGACATTTCTGGCTGTCTGCCATTCTTGGCACTTCCGCATTGCGCTGTCCGAGAATGATGTCCTTGAACTGATTCATTCCAGCGTTTGTGAACATCAATGTAGGATCGTCTTTAATCACCATCGGGGCAGAAGGCACAATCCTGTGGCCTTTACCTGCAAAAAAGTTTTTGAATGCTTCGCGTATTTCTGTGGATGTCATTGTTTTGCTTTCATTATGTCTGACCTGCCGTCAAAGGCTGAAAGACTGTTGGATTTGCAAAATTAGCAAATCTTTCGTAATTTTGCAAATTGATACATGGCTTGAATACAGACCGGAATCACAAGAGTGAAAACCGTATACTATAAATACAATCCAGAAACAGACAACTACGAGCGGGTCTATTCCACGCTCAGGAATAAGTTGTCCGGACTTGCCAAAGTGCTTATTCTTGCCGCAATCATTGCCCTTGCTGCCGTATTTATCGTCTTTTTATGCTATGACACACCGGCTGAAAAGAATCTTAGAGCGGAAAACCGTCAGCTGAAAGCGCAGTATAACATTCTCAGCCGCCGACTCGAAAACTCACTTAAGGTGATGAAAAATATTCAGAGCAGGGATGATAATTTCTACAGGGTCATGATGCAGATGGAGCCACTAAGCCGCGGACAGCGTCTTGCCGGACTTGACAATGAGGAGCGTTACAGGGAATTGCGCGGGCTGTCTGACTCAAAGCTCATAACCGACTTCACACGACGTCTCGACTATTTCGACCGTTGCCTGTATGCCCAGTCAATCTCATTCGATGAATTAAGAGTTATGGCCTCCCGGCAGCAGGATAAGCTCGACCATATTCCATCAATATTGCCTATAAATATAGAGGACTATACAATGTCTTCGGGCTACGGCTATCGCAGGGATCCCGTTTATGGCGCGACTGCATTTCATGCAGGTCTTGATTTTGCCGCCCAGGAGGGAACGAGTGTATATGCTACAGCCGACGGCCGAGTTACCACAGCGGATTGGAAAGGCGGGTATGGAAATTGTATCGATATAGATCATGGTTATAATTACCTGACCAGATATGGCCATCTTTCCAAAATATTGGTGAAGGAGGGACAGATGGTCCATCGTGGAGAGCGCATTGGCGAAGTCGGTTCTACCGGAAAGTCAACAGGCCCGCATCTTCATTACGAAGTAAGATTCAGAGATGAACCGCAAAACCCCGTGAACTATTACTTTATGGACATAACTCCTGAAGCATACGATCAGATGATACGTCTTGCCGAGAATGCCGGACATGTAATGGATTGAGAATGCGTAACTCTCAAACTTTACCCGGATGATTTTCAGTAAACATTAAACACACTCCAAGACATGCCAGATATTAACAAGCAGTTTTATAGAATCAGGGAAGTGGCCGAAATTATCGGTGTGCAACCGTCCACTCTCAGGTATTGGGAAAATGAGTTTACAGAACTCTCTCCCAAAAGAAGCCTGAGTCATGCGAGACGCTACACAACTTCCGATATAGAAAAACTGAGAATGATCTATTTTCTTGTTAAAGTCAAGGGTCTCAAGCTTGAAGCGGCAAAAGAACAAATGAGAGTCAATAAACATAACATTGACAGGCAAATGGGGATTGTTTCCAGTCTTGAAGAGATAAAAGTGCAGATGAAAGGTCTCATGAACGCATTGTCGAAGCGGATTCAGGACGAAAAATTCAACAAATGATTTCAAATTATCGTATATGAAATATCTATCCGATTTTATTCTTGTTAATAAAAAACTAACCTCAGCCGGAGATGCTATGCTGAGACTTGAATGCTCTGACAGGAACACCGGCCTCAAGGCTCTTGCTGAAGCGGAACCGGGTCAATTTGTCAACGTTCAGGTTCTTCAATCGCATTCCACATTTCTACGGCGTCCAATATCCATTTGCGATGTTGACGTAGAGAATGGTATCCTGACTCTGTATGTAAAAGATGCTGGTGCCGCCACCCACGCTTTATGTGCGGCAAAGGATGGAGACGTTTTCAACATTCTTTTGCCTCTTGGCAACGGATTCAGCCTTGAATGCTGCGGAGAAAAGCCATTGCTCGTGGCTGGAGGAGTGGGAATCGCGCCTATGCTCCTACTCGCCAAAAGAATGCGTGCAATGGGAATCACACCGACTATCCTGATTGGAGCGATTTCCAAAGACCGGCTTATTCTGACCGATGAACTCTCAGCCCACGGAAATCTGTTCGTATCAACCGATGACGGTTCGATGGGAGAAAAAGGATTTGTAACACAGAATACGGTTCTTGAGAAAGACTGGACAAATATCTATTGTTGCGGTCCGCTCCCGATGATGAAAGGCATTGCAAAAATCGCAGGAGAGAGACACATTGACTGTCATGTAAGTCTTGAGAATGTTATGGCATGCGGTTTAGGAGCCTGTCTGTGTTGCGTGGAAGACACGGCCGACAAAGGCAACGTATGCGTATGTAAGGAAGGTCCTGTATTCAATATAAATCAGCTGAAATGGTAAATCTTAATATCGATCTTGGCAAAGGTCTTCAACTCAAAAATCCGGTGATGACGGCATCCGGGACTTTCGGCTACGGACCGGAATTTTCTGATCTCGTAGACTTAAAAAGACTCGGCGCAATAATCGTCAAGGGAACGACACTTGAACCACGTCAGGGAAACCCTTATCCACGCATGGCCGAAACTCCATCAGGAATGATCAACGCGGTAGGCCTGCAAAATAAAGGAGTGGATTATTTCATAAACGAGATATATCCTGAGATCAAAAACATTGGCACTCCGATTATTGTCAACGTAAGCGGTTCGCAGCCTGAACACTATGCAGAAGTATGCAGACGTCTTAATTCACTCGAATTTGTAAAAGCTGTTGAAATCAATATTTCCTGCCCGAATGTCAAACAGGGCGGAATGGCCTATGGCACAACCTGTAGCGGTGCTGAGACCGTTACATTGGCTGCACGAAAAGAGTGGGATCGCCATTTGATCGTGAAACTATCCCCCAATGTAACGGATATCACTGAGATAGCCAGAGCTGTAGAGGCATCCGGTGCTGATTCTGTATCGCTCGTGAACACATTCCTCGGCATGGCCATAGATGTGGAGAGACGTAAACCTGTCCTGAGTACTGTTACCGGAGGACTGTCAGGCCCCTGCATACGCCCGATAGCGGTAAGAATGGTCTGGCAAGTTGCAAAATCTGTGAAAATACCGGTAATTGGCCTCGGTGGCATCATGAATGGCCGGGATGCGCTGGAATTCATCATGGCCGGGGCTTCTGCTGTGGAAATCGGCTCTGCCAACTTTGTAAATCCCGCAGCGACAATGCAGATAATTGATGAGATAACTGATTATTGCCAACGACATGGCGTAACAGACATCAGTGAACTTCGCGGTATAGTTTAACAAATCGAACAGGAGACAAACACCCATGATTAGTGTTTGTCTCCTGTTCGATCAGTGATAATCTACTCCCAATTACTTGAGAATCACATTGCGCGAAATCTTACCTTTTTGTTTTTGCCCTAAAACGGTTATGTCGCCAGAGCCATTGGCACTGCCGCTGAACGTCCCTTTGCAATAACAGTCTATGTCACCCGAGCCGTTGGATGTGGCGCTTAAGTCCTGAATAATCATTTTGGTGGCATTAAAATCTCCGGAACCATTGGAGACAAATGTCCCTTTCGCTGAATTGCCGGAAAGCGTGATGTCGCCAGATCCGTAGATAGCGGCATTGATATGCTTGATTCCCGACAAGGATGCGTCTATATCTCCTGAGCCGGATACGGTTAAACCTGCAGTGGATGTAGTGCCGGCTATATCCACATCTCCAGATCCGTTAACCTTTACCATTATCTTATCTACGCTGATATTCTCGGCACTTATGTCTCCGGATCCATTTACGGACAATGACAGTTCCGGTACAGAAATACTTTCGAGGATGTCGATATCCCCCGACCCACTTACATCAACAGACCGCAGTTCCTTCATTTGTATAGTCATCTTATAGGACTTCGAGCCACCTTCCATACGGATGTTCCCTTTAGAGGCTATGACAAGTTTGCCGTCTTTCACACTAAGTGTGAATCGGTCGATATGGCTTGTTGGCGCTTCGAGCGACACATTCTGACTATCACCCACGCGTACGTCTATATCAACAATTGTTTCGTTGCTGATCGCATTGAATGCAGGAAGCTCAAATGTCCTGGACGTCAATGTACTGTTTTTAGCATTTGATGTTCCTGACGCTACACATGAGGTTGTCACGGCTGAAAACATCAACGCAGCAGGAACAAACAGGCAATTCAGTATTTTCATAATCTGTTGTTATGTTGTGATAAAAATGAAAAGATGCCGGAGTATCGTCAATTCGGTGACTCCGACATCTCTTAAACAGGGAAAGCAGGTGTTTGTTACACTCTCACTTACTATATTTTATTTGCCAAGGGGCTCAAGCTGAACTGTGAAGTGGCGCATAAGCTCGGTTTCCCACACAATTTTCACACCACGTGTGATTTCATGACGGCGGTCATATACGTTTTTGAGGGCGGCTGCAATCACGTCCATGTGGTTGTTGGTATATGTGCGGCGGCAGATGCAGAGACGGAGGAAGTCATTTCCACCGAAGCGGTTCTCTCTTGTAACGGGATCGCGGTCAGCGAGGATATAGCCGATCTCACAACCGCGGACACCAGCCTCGCGATAAAGTTCGATTGTCAGAGTCTGTGCAGGGAACTCCTCTTTGGGAATTCTGTCAAGAACTTTGTCAGCATCGATGAAGACTGCATGTCCGCCAACAGGACGCTGGTAAGGAATGCCATATTCATCCAGTTTCTTTGCAAGATATTCAACCTGCTTGATTCGGGTCTCAAGCATATCGAACTCGGTGTTTTCATCAAGTCCGACAGCAAGAGCAGCCATGTCGCGGCCGTTCATGCCACCATAGGTGAGGAATCCTTCAAAAGGAATGCAATATTTCTTTGCTCCTTCATACCAGTCTTCCCAGCGCGTTGCGATAAAGCCGCCCATATTGACAAGGCCGTCCTTTTTTGCAGACATTGTCATGCCGTCAGCAAAGGCAAACATCTCGCGGCAGATCTCCTTGATGGTTTTGTCGGCATATCCTTCCTCACGGGTCTTGATAAAGTATGCATTCTCAGCAAAGCGTGCGGAGTCGAAGATAACCCTCTTTCCGTATTTGTCGGCAATGCGTCTTACTTCTGCAAGATTTGCCATGCTCACAGGCTGACCACCAGCTGTATTGTTGGTGATGGTTACGATTACAAACGGAACTTTGTCTCCATGCTCCTGAAGAACTTTCTCGAGTTTTGCCGGATCTACGTTGCCTTTGAAGGGGACTTCGAGCTGAGTGTCTTTAGCCTCGTCCACTGTGCAGTCGACAGCAAATGCCTTACGGCTTTCGATATGGCCTTTTGTTGTGTCGAAATGGGAGTTGCCGGGAACGTAATCACCAGGCTTTACAAGATGAGAGAAGAGTACATTCTCAGCTGCGCGACCCTGATGAGTCGGGATCACATAGTCGAAACCTGTGATTCTTGTGATTGTATCTTTCAGTTCGAAAAATGAACGGGCGCCGGCATAAGCCTCGTCTCCCGTCATCATGGCTGCCCACTGGCGATCGCTCATTGCACCGGTGCCGGAGTCTGTGATGCAGTCGATGTAAACCTGCTCTGATTTGAGCATGAATACATTATAATTTGCTTCTTTGAGCCATTGCTCACGTTCTTCACGAGTGCTTTTGCGGATAGGCTCCACCATCTTGATTTTCCAAGATTCTGCGAAAGGTATTTCCATGATATCGGTTGTATTATTTGTGTGATTTTGGATTTTCAATACTTTATTGACTGTCGTTGATTATACTGACCACAAAGTTAACAATAAACGGTCAGATTTCACTAAAAAACACTAAGAAATTTCGACGTCAGCGACAGATTTGCGTATAAAATATTGTCCGCGATTCATCTGTCGTTATCGTCCGGCGTACTTTTCCCATGCCTGTTGACATTCCCGAACACGTTTTTCAGCTCCGTCATGAACGACATCAGTATTATGACTGCAAGAACGGCTAAATAAATGAAGATAATGTTTTGTAGAATCATCTTATTATCGCGGGTAAAACTTCTGATATCAAGATTCCCGTCCTCGGCCATAAAGTCTTCGTAGGGCAATCCCCGCAAGGAGCTTTTCCAATATATCATGCCGTTTTCAAGATAGACTACCGCAGGATTTCCTCTGACTACCTGCTTTATCACTGTATCATCAGCTGTATAGACAGGATATTTAGCCATCGAAAGATCTTTCCATCGCTCCAGATCTTCCTTTGAACCGGAAACAACCGCTATAAAGTCGGTTCCATTCGACTGGGCCAAAGACTGAAGGGAATTTATCTGATATGAAGAAGATATCGAGACATCCTGAAGATCAGGTATAAACAGAATCAATTGTTTTCCCTGGCCGCTTACCACGTCCTCCGTAACATCCATGTCGGTATCGTCGAACACAGCGAAAGACCTCGTCTCTTCTGAATCTTCCGGAGAAGACAGTGCCTTCCTGTCGACAAACGTCCAACCTTCAGATTCGTCAGGTAATTCGTCGTCTACAGTAAATTCGTGCTTTATACCGTCTTTTTCATATATAAATACATACTCCTCTCCATCACCCGACGATCCTTCATCAACGAGGGTTGACCCTATGGGATATTGCCTGTAGTCAATCAGAGGTTGATAAAAATACCCGATCATTGCCACGACACAGACAAAAACTGCATCAGCAAGAAATCCGAGCCATTGCAACGACGGCGTTACAAGCCAATGGACACGACGGTTCCATACAACAAGCCATGCCGTCAGTAATGACAATGCAATGTTTTTCCAGAACGTCGCCCAATTGGATATGATCAGTGCATCGCCAAAACAGCCGCAATCAGGCACAGGATCTTTGAGTGCGATCCATAGAGTAAGAGGAGTCATTACCAGCATCAGTAACGCCGCCATTATAGGAGCAGCCCTCCTGAACGATCCAGTAACAATGAAAGCGCCTGTCATGAATTCAAAAATGCACAACAGCAGAACAGATACAAACACCAGACTGAAGTTTACATCTATTCCAAATACGCCGAGATACTCGTTGAATTTATAAATTGTTCCCCAAGGGTCGATCGCTTTTACAAACCCCGAGTACAGGAACACTCCGCCTACTGCGAAACGGCATACCCATGTGATGATACCGTATAATCTATGTCGTAATGAGTCGGTCATCAGTTATATTTTAAATGGATCAATGCAAATATGGCATAGTTTATCATATCCATATAATTTGCATCCACTCCTTCCGAGATTTTTGTGATGCCACCATGATCCTCAATCTCACGAGTACGGAGAAGTTTCTGAAGGATTATATCTGTTATGCTTGTTACCCTCATGTGTCGCCAGGCCTCATCATAATCATGGTTCTTGTTCATCATCAATGATGTGGATTTTTCTATCCATTTGTCATACAGGCCAAGGGCTTCATTCGCGGAGATTTGATCGCCAGGTCCAAGTTCGAGCTGTATCAGGCCAATTGCTGAATAATTCACAATAGCGATAAACTCCGGCTCGATTCCTTCATTGACATGCGCCACGCCCTTCTCCTGAATAGAGCGTATGCGCATTGCCTTGATATAGATCTGATCCGTGATGCTTTCGGGGCGCATTATGCGCCATGATGTTCCGTAATCACTCAGTTTCTTCTCAAATATATCCCGACAGACCATTGTGATCTCACGAAATTCATTTGAAGTATTTGAGCTTCTGTTATCTTTCATTGTCGATAGGTTTTGGTAATTATACGGTCAATCTCCTCTGTAATAATTCTGAAGATAGCACCGGGCTATAAAATCGAAATTATCCTTCACCAGCGTCCGTGTGTCAGTCCCTGGGAAAGTGGCGTCGGGAAGCCAATCATTCTCTTTAAGCTTAAGCAACAGGTCGATCGGGCATTTGCCTCTCTCTGTAAGCAATTCAAATGAATGTTTCCTTGCATACTCTTTATCGTACAGTTCATTTGACGGTGCGGCTACACATCTGGCCACATCTTTGGCCACAAGCATTCCTTTCTCCTTGTTGACCATCACGACAAAATCGCCGTGAGATGAGAGAGCCTCAAGATGTTTCTCGTCTTTATCCCATCCGAGGACATCGATGAAAAATCTGTTGAGTTCTTCGTATGTTCTGAAGAATACAATTTCACGTCCGTCAAAAGCATCAACTACCTTTTTATAGTATGGATGTTCTTCTGAATTAACAGGGGTTTTCTCTTTTGGTGCCGCGGGCAATTTCCCGGTTATTATAAGATGCACCCACTCGTTTATATAATACGCCAATGGCCCGAGTGTATCTTCATTCATCGCTATCCCGATTTTCTCCTGAACCTTTCCCATGTCCGGCTCACTTTCACTCAGACACTCCCGGAGAAGTTCATCCAGCCGTAATGAAAAAGCTGGTATCAGTAGAAATGAGTGCATGAACAACCATAATCCGAGATTGTAGATAGCGTCTTGGTCTTCAGGGTCATGATACTCCAACTCGCTGGCAAAACGAAAATTCTCCGGTATAGGTGCGTCTTCGTAAATTGATTCGAAATAGTTATATATCCTATCACTTATTATTTGTATCAGCGGGTTGTCGGGTGAGACATTTCTTGTATCGCCGTCGCACATAGCAATCAGATACCATACCATGAAGGAGACATCCTCAGGATTCAGTTCGTATTCAAGATAATTCTCATCTGTATCGTAGAACGGAATCCATTTTCCATACATCCTTTTACACTGGTCTATAAATGATCGCCAGACACCGGCGTCCGCTATCACATCCTGCAGATAGCCTGTCATGCAGACAGCAAACATTGACATATTGTTAAGGTTGATTAGTCCCTTAAACTGTCTCTCGCCGAGTATACGCAGTAATTTGGAGTATACATTAAAATAGTACCGCGCGGTTGGATCAACATCAGGATACCCGGGCTGGGAATATAAAAACTGATTAAACTTCTTGTTTTCCATGTTTTTGATATGGTGTCTTTTCTGTTAGAATTTCTTATTTATATAATCACGCCCGACAAAATCTTTCTCTGCTGTAGAAAAAACTACCTTGTCGGAACCGAACAGTGTGGAAATAGCCCCTGTCCCGACTAATTCCTCAGGAGTTCCGGATACAAGCTTACGATCACGGGTAAACAATATGACGCATGCTGCCATTCGGAGTGCCTGACTTACGTCATGTGAAGAATACAACACACACCGCCCGCCCGCTGCTATATCATTCAGAAGCTGAAGGATCTCGATTCTTGCAGCGACATCGAGGAAAGAGAATGGCTCATCAAGAACAATTACCGGCGTGTCCTGAGCTATAGCCTTTGCAATCATGGTCTTCTGCCGCTCTCCATCCGACAGTTCCGCCACATAACTGTTCCGTTTATGATAAATGCCAACATCCTCCATTGCCCTGTCCCCAGCATTGACATCCACATCCGACATGCGTCCGAGAAATCCGGTGTGCGGCTGACGGCCAAGTCCGACAAGCTCTTTTACGGTCAGTCCACCGGCGGCGACCGGATCTGTTGTCACTATGGACTGGAGCCGGGACAATTCCTTTCTGGAGTAAGAACGGATATCTTTACCCATAAGTTCTACCTTCCCGCACAATGGGGGCATTTCAGCCGTCAGAGTCTTTATCAAGGTGGATTTCCCTACTCCGTTCGGACCGATCAGTGCCGTTACGCAGCCTGTAGATATTTCCATATTCAACCCGTCTGCCACTGGCGTACCCCTGTAGCCAATGGTCACATTCCTTGCTGCTAATGCCGGGTATATTTCACTCATGTTCAATTGAAATATCGAAGTTTACGCCCCTTTGTCAATAAATATAAGATTACCGGGACACCAACGACCGGAGTGACAGCATTCAAGGGAAGCACGCCGCCTTTACCCGGAATCACAGTCAGAATATTGCAAAACATCGCCAGCGCTCCGCCACATAAAACTGTGGCAGGAAGAAGCACAGTGTGATTGGACGTGCGGAAAATCATTCGTGCGATATGCGGCACTACAAGACCGATAAATCCAATTGGTCCGCAGAATGCAGTAACGATAGCCGTGAGGACACCGCTCGCCGCAAACAGTAAGTTTCGCAATTTTCTGATTGAATACCCCATATTGCGGGCATATCTTTCTCCGAGAAGCAATGCGTTCAATGGCTTCGCAAAAAGCATGGATGCCGCAAGAATAGTGGAAATAAGCAGGCAGAACCATGGAAGTTCACGCAACGTTACTCCACTGAAACTTCCGAGTCCCCACACGACAAATGACTTGACCCCATCGGCCGGAGCAAAATAGTTGAGCATTGATATGACCGACGATGCAAGATAGCTGATCATAATACCCGCAATCAGCAGCATAGCGGAACTTTTCAATACGGTTGACAATAGCAGGAGAGAAACTATCACCACTCCGGCTCCGATGATGGCTCCCAGAATCGCAGAGACATATTGCACGGGACTGATGGACGCAACCAGCGATCCGCCCAAAAGCATCACTATAGCGACCCCCATCGAAGCACCGGAACTCACTCCAAGAATAGATGGCCCGGCAAGTGGATTCTGGAAAGCTGTCTGCAATATTAAACCGGATGTTGCCAAAGCGGCTCCTGACAATAAAGCCGCCACTGCCATCGGTATTCTGGATTCAAGAATAATTATCCTCCATACCGGATTATCAACAGCTCCGTCTGAGAGTATCTGCACAATGGCTGATGCAGGAATCTCCACCGCGCCGTAGACAAGCGACAGAAACAAAAGCAACAACGTTATGACAGACAATAATAGAAACCGCATACTAAAAAATTACCAGATTTTCATTATTGATCCATCGGCTTGAAGTATCTCATGCTGCCAAGATTTTTTGCTTCCGGGTGGAAAATAAGAATATAATCTCTCAACAGTCTGTCTGGATGATATGGGAACTCTTCAAAAAGAGGAGACACGCTTGTGTCTGAATAGAATACTCCCCCTTTATCGACAGTGTCAAAAAATCTGTATCTTGAATCCATCGACAACAAAGTGTTCTTGTCGAGCGTAACTCCATATAGTTTCAAAAGCCAGATGTCAGCAGCCTTGCCTTTTGAGATCACTTCCTCAAAGCTAAGTCCGATGGATCCAGTAGATTTGTCATCTTTCCAAAGATATTCTCCACCGGCATCGGATATGATACGGGCCTGATAGCTTTCACCACCGGGGACATACCACACCCCCTGATACATGTTTTCTGTCAGGATTTTCGGACGGCGGGGAAATGAAGACGCCATATCTTTCAAACGTGTATAGGATTTTTTCACACTTCTGAATATGGAGTCAGCTTTCTCTTCCGCACCCGTCAGCATTCCGATAAACCTGATCCATTCAGCACGTGCAACCGGGTCTCTCTCAAGATTATCGGTCATACCGATCAACGGAACACCGCTCTTGTCTATCCCCTTTACATCCATACCATCATAATAGTTCAACAGTATGGCCTCCGGCTGCAGAGCCGCTATCTTCTCAAGCGAAGGACCGGAAGATGCTCCAAGATCCACTATACTGCCTGAATTCAAGCCCTCTTTGATGGCATCCTGACTGAAATATGACGCATCGACAACTCCTTTGACAATATCAACTTTCCCGAGTTCCTCAAGCGCTCCGGCCAATACTGAAGAAAACGCCACTATGTTATCAAGTGGTGTCCTGATCAGTGTCCCGGAAGGCAAAGAATCAGGTAAAGCCGAATTCTTGTCTACAAGGACAAATGTGGCATCTACCACTGTGCTGTCCTTTGAATTAAGAATATACGCCACACGGAAGCCTTCATGCTGCTCCACCCGGATAAGTCCGGCATCAGACATCATGTTATCCGCCTCCGGCATATTCCTCCGGTCATTTGTGCATGATGCTCCTGACAGGAACAGTATGAAAATCAAGGCAGAAAGAATGTCAATTTTTAAGCTTTTCATCAGAACGCCTGTTTCAATTACGACAATCTACGGATAATCTCTTCAGCTGATAGCAACTCCTGTGTACCCGTTTCCAATTCCTTGACAGTTATTCTGCCAGTTTCCAACTCCTGATCGCCAATTATCCCGACATAAGGGATTTTCTCGGCGTTTGCGAAAGCCATCTGCTTCTTCATCTTCGTTGCATCAGGATAAAGCTCTGCTGAGATGCCGGCTTGCCGGAGTTCCTTGACAACACGCGCAGCCATCGCAGCTTCCTGTTTGCCAAAATTCACAAACAATATTTTTACTGAAGACGTAATTGTCTGCGGGAAAAGGTCAAGCTGGGTCAGGACATCGTAAATTCTGTCAGCACCGAAGCTTATTCCGACTCCTGACAACCCCGGCATACCGAACACGCCTGTAAGATTGTCATAGCGTCCCCCACCGGTAATGCTTCCGATTGCCACATCTTTGGCCTTTACCTCGATGATTGTGCCTGTATAATAGTTCAATCCACGGGCGAGAGACACATCGAGATTCAATTCGCATTTATGTCCGCGTGCATCAAATGAATCGATGACTTCCCTCAGTTCCTCCACGCCACGTTTCCCTGTCTCGCTGCCGGAAAGAATCCTTTCTATAACAGACAGCTTCTCTTCATTTGATCCGGAAAGTGTCAGCAATGGCTGAAGAGCGGATATGGCGTCCTCACTGATCCCTTTTGTACGGAGTTCCTCATTGACATTTTCGATACCGATTTTGTCTATTTTATCAATGGCTACTGTGATGTCTACAATTTTATCAGGCTCTCCTATGATCTCGGCAATGCCCGCAAGCACCTTACGGTTGTTGAGCTTAAGTTCAATCCTGATATCCAGATTGTCAAAGACGGTATCTACAAGCTCAAGCAATTCCACCTCATTCATCAATGACTCTGACCCGACAACGTCGGCATCACACTGATAAAATTCCCTGTAGCGTCCCTTTTGAGGACGGTCCGCACGCCAGACAGGCTGGATCTGGAAACGTTTGAAAGGCATCTGCAAGTCATTCCTATGCTGAACGACATATCGGGCGAAAGGAACTGTCAGATCATATCTCAGTCCCTTCTCACAGAGCTTTGAAGCCAGTCGGGCAGGATCATGTCCGGAAAGTTCGTTATCGGATACTCCCTTCATAAAATCTCCGGAATTCAGGATCTTGAACAAGAGCTTGTCTCCCTCTTCCCCGTATTTCCCCATAAGAGTAGACAGATTCTCCATAGCTGGAGTCTCTATCTGTTTGTAGCCGAAAAGATTGAAAGCTTTCCGGATAGTGTCGAATATATAGTTTCTCCGGGCAGTCTCTTCCGGAGAGAAATCGCGTGTTCCTTTGGGTATGCTTGGTTTCTGTGCCATTGCTTATATCTGGTATTTGGTATAATATTAGTTGTTATGCATATAAGTTTCAGTCCATACGATTACGGTAATCCTCATACGTGAAGTGTCTGAGACAAATGGGATCATTTGCCGAAACAGGCTGTAGATATATGTCGGGATGGGATATACCGTTGAACATATTGGTCTTCACCGTCGTGTAGTGGTTCATGTCTTTAAGCGTCAGCCTGTCGCCCGGTTCAAGGGGCTTCGGAAACCGCCACATCCCTGCAAAATCTCCGCTTAGACAGGAATTGCCTCCGAGCCTGTAGTCATAGCCATCTGAATCAAGCCTGCCTTTATTAGGAAACGCATCCGCTATTTCCGGCAGATAAGGCATCTCAAGCACATCCGGCATGTGGCATGCGAATGACGCATCGATTATCGCCGTTCTTATTCCAGCGTCCTCAACTATGTCGAGAACCTCTACAATCAGATCTCCTGTCTGCCATGTGAAAGCACTCCCCGGCTCCATTATAAGCTTAAGATCAGGATACATGGCGTGCAATCTGTTCAAGATCGACACAAGATGGTCGGTGTCATATCCTTCACGGGTCATAAGATGCCCTCCTCCCATGTTGAGCCATTTTACTTCAGGAAGCAAATGCCCGAACTGGGATATGAATGCATCGAGTACTTTTTCGAGATCATAGCTGGTAGACTCGCAAAGAGCGTGAAAATGCAATCCTTCTATCCCTTTGGGAAGGGCAGTAAGCCGATCCGGACTTATTCCGAACCTGCTGCCCGGCACACATGGATTATATATATCAGTTTCAATAACACTGCAATGAGGATTGACCCGAAGCCCGGGCGAAACCTTTGAATCTGGATTCTCTCTATTCCATTTTTCAAGCATCGGAAGGAAACGCTCATATAGTGCCACTGAATTGAACGTTATGTGCGAACTGCCTTCCATAAACAAGGGGAATGTAGAATCCGTGTATACTGGACAATATGTATGGACATTCCCTCCGAGATAATCCCGGGAAAGACGCATTTCATTCACCGAACTCGCAGTTGAATGTGGAAACTTTTCGGCTATTATCCCGAATGTTTTCCACAGCGCGTTCGCTTTCAAAGCCATTATTATTTCCACATTTCCACGTGTCCGGATATCGTCGAGTATGGCGAGATTCTTTCTCAACTTCTCCTCATAGACTATATAATATGGGGTGCGCAGTCCGTTCATATCATTTATTGGTTTATTTGTGTATCGTAAATCTCGCGAACTTTAACAATAGCTTTTTGACGCCTACATTGTCAAATTCAGCTGTAATAGACGGTTCTCCCTGCAGATCTCCGACAGAGATTATCGTTCCCGTTCCGAATCTCGAATGGCTGATTCTGTCGCCTACGGCAACATCATCCACTGAATGCAGACCAGCTGAAGATGGCTGGGATCCAGATTGCATGGGAGTAGACGCCGGACGCTTGCTGACAAATATTCCGGAAGATCTAACTCCATTGTCAGACGGGATTCTACGCTGGGATGAACGGTAGTTAGCGAGAGGATTGACAAATGTTTCAGATGTTCCTCCGATCTTCTGCGATGATTCCAACCGCAAATAACGCCTGTCTATGTCATTGAGAAACCGGGATGGACGGGTCAGCATACTCTGCCCGTTGCGGAAACGGCTCTTTGCGAATGTCATTGAACATGTCTGTTTCGCACGAGTCATGGCTACATAAAGGAGACGTCGCTCCTCCTCTATCTGATCGAATGAATCCATGCTCATCGATGATGGGAAAAGTTCCTCCTCGACCCCGACGATAAAGACATGGGAAAACTCCAGTCCTTTTGCCGCGTGGACTGTCATCAGGGTAACTTTGGCCCCATCCGAATCATCCTTTTCATCAAGATCTGTGGCAAGCGACACCTCGGCAAGGAAGTCGGCCATGCCTACATTCTCATCCCCCGACTCAATGCCAGCCTCTACAAAATCGTTCAAGCCCGAGAGTATCTCCTCAAGGTTTTCCCTCTTGCTGATTGACTCGGGAGTCTTGTCGGATGCATACATCGAAATCAACCCGGTAGACGTGAATATTTCCTCCCCGAGCTTGTGGGCATCATATCCCACGAGATTATGGTCATGAAATGTCTGTATCAGGCTTTGGAAACCATCAAGTTTCCTGAGTGTGCCTTTATTCAGAGAGACGCCTGCCGATTCAGGATCCTTTATGACATTCCACAGACTTTTTCCGGATTCAATGGCAGCGTGGATGAGTTTCCCCATTGTTGTCTCCCCTATGCCCCGCACAGGAAAATTAATCACTCTTCTCAGCGCTTCGTCATCATCTGGATTTACAGAAAGTCTGAAATAGCAGATCGCGTCCTTGACCTCCTTCCGCTGATAGAATGACAAACCACCGTAGATACGATACGGAATGCTTCTTTTGCGCAGGGACTCCTCAAGCTGACGGCTCTGTGCGTTCGTGCGATAAAGAATCGCATAGTCATCAAGCGAGTCATGATAAGTCAGTTGTGTCTGAGAAATCTTATTGGCAACAAGAAAAGCCTCTTCGAGGTCGCTGTAAGTTCCTGTAACATCTATTCTCTCTCCTGGCTCATTCTCGCTGTAGACCTGCTTCCTCATCTGCCTTGTATTTTTCGCGATAAGGCTGCCGGCCGCATTGATGATGTTTTGGGTGGAGCGGTAATTCCTCTCAAGTTTAAAAACTTTCAATCCGCGGAAGCTTTCATTGAGGTTCAGTATATTGGCTATATTTGCCCCTCTGAATGAGTATATGCTCTGTGCATCATCGCCAACCACGCATACCGACTGATTTTCACCCGCAAGGCTTTTTATGATCAGATGCTGGGCGAAATTCGTATCCTGATACTCATCCACAAGTATATATCTGAAAAACTCCTGATAGTGTCGGCAAATATCCGGATTGTCCCTCAGAAGCACATTCATGTAATAGAGTATGTCATCAAAGTCCATTGCCGAGGAACTTTTACATCTCTTTACATAAGTGGAATAGACATAACCCGTCATCGGCCTGTTCGCACGCCTGTCGCTTTCCATACTGCTTTTATCCGACAGATAAGCTTCAGGATAGATCAGTGCGTTTTTCGCATTGGATATTATCGACGATATGGTTGCAGGCTTATATGTCTTCTCATCAAGCGACATATCCTTCAGTATGGTCTTGATAAGAGCTTTGGAATCAGCTGAATCATAGATGGTGAAATCATGCCTGAAACCAAGAAGATCGGCATGAGTGCGTAGTATTCTCAGAAACACTGAGTGGAAAGTTCCCATCCATATTCGTGAGGCAATTTTTTGCCCTACCGCAGCTGCCACACGCTCTTTCATCTCTCTGGCAGCCTTGTTCGTAAAAGTAAGAGCCAGAATACGGAACGGTTCAAATCCATGGTTCAGAAGATCCACAATCTTATATGTCAGCACCCGGGTCTTGCCTGATCCGGCACCGGCTATGACAAGCGACGGGCCACCGTGATATACCACGGCCTCCCGCTGCTGAGGATTGAGCAGATCAAGATATGAAAAATCAGGGTCGTCCATGTCTTGCTTCATTCTTTATTGGAAAGATCAGTTTTCTGAATGGATAGAACGTAATTGAGTGTAATCTGGTATCTCGGGTATGAAATTGTATGTTGACTGGTGATAGTCAATCCGGCAGCAATAATGACACATACCGTTGCTGACGGCAAGATAGCGTGCCCTGAGAGCCATGTTGTATCTGACAATCTGATCAAAAACAGTCTGGGATACATTCACGGACGGTGCTTTATATTCCACCACAAGCAAGGGTTCTCCTTCGGGGGAGAATGCCACGGTATCACATCGGCGTCGGCGTCCGTTGACTTTTATCGCGAGTTCATTGACAATGAGACTCTGTGGGTAACCTTTAGTTTTATTGAGCCAGTCAACAAAATGCTGCCTCACGTATTCCTCCGGCGTCAATGCCACGAATTTTTTCCGCAAAGGATCGAATACCTTTAGTCCTGAGTCGTCAACTTCGATGCGAAGCTTCACTTCCGGCAAAGCGAGCCGTGGGAGTTCAAATCCATCCTCGGGCAGACCGACATCCTTATTGTCTGACATAAACTATTTACGGGGTATATTCTTGAATGCGTCTGTCTTTGTTGTGTAGCCGTCATCAAACAGGGTGTTGAGAATATCCGCGAGCCTGAGTCCACCTTTACGGATCTGACGTTCAATTGTCGGAGTCCATTTTGAAACGTAATCGTAGGAAAGATTACTGTCTGCCGGAGTTTCATTATACACACGTGTGCATACATTGAAAGTTTCCTTTCCCCAATCCGACGGTGTCCCATATAGGATTTTACTCTCTGGCAATGTGGCATCACGGTCTATCTGGTCTGCCCATTCAGTATAGCTCCACTTATGTGCAGCTTCCGGTAGACTGGTGTCCCATACACTGTGAAGATTGGTCGGCTCGTCAAAAAAACGCACCTTAACATTATTTGCTCCACGGTCGGAAGCATGCCCCATGTGCATCGGCTGATGGATGTCTCCCAAAAGATGAATTAGCATCTTCACTGCAAGCCGTTTCTGCTCTAAAGTTGATGAGGGATTGCGAGCCACACCGATCTGGTCGGAAATCGCTCTGACAATATCACCGGACTCAAGCAATGGAGCAGAATCATAGTCGACTCCTTCGTCAATATTCTTGTAATGCCAAGTCTTTGAATAGGCGTAATCCGATGTGTTGGAAGCGTCATCAAGCCAATTGGCCCAATATACAAGCGAACGCCCGTCGAACATTTCCGAGAGTGCCTGACGAGTGGCAGGAGTCAGATGTCTTTCTGCTATTGCAACTGTGGCGTCATGACCTTTCTGCCCCCAGCCGAATGCAGGAATCGCGGTAACAGACATAGCTACCGATAAAAATAAAAGCTTTATATTTATTTTCATTGAGTCTGTTTAGGTTTAATTAATCACAAAATTACAAATTTTTACCGATTGTGCAATGAAAGACTTTTCACAATCAGATTCACGTTGCCGAGTTTCCCATAAATCAAGAGCCTGTTTAATAATAAAGCCTATTGGATAAGTTTTGTTGTCAGGCTTTCAATACCACAACATGATTTTATATTTATGTAGCTGAACACCAACATATTACCCCCCCCGAAAAACAATTCCTTGTTTTATTGTTCTTTTTGCTTGATTATTAGATATTTTTTCGTAATTTTGCAACATACTATATGTTTCCCCTGATTTATACTCATAGTGTGATCTTGTGAATCTATACTAAACATAACCTATTTTATCATGTTACACTTCAATTCACGCCTGATTGCCATGGTCGTGCTTGCGGGTGCTTTGTTTTTTCCCACGGCTGAAGCCAATGCCGGGATTAGTAAAGTCCCGTGGGATACCATCGCATCCCAAAAACGGGTCAGGCAAACCGACATCAAATCAGCTGAGACCGGCAACAAACACCAGTCGCCAACCAGCAATTCATCTAAATTGATCCAGCAAGAGCGCGATTTAGATGAAGCGATCTCATCAAGAATTCCATCTCCCGGCGAGCCGGCAACACTTATAAACATCAAAAGTGCGGAAAAAGAGATGAATCTTATCAAAGGGCACTGGACTGAATCATCTTTACTTTCCAGCACCGTCCGCAGCAGTAAAAAGCGAGTCAAAGGCAATATCACTTCCAGTGTGATGTTTGCGAAAGATATCAAAAATGACGGACTCTACGATGCCCAGCAATTGTCGTTCACCCTCATATCCAGCGCCCCGGCGCAGTTTACGGTGAAAGGCATATATGGGCTCTCATCATCGATAACTGTCGATGTAAATGAGTCAGAAGGTATTGTCTCGATCGCCTCCCAAAAGATATTCGCCAACAGTAAATGGGGAGATCTTTATATCTGCCCTGTGGATGGCAACAAATATGACCCGAACGGCACTGTTGTGGGATATTTCGACGAAACTGGGAATATTTCCTTCGGTGGCTGGGGCATATTTGCGAAATCCGGCCAATATGCAGGATATGCCGTCGCGGTCTTCACATCAAGCAAGTGGCTTGTGCCTAACTCAACCGTAAAGACTACCGGCCCGCGCGAGCAGGATTGCACATCTCTCTTGGGTGCTATCGAACAGGAAAACGCCAATACCGTCAATATCTTCAGTCTCCTCGGATATAACAATGTGATTGTTGGAACTCTCACGCCATCAAGAACCATCAAGATCACTCCGCAGAAACTCTATACGGCACAGGCTGGCCCGGTTATATGTTATCCCATTGAAGAGGTAAACGTCAACGGAACAAAGCAGCAGCTTATCAATTATTCGGGCAATGTAACAGGAACCGCCACTTCCTTCGGAATGGAGATCAATCCCTGGACAGCCGCGATCAAAGGGGTCGGCGCAGCCTATATGCTTGAGTCAACGGAGATCACCACTGACTACAAGCTCACATATCCCGCTCCTATTTCAGCAGAATGGGGAGGCAGAGGAACGCCGGAAGACCCTTATGTCATTTCCAATCCGCAACATCTGCTGTTGCTTTCCCAGAAAGTCGAGGAAGGCAATGATTTCAGCGGATACAGCTTCATGCTGAACACTGACATCGACATGGCGACGGCAGACCGTTCGTTCACAGCCATAGGATCTGAGTCCACGCCATTTAACGGGACTTTCCAGGGGAATGGCCATGCGATTAAGAATCTTACATATCATGCCGCCGGCGCAACTTCAGCTGGATTATTCGGCGTAATCGGAGAATCAGGACATGTGCGCCAATTGAATATTTCAGGTGCATCCGTAACAGGTTCAGGAAAGAATATCGGAGTTCTCGCAGGAATTATGCGGGGAAAAGCCGACGAAATAAAAATCGAGAATTCTACAATATCCACGACCGGTGAATCCACCGGAGGACTTATCGGACAGCTTGAAGGCACCTTAAGCAATTCAAGTTTCTATGGCACAGCATCAGGAAAGGGACTGGTAGGAGGCGCTGTAGGCTTCAATGCAGGAGCCATCAGAAACAGTCATGCATCCGCGACTGTCATCCTCAACGGAATTTACAGTTCCACTTATCACGCTGCAGCCGGACTCTGCGCCGCCACAGCCTCATCAAAACTCGGCGACGGCAAAGGTCTTGTAAGCGAATGTTATTTCTCAGGTGAAGTACGCGACCTTACCGGACAGAGCAATATCGGCGGACTTGTCTGCATTGCTTCCAGAGCCACGATAGAACGCTCGTTTAACACCGGCGTCGTACAGGCTCTGCTGTCAACCGAGGAGGAAGTCAACACTTATGCCGGGGGGCTCTGCGCATACATTACGGAAAGCTACGTCAAAGACTGTTATAACGCCGGATCCGTGATCGGCCAGGTAACAGTCAGCGCGTCCATGCCGGCCATAGGCGGTCTGTTCGGCTACATATCTGTTTCTCGTGTAAACTCGTCTGCAGGTTCATATTTCAATTCAATATCCAAAGTTGAACGATGCTATAACTCCGGATTCGTATTTACTACCAACGAAAACCCCAAACAGGGAATCTACGGACGCACATGGGACGGATCCGAATCGGAAATAGAAGAAAAGACTTTTGATTGCATTTATTCCGACTCTCAGATAAACCATTCTGAAAACTCATCGTACGCCCGCAAAACACAATTCCTTACGGCTGCCTCGTTACCTACAGGGTTTTCTTCCGATGTATGGTTTGCCAGCGCTGGATATTACCCCACATTGAAAGCCAATTACACCGAACCGGCTGCGAGGCTCTCTGCCGCGACAGTGATTCTCCCACCGGATCTATGGCTGGGAAAAATGAGAGGTTCCGCCGCCCTCAAGGCTGATTCTCCTGTGAAATGGGGCGTGCTTGATTCAAACGGCTATCCGTCGGAGAAGTCAGACAACATTAGCATAACCGGCAACCTGCTGACCGCAGGAAACCAATATTCCAATGAAGTCCTTGTGGCCTACACTCCGGATAATGGTCTGAAGATGTACCGTCTCGGACTCGTTCCCGACAAACTCTATCAGGGACAAGGCACGGAGTCTGATCCATATCTGCTTCAATCCGTGGCAGACTGGAAAAATCTCAACCTTGCCGTTGGCACTTTCGCACAGGGACATGAAGGCGATTTCTTCAAAATGGCCGGAGACATCGATTTTGCCGGCTCAGGTTTCAATGGTGTGGGAGCCAACAATCAGGTTAACACTTTTGACGGAACACTTGATGGAGATGGACATACTATCAATAACCTCTCGATCAAGGCTGCGAATCTGAACGCAAACGGAGTACTTCAGAAAACAGGCAATTACTGGCACGGCGCCCTGTTCTCTCTTGTAGGTAAGACGGGTGTGCTTAAAAACATCAATATCGCCGACAACTCATCCATCATAGTTTATCATTATGGCGGAGCCATTGTGGGTCAACTTCTCGGAAAAGTAGAGAATTGCAAGAACTATGCCGACGTTACGTGCTATGGCGCGTATGGAGGCGGAATTGCTGGTGTTGTCAGAGACTGCGGAACGCTCAAAGGGTGTTATAACGCCGGAAGAGTATACACCACAAATAACACTGGCACAGGAGCCGCTGGTATTGTCGGCTATAATATCGGTGCCACCATGTTATGTCAGAATGACGGCGAAGTTGTCCTCCACGCCTCGGGCAAGAAGGATGCAGGCGGTATAGCCGCCTACAATTCCGGCCGCGTTGAGAATTGCGTAAACAATGGAGTCATTATGGGAGTTGCCTCGGTAGGCGGTATCGTCGGTTCAAACACTTACATGAACGGAGACGGAAGAATCGCATTCTGCGTAAACAACGGCATGGCAATGCTATCGAAGGATGGCATTACCCTCGGCGGAATCGTAGGTGATGCCGATGCTATCAGGAACTCCGAGTCCAACTACTACGATTCATCCATCAACGTAGACGGCGCAGTGGGCAACGCAGGCAATCCGGCGATGATCGGCCTCGCCACAACTGAACTGACAGGAGGTGTGAAACCCGAAAAGCTCGATTCCGAATTCTTCGACTTCACCACAGGCCTTTATCCGAGTCTGAAATCATTTGCAAATGAGGCCAGAGGCAAGATGCTTCGATCTGTTCATGTGGGATTCAAAAACGGTGAGGTACGCAACAACATGCGTAACGATGTCGATCTTTCAACATACGATAACCTCTCCTGGAGTCTTGACGGACAAACATCGTCCTCATCATATTTCTCCATAGACAACAATCGTCTCAAGGTTACAATACCGACTGATATGAACATGGGGTCGGCAACGCTGAATGCAAAAATCGGAGATAATATAGTCAAATCGTTTGATCTTAAAGCCATACCTGTATTCCTCTCAGGAGAGGGCACCTCAGATTCTCCATATCTGATCAATAATACCGAAGACTTTGTAAAGCTCGCGTCGTTCGTAAACACTACAGGCAACGACTACAAGGGTGTGTCGTTCAGACTTACAAATGATCTTGATTTCGGCGGACAGACAATCACCATGATCGCAGGAGCGCCCGTGGGAAAAGCCAACGAACGCAAATTCCAGGGAATATTCGACGGAGATGGGAAGACAATCAAAAACTTCGTATATGAATATGCCGGCCAGACCACAGCAGTCTACAACGGCAACGACAAGATAGGCATCATCGGCATACTCGGCGAGGCAGGAATCCTCCGGAACCTCACATCCGAAGGACGTTTCAAAGGGATGCGCATGGTAGGCGGACTTGTCGGAGAACTCTACGGACGCGTGGAGAATTGCGTAAACCGCACTTCAGTAACAGTAACCGGATCTGAAGGCGGCGGCGGAATCACCGGTAAAGCGCATCCCGGTGCGCATATAGAAAACTGTGTGAACCATGGTGATGTAACCGGCAGCACCGCATACGGCACCGCCGGAATCGCAGGCTATTGTCTTGAAAACATCGATATAATCGGTTGTGTAAACGAAGGGACAATCACAGGTGAGGCAAGCGCCAAATCTATCGGTGGCATAGCCGGCAGAACAGGAGGCAGAATATATGATTGCGTCAACCGCGGCAAAATCATCAGCCTTGCGAAATTCTCCACATCGCCCACTACATCCTTCGGCGGCATCGGCGGTATGCCTACCGCTGCGTCCGACATCAGACGCTGTGTGAATGAAGTCGAGATAAATCTTCCGAACTCGTTGATGGTCGGAGGTATAATCGGAGGCTCATCATCAAACCGTACCGAGACCATGACTCTGACAGTAGACAGCTGCATCAACAAGGGAAATATCACAGCTCTCGGAACAGTTGGCGGCGTGTTTGGAATGGTTCCTGCCGGAACCGTAATTACGGCATCTTCAAATATGGGTGATATAAATACGACCTATGAAGGATCAACCTTCAAAAAAGTAGGTGCCACAGCATCAGGCTACAGCGGCTACGCCGGAGGTTTTGCCGGATATGTAAATTCACGGGACGCAGATTTCGCACGCACCCGCATATCGGACTGCTTCAACAACGGAAATGTAACCAACCAGATGGCTTTCACCGGTGGATTCACAGCTTATATCGGAAGCTCCGCCATTGTAGAAAGTTGCTACAACACCGGCAATGTACGTTCCTTCGGACTTAATCCCGCAGTCGCAGGAGACTTCTCCTGCTATCAGGTCGGCGGATTTGTCGGTGATCTTTATGGATCTATCGTCAGATGCTGGAACTCAGGTTCGGTTGAAGGCGACGGACACGACACCGGCGGACTGGCAGGACTTGCCGGGACAAACGCACTGATTGAAAGCTGCGTCAACACCGGAGCAGTGAAAATTACGTCTTCGGCCGCAAACAAGGGGCTTTCGTTTCATCCTGTGGCAGGCGGCATACAAGGTCGCGCCAACGCATCAAAAACACTGAACTCCATTAATTTCGGAGATGTATCCGCGCCTGATCGCGTAGCCGGGTTGGTATCCATGCTGTTTATCGGGAGTCCGAAAACCGAACTCCGCAATTCATATACATGCTCCCGGCTTGAGAACACTGGCAGCACAACCTATGCCTCAAATATCGGAAACTATCAGCTTAAAGATACTGTCAACGGTTATCCGGAACTTGAGAACCTGTTCTATCTCAAAGGCCAAAACCCCAATATCCAGGATAATATAATAGACAGACAGCCCTCTGTAAAAGCGGCTGACCGCAACGGTATCGCAGAAGCCTTAAATGGCGATGAGTTCTACGAATGCACTGCCGGCCTACCGATGGTAAAAGGGCTGAAAGACGCAGGCGCAGTCCACATTCTGGCCGCCGGCATAGGCTTCAGCAATGAATCCGATACTGACACAAATGTAACCGGCATCGTTCGGCTAAGTTCCCTGCCTGAGCTGCAATGGAGCGGTTCGGACGGAATGGAAATTTCCGGAAATATGGCCATCCCACGCAAGACTGGAGAACACTGGCTCAAGGTAACGACTACCGACGGATCACGCGAATCGATCTTCAACCTCACTGTAACAAAAGCGAGCGACGCCGTGATGCCGACGGCAATCGTTCTTGACAAGACTGAAGTTGAAGCATCAATTGATGATGTGGTCAAGATTAAAGCCACACTTTCTCCTGACAATGTTACGGAAGATGAGTCAGTCGTCTCATGGACAAGCACAGACGATGATGTCTGCTCTGTAGATAACGGCGCAGTTACATGCAAGTCGCCCGGAACAGCGGCAATCACGGCCACAACTGTCAACGGACTATCAGCAACGTGCATCGTAACAGTACGCAGCATTCTCCCGACAGCCATATTCCTGAATGAACATACTCACTCAGCCAATATCGGCGAGACATTTACCCTCATTGCCACGCTTGAACCTGAAAACTGCACTAACAGAATAATCCAGTGGTCGAGTAGCGATAAGGATATATGTACGGTTGATGACAAAGGTATGGTTACAATACTCGCTACAGGTGAAGCAACCGTTACGGCCACTACCGCAAACGGGCTTACCGATTCATGCGACATTACCGGACTCAGTGGCGTCGGAGCGATCTATGCAGACGGACGTGAAATCAAATCGGTCATTTACCACACTGCGGACGGAAAAGTAACCGCTACGCCGGAGAATGGTGAACTATATGTAGTGAAGTATATATTCACTGACGGTTCTTCCCGGTTTGATAAAATTATCTATTCAGGAAAGTAATATTTCCGCATACTATGTCAATTCAAGTAGGAGGGTCAGACTGACTCTCCTACTCTGTTTTTTAAATGCATGGATTGTAGATTCGGATTAAATCGTTAATTTTGCATTATAATCAATCAGGGTTTGCTACAAGGCGCCCCTTTTCTACACCATATTTAATGGATTTAAAAAAGATTGCCATCCGGGCATTATCCGGACTTGTCTATATAGCGATAATCATAGGGTGCATAATGATGCACACGGAAGGAATATCAGTGCTTGCTATTCTTCTCGGAACCCTTGCTTCGATAGAATTCACAAAGATAACCGGTGGACTCACCGTGAGACGCATTCCGGCTGTACTGGCTGATGTCGCAGGCATCTGGTGTCTCTCCCTTGCATTCTTCGGACTACCGGCATTGGGATGGATTCTATGCCTGATATGGCGGTTGGTCGCTGAACTATATTTAAAAGAAGATGATCCTCTGCAAAGAATAGCATATTCATTCATGGCGCAGATATATGTCGGTGTGCCGATGGCGCTGATGGTGGGCATCTCCCAATTCTTCGGAGTGCCTCACATGCTCCTCGCCTTATTCATGTTTATATGGATAAACGATACCGGGGCATTCCTTGTCGGGTGTTCAATCGGACGTCATCGCCTGTTTGAACGGATCTCTCCCAAGAAATCGTGGGAAGGATTTTTCGGCGGGTTTATTCTGAATTTAGTGGCTGCTGCGGTTATCGCAATTTATTTCCCGCAGTTCTTCGGATTCGGCAGTAATGTCGCCGAATGGCTTGGACTCGGAACTTTAGTAACAGTTTTCGCGACATGGGGGGATCTTGTTGAGTCTATGATCAAGCGCACTCTGCGAATCAAGGATTCAGGGAATCTTATTCCAGGTCATGGAGGAATCCTCGACAGGATCGACTCTCTGCTGCTTGTCATGCCGGCAGCGTTCCTTTATATATTCATAATCAAATGTCTCTGAACAGCTGACTCCTGTCCTCCATGCTTTTCAACAGCATCGAATTTCTCTTTTTCCTTCCCATTGTGTTTCTCCTCTACTGGTTTATCTTCAAGGGGATCAGAAGCCGCAACCTTTTTATCATAGCCGCGAGCTATTTCTTTTATGGATGGTGGGATTGGAAATTTCTATCACTCCTTGTATTTTCATCGTCTGTCAGTTTTGCAAGCGGGATTCTTATAGAGAAATGCAAGCAGAAAAGAGCAGTTTCCAAAGCAAAAATAGCTCTTTTCATCAATATAGCCATCAATTTGGCCGTATTGTTCCTGTTCAAATATTTTGATTTTTTCACGCAGTCATTCAACCGTCTTTTTTCCGCAGCCGGAATCGAGCTTGGATGGGTAACTCTGAATCTTGTCCTTCCCATAGGAATCTCTTTCTATACATTTCAGGCTTTAAGCTACGCCATAGATGTATATCGCGGGGACATGAAAGCCACACGCGATATTCCTGCCTACTTCGCATATCTCAGCTTTTTCCCGCAACTTGTAGCCGGTCCTATCGAGCGGGCGACTAACCTTATTCCGCAATTTCTCAGTCCGAGATCATTCAACTATTCCGACGCTCTTGAGGGGATGAAGATGATTTTATGGGGACTTTTCAAGAAGATGGTCGTTGCCGACAATTGTGCCGTAGGAGTAAACTATATATTTGAGCATTACGGTTCGCTCGGTTCACCTCAGCTTTGGCTTGGAGTCATCCTCTTCTCTGTGCAACTCTACGGAGATTTCTCCGGCTACAGCGACATCGCATCCGGCTCGGCCCGACTTTTCGGTATCCGGCTAATGCAGAATTTCAGAACTCCATTTTTCTCACAATCCATGAGAGAATACAGGCGCAGGTGGCATATCTCCTTAAGCCTATGGTTAAGAGACTATCTGTATTTCCCACTTGGGGGTAACCGATGCTCAAAAACACGGAACTACATGAATCTTATGACTGTCTTTCTATTGAGCGGACTTTGGCACGGTGCAAGCGCTGTTTTTCTGCTTTGGGGAGGATATCATGGTTCTCTCGTAGTATATGAGGCTATAAAACGCAACTGGCAAAAAGGGAATGGCATGGCCAAGCCTAAAGAAAAGACGGAGTCCCCCCGGAAATTCAAGTCATTTGTTCTCACATTCAGGGTTCTTATACTTGTGGCATTAGGACAGATTCTTTTCAGAGCGCCCAATATAACAGTCGCATGGGGATATGCAAAACGGATGTTTACTGTTTATTCCTATCACCCCATCCCACTGAATCATACGGTATTTATCTGGATCAGCATACTCTTTATTGCGGAATGGTTCACAAAAGAACGCGAGCATGGACTCGACTGGCCCTTTGCAGGACTATGGAGAAACCGGACAATAAGGTGGGCTGTGTATCTATGTCTTTTTATGGCAATACTTATATTTTCTGGAACCCCTCAGCAATTCGTGTATTTCCAGTTTTGAAAACCTTGCACAATGAGACGATTTCTTCTTTACGTATCCCTGTTTTCTCTGATTGTGGTCTGTTTGCTCGCTGCCGGGGAAATTTATGTGAGGAAACTCCCGAATCCATATAGCGACAAACTCCATGCCATAGATAGCATTGGCGATAAAGCTGAGTTGGTAATTCTTGGAAACTCTCATACTTATTACGGCCTGATAGCCGACAGTCTGCCGGATGCAATCAGCCTGGCAAATATTTCGCAAACATACGAATATGACTACAGGATCCTTGATAAGTATATCCACCTGATGCCAGGCTTGAAACAGGCTCTTATAGACGTTTCATATTCCTCGTTCCATGAAATTCCCTTTGAAGAAGGTACAGACTGGAAGTCTGAGATAAACTATAAACTCTATCTCGATATTGATAAATATCCGGATTTATCTATAAGAAATCTACAGTTAACCGATTTCAAGGTATACTCCGGCAAACTAAGCAAAGCGCTGACAGGGAAAAAGCAACTGCGATGCTCCCCTCGTGGATTCGGACTTGACTATACCGACGAGACAATCAGGGAAAAAACTCCCCAAGGCGGGAAAGAAAGAGCCAAAGGACACACTTGTGTCAGTGAAGGCCATGAAGCCCACAATATACTGTATTTCAGGAAACTCATAGAGTTATGCATCAGGAATGGAATAAAACCTGTACTTATCACTGTCCCGACACACACTTTCTACAGACAGTCGCTGGATTCAATGCAGCTCAAATCAGCCGACAAGATTCTGCGCTATCTGATAAACAAATATGATCTTGACCTCATCGATATGTCGGAAGACCCTGACTTCAACAGTAATGATTTCTGGGATGTGGATCATCTGAGCCGCAGCGGAGCTGAGAAACTGACAAATAAAATCCGCACAATCCTGACACAAACAGACAAACAAACTGGAATAAACTTACGTTAAAGTAATATAATTATATTATGATTTCCGTCACTTGTGGCAATCTTTTGTTATCTTAGCAGACGAAAATCAACCTGCGCTTTTACGGCATTAAACCTCAGTCAATGGATAGTGTCTGATTTGCAAAGGTTTAATATAAATAAACTTAATATGAACAAGCGACTGATATTAATTCCTGCACTGTTAGCTGGGTTTGCCGGATCAATCTGGGGACAGGATTATTACGATGACGATATATATTACAATCCCAAGAAAGACACCGTTGCAAAAAAGAAAACCACAAAGAAGATCTCCGACAACTATATAGCGGACTTCAGCAACATCGATGTGGACACATATAATATGGCTGGGAATTTCATGCCCATGCCGGCGGATACGATCGGGGCAAAGTCAGGCAGTGGCGAGGACTTCGTTTATACTCAGCAAATACAGAAATACTACAATCCCACAATCGTGATTGATAACGCGGATCTGCTTGCAGATGTGCTGAATAATTCATACGGTAATGTAGACATTGTGATCAATGACAACGGTCTGGTAAGTTTCGCGCCATATTCCTGTAACTGGCCATACTGGTCATATTCATACGGCTGGCCATATTCGTATGGATGGGGCGCATATCCCTATTATTGGGGAGGCTTAGGCTGGAATATCGGTTTCGGATATTACGATCCGTTCTATGCCTGGGGACCATCATGGGGATGGGGCTGGGGACCAGGCTACTATCCCGGATGGGGAGCTGGCTGGACATGGGGGCCGGTCTGGAGCGGAAACGGATACCATTACGCCGACCGTACACCTAATGGTAACCGCAGATCCGGTGCCACATCGGGTTGGAGCCAGAATGCACGCCCCGGAGGCAACTACGCTGGAAACCATCGTGTATCAGGCGGAAGATATACAGCTCCAGGATATACGCAATCGGCCACTTCAACTTCCGGCAACCACCGCATATACAATCGCGGGGAAAGCAACAGTTCAACCAATGCTACAGGCACATACCGTGGGAATCCGTCGAATAACAGAGGATATACAATCAATTCAAGCGGACATCGTGTAAGCGGCAATGGTTCAACCAATATGAATTCAAGCACCACAAACCGAAGGAATTACAACAATAACACAAACAATAATTCCAGAACATACAACAGCAACCGCTCGTACAATTCAGGGACTTACCGTGGCGGAGCCGGGTCATCCGGATCAATGAGAGGTGCTGGCGGTGGTGGCGGCGGAGCCAGAGGAAGGCATCGATGACCCTGAATATATCCCATAATAAATCATATCATAATATGAAAAGACTTTTACTCACCGGATGTGCCGCTGCGATTGCATCAGCGACATTCGCCCAAAGTGCGATAGATGCTTTCCGGTTTGCCCAACCCGACATGAAAGGTACGGCACGATTCATGTCGATGGGAGGAGCATTCGGCGCGTTAGGCGGCGATCTGACCACTTTATCCCAGAACCCCGCCGGCATCGGAGTCTATCGCTCTCATGAACTTGGCTTCACACTCAATCTTGACTGCCAGCAGTCCACCTCTAATGCCGCCGGTTCAAAATTGACGGACAATCAGACTAAATTCCTGCTGAACAATATAGGCGGTGTCGCCACGCTGAAGCTCAACTCGTCTGCCGTGCCGAATCTGAATCTTGGTTTTACTTTCAACAAAGCCGCCTCCTTTAACAGACGGTATAAGGGTGCGTTCGGTTCGATCGGCAATTCAATGAGCAATTACATAGCCGGAGTCAGCAACAGCGAAGGGATAACCTTAGGCGACGTCCAGTCTGTAAACGGTTTTAACCCCTATAATCCTCAGGACGGCGGCATTGCCGCTCCGTGGCTTTCCATTTTGGGATTTGACAGCTATCTCGTAACGCCACTTGGTCATGAAGATACACCAAGATGGACTGGCCTGTGGGGAAACGGTACGGCTGGCAACGCAGGATTTGCCGTCGAGGAGAAAGGGCATGTGGACGAATACAATATAAGTATCGGTGGCAACATAGCTAATGTGGTCTATTGGGGAATGGATTTCGGAATCATCGACCTTGACTACTCACAGACCGCACTATGGGCCGAAGACCTGACCGGGGCATACGTCGACGACAACAATCGCGGACTTACCAGATCCTCTGCAAAATGGAATCTGAACAACTATTATGCAGCCTCCGGCAATGGATTCAACTATAAGCTTGGAGTCATAATCAAACCTATTCAGGAATTGCGTATCGGTTTCGCATTCCATACTCCGACATGGTACAGCATAGATGAGACTTACAGCGCCTCAACCCGCTACAGCTACGACAAGAATCTCGAACACATCCGCGGCAACGCAGCCTACACCAACGGCGGTGTTCCGGGGAGTTACAGCTATGATTTCAAAACCCCTTGGAAGCTTATGGCGAGTATCGCCGGAGTGATCGGAAGCAAGTTTATCCTGTCGGCTGACTACGAATGGACAGCTTATAATAAAATGTCATTCTCCGCAGCAGACAATGACGATTATTACTATTACGACGATCCTTACTACCCGTATTACTCTCCGACGAGAGCCGTTGATTATGGAGATCCTTACGCACTGACCAATAAAGATATAGGTTCATACTATCAGACTACACATACGCTGCGTATTGGTGCGGAATATCGTGTTACACCGCAATTTAGCGTAAGGGCTGGCTACAGTTTCGTGTCATCTCCTGTCAGAAAGAAGGCGAAAAACAATAATGAGAGCATCTACACATCCGGGACAAACCCGTCGTATACGTTTGACAACAACACGAACTACATTACATGCGGACTTGGCTACCGCATAAAGAAGTTTTATGTGGATCTCGCATACGTCTACAAGCATCTTTCCAGCGAGTTTCATGCCTACACACCCGATCCTTCCCAGCCCGTGAATCTATCTCCACAGGCAAAACTCTCGCTCAACAACAGCCAGATAATACTCTCTGCCGGTATAAGATTTTAACCTTACCAAATAGAGATCAGGATCAAAACATGGATCATTCCCTAAAGACATGCGTGGCCGCCGTCCATATTCGGTAGCCACGCTTAAAATTTTATGCATGGCGGCGTAACTGATAAAATGGCCAATAAACTGCAACATATTCGGGACATTGTTGTCTGTGTTTAAAAAAAAAGTGTTAATTTTGCCTGTCGCAGTTACGCGGTTGTCGGCCAATGGCTGCGTGTAATATGACATTCTCCCGATACCGTTAATAAAAATACTTAAAAATACACTAACATTATGCAAACCTCCAACCAGATCTCTTCGGGCATCGAATTGCTCAAAGACAAGGCGTGGGCCCGGTGGACAGCTCTTGTGCTGCTTGCTTCAGCGATGTTCTTCGGCTACATCTTCATGGATGTGCTTTCCCCGCTGCAGGCTTACCTTCAGGAATCCAAAGATTGGACTCCGATGGCTTACGGTAGATTCGCCGGTTCAGAAACCTTTTTGAATGTATTCGTCTTCTTTTTAATTTTCGCAGGCATCATACTCGACAAGATGGGAGTCCGCTTCACTGCCATTCTTTCAGGAGCGGTGATGCTGATTGGCGGCGCGATCAACTACTATGCGCTGACAGACTCATTTATCGGTTCATCCATGGCGGAATTCATGGACGGATTCGTAAATCTTCCCGACACATGGTGGAACATCACCCCGTTCTACAAAGGTATGCCCGCCTCGGCCAAACTCTCTGCAATAGGGTTCATGCTCTTCGGATGCGGAGTCGAGATGGCGGGAATCACAGTCAGCAGGGCAATCGTAAAATGGTTCCAAGGGAAAGAGATGGCTCTTGCCATGGGAATCGAGATGGCAATCGCCCGAGTGGGAGTAGCTGTTGTATTCCTCGGATCGCCTGCAATAGCAGCTATCGGAGGGACAATCAGCGTTTCACGTCCTGTCGGATTTGCTGTGCTTCTGATGTGTATCGGTCTGATATCATTCATTGTCTACGCAATGATGGACCATAAACTTGAGACACAGATGGGAACAAGTGCTGAAGAAAAAGACGATCCATTCAAGATATCCGATCTGAAATATATTTTCTCTTCCAAAGTATTCTGGATTGTGGCACTTCTTTGTGTCCTCTACTACTCTGCTATCTTCCCATTCCAGAAATATGCGAACAACATGCTTCAGTGCAATCTCGGAATCTCTGCCGAACAGGCCGGACAAGTATTCTTCGTGTTCCCCCTCGGAGCTGCGGCAATAACCCCGTTCCTCGGTAATTTCATGGACCGCAAAGGCAAAGGAGCCACAATGCTTATTTTCGGAGCATTGCTCATGATCGTCTGTCATCTGACTTTCGCTTTCCTGCTGCCGGTAACCAAATCGGCCGTCCTCGCCTACGCAGCTATCATCCTGCTTGGAATCAGTTTCTCTCTTGTTCCTGCATCGCTGTGGCCTTCTGTTCCCAAGCTCGTAGACAACAGGTTGCTCGGTTCCGCATACGCTGTAATTTTCTGGATTCAGAACATCGGGCTGTATGCATTCCCGATGATTATCGGAGGAGTGCTTGCTGCGTCCAACCCCGGAGTTACAGATCCGTTGCAATACAATTACACAATGCCTATGGTATTGTTCGCATGTCTTGGAGGTCTTGCGTTGATCTTTGGCATAATGCTCAAGGCTCTTGATGCCAAGAAGCACTACGGACTCGAACTTCCCAATATCAAGTCGGAGGCTACAGAGACAGCTGAGATCATAGCTTCCGAGGAATAATACGAATATCGCAATAATCATATATGCCGGAAAGTGGATGTTTAATTATTCATAATATCCTCTTTCCGACATATTATGTTCACAATACCGATACTTCCGGCATAGTATAAACGTTGTATATATATGAAACTACGTAAAGCAATAATAATGCTTGCTGCGACAGCCTCAATAATTCCTGTTCAGATTCAGGCCGAGTCAGTGAGCAGAAAAGAGGCTCAGCAAGTCGCTTCGAAATTTTTCAACGAAGCGGCCGGCAGAACCATGGCCCAGCCTAAATTTGTATACAACGGCAAACGACTGTCCACAGACCGACTTTTCACCCCATTCTATATCTTCAACAACCCCGCCGGAGGCTTTGTAATCATCGCCGCCGACAATAAGGCTTTACCGATACTCGGATACAGCCTGACTGAATCGTTCTCTCCAGACGCAATGGGATCTGCACAAAAAGCCCTGCTTGCAGACTATTCCCGCCAGATAGAGTACATCAGGCTTGACAGTCAAATACCCGAAGCAGCCATCAGCGCGTGGGGAGATATTGATGGATATATAAAAAACGTGCTTGACTCGCGTTTCATAAGCACAAATGCGCTGATCAATCCGGAGAAAAGCAAAAATGAAGTCCAAGCTTTAGCACGGTCATACGATGCTGAAAACTATTCCTCGGCAATCTACACCCCTTCCCAATGGCAGCAAATTGTTGAAAACGAGTTCAGGGATCAAGGCTACGTAGCTTTAGGGTTCCCGAATGCGAAGGGATTCCCGACCGCTACTGTCTACGGGACGAAGGGAGACTACTTCCGCATAGACCTCGACGGAACAAACGATGCATTCTATCGTCTGAATGCGACCGAAATAATCCCGGCCTCCCAACTTGCCATGACCGGATATCCGTTTGTGGAAGATGAGACCGAATATGAAGAGGAGCCTTTTACTTTCTACGATTCATTTTTGTCAGAGCAGCAACAAGAAGCGCGACGCAGAGAGAAAATACTCGAAAACCGCCTCTCGCCTACAGAGCCACAGATACATTTCATCGGCTCCGGCCACTACGACATTCTGTTTCCGGAGGATATAATCATGGCACGGGTCTATAGCCTTTCCGGCTCGCAGGTGGAGACTTTCACCTACAGGCCCACCGGTCATGTTCATATAGATATTTCCGATCAGCCCAAAGGATTTTATTTTGTATTGGCGAACTCCACTGACGGCCGGCCATACGGAATCAAAATAGTCAGGTGAATAACTATGCTCTCACTGATTCCTGATAAACCGAAACTACAATAACATAGTCTGAGAAATACGATCAAATGAAAAATAAATTACTGAAATCAAAAGCAATAGCGTGGTGCGCCATGATTCTCATCATGGCTGTGATTGTGATGACGTTCAGTCTGCGCACGGAATGGTGGTGCTTCGCAGACATATTCTTCGCGTTCATGATGGTATTTTGCCATTTGATCGCTTTATATCTCATGAAATTCAACAGTTACGCATCAAGAAAACTTGACACTATGGCAATGGTATTCGCAATCCTCGCCGTGGTATCTCTAATAGTGGAATACATATTACTACTTTGAAATAATTATAAATCCAAAGCACAATCGACAATGAGATCATTATTTACTTTTTTCCTCTCTATAGTCTCAATAGCATCGATGGCGGATACATACGTCGTGGTGGGCAAAGAGAGTAAGATATTCGACCAGCCAAACGTCAGGTCGTACGCAACCACCAACACATCCGGCAATGATGTGGTTCTAAGCCCCGGCATGGTATTCAAAAACATGGGCAGCCAGTCAGGTTGGGTCAAGATCGAGTATACTCCCGGGTTGAATGCCTTTCTTCTGGAGAATCAGATTGCCGGTGCATCTCAGCTTTCAATCCCCAAGGAAGGAAACTATAAAGTAACCAATGATCCGGCCACAAACCTGACTCTGACTAATGATAACGGTAATTGGACTGCAAACGACGGCAAAAAAACATACCAGGGTGTGGTCTCAGATAAATCGTTAATTTTCAATGATTCATTTAACAATACCATGTATAGTGCCACAGTAGTATCAGGTACAATATGGGTATATTCCTACAACAACGATATAACCAAGTTTTTCTGACTTGTAAAGTCAATCAGCAACGGCACACGGCGAAGAATTGCACACACTTCTTCGCCGTGTGCCATTTTATAAAAACCGTTAAATATTTGATATTTAGGCCTGAACTATTTGCATCCGGATGAACTTTTTTGTAATTTTGCATACGTGAAACAGATAAAGAAATACAACGGCCTGACATCAAACGTCCGAATTATACTCAGCACACTCCTTATCGCAGCCGTCTCCCTGACGGTTTCTGCAAAAACCAATGGCGGCGCAAAAGCGGCTCATGACCGCGCGCATCGCGAACAATTAGCCAATGTCAAGAACAGGCTTGACAAGTCTGTGATCAATGAATTTATCCGCAATGACATTGACAAAAGGGAGCGCGATCTGGAAAAAACCAACGGTTTGTCGGCTGAATCAAACCAAATGATCGCGGATCTGCTGAAAGAATCCAACAAACATATCGGCAAGAGATATGTGCATGGAGCGAAAGGTCCGAATCAGTTCGACTGCTCAGGGTTTACGAGCTATGTCTACCGTCAGTTCGGATACAATATCAGTCCTGCTTCCCGCGCACAGTATAAGGATGGAGTTCCAGTAAAACGCGACGATCTGCGCAAAGGAGATCTGGTTTTTTTCACATCAAGAAGCAGCGGCGGTAACGTAGGCCACGTGGGAATTGTTGTAAGCGCTGACAACGACAACAAGACATTCAAATTCATTCATGCGAGCATTAGAGGTGTCAAGATAAGTAATTTTGAAGGTTATTACGTAGGACGCTATATCGGCGCACGACGCATCATAACCCAATAATAGATCTCAAACGCCACTCTCAATATTGAGTCTATTCCGCCCCATTATGGAAATCCATAGTGGGGTGGAATGGTTTATATATCCATTTAGAATTATTTTATACCCTATATTTACCGTATGAATTATTTTTTTGCTAACTTTGGGCATAATTAGATTATAGTACAAACCTTACATATACAACAAGAATCGTACAACCGTGAAAGCAACCAATGGAAACTCGCTGAAAATCGGGATAGACATAGGCGGCACTCATACATCCATAGGGATTGTAGACAGCGACGGAAATATCCTGAATTGCCACAAACTTAACACCCCCGATTTTGATACCGTAGAATCATTCACTCTCGCTCTGCACGAAGCGTCTATCAGATGTGCGAATTCGAGCGGATCCTCCTACGAACAAATTGCAGGCGTCGGTATCGGTGCGCCATGCATTAATCATCAGACAGGCGTGATAGAAGGCGCTGTCGATCTTCCCTGGCCCTCGCCGATACCATTCAAGGAGAAAGTCAGCGAAAAATTCGGATTGCCTGTATCATGTATCAATGACGCCAATTCTGCGGCTATTGGCGAAATGAAGTTCGGATGTTGCAAGGGAAGCGACAATTTCATTATGATAACACTCGGGACTGGAGTCGGATCGGCAATCGTTGCCGACGGAAGGCTTATCCATGGCATCAGGGGACTTGCAGGAGAACTCGGTCATACAATCGTGAGAAGAGACAGCGACCGTATATGTTCGTGCGGGCGAAAAGGATGTCTTGAGACTTATTGCTCTGCAAGAGGGATCGTAAAGACGGCGATAGATATGATCAGCAAGCATCCTTGCCCGATACTTTCATCTGTGCCTCAAGAAGAATTAACGTCCAAGATCATTTCTGAAGCGGCCAGAAACGGAGATGAAGCAGCGATAGCCACATTTAGATTCACCGGGACTGTCCTTGGAGAAGGTCTTGCAGATTTCGCTGCATTCTCTTCACCCGAAAAGATAGTGATTTTCGGGGGGATTGCGAAGGCATGGGATCTTTTTTATCCATCCATGATGGATTCCTTCAACCATAATCTTCTATGGATATACCGTGACCAGATCACCATCGAACGCTCAATGCTCCCAGAAGCCTCGGCAGCCATATTAGGGGCGGCGGCCGCAGTTGAATTATAAAATCTGTTAACACTCATGTATAAACACTTACTATACCTTATAGCGGCAGTTCTCTCACTCCCGGCATACGCCTATACGCCAACTCCTGAGATAATAAAAAGCCAGAATGACTTCCAGAACGACCGGTTCGGGATTTTCATTCACTGGGGAATATACAGCATGTTCGGCCAGGGAGAATGGTATCTCAACTATGGTCCTGAAGCTGAAGAATACTCAAAAGCTGCCAGCGCTTTTTATCCTGCAAATTTCAACGCAAGCGAATGGGCACAGGCCATAAAGGGATCCGGTGCAAGATACATTTGTTTCACATCGCGCCATCACGACGGATTCTCTATGTGGCACACCGATCAGAACAAATATAATATCGTGGACGCCACTCCATTCAAAAGAGATGTGCTTCGTGAATTGGCTGATGCCTGTCGCGACAATGATCTAAGCCTGCACTTGTATTATTCGCACCTAGACTGGATAAGGGATGATTATCCGCAGGGAAGAACGGGGAAAACAACAGGACGGGATTCATTGCGCAATTCCGACTGGAAATCCTACAGAAAGTTCATGGACAATCAATTGACTGAACTTCTCACAAAATATGGTCCTGTCAGGGCAATATGGTTTGACGGTCTGTGGGATCACGATGAGGACCCGGTTCCATTCGACTGGGAACTCGAAAGCCAATACGAGCTGATCCATAAGCTTCAGCCAAGCTGCATGATCGGAAACAATCATCACTTGGCTCCATTCCCTGGAGAGGATATCCAGATCTTCGAGAGAGACCTCCCCGGGCAGAACACCGCAGGACTTTCCGGACAGGAAGTCAGCAAGCTCCCGTTGGAGACCTGCAATACCATGAATGGCATGTGGGGTTATAAAGTAGTAGATACGAACTATAAAGACAGCAAGACTCTTATCCACTATCTTGTGAAGACAGCCGGTCTGGGCGCAAATCTTTTGTTGAACATAGGGCCTCAGCCAAACGGTGAATTACCGGCAATGGCTCTCTCCCGTCTTAAAGACATTGGCCAATGGATGGGGAAATATGGCGAGACTATCTACGGAACTCAAGGAAGTGATTTCAATGCAGACTGGGGCACATCCACGCGTCTCGGAAACAGACTTTTCATCCACATACTCACCCCTGACAGCAAAGATATTTATGTCCCTGTAAAAGAAGACGTGAAATGCGCGGTGCTTTATGATGACAGAAATCGCCGTGTCAGATTCTCTAACAAAGAAGGTGGAATAATATTGCATCTGGACACAATTCCCGATAAAATAGATAATATTGTAGAACTAACCCTATGACATGATGAGAACACTGGAGATCTGTACCGGAGATCCTGCCGGAATAAGGGCGGCCATAGACGGAGGCGCTGACCGTATCGAACTATGTTCAGCCCTTTCGGATGGCGGCCTCACCCCATCCATGTCCATGATCAGATATGCAGTTTCCATGCCGGTACCAATTAATGTATTGGTCAGACCCCGGAGCGGAGATTTTGTTTTCAGTGAGGATGAAATATCTGTCATGGAAGAAGATGCAAGGCTTGCAGTTGAAGCAGGAGCAGACGGGATTGTCATTGGCGCTCTGACTTCAGAGGGAGAAATAGACATAGATGCTTGTTCGAGAATCATGAAAGCCGCAGGATCTTGCGACACCACGTTTCACCGCGCTTTCGATCTCTGTGTCAATCCTCAGAAAGCACTTGAGACAATCATCGGACTTGGATTCAAACGGCTGCTCACATCCGGACAGGCAGCATCAGCTCTTGAAGGATCGCCTTTGATATCCTGCCTCAGGAAACAGGCTTCCGGAAGAATAAGAATCATGGCTGGTGCTGGCATAACACCGGATAATGTACGGAATGTCTTGACATTATCTGGAGTTGACGAGATCCACGCCTCAGCCCGCAGCATGTTTCGCCCCGATTTTCGCCACAATAGTAATGGTAACGTATCAATGGGATCCAATGACGGCTGCGACGGATCCAGAATGGCAACAGATTCCAGGATAGTCAACAAACTTAAAAAAGCAATAGAATCACACTCATGAACAAAATCATCACATTATCACTGTTATTTGCGGCATGCGCATGTTTGAATGCAAATGCGGGAACTGTTTTTGACGAGCAGGCCAAGGCAGATCTCAAACTCCGGTTAGAGATTCAGCCACAGTTGAAAAACAAAATTGATATATCAAAATACCGGGGATTGTCTGCCAAAGAATCGGAAGCATTAGGATTCATATATGCCTATGCCTCCACTCCTGACATCCTTGATTATGACTCCGATTTCTGGATCGCCAATGTGAGGGCATCGCTGAAAGCTGCCGAAGAAATGCCGTGGGGAAAGAAGATCCCGGACAGAGAATGGAAGCATTTTGTCCTTCCTGTAAGGGTGAATAATGAGAATCTCGACATGTCGAGAGTAGTGTTTTATGACGAATTAAAAGACCGGATCAAGAACATGTCAATGACAGACGCCATTCTCGAAGTCAACCATTGGTGTCATGAGAAGGTGTCATATCAACCATCCGACGCACGGACATCAGCTCCATTGGCAACTGTCCGCAATGCACTTGGTCGTTGTGGTGAGGAATCAACATTCACAGTAGCAGCCTTGCGCAGTGTCGGGATTCCCGCAAGACAAGTCTACACTCCGAGATGGGCACACACTGACGACAACCATGCTTGGGTCGAGGCTTGGGCCGACGGGAAATGGCATTTCATCGGAGCTTGCGAACCGGAGCCGGTTCTTGACCTTGCATGGTTCAATGCCCCTGCTTCGCGAGGCATGCTCATGAATACGAAGGTGTTCGGAGCATACGATGGGCCGGAAGAAATACTCGACCGCAACCATACGCACACAGTGATAAATGTTACTGGAAATTACGCTCCTACAGAAATCAAGCGCGTTGTTGTGCAAGATATTGACGGCAATCCTGTGCAGAACGCTACTGTTAATTTCTCATTATACAATTATGCCGAGTTCTACCCTATAGCTACGAAAACCACCGATAAAAACGGATACGCAGAACTAACCACTGGCAAAGGAGACATAATTGCATGGGGATCCGACGGTTCACGATTTGGAATAGCTAAATCAAACAGCGGCGACACGATAAATCTAAAACTCGATAAAGACAACCTATCGACCGGGATATTGGATTTTGACATTACTCCTCCGCATTCCGGCGGCAAACTCCCGACTGTAGCACCTGAGGCTATCGCATCTAATGAATTGCGTAAGGTCAAAGAAGATTCCATCCGCAACCGATACACATCCTCTTTCATCAGCCCGTCGGATGCCATAAAGATTACCGATGAACTGAATCTTGATTCCAATACCTCAAACCTTATCACAGCTTCACGCGGCAACCACCAGACGATAGTGGATTTCCTCAGATCCATTCCGTCCGGACACAGGAAAAAGGCTGAGGTTCTTCTATCTGTAATATCAGATAAGGATCTCCACGACATAACCACAGACGTTCTTGAAGATCATATCGCCACACCAGAGACAGATTCTAAATTTTATGACAAGTATATACTCAATCCTCGCATTGAGAATGAGATGCTGACTCCTTACAAAGAGTTCTTCAGGAAATCCATTCCTGAACCAATGGCTTCAGCCTATTCAGGAGATCCAGAGACACTGGTGTCGTGGATGAAGCAAAACATTGTTACCGATACACTTTATAATACCCAATCCTACCGTATGTCTCCACAGGCTGTATGGGAAAACAAGACAGCCGACCCGTTGTCAAAATCTATAGCATTCGTCGCGATATGCCGAAGCATCGGAGTCCCCGCGCGCATCGACCCTGTAAGCCATGCAACCCAATACATAGACAAAGATGGGAACTGGCGAAATGTGGATTTTAGCAATGATATTGATACGGAACCATCAAAAACCGGGAAACTATACATACATCATGATTCTGCAAACATTAAGAAAGAGCCAAAATACCTTTCCCAGTTCACTATTTCAAAAATAAACAACGGACTGCCAGATCTTCTTGAGTTTGGAGATTTTGAACCTGTTTCCTCAATTAATAACAGAAACGAGCAATTCTCTCCGGGACAATATGCTATAGTAAGCGGCCAGCGCATGGCCGACGGTTCAGTCCTTTCACGTATTGGTCTGTTCAGTATCCTGAGCGACAGACCGAATGACATAGATCTGTCTGTGCGTCAGGACTCCACTGCATTGCAGGTGATCGGATCTTTCAATGCGGAATCTACATATCTGCCAATGGGTTCGAAAGCGGCAAAATCTATAATATCTACCACAGGGCGAGGATATTATGCACTTGGGATTATAAAACCTGGCCACGAACCAAGCTCACACGCATTGAATGATCTGGCTGCTGCCGCAACTGAACTCGAATCCACAGGACGGAAAATTCTGCTGATATTCCCAAACGAAGCCGACGCAGCTAAATTCAACATAAAAGAATACGGCAAACTCCCGTCAAACGTAGAGTTCGGTATTGATGTAGACAATAGTATTTCTTCTGCCATCAAGGAGGGACTCGAAACAGATAACGCAACTTTCCCGGTATTCATAGTTGCAGACACTTTCAACCGTGTCATTTTCATCAGCCAGGGCTATACGATTCATCTCGGCGAGCAACTGTTCAATGTATTCTCCCAGACTAAAGAATAGGGAAACAATAGCATAATACAAACAGGATGAGGCCTTCTTTTTAAGAAACCTCATCCTGTTTGTTTTCTATTATCATCAAATGGAATCACATTCCATCTGACGATCACTCGTATTCAAATTCGCCTAATTCCGATTTTATGGTAAGTCCTCTGTGCGCGTCGGCCACTACCCTGCCAATTACACGTGCCTCAACACCGAAACTTTCTGAAATCTCGATCACACGATCGGCAAATTCCGGTTTGATATAGATCTCGAACCGATGACCCATGTTGAACACACTATACATCTCTCTTGGATCTGCGCCACTCTCCTGCTGTATGAGCCTGAACAATGGAGGAATCGGGAAAAGGTTATCCTTGATCACACGAAGTCCATCGCCAAGGAAATGAAGTATCTTCGTCTGTGCGCCACCCGAGCAATGGATCATACCATCTATTTTACTACGCAACTCTTTCAGCACAGCGGCTACCACCGGAGCGTATGTCCTTGTTGGAGACAACACAAGTTTACCGGCATCGAGCGGACTGCCATCCACACTATCTGTCAGACGGCGGCTACCTGAAAATTTAAGATCGTCCGGAACAGCCGGATCGCAGCTTTCAGGATAACGTTCAAGAAGGTATTTTGAGAAAACATCATGACGGGCGGAAGTAAGCCCGTTGCTTCCCATTCCTCCGTTATACTCGGTTTCATAGATTGCTTTGCCGAAAGAAGCCAGCCCTACAATGACATCTCCGGCCTGAATGTTTGCATTGTCGATCACATCGTCTCGCCTCATTCTGCAAGTAACCGTGCTGTCTACAATGATTGTTCTTACAAGATCGCCGACATCGGCCGTTTCACCGCCCGTACCTACTATATTCACCCCATGCTTGCCGAGTTCATCTATAAGCTCTTGCGTACCATTGATCACGGCCGCTATCACCTCGCCAGGAATCAGAAGCTTGTTTCGACCTATTGTCGAGGACATAAGTATATTGTCGGTGGCTCCGCAACACAAAAGGTCATCGATGTTCATTATCAATGAATCCTGGGCTATACCTTTCCATACGCTCATGTCGCCGGTCTCTTTCCAATATGTATAGGCAAGACTCGACTTTGTGCCGGCTCCATCAGCGTGCATAATGATGCAATGATCCGGCGAGTTGGTCAGCACATCAGGAATAATTTTGCAGAACGCTCTTGGAAAAAGGCCTTTGTCAAGATTCTTGATAGCCGCATGCACATCTTCTTTCGCAGAGGAAACTCCGCGCATACCATAGCGGTTTTTATTGGTCTCCGTCATTTTGAAATTTCGGGTTGAATTAGCTGTATTATTAGTTTTCCAAGCAACTATACCGGTTAATGTATCCACATCAGCGTTGACAGACAATTTTTAATGTTATTCAACCGCTTACATAACTAAGATGCATTAAGCCAAATATAAAACCATCTGCCGATACTTCACAACGACACATTGACTGTTTATTCAAAGCCGCTTATTGATGCAAAGTTAACTCAAATATGGCAAATTACAAAATTCACGGACACATTCAACCTTGCATAAGAATGTATGTATTAAATAAAATACGTAAATTTGCACTCTAAATTTTTTACGACAATGAAGAAACTTCTATTATTTCTAATCGGTTCGATTTTGCTTCTTTCCGCTGCATGCTCTTCAAAAGATCCTGTTGATCAGGCTGTGGATATTCTAAAGGAATCATCAGAAAACGTGGCAAAAGCCACCACGGAAGAGGAAGCTATCAGAATCACCAAGGAAACCGGAGAGCAACTTGACGCACTCGGAATCAAGAATCTTAAGCTTTCACCAGAAGAACAAGGCAAATTGACAGAAGCCATAGTCGGATACATGCAGGCATGCATGAAGTCAAAAATTGGTCTTTCAGGGAAGGAATCCGCACCCGTACTTGATCTCTCGTCAGATGAATCTGATTCAATATGAAGCGATCATCCCTAAAAAATCAGAGAGCTGGTATAATCACCAGCCCTCTGATTTTTTAGGTTGACTATGAGAAAGTTATTCTGCGGGAGTTGCTTCTGCTTCAGCAGATTCCTCAGCAGCAGCCTCAGCCTCGAGAGCAGCCTTGGCGGCAGCCTCTTCAGCAGCGAGTTTCTCCGCTTTTTTCTTAGCTACTTCTTCTCCTTTTACGCGGTTCTTCTCAGCTTCAGCGTCAAAGCGAGCCTTGGCGTCTGCCTCAGCCTTGGCTTCAAGCTTGGCCTGAACCGCATTCTCTGCTTTTGTGTGTGCAGCTTTCCATGCGTCGAAGCGGCGCTGTGCCTCTTCTTCGTTGAAAGCACCCTTCTTCACGCCTCCGCGGAGATGCTTCATCAGCATCACGCCTTCACGGGAAAGGATTGAACGGACTGTGTCGGTGGGCTGCGCACCTACCTCTACCCAATACAACGCACGGTCGAAGTCTAAACTTATTGTAGCAGGATTAGTGTTCGGATTATAGGAACCTATCCTTTCAATAAATTTACCATCACGTGGTGCCCTGCTATCGGCGATAACGATCGGATAGTAAGCGTAGCTCTTACGGCCATGACGCTGCAATCTGATTTTTGTTGCCATAAAACTTGCCGGTTGTTTTGTAGTTAATTAATTGGTTTATTGTTTGTTGCAAACATCAAGCCGACCGGCTATCCTTTTGCGGGTGCAAATTTAACCATTTTTCTTCTAATATCCAAACATTTAGACCGCAAATATCAAGAGCTACATTCTTTACCGTGATTTTTCACAGTAAGCATGTAGCCGAATCCGCGTTGATTGACTATTGAAATGCCGGGATCGTGTCGGAATGCCCGGCGTAGCTTATGGATATAGCCGTGAAGCGAATTACGGTTGCTTACTTCATCGCGTCCCCAGACGGCAATCATCAGTTCCGAAGCATCGACTGTCTTACCGATGTTTGTTACCAACTTTCCCAAGATACGAGCTTCGATATTTGATATGGTAGCCGCGTTCCCATTTAATATAAGCTGTTGGTTTGTTATATCGAATCTGTAATTACCAACATTATAGACCACATTCTCTGAATGGCTGTTAACCCTATTGCGTAAAAGCGCCTTGACCCTCACAAGCAACTCTCTGAGTTCAAACGGCTTTTTGAGATAGTCGTTTGCTCCGGTATCGAAACCTTCCTCAACATCGTCAATCGTACTTTTGGCGGTCAGAAAGATGATGGGCACGCTTGTGGAGATGCGTCGTATCTCCTTGGCCATAGCAAATCCGTCGAGCCGGGGCATCATCACATCAGCGACAATCAAGTCCGCACCATCAGTCTCGTATTTGGCAAGTCCTTCAATTCCATCGAATGCCGACACAACTTCGTATCCTTGCTGACGCAGAGTGTCGCAGACAATGAGCGAAAGGTCGCGTTCATCCTCGACAAAAAGAATCTTAGCTTTCATATCCATTGAATTTTATTGTGAATGTAGACCCACGGTTCTCCTGACTCTTGACAGAAATGCTCCAGCCCATCTTTTCAAGAATCTGCTTCACATAATAAAGACCAATTCCATAGCCTCTCACATCCTGTCGATTACCGTGAGGCACACGGTAGAATTTGTTGAAGATAAATGGCAGGCTATTTGAGGGAATCCCTATACCGTTATCTTCAACCTCAATGCTGTCGGGGCTAATTCTTATATTGATGGCGACTGCGTCACCGGAGTATTTGATGGCATTGTCAATCAGATTGTTCAGCACATTTGACAGATGTAATTTGTCGGCATTTACTCTGATATTCCCCTTTGATTGAACTTCAATGGCAATATCCTTGTCTCCTCTCATGCGCTGTAATTCCACTATCTCGTCCACAAGTCCCCGCAGGTCGATTTTCTCCGGCTTCAAGGTCATGGTTTTTCGGCGTTCCATACTCATGGCGAGAATGTTCTCCACAAGTTCGCCAAGGCGTTTGAGCTGCTTTATGGCTATTGTGAGATAAGCCTCCTTCTTCTCCGGGTTATCGGATGTATCGTAATTGAGCAACGCATCGTTGGCTGAATAAGCGATAGAAATAGGTGTCTTAAGCTCATGGGTCATATTGCTTACAAAATCATCTTTCATCTCCTCGATTGTACGCAGCTTTGAGACTGTACGGAACAGATACCAGAATGCGGCGGCAAAAGCAACCATGAGAAGGAATATAGTAACAATCACCCCCATCATCTGAGAGAGGATATGCTTGGTAAGCGGCGTAACGCTTGCCCGGTAAATCCATCCATTTTCAGGGTTGAAACATAGTCTGAACACATCGTATCCAGCAATGCCCTTTTGAAGCTGTGCGTTTTCCAAAAGGACAGAATCATTATCAGCCACTATTTCAATTGCCACAAATTCCGGATATATCTGCCGGTCGGCAAGGCGTGCCCTGAAAATACTGTCTGTGATATTCAAGTCATAGCCATAATATTTATCCATTGCCCGATGCATCTGCTGGCTCATGGCTTTCATCATTTGGTTGGTGTATGAATGACCTCGTTCCAATGGAGATTTTTGTTGTGATACACCACCATCGTCTTTCACTGTATGGGTTACAAAATCTCCATTCTCATCAATGCTCCCGGAAATTCTTCCATGCTGTGAATCGTAAATGGAATCTGCCTCAGCTGAATCTATTGGTATCTCTCCATTCGCCCGGGCAATTTGCATTGCCCTTTCAGACCGCTCCCACATATCATCAATATCTGTATCGGCAAGCGCGGCCATTACCTCGCGTTCTACGTCCTCTCTTATTGATTGATACAATTTTATGAGGTAAAACACATTGCAGCAGAATATGACTGCAATGACAGATATGAAAATTATGGAGTTGATTCTGAATTTTTTCATACGCAAATTTACCTATAATATTTCGCATTGCCACACAACGTATTGCAGATTTAAGACTAAATAAGAGTTGACTTAAGACTAAATAAGGCTGGAGATAGTGATTGACGGTAATTCTTGCGGTAACTTTGCACCATTACAATAATTTAGGGTTATGAAGAATATATTTATCATATCCATCGCTTTGTCTATCTTCATTCCAACGATGGCCCAAAACGGACCGACAGACACCGTTGCCACACACGAACTCAACGAGATTATAATAAAGGGAGAAAGGCCTCAGATCAAGGGGAAAGACGGCATTATGGTTGTTGATCTGCCGGAGATTGTCAAGGACAAACCTGTTACAAACATCCTTGAAGCATTGGGTTATCTTCCTGGTGTGGTGAATAACAACGGCTCAATCGGACTAAGCGGAGCATCCTCAGTTGCGATAATCATCAATGGCGAACCGACCGCAATGCCTTTGCAGAATTTGTATCAGCTACTCTATTCCACTCCGGTTGACCGCCTGAAGACGGTGGAAATCATGTATTCCGCTCCTGCAAAATATCATCTGAGCGGAGCCGTGATCAATGTGGTGATGAAAACACCACAGCCACTCGACGGACTGATGGGACAAGCCACACTGGACTACAATCAAGCCCATTATGCTTCGTATTCGGGTGGATTGAATGCCACTTACGCTGTTAAAGACTGGACGTTCGACCTTAATTGGTCCCTCAACCGCAGTCAGTCATACAACCGACAGAAGACTTTCTCCAATCACTTTCTCAACGGTAACTATCATCCGGTAGAAGATGATATGAGCCAGATTGGCCGTGGGTGGAACAATTTGATTTACGTTGCGGCTTCATACAGGAAACTTAAACTCACATACAATGGGCAGATTACCTCAGGCATACGAAATGAAAGCCTGTCATCTGGAACTTTTGGAGATTTCCGTAATCTATACAAAGGCCTGTCTCCTACTAATTACCATAATGTGGCTATACGTTATGAAACCCCATTCGGACTGACAGTCGGCGGAGATTACACTTACTATTACGAGAACCGTAGTCAAAATCTTTTCAAAGGCAATACCGAACAAATCAATTCCGAAAATCGTCAGTGTGTCAACCGATGGCACGCATGTCTTGATCAAGAACATTCTCTTGGTATATGGACTCTCGGATACGGCATGGACTATCAGCACGCTGATGACAAGAGCAGTCAATCCTACAGATTCCCGGACGCCCCTGGATTCGGCAATACATTGCGTGAGGATGTGGCAAGCGTTTATATTGCCACACAGGCGTCTTTCCCGTGGGGACTGTCATTCAACGCATCTGCCAGTGCGGAATATTTCCACAACAACTACCGTCATAATTGGAATATTATCCCTCAATTAGGCGCTACATTCTACAAGACCCCCAAGAGCATATTCCAACTTAATCTCAGCTCGGAACGCGTGTATCCATCGTATTGGGAATTACATGGAGGCTCCTCTTATATCAATGACTACTCAATGATACTCGGAAATCCAGCGCTACAGCCATACATGAATTATTCCGGCCAGCTAAGCTACATTTACAGACAAAAATATGCCGCAACACTATATGTACTGTATGCCGACGATTACTCTGTGCAACTGCCTTATCAATCAACTTCCGACCTCCATCTCATATTCCAGACCCTGAATCTTGATTTCTCCCGGACAGTGGGACTGCAACTTCATATCCCGTTTGATTTGAAAAATATCTGGAATGCAACAGCCACATTCAACCTGTATCACGCGCGCCAGAAATCAAACAATTTCCACGACCTCAGTTTCGACAACAGACGCTGGGGCGTCTACATAGGGTTGAATAACAGTATACGTTTCACGCCCACATGCCCGCTCTCTCTGTCTATTGACGCCACATATATGGCCGGCATGATCCAGGGTGCCGGACGCATGGATCCTCTTTGGAAAATAGATGCCGGCGTGAAGTGGCAATTCGGGAGAAAACGCTGCTGCGAACTCGTACTGAAAGCCAACGATGTCTTCAACACTTGCAACCCCGTTCTCAACATTAAGTTTTCAGATCAGGACTATAGAATGAAAACTTACGGGATGAACCGCTATATCAAACTATCATTTATATGGAGATTCAACGATTTCAAACCCAAGAACGTTCCTGACATCGACATATCCCGATTCGGGACCGGAAAATAATCAATAATTACCCTATTCTGAATTATGCTTTGGAGAACAATTGCATTACTGTTAATAACCGCTTTTGCCGCGGCATGGAACCATGCCTGTGGACTTACTCAAAATACAACTGATCTTCCAGAGCTGGTGGTAGAATCCAGAAATCACAGGATTCTCCATATATTGGCTTACATACGTGAATATTCCACCCTGGCTTCACAGACCGATACCGTGTTTCTATTCCGAGAAAAGACCGTCGACTATATGCTGCCTGTGGATCGGGATAGCAAATTCAAAGGATGGACAACACCAAGAGTGTTGAACGCCAGATCCTATTATAGGTTTACCGACTCATCCGGGCTTGACAGCGTAAGCGACAACTGCAATCACCATTTCTCGTGGTCGGATTGGGTTGGAATCATGCCATCGATCAGACTACCGGCGAAGCTACAAAACACTGAGTCGGCTATTGACACGATCCATGGAAAATATCAACCAGCTGAAATATGGCAAAAAGAGAATGACCGGATTCAGATACAGATAGATCTCTTAGCAGATACGACAAACAGCAAATGGTCTACTGGATTCTCCAACATTTTCAACAACACACTCGATTTCGACATAATCAAGATAAAACTAAACTACGACAACGTATGTGCCGATTCAGTATCGGCATCAGATCTGACAGAATACTCTTTCAATATTGAATCGACCGGACGGGGACGCCGGATGTTCAGATTCAATAGCGACGGAGAACCTTTTACAGTAAGCACCCATGCTGAAGTATATGTCCTCGACAAAGAATATATAACACAGAAAGAAGCAAAAAAATGGGATGGATTACGTTTTGACAAGAATGAAATCAGCATATTCGAATCTCCAAACGCACCGGAGTTTTCCGCAGCCACACTCAAACTTATATCTCGCGTTGATGAAATAGACGCCGATAGAATACGCCTTCTAAGCGAACCGGACAGAAAAATGATCAGCAGCAGGTTCGGGCTGCATAACCGTAATTTTCAGATCGGACACAGGGCTTTGTCCCTTCTGAAACAACTTACAGGGATAACTCTTTACAAATCACACAAAAATTTTAAACATAACTGGGATAAATTCAGACGGGGACGGATCGACAGAAATCAGGACAGTTACTGAATGGACACCAGGCACCATCATTCATAAATAAAAAAACTCAGGATATTGAAACCTGAGTCAGTTTTAAAGATTAGACTGGCTGAGATAATGTCCACAACATGGCAGTAATGAAGTTGCCTTCACCGACAACCGGCACCGCATATTCAGACAGTCAGCACAATTTCCTTTTCAGCCGCAATGCGACGCAGATTTATGATTGCATATCTCATACGCCCAAGCGCTGTATTGATACTTACATCGGTAAGTTCAGCAATTTCTTTAAATGAAAGCCCTTGATAATAACGCATCCTAAGCACTTCCTTCTGCAACGGGGGAAGCTGCTCTACAAGATGCTTTACGTCCGACCTTATCTGTTCGGAGACCAGAATATCCTCTATCGTCTCCTCACAAAGTTCTTTTCTGTTGAGGACATCCACTTCCTGTATGTCAGCAGACTGCATGTTTTCAGACTTCTCCTGACGATAATAGTCTATTATAAGATTATGAGCTATTCTCGACACCCACGCAGGAAATTTGCCGTTATTAGTATAGCGACCCTGCTTGATTGTCATTATCGCCTTGACGAATGTTTCCTGAAAAATATCGTTAGCCACATCCTCGTTCTTGATGATCCGGAGTATGTAGGAGAATATGCGATCCTGATGACGTTTCAACAAAACATCAAAAGCCTCATTGCTGCCCTGAATGTAAGCGTTGACCAACTGATCGTCGGTCATGCTCGTATATTTTACCATTTTCTAATCTGTTTTAGATGTTAGAGTAAATATGGGCTATAGGCAGAAAGGGTATTTATGGTGTAAATTTATTGTGTCTATTTTGTATTGCAAAGATAATACCAAAAATTAGAAAATCCAAATCCTATTATGGCTTTGTTTGCGTTTTATTGCAAAATCCGCGTTAAAAATCATTAAAGTCTTTATTTTCCGGTCAACTCACGGCAGCAGCACGCGGTATCCACATTACATAATCCTCATTTAGATTTTCCCTGCCTTTTAGCCTCGCGCTTCGGGTTTGATGGAAACCATCCTTTTCTGACCCTTTCAACTTGTTCATCTATCTCTTTTATGCTCCAGAAACAACTGAATGCAGTTACTCCGAGCAGAGATGACAAGAATAAATCCGTTGTCGCTATGCACAGCGCAAGCACCACTATGCCGGCAATGAGAAACCACCATCTGCATTTCCGTCCGAAATAATACTCCCCCTTGATAACCAGTGGATGAAATAACCCGATTATCAGAAACGATACAAGTCCGACAAGAAGACCTCCTACCCGGAAATTTGCAAGAATTTCTGCCATGAGTCTTATTTTAATTATTAACTATTGAATTATACTCAGTTTTTTGAGGCCGCATATCTGCGCCATCTGTCGATCAGCTCGCTCATGTCCTGGGGAATCTGACACTCGAAGTCCATATCAATCCCGGTGCGCGGATGCACAAATCCAAGTGTCCGCGCGTGCAGAGCCTGCCGGGGACATATAGCGAAGCAATTCTCTATGAACTGGCGATAGCTGGATGATGTGTTGCCTTTCAGGATCTTATCTCCACCATATCTTGCATCATTAAATAGCGGATGCCCCTTATGCTGCATGTGAACCCTGATCTGATGCGTGCGCCCGGTTTCCAATACACATTTTACCATTGAGACATAACCGAACGACTCCATCACATTGTAATGTGTAACAGCATGTTTACCGATCTCAGGATCGGAGAAGACAGCCATCTGGAGCTTATTACGGGGATTGCGGGCAATATTCCCAACTATTGTCCCCGCTTTTTCAAAAAAATCGCCCCATACGAGCGCTACATATTCACGTCTGGTAGTTTTGTTGAAGAACTGTTTTCCCAAATGGGTTTTGGCGTCCGCAGTCTTGGCTACGACAAGCAATCCCGAAGTATCTTTGTCTATGCGATGCACCAATCCTAGCCTCGGATCAGAAACATCATAATCGGGATTATCCTTGAAGTGCCATGCAAGGGCGTTGACAAGTGTCCCGGTATAATTTCCATGGCCTGGATGCACTACAAGACCGGCCGGCTTGTTGACAACAAGCAAATCCGAATCTTCATACACGATGTCAAGCGGGATATCTTCAGGGATTATCTCGTTCTCATAGCGCGGACGATCCATCACTATGCTGACTGTATCCGCAGGCTTTACCTTATAGGAAGATTTTACAGGTTTTCCATTGACAAGAATGCAGCCTGCGTCGGCAGCCTGCTGGATCCGGTTGCGCGATGTGCGCTGCATCCTCTCGACAAGGAACTTGTCTACCCGGAGCAACTGCTGCCCTTTGTCGGCCTGAAACCTGAAATGCTCGAACAATTCACGGCCATCGTCCATCTCGAACGTAGCGCTTCCTGAATTGTCTCCAATCAGTTGCGAGAATTCACTGTCTTCATCAAAATCAGCACAGTCAATTTCCGGAGAAATATAATCCGCCATTATTCCAGATACTCATTTTCCTCCTCATTCTGCTCAGGCTCAATATAAGGAGACGGTTCATTTTGAGACGGCACGCTGTATTCATCGCCATAGTCATCATAAGACACAGATCCTACCTGCAAAGAGGAGTTCTCAAGATTTGTAAGTGAGTCGGCAAGCGACGAAAGACGGTCGTCAGACACCTCAAGCACTATCGATGCTGTCACAGGCACTTTCTGGGTCTTTCTGACAGGAACAGCATTGGCGAGAACACGGATTACCATATCGTTAGTGCCTAATACGCGGACCACTCTCACTTTTTTAAAGCCAAGCTCCTCAAGCCTCGCAAGCGCACTACGCTCCGACAAGCCTGACAGGGCATACTCGCGCGGCCTGTCATCATTGTCGATCACTACCTGTTTGGGCATTACAGCATTAATATAAAGGAACACCTTACGCCCCGGTTTGACCACAGAGTTTCGCTTGGGGAACTGCTCAATTACATAACCCGGTTTGATATCCTCACGGTATATGGAATCGCGGATTTCATAACGCAGACCAGCGTCATGCAGCGTTTGGATCGCATCAGTGTAAGATGTGTTCTCCACTCCAGGCACCGTACGGCTTTGACCATGGTGCGTGAATATTGCGATAGAGAAGTAGACAATCCAGATGCCAAGCACCGCAACAACAACAATTATTGCTGCATTGGCAAGCACCGGATGCCGGCGCATAAAAGACATGTCGGGTCGTTCAAACTTTTCCAAGACTTACTTAGTATGTTGATTCAGACTTCAAAGTTACATAGAATTTATGAGATTACAGGAATTTCAAACCGAATATTTTGCATGTAGCGGAATTATGAGTAATTTTGCGGATAGCTAAATATTCTTAATCATGTTGAAAAATTTTCTTTATACGGTGGCTATCGCTGCCCTGTCCTCGATTCCAGCTATCGCGAAAGACAGGACTTTACACGATCCTGAATTCACTAATACCGAGACAATTCTACATGCGTGGAGTTGGAATTTCCCGACAATTGCTGACAATATGAAAAAAATTTCAGAGGCCGGTTTCTCAATGGTGCAGACTTCCCCTGTGCAGCATTGCTACAGTCCGGAAGGAAGCGGGAAAAAATTATTCGATGATAAAGGTACTGAAGGAAACTGGTACCACTATTATCAGCCCACGGATTGGAAAATAGGCAACTACATAGTCGGAAACCGGGAACAGATGATGGCCATGATGGATTCCGCCGCAAAATATAACGTAAAGATAATTGTGGATGTACTTCCCAACCACACCGCATTTGACGTCGACGCTGTAAGCACAGATTTTTACAAAGCCGTAGGGGGAAGAGAAAAAATGTATCATTCGGAAGGGCTTATCCCCGTGGAAGACTACAACAACCGCAAACAATGCACCTTGTGGGGATCTGGCGGGCTACCTGACGTAAATACAGAGAACCCTGATTTTCAGGTATATTACATGAAATTTATAAACGAGCTTCTTTCGATGGGAGTGAAAGGTTTCCGCTATGACACAGCCAAACATATCGGCGTCCACAGTGATCCTGTTGATTCCTTGAAAGGAGTGAAAGTCAACGATTTCTGGGATGTTGCAACAGGCAGAAAAAGCGTGAAGGGCATCAAGCTTTCAGTCCCCTACGATTCTTTATTTGTATATGGAGAGGTCCTGCAGGACCTCAATGTGCCTGAGAAAGAGTATGCGGATTATTTCGGACAAACTGCATCGGGATACGGACATATATTACGCCGTATGCTTGACAACGGTTCAGCAAAAGGGATTGACATCATAGACTTTCATCATCAAGCCGCACCCGAATACCTTACCACCTGGGTCGAAAGCCACGACACTTACGCCAATGCTCATGAATCCGCACATCTTACCGATCAGCAGATTCGTGTCGCATGGGTATTTCTCACAGCCCGGCAAAATGGCACTCCCCTCTTTTTCAGCCGTCCAATGGGATCTACGCGTTCCAATTATTACGGAGACAATATACTCGGGGCAAGAGGAAACGACGAGTTTTTTCATCCCGAGGTAAGCGCAGCAAATAAATTCCGCTCATCCATGAGTGGTGAGAAAGAATCGGTTGAGATTTCAGACAATGGCGAAGTTATTCTTGTCAACAGAGGCAGGAAAGGCGCCGCTGTTGTCAATATCAGCAGCCATGCCAATTCCGTCAACCTTCCGACCAAACTTCCTGACGGAAAATACCATGACGAAGTCTACGGACTGGAATTCAATGTCAGGAAAGGACAAATGACAGGGGTATTAGCCCCGATGAAATCATACATACTGATAAAGCATTGAAGTAATCAGCTATTATACTGAGAGATATATAGTAAGCAAATTCCGTATCCAAGAGTATCGACAGAACTTTTCGGTGCGGAATTTGTTTTAGTCTTGATATTTGGCACGCTATTTGCTGATATCCGAATCAGCTGGATAAAACATATTCCGGCTGATCTTGATACCCGATATATAAACAAAACCCTAATAGATTCTATTAACATGAATATCCAACCATTAGCTGACCGCGTGCTTATCGAACCGACAGCCGCAGAAGAAGTAACATTAGGCGGAATCATCATTCCTGACTCCGCAAAAGAAAAACCCCTGAAAGGCAAAGTCCTTGCAGTAGGCGGTGGCACAAAAGACGAGGAAATGGTACTCAAACCCGGTGATGAAGTACTCTACGGAAAATATGCAGGCACTGAAATCGAGTTTGAAGGCAACAAGTACCTTATGATGCGTCAGGCTGATGTACTTGCTGTGGTTAAATAAGAGGTAAGTATCCCAAAATTCAGACTAAACAAGAATCAAAGACAAAATGGCTAAAGAAATCAAATTCAATATCAAAGCACGCGAGGAACTCAAAAACGGTGTTGATGCCCTCGCAGACGCAGTGAAAGTTACCCTTGGTCCTAAAGGACGCAACGTCATCATAGAGAAAAAATTCGGCGCTCCCCACATCACAAAGGACGGTGTGAGTGTAGCCCGCGAAGTGGAACTCGAGGATCCTTTCCAGAACATGGGCGCCCAGCTTGTGAAAGAAGTGGCTTCCAAGACAGGTGATCTCGCCGGTGATGGCACAACCACAGCCACAGTCCTTGCACAGGCCATCGTCAACGAAGGACTTAAAAATGTCGCCGCAGGGGCTAACCCGATGGATCTGAAACGCGGCATCGACAAAGCTGTGAGCAAGGTTGTGGAATGCATCAAAGCCCAGAGCCAGGAAGTTGATGACGACATCAACAAGATAGAGAACGTGGCTCGAGTATCCGCCAACAACGACGAAAAGATTGGACGGCTTATTGCCGAGGCCATGGAAAAAGTGAAGAAAGAGGGCGTGATCACAGTTGAAGAGGCCAAAGGCACAGAGACAACCGTCGAGATCGTCGAAGGCATGGAATTCGACCGCGGATACATCTCCCCCTATTTCGTAACAAATACCGAGAAGATGGAATGCGAGATGGATTCTCCATACATTCTTCTTTACGATAAGAAGATCTCCAACCTGAAAGATCTTCTGCCCGTTCTTGAGGGAGTGGCACAAAGCGGACGCCCCCTTCTCATCATTGCTGAAGACGTAGACAACGAAGCCCTTGCGACACTCGTAGTGAACCGTCTTCGCGGTTCGCTCAAAATCTGCGCGGTCAAAGCACCCGGATTCGGCGACCGTCGCAAAGACATGCTTGAAGACATCGCTATCCTCACAGGTGGAAACGTCATCAGCGAAGTAAAGGGCATGCAGCTTGCACAGGCCACTATCAATGACCTTGGATCCGCCGAGAAAGTAACAATCAGCAAAGACTCCACAATCATCGTCAACGGTTCGGGTTCCAAAGATCTCATTGCCAACAGAGTGGCTCAGATCAAAGCTCTCATAGAGAACACAACATCCAACTATGACAAGGAGAAACTTCAGGAACGTCTCGCAAAACTTGCCGGTGGCGTTGCCGTTCTCTACATAGGCGCTCCCTCCGAAGTTGAGATGAAAGAGAAAAAAGATCGCGTCGACGACGCACTCAGCGCTACCCGCGCTGCGATCGCCGAAGGCATTGTTCCCGGTGGCGGCGTGGCATATATCCGCAGCCTTTCCGCTCTCGACGAACTCAAAGGAGACAACGACGATGAAAACACAGGCATCGCGATCATACGTCGCGCCATTGAAGAGCCTCTCCGTCAGATAGTAGCCAATGCAGGTCTTGAAGGTGCTGTAATCGTACAAAAAGTAAAAGACGGCACAGGAGATTTCGGCTACAATGCCCGCACAGATTCGTATGAGAATTTCTTCGCGACAGGCGTTATCGATCCTGCGAAAGTTACCCGCGTAGCTCTTGAGAATGCCGCAAGTATCGCCGGTATGTTCCTCACGACAGAATGCGTGATAGCAGACAAGAAGGAGGATAACCCGCCGATGCCTGCCATGCCTAACCCCGGAATGGGCGGCATGATGTAATCGGAATCATCAAATCGAACTTATAATCGAGTAGGAGGTGAACACTAATTGAGGTGTTCACCTCTTTCATGTTCACTT